>NC_008278.1:6248278-6873106 GCF_000058485.1 Frankia alni ACN14a
TGGCAACGGCCAGATCCGCCCCGGCCTCGTCGGCGGACAGCACCCGGCCGGACAGAACCTCCCCGGCGCTGTCCCGCACGGTCACCAGCCGCCCGACGGCGCGGCGCCAGTGCCGGGGCGCGGTCAGCGGCCGGTCGACCCCCGGGGAGGTGACCTCCAGGACGTAGGGCCCGGCGCTGAGGCCCTCGCCCGCCGCCTCCGCCGCGTCGAGCAGGTCCGACACCACCCTGCTGGCCTCGGCCACCGCGTCCAGGTCGATGCCACCGTCGCGGTCCACCGCCACCCTGACCACGCTGCGCGAACCGGCCCGGCTCACCGCCACATCCTCAAGATCGAAACCTGCCCCGGCCAGGCCGGACGTCAACCGGTCGCGCAACGCCGGCCGGACGGTCCCCGCCCGCCGAGCCGCTCCGGATGAGCCTCGGCCCCGTCCGTGACCGGACTCCCCCGCCCCTGACACCTGGTCCGTCCCTTCTCGTGTTCACGCCTGTCCTGATCGTCTCGCCGCCCCTGCCGGCCGGGCCACCCCGGCAGCCCACCGGCCACCGGAATCCGGTCCCCGGCAATCCGGTCCCCGGCATGCCGGCCACCAGGGGCGATACCCAGGTTCGGCCGGACACCACGGATACACCGCCGGGTTGGCCGGCGACGACACACGGTGATCCTCGCCGACGGACCGCCGCCCAGGAGCCCACCGGGCCACGGCGGCGGCGAACAGGATGAGATCCATAGCCTACGTGCGCCGCCGCACCGACCGACCGCGGCCCGCATGCCGGGGTGCCGACGCCAGGCCGACGGTCCACCCGGACGGGTCGGACGGCGCTCTGCCCGGCCGCCGCGATGTGCGAAGCTCAGGACCGTGGACCCGGCGCCCCGCACATCCGTCTCGCGGCGGCGCGTCCTGGTGGGACTCGGCGGGCTCGCCCTCGCCGACGCCGTCGGGGTAACTGCCTGCACGACCACGGTCTCCCGCTCGACCGCGTCGAACGGCGGGCTCGGCGCGCCGGACATCGCCGCGGCGCGGGGCGCGGTCGTCCGAGCCACGGCACTGGCGACGGCCTACCGGAGCGCGGCCGGACGCCATCCGTCCCTGCGCTTCCTGTTCGACCCGCTGCGCGCCCATCACGAGCTCGCCGCATCGACGCTGGGAGCACAGATCCCGGCCGCGGTCACGACGATCCCGACGGCGTCCGCACCCACCGGGCCCACTCCGACCAGGCTCACACCGACCACGCACGCACCGACCACGCACGCACCGACCGGGGCCGCGGCGACGGCCGCCGTCGACGAGTCGGCCAGGGCCCGCGCGGCGACGCTGGCCTCGCTGCGCGCCGCCGAGAGCGGCGCGACGGCCGCGGCGCGCACCGACAGCCTGCGCGTGAGCGGCGTGCTCGCGCCGTTGCTGGCCAGCCTGCACGCCGCCGGGGTCGCGCAGGTGGAGCTGCTCGACCTTTACAGCGCGCGGGTCGGCGCCGGCCAGCCCGCCGAGACCGCCGGCGGCGTCGGCGGTCTCGCCGGTGTCGGTCTCGGCGGTGTTGGTGTCGGGAGTGCTGGGTGACGGCGGGCAGGCGGGACGAACCGGTCGTCGCGGCCGCCGGGACGGGGGCGGCCCGGCAGAGCCCGGCGGCGCCTGGGCAGGCGGCGGCCGTGGCAGCCCTGAACACGATGCTCACCGCCACCCATGCCGCGATCTATGCGGCCGCGACGGCCGGCGGTGCGCTCGCGCCGCTGGGCCCCCCGGCCGCCGGCGCCCGGGAGCTGGCCCGGCTGAGCTGGGTCGCCCACCAGGCACTACGCGATGACCTCATCGCCGCGATCGGCACCCGCGGCGGTCAGCCGGCCCCGGCACTGCCGGCCTACCGGATCCCCACGACGCCGGTCAGCGTCGCCGCGTCGCTGACCCTGCTGGCCCAGATCGAGGACGCCTGCGCCGCGGCGGCCCACGACGCCACAGCCGTGCTCGTCGCCGACGCCCGGGCGCTCGCCGTCGACGCCCTGGGCGGCACGGCCGTGCGGGCCCAGCGAGCGCGCCTCGCGGCCGGCCTGCCACCCGCCACAGCCACCCGCGCGCTGCCGGGGGCGTCGTGAGCGCCCGCCGAGCCCCTAGCGGGTCGTCCAGGCGTCGGGGTCGTTACCGAGGGCGGTGACGATCTCCGGGAGGCGGCCGCCGGCGACCTCGGCGAGGGTCACGTTCTCCAGGACGCGGCGCAGGTTGACCCGCACGGCGATCCAGACGTCCTGCAGGTTCTTGGCCGCGCCCTCGTAGCAGGCATCCTCGGGGCGGCGCCCGCGCACGCTCGCGAGCGGGCCGTCGGTCACCCGGATCACCGTGGCGACCGTGATCTGGTCGGCCGGGCGGCCCAACTGGTAGCCCCCGTCGGCGCCCCGGCGGCTCTGGACGAGCCCGGCCCGGCGCAGATCGGTCAGGATGTTCTCGAGGAAGCGCAGCGGCAGATCCTGCGCCAGGGCCAGCGATTCGCCCTTGACGAGCTGTCCGTCACTCGCCGCCAACGTCAGGAGTGCGCGCAGCGCATAGTCGGCGCGAGCGGAGATCTGCATGCACCCATATTGCCGCCCGGCAGCGCCCAGCGCGCCCGACGGGTTGAGCTGGCGCGCCGCGGGTGCACGCCCCGACACTCACCGTCCACCGTGGAGTTCCCCCGCAGGGGAGAGGGGACGCCTCTCGATCACCCACCGCCGCCGGAATGCCCGCCGTCCGCGCCGCCGGCGCCCGCATCCGCGGGCAGATCCGGCGCCGAGCCGTCCCCGACGCCTCCCCCCGGCTCGATCCCGCCGCCGGCCAGGCCGCGTCCCCGGTTCCCCCGGGCCGCCCGCACCGCGGACGTCCCCTCGGCGACGAGCCCCCGGCGCACACGCATCCGCTGGTCGGCGGTGTTGAAGGTGGCGTCGACGATGACTCCGATGACGAAGATAGTGATCATCGAGGCCATCACCCCGACCGTGTCGAGCAGCTCCCGGGAGTTCTGCAGGTCGGCGCCGACCGAGGGATGGCCGGGAACGATGACCAGCAGCTCGCCGGCCATCAGGCTGCGCCAGGCGAACGCCCAGCCCTGTTTGAGCCCCGCGAGCACCGAGGGCAGGGCCGCCGGGGCCACCACGTACCGGTACAGGGAGAAGCCGCGCGCACCCATGCTGCGCCCGACCCGGACCAGCAGCGGCGGCACGTAGTCGACGCCGTAGATCACCCCGTTGGCGACGGAGGGCGCGGCCCCGAGCACGACGACGAACGTGATCGCCGACTCGCTGAGCTTGAACAGCAGGATGGCCAGGGGGAACCAGACGATGGAGGGCATCGTCTGCAGCGCGGTGATGAAGGAGCCCACCGCGGTCCGCAGGATGGTGGAGCGGGAGACCGCCACCCCCACCACGACCCCGATCACGACCGCGAGAGCGTAACCCTCCAGCGCCCGGACCAGGGTGCGTGCCAGGGCGTCCCAGAAGTGGCTGGTGCCGAGGCGGCTGCCGAACTCCGACAGGGCCTTGCCCGGCCCGGGCAGCACGTAGGAGGGTTTCCAGCCACTCCAGACGACGACCTGCCACAGCAGCAGGAACAGGACGAGGGCGCCGAT
Source organism: Frankia alni ACN14a (assembly GCF_000058485.1). NCBI lineage: Bacteria > Bacillati > Actinomycetota > Actinomycetes > Frankiales > Frankiaceae > Frankia > Frankia alni. Next base: position 6,251,869 of record NC_008278.1, read on the forward strand.
CTTCGGCCAGGTGGCGGCCCAGGCCCGGGCCGCGAACGGCCGCCGTTGCGCGGTCGGGATGTCGAGCGCGTCGAGACCCGCGAGCGCCGCGTCCACCTCGAGACCGGTCTCGGCGTCGAGCTCGGTCGACCGGCCGTGGAGCTGGGTCGTGGTGGCGCTGTCAGTGGCCATGCCGGCCGACCTCCTCGCGTAGTCGGGTGGTCACCTCGGTGGCCAGCTCCGCGACCCGGGCCGAGTCGATGCGCCGCGGCCGCTCGATGTCGACGTCGAAGATCTCCGCGACCCGGCCGGGTCGGGAGGACAGCAGCACGATGCGGTCGCCGAGCCGCACGGCCTCGCGGACGTCGTGCGTGACGAAGATGACCGTGACGCCGGTCTCCCGCCAGATCCGTTCCAGCTCGTCGTGGAGCAGGTCACGGGTCATCGCATCCAGGGCGCCGAAGGGCTCGTCCATGCAGAGGATGTCGGCCTCCTGCGCGAACGCGCGGGCCAGGCTCACCCGCTGGCGCATGCCCCCGGACAGTTCATGGGGACGCTTGTCGGCCAGCCCGGCCAGGCGGACCATCGCGAGCAGGCCTTCCACCCGCTCCCGCCGCTCGGCGCGGCGGATACCCCGCAGCCGCAGCGGCACCTCGATGTTGCCCCCCGCGGTGAGCCATGGCAGCAGCGCCGAGTCCTGGAACATCATCCCCGCGCGGCGACCGGTGGTGTCCACGGTGCCGGTGGTCGGCGCGTCGAGACCGGCGATCAACCCGAGCAGGGTCGACTTGCCGCATCCCGACGCGCCGAGCAGACAGAGGAACTCGCCGGACCGGACGTCCAGGGAGACGTTGTCCAACGCCTGGACACGGGCGGCGCCGGAGCCGAAGAACCGGCTGACGCCGTCGATGCGCAGTGCGGTGTCGGAGCGGACAGCGGTCACGGATCATTCCCCCGTTGCGGTGGAGACGCACGCCCGGCGAGGGCGCCCTGCGGGTGGATCAGGAGTCGGAGACGGTCGGCTTGCCCTGCTTCGCCAGGACGTCGTTGAGGATCGTCAGGTCGAAGATGCCGTCGAGCTTCGGGTTCTTGATCAACCCGAGCTCCTCCTGATGCCTGGCCGAGGTGACCAGGGAGGCGGCAATCGGGTCGGGCGTGAACGTCAGCGACTTCCACGCCGAGGTCAGGACCTTGTCCGACAGCGGCTTGCCGGCAAGCTTGCCCAGGGCCGTGTTGGTGACCGTCGCGCCGGCGGCGCGGTCGGCGTTGAGAGCGTTGATCGACGCCACGTTGGCGCTGACGAGCCGGTGCACGATCTCCGGGTTCTTCTTCAGGTAGTCGGTGCGAACCAGCAGCACCGTCGTGACGAACTGACCCTTGGTTTCGGGCCACTGGTCGGCCTCGTTCACGAGCACCTTGCCGCCCGCGGCGACCAGCCGGGACGCTGTCGGCTCGGGCACCCACGCGCCGTCGATCGCCTTGTTGGTGAAGGCGTCGACCGTGATGGAGTTGTCCTGCGGCTTGATCGAGACGTCGCCGCCGCCCTGGGTGTCCGTCTTCAGGCCGTTCTTCTTCAGGTAGTAGCGCAGCGCCACGTCCTGGGTGTTGCCGAGACTCGGCGTCGCGAGCGTGGTGCCCTTGAGCTGCGCGACCGAGGTGATGTCCGGCCGGACCACGAGCGCCGCGCCGCCCGACGTCGCGCCGGAGACGATCCGCACGGCCTCGCCGTTGGACTTGATGAAGCTGTTCACCGCGGGGTTCGGCCCGATGTACCCGGCGTCGAGTGCCCCGGACAGGACGGCCTCGGCCTCCTGCACGCCGGAGTTGAACGTCGACGTCTTCAGCGTGACGCCGGAGCCGAGCTCCTTGGCGAAGATCCCCTTCTCGACGCCGTAGAGCGCGGGCGCGTGAGTGAGGTTCGGGAAGTACCCGAGTCGCAGAGTCCCGCTCACCTGGCCGGGCGTCGCGTTCGCCGTCGCCTTGGCGTCATCGCCCGAGCTCGAGCAGCCCACCACCGCCAGCGCCAGCGCCCCGGCGGTGATCAGTGGCGTCATGGCCCGCCACAGTCTGCTCAGCCTCATGAAAACCCCCTCGGCGCAGGCAGACGCCCGCGCCATGCAAGTCAATCGACGTCATCGGGATGGTAAGCATGCCAGATGCCCCGCATCCTGGCCATGCGCCTTCATTGCGAAGACATCGTCCGGTAACAAACGCATCGAATCTCGGGAGCAACTCCCGCAAAACGGACAGGATTCGAGGACGAGGAGTTGATCCCCACGGACCATCCCGGAACAGGCTGAGGACCAGGTCACAGTCCTGCCCGACGACCGCGACGCAGCGGCGGGGCGGCGGGGCGGCGGCGGCCACACCTGCCTGCGACGGAGGAGAAGCGGGTCAGAAGAGGATCGAGGCGAAGGTGCCCACGCGCTGGAATCCGACCCGCTCGTAGGCTCGGCGGGCGGCGTGGTTGAAGTCGTTGACGTACAGACTCACCCGCGGGGCGAACGCCGCCCGCGCCAGCGCGACGACGCTGGCGGTGCCGGCTGCACCCAGGCCGCGCCCGCGCAGCGCCGGATCCACCCAGACGCCCTGGATCTGGCAGACGTCCCCGGCCACCGCGCCGATCTCGGCCTTGAACAGGACGCGGCCGTCGACGATGTGCGCGAACGAGCGCCGCTGCCCGATGAACTCCGCGACGCGGGCCCGATAGAGGGCTCCGCCGTCGGCGAGGACCGGGGACACCCCGATCTCCTCGGTGAACATGGCGATGCAGGCCGGCAGCAGGATGTCGAGCTCGTCGGGCCGGACGGGCCGCACGGCCGGGTCGGGCGCGATGAACGGAGGCTCGTCGATCACGAGCAGCGGCTGGTCGGACCGGACCTCGCGGGCCCGTCCCCAGGTCGGCTCGAGGTGCCGCCACATCGCCATGACCGACGAGGAGAGGCCGACGACGGAGGAGCAGCGGCGGCCCTGCCGGCGGGCCCGCTCGGCGAACAGCTTCGCCGAGGCGGGACCCGCCGCCACGGGCCAGAGGTTGGCACCGGAGTAACACACCGAGGCCAGGCGGCCGTCCACCGTGTGACCCCACATCTCCGCGCCGAGCCGCCACGGGTCAAGCCCGGCGGCCTCGACGCGGGACGCGACGAACACGTCGGCAACCGGATTACGGGCCAGCAGCTCACGCACGGCGGGGAGATCCCGGTCGTCGAGCAGTCGCGTCGGCGCGGAGCGCAGCGGCAGGCCCATCCGGTCGCGCCGCCTAGCTGACGGTGACCGAAGGCTCGCCGGACGGGGTACCGTCCGCCGTCATCTCCTCGGCCAGCCGCATGGCTTCCTCGATGAGGGTCTCCACGATCTGCGCCTCGGGCACGGTCTTGACGACCTCGCCCTTGACGAAGATCTGGCCCTTGCCGTTACCGGACGCGACGCCGAGGTCGGCCTCCCGCGCCTCGCCCGGCCCGTTCACCACGCAGCCCATGACGGCGACGCGCAACGGGACCTCCATGCCTTCGAGACCGGCGCTGACCTGGTTGGCGAGGGTGTAGACATCGACCTGGGCCCGACCGCAGGACGGGCAGGACACGATCTCGAGCTTACGCTGCCGGAGTCCGAGGGACTCCAGGATCGCGGTGCCGACCTTGACCTCCTCGACCGGCGGCGCGGACAGCGAGACCCGGATGGTGTCGCCGATGCCCTCGGCGAGCAGCGCGCCGAAGGCGACCGAGGACTTCACGGTGCCCTGGAAGGCGGGGCCCGCCTCGGTCACGCCGAGGTGCAGGGGGTAGTCGCAGGACTGGGCGAGCAGGCGGTAGGCCTGGATCATGACGACCGGGTCGTGGTGCTTGACCGAGATCTTGATGTCGCGGAAGTCGTGCTCCTCGAACAGCGAGCACTCCCACAGCGCCGACTCGGTGAGCGCCTCCGGCGTGGCCTTGCCGTACTTGGCGAGCAGCCGCTTGTCGAGGGAACCGGCGTTCACCCCGATCCGGATCGGGATGCCGGCGCCCTTCGCCGCGCGGGCGATCTCGCCGACCTTGTCGTCGAACGCCTTGATGTTGCCGGGGTTGACGCGGACCGCCGCGCAGCCGGCGTCGATCGCGGCGAAGACGTACTTGGGCTGGAAGTGGATGTCCGCGATCACAGGGATCGGCGACTTGCGGGCGATGGCCGCCAGCGCGTCGGCATCGTCCTGGCTGGGGACGGCCACCCGGACGATCTGGCATCCGGAGGCGGTGAGCTGGGCAATCTGCTGCAGTGTCGCGTTGACGTCCGAGGTCAACGTGGTGCACATCGACTGCACGGAGACCGGAGCGTCACCCCCGACCGGGACGTTGCCCACGTTGATCTGCCGGCTGTGCCGCCGAGTACCGAGCGGTCGGGCCGGAGCGGCTGGCATGCCCAGAGTAACGGTCACGTTGTCCTCACTGGCGAATCGGAACTGGCGAATCGAAAAAAAGGATCGACGTGCGACTGATTCGGCCTGTCGGCTGCGGGACGCAGGGCAGTAGGGCGCACGGTCTCGCGCAACCGTGCGGAATCACTGGTTCAGGCGGATCGGATTGAAGATGTCGGCGGACAGGAGGAGCAGGCTGAACCCGAGCAGGACGACAACCGTGGCGTACGTGGCCGGTAATAGCTTGGCGAAATCCACCTTCTGTACCGGTCCACGGTAGCCCCGAAGCCTGCGCAGACCATGTCTGGCCTGTTCGAAGCCCAGCACGGCGATGTGGCCACCATCCAACGGGAGCAGGGGCAGCAGGTTGAAGATGCCGACCGCGAGATTGATCGCGGCGACGAGGATGAGGAACTGGCCGATTCGGTCGAGCACCGAGCTGTCGGGCGCCGAGACGACGTCACCGCCGATGCGCGCCGCCCCCACGACGCTGATGAAGCCCTGGGGATCGCGATCGTTGCTGAAGATCTTACCGACGTCGCCGATCCGGTGGGTCAGCGTGTTGTACATGCCGGTGAAGCCGGAGCCGATCACCTTGAAGGTCTGCGGAACGGCCTCGATCGGGTTGTAGTGGACCGTGTCGAGGCCGGGCCGGACGCCCAGGGCACCGACCCGGTCGTCGCCCGACTCACCGGTGACACGGTTGCGGCGGACCTCGACGAGGTCCGGGGCGAGGGTCAGCTGCCGGCCGTCGCGCTCCACCACGAGCGAGGCGGGCCCGGCGCCGTGTTCGCGCACCCGGCGGGTGAAGTCCTTCCAGGTGTGCACCGCGACGCCGTCGAAACTGACGATCCGGTCGTCGGGCCGCATTCCCGCGGCGGCGGCGGGGCCGGGGCCGGAACACTTTGCGGTCGTCGCCACGCAGCTCGTCGAACCGATCTTCGATTCGCTGACCTGTTTGGTGCCGAGCGTGACCAGAACCGCGTAGATCAGGACGATGGCGATGACGAAGTGCACGAAGGAGCCGGCGGACATGACCACCAGGCGGGCCCGGGCCCGGGCGTTGTGGAACGCCCGCGGCTCGTCTTCCGGATCGATCTCCTCCAGCGGCGTCATCCCCTCGATCTTGACGAAGCCGCCGGCGGGGATCGCCTTGATGCCGTACTCGGTCTCGCCGCGCTGGCGGGACCAGATCGTCGGTCCGAAGCCCACGAAGAACTTCGACGCCTTCAGGCCGTAGTGCCGGGCGGTGACGAAGTGACCGCCTTCGTGCAGCACCACGGACACGAGGAGCGCCGCGGCGAACGCCACGATGCCGAGAATCGCCATCAGGCCGGCCTCCGACCGACGGGACACCGGTCGGGGGTGCCCGCACGGGCCCTGGCACCCCGCGAACCACCGCGCCCGGCCCGGCCCGAGCGGATCACGCCGATCCCGGATCGGAAGCCGGCAGGGTGGGATTCACCGCCCGCCAGGGACCCACCGCTCACTGCGGACCGAGCGTGCTTCACGCCGATTCCCGTTCGCTCTCGCGCCGGATCAACCGCTGCGCCGCGTCGCGTGCGGCCCGCTCGGTGGCGAACACCTCGTCGAGCGAAGGGTGATCGACGACCTCGTGTTCGGCGATGACCTCGGCCACCAGATCGACGATACGGACGAAGGGCAGGCGTCCGGCCAGGAAGGCGGCCACCGCCTCCTCGTTGGCCGCATTGAACACCGCGGGAGCGGTGCCACCCCGGCGACCGGCCGTGCGCGCGAGCTCCACGGCCGGGAAGGCCACCTCGTCGAGTGGTTCGAACGTGAGCGCCTGGGACCGGGTCCAGTCCATCGGCGGCTGCGCCTCGGCCACCCGTTCCGGCCAGCCCAGGGCCAGCGCGATGGGCAGGCGCATGTCGGGTGGCGAGACCTGGGCCAGGGTGGACCCGTCGGTGAACTCGACCATCGAGTGCACCAGCGACTGGGGGTGCACGACGACGTCGATGTCGTCGTAGGGCACCCCGAAGAACAGGTGCGCCTCGATCAGCTCCAGCCCCTTGTTCATCAGGGTGGCCGAGTTGATCGTGACCACGGGGCCCATGTCCCAGGTGGGATGGGCCAGCGCCTGCTGCGGGGTGACGGCGGCGAGCTCGTCGCGGCGGCGCCCGCGGAACGGGCCGCCGCTGGCCGTGAGGACCAGCTTGCGTACCTCGTCCCGACGGCCGCCGCGCAGGCACTGCGCCAACGCCGAGTGCTCGGAGTCCACCGGAACGAGCCGGTCCGGGTCGCCGCCGAGCGCGTCCAGGACCAGGGGACCCCCCGCGACCAGCGACTCCTTGTTCGCCAGCGCCACCGTCCGGCCGGCGGCCAGCGCGGCGAGCGTCGGCGCGAGTCCGACCGACCCGGTGATGCCGTTGAGAACAATGTCACAGGGCCACTCGGCGATCTCGCTCGCCGCATCGGGCCCGGCCAGGATCTTCGGCACGGCGAACTCGCCCCGGCGGTAGCCCCGCCGTGTCGCCTCCGCGAAGAAGGCGAGCTGCAGGTCCTGGGCCGCCGATGCCGCCGCCACGCCCACCGCCTGGACACCGAGATCGAGTGCCTGGGCTGCCAGCAGGTCCACCCGGGACCCGCCGCCCATCAGCGCAACCACCCGGAAGCGCTGTGGATTGCGGCGTACGACGTCTATGGCCTGGGTTCCGATCGAGCCCGTGGACCCGAGCAGAACAACTTCACGCAGGTTCGAAGCCTCCACCACACCTCCATTGTCTCAGGCCCGTCGACGCCTCGGCGCCGCCCTGTTCGGTTCATGACAGGTGCCACCCGTAGATGTGCAATGGGTCTGACGGCCACTACCTTTTGTGACCTCATCCTCTCCCCGTCGGAGCCAGGTCGTCCTCGACCCGGCGGGGTCGCCGGTCTCGCACCCAACCGGGGGGGCTCATCCGTCCGAGGCCGCCGACGAGGGGGTCCCGGTCGCCGAGGGTGACACCGCCGGCACGGGAGTCCCCGACCCGCCCGTCCCGGCGCCCGGGCTGGTACTCGCCGAAGGCGATGCGTTCGCCGTCGACGACGGCGGCGCCGGCGTGGTCGGCGTGGCCGAGGCGGCGGGCGGACCGCTCGGGGCAAGCGGTCCGGGCGGGCGGAGCACCCCGCCCGAGCCCGCCGTTCCCGCGTCGCCGCCGCCGACGTCCCCGGACGTGGGGGTGTAGCCGAAATAGGTCAGTGCCACGACGGTGGCGCTGAAGGCGTCCGAGGTCGGTCCAAGCGCCGGACGTGCCTGCGCACCGGGCCAGGTGTGTCCGGCACCCTGCATGGCCAGCAACCCGACGTCGTGCCCGCTCGGGCAGCCGGTCCACACGGTGCGCTGCCAGGCCGCGGTGTCCCGGGAGGCCTGGGTGGCGCCGCTGCACCGGAGCGCGGAGGCGTAGCGGGCGAGCCGGTCGGGCGTCGACTGGGCGACCACGCCGGCGAACGGTGCGGGACGGGGGGCGCCGCCGCCGTCGAGCGGCGCGATCTGGTCGGCCGTCCCGTGGATCTCCAGCAGGTTCGTGGTGGGCGCCGCGCAGGAGGCGGGCAGCACGCTCGAGCCGACCGTGACCGCCGCCGCGAACCGGCCCGGCAACGCACAGGCCGTGGTGAGCACCATGTTCGCGCCGTCGGCGTACCCCACGGCGAAGATGCGTTTCGCGTCGAGGCACATCCGACCGGTGAGCTCGTTGAGCAGCGTCCCCGCGAACAGCACGTCGTCGGGGCCGACAGCGGCGGAACGCGGAAAGTTCCACCGATCCTGGGCCCCGATCGGCGCCGCGACCGCGAAGCCGGCCTTGGTGGCCTGGTCGGCGAGCCCGGTGTAAGCCTCCAGATCGTCGGTGCTCTGCCCGAGATCGTGGAAGGTGAGGATCAGTGGCAGCGCCCGAACCTGCGCGCCCGCGGTGGGAACGGCGAGCACGTAGGTGCGGTCGGTGCCGCCGACCCGCAGCGTGCGGGTACTCACCCCGGACGGCAGGGTCCTGCCGGTGACGCACCCGCTGGGCGGCGGCGGGGGGACGGTGGGCGTCGGCGACGCCGAGGCCGCCGCCGCGTGCGGCTCACGCCCGCCGGCGGGACCGATCGCGGAGGATGGCCCCGAGGCGTGGTCCGAGCCGGGATCCCGCGAGATGGCGTACCACAGCAGGAGCAGGAGCACGCCGACCGCAGCCGTGATCGGCAACCAGACCGTGTTCGCCGTCCGCGCACGATGCCGAAGAGAACCGCGCCGACGGCTCGCCGGACTACCGTAGGACACGGCTGCCGTGCGCAGGCGAGCCACTCGCCGCGCCGGCGACCCCGACAGGTCTCGCGGACTCGACGGGCCTCGCCGACTCGACGCGTCTGGCACGTCCGGCGGGCTCGGCGGCGAGCTGACCGCAGGCCGCCGCTATCTCCCGACCACGGGTGTCGCGCACGGTGGTCGCGATCCCCCGCTCCCGCAGCCGTCGGACGAACGCGCGCTGGCCGGCGGGCGCACTGGCCTGCCAGGACGAACCTTCCGTCGGGTTCAGCGGAATGAGATTGACATGCGCGAGGCGGCCGGCGAGCAGGGTCGCGAGCGCGTCGGCGCGGGCCACGTCGTCGTTGACCCCGTCGATCAGCGCGTACTCGATGCTCACCCGCCGGCCGGTGACCTCGGCATACTCCCAGGCGGCGGCAAGCACCTCGGCGACCGGCCAGCGCGTGTTGATCGGCACCAGCTCGTCGCGCAGCTCGTCGTCCGGGGCGTGCAGCGACACCGCCAGGGTCACCGGCAGGCCCTCGCCCGCCAGCCGGCGCATCGCCGGCACGAGTCCGACGGTGCTGACCGTCAGCCCACGCGCCGACAGCCCCAGCCCCTCCGGCGACGGCGCGATCAGACGACGCAGCGCAGCGGTCACCGCGGTGTAGTTGGCCAGCGGCTCACCCATGCCCATGAAGACCACGTTGGACAGGCGCCCCTGGCCGCCGGCCAGCTCCTGGCGGCGCAACACACGAGCGGCGTGCACGACCTGTTCGACGATCTCCGCCGTCGACAGGTTGCGGGTCAGCCCCCCCTGACCGGTGGCACAGAACGGGCAGCCCATGCCACAGCCCGCCTGGCTGGACACGCAGACCGTCGCCCGATCGGGATATCTCATGATCACGGACTCGAGGAGCGCGCCGTCCGCGGTCCGCCACGCCGTCTTGCGGGTCAGGCCGTCGTCGCAGCTCAGCGTTCGGGCGGGCACGAGCAGCCGCGGGAGCAGCGCCTCGAGGAGCGGTCCGCGGGCGTTCTCGGGCAGGTCGGTCATCGCGTCGGTCTCGTCGGCGTCGACCAGCCGGGCGAAGTAGTGACGCGACACCTGATCGGCGCGGAAGGCGGGCTGGCCCAACGCGACCGCGACCTGGCGGCGTTCGTCCCTGGACAGATCTGCCAGGTGTCGCGCGGGTCGCGCGGCACGCCGGGTCAGAGACAGGCGGACCGGCCGGCCGGTCCCGGCGGACACCGGGCCGTCCGGGGAGTCGGATTCGGCGGTCATGGGAGTCATCGCGGCTCCAGTGTGCCAGGAGGCCGCCGCCCAGACGAATGCGGCGATCGCCCACGCGGGCCGCGCGCACCGCCCGGCGCCCCCGACCAGGCCACCACCACCGCGGATGTTGGCCGCTGCCACCGGCCCGTACCGGGAGGGCACTCAGGTCTCGCCGCGTCGACTCCCGCGGGCGGACGGCTGCTCAGTCGAGGAAGGCGGTGAGCAGCAGCCAGGCGACGGGGGCGGTGCACAGCAACGAGTCCAGCCGGTCCATCACGCCGCCGTGCCCGGGCAGCAGGTTGCTCATGTCCTTGATGCCGATGTCCCGCTTGAGCAGCGACTCGCCCAGGTCCCCGATCGTCGCCGTGCAGGCGGTCGCGAGACCGATCAGGACCCCCTGCCACGCGTGTGCTCCCAGCGGCCAGGCCAGCAGGATCCCCGCCACCAGCACGCAGCCCACCGCGGAGCCCGCGAACCCCTCCCACGACTTGCCGGGAGACACGCTCGGGGCCATCTTGTGGCGCCCCCCGGAGAGGACCCCCGCGGTGTAGCCGCCGACGTCACTGGCCACGACGGTGGCCAGGAAGGCGAGGACCCGCCAGCTGCCGTCGGATGGTTCGGTCAGCAACGCCGCGAACCCCGCCGGGAACCCCACGTATCCGGCGACGAAGGCGATGCCGCCCACGTCCCGGACCAGCCCTTCGGCCGGCCCGACGGCGCGCACCGCGACGCCGGCGCCGACGGTGGCGGCCAGCGTCAGCAGCAGGCCGGTCGTCCCCTCGACGTAGGCCACAGCCGGCATCGCGAGCGCCCCGGCGACCAGCGGCACGGGCGGTACCCGCACTCCGGTGAGCCAGACCGCCCGGATCACCTCCCAGGTGCCCAGGGCGACGGCGACGCTGATGACGCCGACGAACGCCGCCCGCACGGTGAACAGCGGGACGAGAATGATCGCGCCGAGCAGGACGCCGACCGCGATCGCGGCCGGCAGGTTGCGGCCGGCGCGGGAACGGCGCGGTGGGACCTCTGCGGGCCCGGCGCCGCCGGCAGCGGCCCCGGTCGCTTCGGCGCTTCCGGAAGGCCCGCCGTCAACCACGGCGCGGCCGTCGACTGCCGTCATGAATGCCTGTATCTCGACTATCTCGACAGAGGCGGACAGAACCGGCACGCATGCCCCGCCGTCGCCCTGCACGCGCCGCCACGATCATCTGGCTCGCATCGAGGGGTGGGCGGGCCGAACCGGCTCCGGGGGCGACGATGGTCAGACCGACAGCAGGTCCGCTTCTTTGAGGCGGAGGAGCTCGTCCACCTGCCCGACGTAACGGTGGGTCGCCTCGTCGAGGTCCTTCTCCGCCCGCCGGCCCTCGTCCTCACCGGCATCGCCGTCCCGGACGATGCGGTCGATCCCGTCCTTGGCATGACGTCGGACATTGCGGATGCTGACCCGGGCCTCCTCCGCCTTGGAGCGGGCAACCTTGACCAGGTCGCGCCGGCGCTGCTCGGACAGCTCAGGGAAGACGATGCGGATGATCGTGCCGTCGTTGCTCGGGTTGACCCCGAGATCGGAGTCGCGCACCGCCTTCTCGATCGAGGCCAGCGACGACTTGTCGTACGGGGTGATGATCACCATGCGCGGCTCGGGGATGTGGAAGGACGCGAGCTGCTGCACCGGGGTCGGCGCACCGTAGTAATCCACCACGATCTTGGAGAAGACCGCGGGCGTGATACGACCGGTACGGATGTTCGCGAAGTCCTCCTTGGCGACCGAGACGGCCTTCTCCATCTTCTCCTCGGCATCGAGAAGTGTGTCGTCGATCACCGGTTTTCCTTCCGTCCACTCTGACTCGCCGGCATCCGTCCGGCTCCAACAGCAGCCTGCCGGCCGGCCGCCCTCCGGACAGGGACGCCTTCCGACCGGCGACATGACACGTGCTGCCCGTGCGCGCCAGGGCCCCGGCCCCGTCGATGATCGCACAACCGTGGCAATCAGTGTCCCGCACGAAGCCGCCCCCGCGGAGCCCGGGGGGACGCGCCACGCCGAACATGTCGAACCGTCGTGTTGCCGTCCCGGTACGTGACACCGGGCGCCGTCGCGGCGGTCTCTCGCGAACGCGAAACAGGCGGGCGGCCACTGTCCGCCCGCCGTCCCGTGTACCTGCGCTCAGGCCTGCCGGATGTTGAACCGGGAGAACCGGCCGACCTCGATCTTCTCGCCAAGCGAGGCGCCCGCCTGGTCGAGCAGGGCTCGGATGGTCACCTTGCCATCCTTCACCCACGGCTGGTCCAGCAGCACGCTGCTCTTGACGTAGCCGTTGACCTTGCCCTCGACGATCTTCGTAATCGCCTGCTCGGGCTTGCCCTCCTCGCGGGCAGCAGCCTCATAGATCTTGCGCTCGGCCTCGAGCACCTCGTTGGGAATCTGGTCCGCGGTGACGTACAGCGGGTCCGCGGCCGCGATGTGCTGGGCGAGGTCGCGGGCGAGCTGCTTGAAGTCGTCGGTCTTCGCCACGAAGTCCGTCTCGCAGCGCAGCTCGACGAGCACTCCGAGAGTCGGGGGCAACTGCGGGTCCGTCCGGTGCAGGTAGGACTCGACCAGGCCGTTGGCGGCGCTGCGCGCCGCGCGCTTGGCGACCTGTGCCTTGCCCTTCTCCCGCAGCCAGGACTTCGCCTTCTCGACGTCGCCGTCGTTGTCGACCAGCGCCTTCTTGACGTCGCTCATCCCAGCCCCGGTGAGCTCCCGGAGCTTGCGAATGTCGGCGGCTGTGATGTCTGCCATGGTGCTCTTCTCGTCGGTGTCCGTCGGAATGCTGTCGTTGTCCTAGAGGCGTGGCGCGGTCCCAGAGGCGTGGCGCGGCGGGAGGGCCACCAGTGGCCGGCTACCGCCGCCGGTACTCCGCCCTCGCGCCCGCCGACCGGGCGCTCCAGGCCCTCAGGTCAGCGGGCTCCCCGCGTCGGCGATCTTGCGCCGCCTGCCCGGACCGCCCCGGGTAGCCGCCACGAGGTGGCCGCAACCGATACCGGCTGCCGGGCGGCGCGCGCCGGGCGCCACGAAGGCCCGGCGCGCGGAGCGACCCGAGGTCAGACCGCCGTACCGACCGCCGCGTCGGTCTGGGCCTCGGCAGCGGCCGGCGCCGGCTCCTCTGCTGGCTGCTCCTCGCTCGCCGCCGGCGCGGTGCCCTCGCCGCGCAGCAGCGCCTGCTCCCACTCGGCCAGCGGCTCCTCGCCTGCGGACTGCTCGGGCTTGGCGTCGGCGGCCTTGGAAGCACCGGCCCGCGCCATGAGGCCGTCCGCGACGGCGTCGGCCACCACGCGGGTCAGCAGCGCCGCGCTGCGGATCGCGTCGTCGTTGCCGGGAATCGGGTAGTCGACCTCGTCGGGGTCGCAGTTCGTGTCAAGGATCGCCACGACCGGGATGCCCAGCTTGCGCGCCTCGCCGACCGCGATGTGCTCCTTCTTCGTATCCACCACCCACACCGCGCTCGGCACCCGGCTCATGTCCCGGATGCCGCCGAGGGTGCGCTCCAGCTTCGCCTTCTCCCGGGTCAGCACGAGCTGCTCCTTCTTCGTGCGGACCTCGGTACCGCCGGTCACCTCGATCTCCTCGAGCTCCTTGAGCCGCTGGAGACGCTTGTAGACGGTGGAGAAGTTGGTCAGCATGCCGCCGAGCCAGCGCTCCTTCACGTAGGGCATGCCCACCCGGGCGGCCTGCTCCTCGATGGCCTCCTGGGCCTGCTTCTTCGTCCCGATGAACAGCACCGTGCCACCGTGCGCCACCGTCTCCTTGACGAAGTCGTAGGCGCGGTCGATGTACGAGAGAGTCTGCTGCAGGTCGATGATGTAGATGCCGTTACGCTCAGTGAAGATGTACCGCTTCATCTTCGGGTTCCAGCGCTTGGTCTGGTGCCCGAAGTGCACGCCGCTCTCGAGCAGCTGCTTCATGGTGACGACGGCCATGGCGCGTCGCTCCTCTCCGTCCGGCCGCGGCCGGACGCCTCGGTTGTGACGGCGCCGCCTGACGACGGCTGCCCCTGACGCCCGGAGTGGTCGTGGCCGTCGCGATGCGACGGACCGAGGAGACCCTTCCGACGGCCTGGTGAGGACCCTCGGAAGCGGGCGTGCGAACTGAACCCGCGATGCGGGCCCTGCCGACCATGATACCCGGACCCGCGCCACGGCCCAGCGGAAAACCCGCCCACCCCGGCCGTCAAGATCATGTGCCGCCGCGGCATGCCCGCCGGCGGCGCCAGCCTTCGCCGATCTTCGGCCCGGCGGGGCGAACGGAGTGCAACGACCGCACAGCAGGCCGATCCGCGGGTCGACGTCTCATCTCGAATCAATGCCGGAGCAAGTTATCCACAGCCATAAATCCCGGACTACCCAACCAGCGCAAAACATCGCACCGTGGAACCGGCCGATCCGCCGCTCTCGCGGACCGGCCAAGCGGCGGCCGGGATCGTCGCCCCGGACGCCACCCGGCCGCCGCGCCTCCCTCGACCCCGGAGGTTGACACCGCCATGCCAAGACTGCCCCGCTTCGATCCGCTCTGGCTCGTCATCCCGGCGATCGCGCTGCTGATCGCCGTCGGCTGGCCCAGCAGAGTCCCGATCAACCCGCGAGCGAGCGGGCCGCCCGCCACCGTCGCCGCACGCGCCGCCGACCCGGACGGCTCACTGCCAGGCAGCGAGCCGGAGACCGGCCTCGGGACCGGTCCGCAGGGCGGGGCGCTCCCGGACGACCCGATCGCCCAGGCGCTGGCGGTGGCACAAGGACCTGTCGCCGTCACACCCCGAGCGCCCGTCCAGGAGGTGGGGACCACCAACCCGCCCCCGCGTCCGATCATGTCGCCTGGCGCGCCCTCCGCCCGAACGGTCCCTTCCGCACCGGCGCCCAGCGCCTCCCTGCCCGGACGCGACGCCGCCTCCGCACCGGGGCCCGACGAACCCTTCTCCGTCCACCGACCCCCCGAGCCGGGCTCGACCCGGCCCGGGGACGCTCGGCGACCGGCCCTGTCCCCGCCGGTCGCCAGTCCGCCGGGCGGTGGCGCGCTGGCGCCTCGCCGCGCATCACCGCCCGGCGCTTCGGACCGGCTCGCCGCCACGACGGCGCCCGCGGCCGCAGCGGGCATTCCGCTTCTGCGGTGGCCGCTGCCGGGTCCGGTGGCGGTGAGCCGAGCCTTCCAACGTCCTGCGACGCCCTTCGGCCCCGGCCATCGTGGCGTCGATCTGCGGGCCTCGCCGGCCAGTGCCGTGCTGGCGGCCGCCGCCGGAACGGTGAGCTTTGCGGGTCCCGTAGCGGGACGGGGAGTGGTGACCGTCGACCATGGAACGGTCCGGACGACCTACGAACCCCTGCGGCCTACCGTCCGCGTTGGCGCCGTCGTCCAGGCGGGTGATCTGCTCGGCTGGATCACCGACGGCCACCCCGGTTGCCCCACGACGACGTGCCTGCACTGGGGGCTGCTACACGGCGTGGAATACCTCGACCCGTTGCGTTCGTTCCGGCGGGTTCCGCCCCGGCTTCTACCCCTTCGCCCTGGATGACCGACGACAGTCCGCTGCGAGTCACGCGCGCGGGTGCGCCTGCTCGAAGGCCGCGCGAAGTCGCTCCGGGGTCACATGCGTGTAGATCTGTGTGGTGGCGAGACTGGCGTGGCCGAGAAATTCCTGGACAGAGCGCAGATCTGCACCTCCCTCAAGCATGTGCGTCGCCGCCGAGTGGCGCAGTCCGTGCGGCGTCAGCCCCGGGGGAACGATCCCCAGCTCCACACAACGCGCCAGGACCCGCCGCACCGTGCGTGGATCGAGCCGGCCCCCGAGCTGTCCCAGCAGCAGAGCCGACCCACTTTGGGGTGCGGCGAGGAGCGGACGGCCCGAGGTCCGCCACGCCCGCAGCGCACCGGCAGCGGGCACTCCGAACGGAACACTGCGCTCCCGGCCGCCCTTGCCCAGTACCCGCAGCAGCCGCCGCTCGTCGTCGATGTCCCCGAGGTCCAGGCCGCACAGCTCGGACACCCGTACCCCGCTGCCATAGAGCAGTTCGAGCACCAGCGCGTCACGCAGGCCGAGGGCCTCTCGCACGGCTGCATCGTCATCGCGGCCTGGTCGTGTACCCGTAAGGTGCCGTACCTGCGCAGCGGCCTGGTCGCCCGGCGCCTGGCCAGGCCCGGACACGGCGTCCAGGAGCTGACGCGCAGCGACGGCGGTCAGGACCTGTGGCACCTGCCGGACCGCGCGCGCGCCGACCAGCCTGGCGGCCACGTCGGTTGTCAGGAACCCGCGGCGGGCCGCGTAGGCCGAGAACACCCGGGCGAGCGAGGCCCGCCGTGCACGTGTCGCCGGAGCGGCACCGGCCGCGCGCATACTGGCCAACCAACTGCGCAGCACCGTCAGATCCAGGTCGGCGAGCTCCGGGCGTCCCTCCCGCTCCGCGTGCGCCCGCAGACTCGCCAGATCGGCGACGTAGGCACGGACCGTCTCCGGCGACCGGTCAAGCTCCGCGACCAGATGGCGCCGGAAGCCGGCGATCGCCGCGGCCCAGCCCGCTTCGGCGCCCTCGACCGCCGCCGGCCCCGAAACAGCGCGCGCGCTCGCCGTCCGGGCTCCGTCGGGGGCCGAAACCGCCGGAACCACCCGGCCGCGCACAGGACCACGCCCGTGGTGCGATGCCATGCGATGACCGTCTCCGGACCTGGTCGCCGCGTCAAGACCCGCTGACAGCGGACGTTGTGTCGCGTGGCGTCGCGTGCATGCGACGGATTCGGCTCGGCGGCATCGGCGGCATCGGCGGCAGCGTCGGCAGCGCGTCGGCTCCGCGGCACCGGCGCGACCGCGTCGGCTCAACCGCACCGGCCAATGATCATCGAAGAGAGACCCCGCCGGATCGGACAGCATCCGGACGGGGTCTTCGCTCAGCTTCGGCGAGATCGGGACCGGGCGTTGGACGGCGCCCGGCCCAGCGAGGTCAGTCGGTACCCAGTAGGGACGCTCTCGACCAGCCCCTCCACGGTCAGCGGCCCCAGCATGGCCAGCACCTCCTCCGGGCGCAGCCCAGTCCGCTGGGACAACACCGACACGCCGACCGCCGCGCGGGAAGGCATGGCGTCGAGCAGGCCACGCACCATCGCTGACAGTTCGTCGCGAGGCCCGGCGGCTGTCGGTGGGCGCTCAGCGAACCTGCCTACGGCCGCGATCTCCTCGCTGATGTCCTCGGCCCCGGTGACCAGCACGGTCTGCTCCCGGAAGTCACGGAGCAGCCGGTGGCACCCGGCGCTCATCGCGCTGGTGACGGGGCCGGGTACGGCCATCACCTGGCGGCCGAGGCGACGGGCGTGGGCGACGGTGTTGAGGGCCCCGCTACGCAGGCCCGCCTCGACCAGTACGGTCCCTCGGCACAACGCGGCGATCACCCGATTCCGGGTCAGGAAGCGCCGGCGGAAGGGCGGGGTCCCAGGCGCGACCTCGCTGACGACGGCTCCCGTGCGACCGATCTCGGCCAGCAACTCCACATGGGCGGCCGGATAGGGTACGTCGACGCCGCCGGCGAGGACGGCGACGGTCGGTCCGGCCGCGGCCAGCGCGCCGCGGTGTGCTGCCGCGTCGATCCCGAACGCCGCCCCCGACACGATCGCCCAGCCCTGCTCCGCCATCGCGAAAGCTATCTCGCCGGCGAGATGCAGTCCGTAGCTCGTCGCGGCCCGGCAACCCACCAGGGCGACCGCCCTTGATGCGAGTTCACGCAGGTCTCCGGGGCCGCGCACCCACAGGCACAGGGGCGCGCCGATCGCGGAGCCGTCGCCCTCGTCGCGCAGGCGATCCAGCGCGTCGAGCTCGATCGGCCATTCAGGATCCTGCGGGCATACCAGCCGGGCACCGACCCGGGACGCGGCGTCCAGGTCGCGGAGGGGATCCACGCCGGGATGCGCCGACCGCACCTCGGCCCACACCCGGGCGGCACCTCGCCGCCCCACCTCGACGGCCACGCGCTGATGTTCGGGTCCGAACACCCGGGTCAGAGCGATCCGGCCGAGGCGATCCGCGTCCGTCTCCACCGTGCCAGCGGGCACCGCCGGCAGCGGGGTGACGCCATCGGTCGGCTCCCCGCCGTCCTGCTCGGGCGACGGAGCTCCGAAATCGGCCCCACGCGCCGGCGACCGCAGCGGGGCCGCCCCGGGTGCGGGCCGGCCGGTCCCGGGCTCGGGCAGCTCGGAGGGCATGCCGGACGCGCTCATGCCGCCCATCCGGGCAACCTCAGGTCCAGCGCGGCACCGAACTGTTCCGGTCCGGGCGATGGTCGCCCGGCGAGGTCGGCGAAGGTCCAGGCCAGGCGGTGGACACGGTCAAGGCCACGGGCGGTGAGCAGGCCTGCGTCGAAAGCCCGCTCGGCCACCGCGGTGACCTTCGTGGGTAGCGGCCAGAGCCGACGCAACGCCGGACCGGGCACCTCCGCGTTGACCCGCCATGGGGTACCCGCCAGCCGGGCGCCGGCACGTTCCCTGGCTCCCGCCACCCGGGTGGCGACCTGCGTCGAGGTCGCCGAGCGGCCCACATCTGCCCTGAGCTCGGCCCGGCTCGGCGCGCTCAGGGCGACCTGGATGTCGATCCGGTCCAGCAACGGGCCGGAGAGTCGGGCGAGGTAGCGCCGACGCACCAGGCTCGGGCACTCACAACCCGTCCCTCGCGGCCCCCGGGCCTTCGCGCAGGGGCACGGATTTGCGGCGAGGACGAGCTGGAACCGCGCCGGAAAGCGGGCTGTCGCCCGAGCTCTGGCCACCTCGATCGTGCCACTCTCCAGCGGCTGGCGCAGCGCGTCGAGACTCTGCCGATTGAACTCGGGGGCTTCGTCGAGGAAAAGAATTCCGCGATGGGCCTGGCTGGCCAGCCCCGGGCGGATGACCGCCGAGCCCGACCCGATCAACGCCGCCGGGGTCGCGCTGTGATGCGGGCTGCGGTAAGGCGGGCGGGTGACGAGAGGAGCGTTGGACGGTAGCAGGCCGGCCACCGAGTGCACGGCCGTCACCTCCAGCGAGGCGTCGGTGTCCAGCATGGGCAGCAGGCCGGGCAGCCGATCGGCCAACATCGTCTTCCCGCTGCCGGGCGGCCCCTGCATGAACAGGTGATGCCCGCCCGCCGCAGCGACCTCGACGGCAAGCCGACCCCGGGTCTGGCCGGCCACGTCCGCCAGGTCCAGGCCCGGCACTTCGGCCGGGGTGGGCGCGGTGGGCGGCGGCGCCGTCACCTCCGGCGCCGCAGCTTCCCCACGCAGGACCGACAGCACGCCGGCCAGATCGATGGCCGGTTCGACACGGGCGCCGGGCACCAGCGCCGCCTCGGCCGCATTGGCCGCCGGGACCACCACGCGATCGACACCCGCAGCTGCCGCCTTGAGCACCGCCGGCAGCACTCCCCTCACCGCGCGCACACGACCGTCCAACGCCAGCTCGCCGATGAACACCCGACGCAGCAGGGACTCGGGCGGAACCACCGCGGCAGCGCTGAGCACCGCAACCGCCATCGCCAGGTCGAAGCCGCTGCCCGCCTTCGGCAGGGTGGCGGGAAACAGGCCGAGGGTGATCCGCCTGTCCGGCCACTTGTGGCCGGAGTTGACCACCGCGGCGCGGATCCGGTCGCGCGACTCGTGCAGGGCAGTGTCGGGCAGGCCGATAAGAGTCAGCCGCGGCAGGCCGTCGGCCAGATCCGCCTCAACCTCGACCAGATGTCCCTCGACCCCGAGGACCGCGACCGCCCGGGCTCGGGCGAGCGCCATCAGAACGCACCCCGAAGATGCTCGACGCGCACCGGGCCGACCGGCGGCCGCGACACCAACACCACGTCGAAACGCACGGAAGAGGGCGCGTGCGGGTGCTCCGCGAGCCAGCGGGCGGCCAACCGGCGGATCCGAGCCGCCTTCCGACCGACCACCGCTTCCGCGGCGGACCCAAAGCGCGTCCCGGATCGGGTCTTGACCTCGCAGAACACCAGATCTGCGCCGTCCCGGAGCACGAGATCGAGCTCGCCTTCCCGGCAGCGCCAGTTACGGTCGAGGATCGCCGCGCCCCCTGCCGCCAGATGCCGGGACGCGACCTCCTCTCCGAACCGACCCAGTGCGTCCTTCGCGCGCATCGCCACGCTCCCGTCCGCCGGGGGACGTGCGCCCGCCGGCCTGCTTCAGCGTCGGCGCTGCGGGCGGAAACAACCAGGGGTCTTGATCAAGATGTGGATGACGGACTTTGTCCACAGGTAGCGCGCAAACAGACGGGTCCGGTCGGGCACAGGCCAGGGGACCCCGGCGGAGGTGGGCGGCCGATGAACGAAGCGCCCCGGCCGGAGCGCCGCCTACGTAGTCACCAGGGCGAGGGCGGAGTCGAGGCAGAGCCGGCTGGCAGCATCACAGAGGGCCTGCGACCCACGAGCGGAGCGTCAGAGCTCGGCCTTGGTCAGCTCCTCCACATTGATGTCCTTGAAAGTGACGACCCGGACATTCTTCACGAAGCGCGCAGGCCGGAACATGTCCCACACCCAGGCATCCCGGAGGGTCAACTCGAAGAAGACCTCACCGTCCGTACTGTTCCTGACCTCGATCTGATAGTCGTTGGCGAGGTAGAACCGGCGTTCGGTCTCGATGACGTACGAGAACAGCCCCACCACGTCGCGATACTCGCGGTAGAGCTGAAGCTCCATCTCGGTCTCGTACTTCTCGAGATCTTCCGCGCTCATGCGGTCTCCGTGACGCCGTGCAGGCTGGTCGCAAGCACTCTGTCCTCCAGCCGCAATGATCGGGCTTCCCTCGTCGGCACCGCATGCGCGGCCACGTTGACGTACGACTTCCGATGCTCGTCACACGGTCCGTACCGCGCCAGCGCCGCCGCGTGGGCCGCGGTGACGTATCCCTTGTGCTGCGCGAAATCGTACTCGGCATAGCGCGTGTGCAACGCACGCATGATCCGGTCCCTCGTCACCTTCGCCACGATCGAGGCCGCCGCGATGCAGGCGGCAACCCGATCCCCCTTCACGACCGCCAACGACTCCGTACCGAAGCCGGCGACCGCGAACCCGTCCGTGAGCACGTAGCCCGGCCGATGTCCCAACCGCGCGACAGCACGTCGCATGCCGGTGATGTTGGCCACGTGTACTCCGGTCCGGTCGATCTCCGCTGCCGGGATCACCACCGCGGACCAGTCCGCGGCCGCTCGCAGGACCTCGTCGAAGAGTCCTTCTCGGACCTGCTCGGTTAGCAGCTTGGAGTCGGCCAGCCGGGGCGACAGCCGGCGCCTGCCATCAGGACCGAGCACCACAGCGGCCACAACCAGAGGACCGGCGCAGGCACCACGACCGGCCTCGTCGACGCCGGCGACCGGGCCGAGCCCACAACGCACCAACGCCCGTTCGTAACCGAACAGGCCGGCGTCGCGCCGGATCACGACCCCACGCGGCCTCATGGGGATCCGGGCCGCGGCGGGACCGGACTCCCTGCCATGGCGGGCGGCCGGTGGCGGCGCCGGGCCCGCCAGGCCGGCGGGGCCAGCGCGACGATCGCCACCAGGGACGTGTCGTCTGTCGCCGGCAGGCCCGGCCTGGGCTGGGCCGCCCCCGCACCGGATGCCGCCGACGCCCCGGGTGCGGTGGGCGCCGGCGTCGCGCGAGGAGCAACCGACGCGTCGGGGATCCCGCTGAAGGTGCCCGGTACGCCGAGAAACCCGAGCCGACTCAGCGGCCAGACCCGGACGAAGGCACGCCCCACCACCTTGTCCTTGGGGATCGGTCCGTTCTGGCGGGCATCGGACGACGCCCCCCGATGATCTCCCATCACCCAGAGATAGCCAGCAGGTACCTTCACCGGGCCGAAACGCTGGTAGTCGTTCTGATACACGTATGGCTCGTCCAGCGGGTGGCCGTTCACCGTCACGCGGCCCTCCGCATCACAGCACGCAACCGTGTCGCCGCCGACCCCAATGACCCTCTTGATGAAATCGGTTTCGCTTGGGGCCCCGAGGCCGAGCAGGTTCTGTGCACCGCGGACGAACTTGCTGACGACATTGGTGGGCTTGGGAACGATCGACTCCTGATGGTCGAAACCCGTTCCCTTGCCGTTGAAGACGACGATCTCGCCCCGATGCACGTCACGAAAGTGATAAACGACCTTGTTGACCAGCACACGGTCGTCGACCAGCAGGGTGCGTTCCATCGACTCCGACGGGATCCAGAAGGCCTGGACCAGCAGGGCCTTGATGAGCAGCGCCAGCAGAAACGCGACCAGAACGAGCACGGGCAGCTCGCGCAGGAAGGAGCCCCGGCCCCGGACACCCGATCCGGGTCGACCGACTCGGCGACCACTCCCCGGTTCGTCCGCGCCTGGGGCCGGCTCTCCGCCCGCGCCGTCGAGCGCGGCCGGGCCGCCGACGTCCTCACGGGCCTCTGCGGGGTCAACAGTCCGGTCGGACCGTTCGTCGGCGGATTCACTCCGCAGAGGTGAAACCCGCGGTGACCCCTCGGAGGCGGGGCCGACCCGTCGTGGATCATCGACGGGCCGGCTGCCACCTGCGTCTCCCGGCGGACGATGCCCACCCGGACTGGATGCGTTCACTCCGCCACCTCGCTGGATCGACCGTCTGACCTCATCGGACCGGTCGACGTGCCACCAGCCGCCCCATGCGACGTCGTTGCGGACCGTGCCGCCCATCTTCGTCCAAGAAGGGGGTCAACACGCGCACGGAGTACCGGCAAGTCGCCGACAATCGGCCCGGGCGGGGCACTGAGTGACTGAGGACGTCAGCGCGAGATCGGGTCCCGCTTCTCCTTGATCTTGGCGGCCTTACCGCGGAGCTGACGCAGGTAGTACAGCTTCGCCCGACGAACGTCACCGCGGGTCACGATCTCGATCTTGGACACGATCGGGCTGTGCAGCGGGAAGGTGCGCTCGACGCCGACGCCGAAGCTCACCTTCCGGACGGTGAAGGTCTCCCGCACTCCGCCACCCTGGCGACGGATGACAGCACCCTGGAAGACCTGGATGCGCTGACGGTTTCCTTCGACGACCCGCACGTGGACCTTGAGGGTGTCGCCCGGCCAGAACTCGGGCACGTCGGTCCTCAGCGACTCGGCGTCGAGGCTGTCCAGGGTGTGCATGGCAGTCGCTTCCTGAAGAGGTTGAGAGTGGATCGTCCGCGCCCTCGGCCCACGACCGCGGCGAACAACCCATGGCCGAGCCCGACCCGGACCCGTGCGTCGACAGGTTCCACCACGGAGACGTCCCGCAGGGATCATTCGACCTGAGGCCACCCGAGCCGGTCACGAACCGGCGGACACTGCATTGTACTGTGCCACACGCGCGGGCGACTCCGACCACGCACCCCAGGGCGGCCACCCGCCCCGGCCGTCGGCCGAGCCTGTCAGGCCCGAGAATCACGATGCCACGGCGGTCTGCGCTGACCGCCAGGCGTGGCGGCCTGTTGGACTTCGGCCGCGACGGCGTCGAGAACGGCACGGTCTGCGTCGGACAACTCGGCCTGCGCCACCAGATCAGGCCGCCGCGCCACGGTACGGCGAAGCGCTTGCGCCCGCCGCCACCGGGCCACCGCCGCGTGGTCCCCGGATCGCAGGACCGCCGGTACCTCGACGCCCCGCCAGACCTGCGGACGCGTGTACGCCGGGGCCTCAAGCAGACCGTCGGAAAACGAGTCGTCGGCCGCCGACGCGCTGTTGCCAAGCACCCCCGGCAGGAGACGGGCTACCGCCTCGAGGATGACCAATGTGGCGACCTCGCCGCCGGCCAGCACGTAATCACCGATCGAGATCTCGTCATCCGCCCAGGTTTCGATCACCCTGGCGTCGATACCCTCGTAACGACCACAGCAGAAGACCAGCCACGGCTCCTGCGCGAGCTCCTCGGCGTGACGCTGCGAGAACGGCCGGCCCGCCGGGGTCGGCACCACGACACGCGGGCGGCGCGCCGGGTCCGATGCCGCGATCTCCGACAGCGCCGCGTCCCACGGCTCGGGGCGCATCACCATTCCCGGGCCACCGCCGTAGGGGGCGTCATCGACCGTCCTGTGCACGTCACTGGTCCACGCGCGCAGGTCGTGGGTACGGACCTCGAGGGTGCCACGTTCCTGGGCCCGGCCCACCAGGGACAGGCGCAACGGCTCCAGGTAGGCAGGAAAGATCGTCACGACGTCGGCGCGCATCGGCAGCTCCCGGAGCGTCGGGGTCGGCCCCGAACCGGGGGCGCCCGCAGTGGCGGGTCGTCGCCGGCCGGTCCGGAGCGGAATCAGTCGAGATCGAGCAGACCGGGCGGTGGGTCGACGACGATCCGACCCGCCGCCGGATCCACGGTCGGGACGATTTCCCGCACAAACGGAACGAGATGCTCGCCCCCGCCCGGACGCCCGACAGCGAGCAGGTCGCCCGCCGGCGCATGGATGACATCCGTCACCCGCCCCAGCGTGGCACCGGCAGTCGTGACCGCTTCCAGGCCGACGAGGTCACGGTCCCACCAGATGTCGCCGCCTTCACCCTCGGCGTCCTCGTCGTCGTCCACCGGTGGTCCGGCCTCGGCGGAGTCGATGGTCAGCAGAACGTCGCGGAGAGCCTCCGCGGCGCCACGATCCTCGACTCCCTGGAAGCGGAGAAGCAGACGGCCCGAATGCCAGCGGGCCTCGGCGACCGTGAGGGGGGCACCGCCGCCCTCACGCCCGAGCACCGCACCCAGCGCGAACCGGCGCTGCGGCAGATCCGTCCGCACCTCGATCGTGACGTCGCCCCGAACACCATGCGGTCGGCCGATCCGGCCGACGACGATCGGCTCAGTCACGGAGGTGAACGCCGGGTGGACCGGTGACGTCGCCAGACCGACGCGTGTCAGCGGTCCACATCGACGACGTCGATCCGCAGTCCACGGCCGCCAACGCCGCCCATCACCGTGCGCAGAGCACGGGCTGTGCGGCCCCGCCGACCGATGACCTTCCCGAGGTCGTCGGGATGCACCCGCACTTCCAGGGTTCGGCCGCGCCGACCGTTGTTGAGATCCACGCGAACATCATCTGGATGATCGACGATGCCCCGCACGAGATGCTCGAGGGCCGCTTCCAGCACCTACTGCCCCGCGGCGGTCGGCGCGTCCGCGGCCGGCGCGTCCGCGCCATCCGCCGACGCGGCCTTCTTGGCCTTCTTCGGAGTGGTCGCCGGACGGTCCTCGGCGCCCGCGGCGGCCCGTGCCGCCGCCTGGAAGATCTCCCGCTTGTCCGCCTTCGGCTCGGCGACCTTCATCGGCGGCGGGGCCGGCAGGTTCTTGAACTTCTGCCAGTCACCGGTGACCTTGAGGATCGCGAGAACCGGCTCGGTGGGCTGAGCCCCGACCGACAGCCAGTGCTGGGCCCGCTCGGCGTCGACCTTGATGATGCTCGGGTCGGACTTCGGGTGGTACTGCCCGATGGCCTCGATGACCCGGCCGTCCCGCTTGGTGCGGGCGTCGGCCACGACGATGCGGTAATGCGGCTCGCGCATCTTGCCGAGACGCTGCAATTTAATCTTGGTTGCCACGGTGGTCGAACGGCTCCAGACGTGTCGGTGACCGCCGAACCCCGGAGGTACGGGAGGTCCGACGGTGGGAAGCACCAGCGCCGGAACAACCACTCGAATCACTCTCGTACAGCACGAGATCGGAGGGCAGCCACACCGACGCTGGCAGGCAGGGCCTGCACTAGAGCTTACAGTCTGCCAGACCGCAGCCGTCAGCCGCGCACCCGGGAGAGCACGGACTCTCCAGGCGGGGCCACGCCTGTCAGCGACCGCCGCGCGAACCTCCGGGCGGCATTCCGCCAAGGCCGTCCTGCTGACGCATGAGGGCCGCCAGATCCGGCATGCCCTCCGGGAAGCCAGGCGCCTTACCGAGGCGCTCCTGGGCCGCGGACTTCTGCGCCTTGGCCTGCGCCGCCCGCGCCGCCGGGTTTCCCTTGCGGTTCGCGCCCTTCCCCTTCTTGGCGGCCTTGCGGGCGGAGGCGGCCTTCGCCCGGGCCATCCCGCCGGGCAGCCCCATCCCACCCGCCATCTGGCGCATCACCTTGCGGGCCTCGGCGAAGCGGTCGAGCAACTGGTTGACCTCGGTAACCGTGACGCCGGACCCGCGGGCCACGCGCGCCTTACGAGAGGCCTGAAGGATCTTGGGGTCACGCCGCTCCCCCGGCGTCATCGACCGGATGATGGCGACCACCCGGTCCACGTCGCGGTCATCGACCTGGGCGAGCTGCTCCTTCATCTGCCCCATGCCGGGCAGCATGCCGAGCAGGTTGCCGATCGGACCCATCTTGCGGACCGTGAGCATCTGGTCGAGGAAATCCTCGAGGGTGAACTCCGAGGCCGCCATCTTCGCGGCCATCGCCTCGGCCTGCTCGGCCTCGAACGCCTTCTCCGCCTGCTCGATCAGGGTGAGGACGTCGCCCATCCCGAGGATCCGCGACGCCATCCGCTCCGGATGGAAGACGTCGAAGTCGTCGAGGGCCTCGCCGGTGGAGGCGAACATGATCGGACGCCCGGTCACCTGGGCGACCGACAGCGCCGCGCCGCCGCGGGCGTCACCGTCGAGTTTGGTCAGAACCACGCCGCTGAACCCGACGCCGTCGGCAAAGGCGTTGGCCGTCGCGACGGCGTCCTGACCGATCATGGCGTCGAGGACGAAGAGAATCTCGTCCGGCGAGACGGCATCACGGATGTCCGCGGCCTGACGCATCAACTCCTCGTCGACGCCCAGCCGGCCGGCCGTGTCGACGACGACGACGTCGAAGACCTGGCGGCGGGCGTGGGCGAGGGCGTCACGAGCCACGCGGACCGGATCTCCGACGCCGTTACCGGGTTCGGGGGCGAAGACTTCGACACCGGCGCGTGCCCCGACCACCTGGAGCTGGTTGACCGCATTGGGGCGCTGCAGGTCGGCAGCGACCAGCAGCGGGGTGTGCCCCTGTGCCTTCAGCCACCGCCCCAGCTTGCCCGCGAGGGTGGTCTTGCCCGTGCCCTGCAGGCCGGCGAGGAGGATCACCGTGGGCGGCGTCTTGGCGAACCGCAGAGTCGTCGTGCCGCCGCCGAGGATGGCGACGAGCTCCTCGTTGACAATCTTGATGACCTGCTGGGCCGGATTCAGCGAGGCGCCGACCTCGGCCCCCCGCGCCCGGCTCTTGATCGCCGCGACGAAGCTGCGCACCACCGGTAGCGCGACATCCGCCTCCAGCAGCGCCACCCGGATCTCCCGTGCCGTGGCGTCGATGTCCGCATCGGTCAGGCGCCCCCGACCACGCAGCGACGTGAAGACCTTGTCGAGGCGGCTGGAAAGGGTGTCGAACACGCGCACACACTCCGAGATCGCAGGCGGACCGCAGGCACCAGCGTACGCACCCGACGACGAGGACAACACACCCCGCGTCCGAACACCCCCGGCCACCCGGCTACGGTCAGCCGGCACTGGACGGCCCCTCGCCCTACGGCAGGCCCTGGTCCCGCTGGGCGACCAGGCACGCCGACGCACCGCGCGACGCTGCCGGGCCACCCCGCAACCATGCGCGGCCCGGCGAGGCATACCCGCACGGACGCCGACCAGGTCTCCTACCGGCCGGATCCGCCCTCTGCGCTGAGGACGGCGAGACGCCTCGCCGGACGCTCACCCCCCAGCCGGAAACTCGCCGAGGACGATGGTCGCGGCTTACCGAGGAGCCTCCCGGCTCCGCTCAGCGCTGAAGCCTAGATCACATTCAGAGCGACGGGAAGACCTTGACGTGTGACACTCCGTGGTCTTCTTGCGGCGCACGACGAGATGGGCGCGCCCGGTCCGTCAGACCGGCTCGCCGAGCAGGGCGTCAACGAAGGCCTCGGGCTCGAAGGGAGCAAGGTCGTCCGGCCCCTCACCCAGGCCGATCAGCTTGACCGGCACGCCGAGCTCGCGCTGCACAGCGATGACGATCCCGCCCTTAGCCGTGCCGTCGAGCTTCGTCAGCACGACGCCGGACAACTCCACCGCCTCGGTGAACACCCGGGCCTGGACCAACGCGTTCTGCCCGGTGGTGGCATCCAACACCAGCAGGACCTCGTCAACAGGGCCGTGCTTGCCGACCACTCGCTTGATCTTCGCCAACTCGTCCATCAGTCCGGTCTTGGTGTGCAGACGGCCGGCGGTGTCGATCAGCACCGTGTCGGCGGCTGAATCGATGCCCCGCTTCACCGCATCGAAGGCGACCGAGGCCGGGTCGCCGCCCTCGGCCCCGCGGACGGTCACGGCGCCGACCCGCTCCCCCCAGGTCTGCAGCTGGTCCGCGGCCGCCGCTCGGAAGGTGTCGGCTGCGCCGAGTACCACCGTTCGCCCCTCGGCCACCAGCAGCCGCGCGACCTTGCCGCAGGTCGTGGTCTTTCCGGTGCCGTTGACCCCGACGACGAGAACGACGGCCGGACGATCCGGCACCGACGTCCGCAGCGAACGATCGGTCGCGGTGCCCACCTGGGCGAGCAGCTCATCGCGCAACATCGCCCGCGCCTGGGCCGGAGTACTCGCGCCGAGCACTTTCGTGCGTTCCCGCAGCGCCGCCACCAGCTCACCGGTGGCCACCACGCCGACGTCGGCGAGGAGCAGAGTCGCCTCCACGTCCTCCCACGTCTCCTCGTCGAGATTGTCACCCGAGAGCAGGGAGAGCAGGCCGCGGCCGAGTGCGTTCTGCGAACGGGACAGGCGCAGACGCAGGCGCACCAACCGGCCGGCCGCCGGGGCCGGCATCTCCGCCGGGGGACGCTGCTGCGGCGGAACCGAGGGCGCGAGGTTCTCCGCCGGGCCCGCGGTCGCGACATCCCCGATCACCGGCGGACCGGACGCGTCCGCTCGGGGCGGCGCGGTCTCGGGCGCGGCGGGCAGGCCAACGTCATCGATCGTCCGGGTCGGCGCATCGCGAGGCACCTCGGCGTCGTCACCGACACCGGGAGACAGGTCGGTGTCGGACCGACCGCCCCTTCCGACAGCCCGGCGGGGGCGCCGCCGCACGGCACTGCCCACCACGAGTCCCATGGTGGCCAGTGCGACGACGGCGATGACGACGATCAGGATGAGGAGCTCCACCCCCCGATCCTGACAGATGGCCGGGGCGGTCCGGGGTGCTCACCCACCCCGGCACCCACCCGGGCCGGGTCAGACAGCCGCGCGATCCCGCAACCGCTGACTGATCACAGTCGTGACTCCGTCACCGCGCATCGCCACGCCGTACAGGGCGTCGGCGATCTCCATGGTCCGCTTCTGGTGAGTGATGATGATCAATTGGGACTTCTGCCGCAGTCCCTCGATGGCGTTCAACAACCGGCCGAGGTTGCGATCGTCCAGCGCCGCCTCGACCTCGTCGAGGACGTAGAACGGTGACGGACGAGCCCGGAAGATCGCCAGCAGCAGCGCGAGTGCGGTCAGCGATCGCTCCCCACCCGACAGCAGTGACAGTCGCTTGACCTTCTTGCCCGGCGGGCGGGCCTCGACCTCGATTCCGGTGGTCAGCATGTCGTCGGGATCCGTGAGCACCAGCCGCCCCTCCCCGCCGGGGAAGAGGGTGGCGAAGACCACCTCGAACTCCCGGGCGGTGTCGGCGAAGGCCGCGGCGAACACCTCACGAACCCGGACGTCGACCTCCTCGACCACGAGCAGCAGGTCCCGTCGGGTGCTCTTGATGTCGTCGAGCTGCGCCGACAGGAACGCCGCCCGCTCCTGCAGAGCAGCGAACTCCTCCAGGGCGAGTGGGTTGATCCGGCCGAGGCGGGTCAACTGCTTCTCCGCGGCGGCCGCCCTCGCGGTCTGCTCGGCCCGATCAAACGGCGCCGGCGTACCGTCCGGATCGTCGGGCGGAACCGGCACCTGCGGCCCGAACTCGGCCACCAGGTCCTCGGCTCCGATCCCGAACTCCTCCATCGCCCTGGTCTCGAGCGTCTCCGCCCGCAGACGCTTCTCCGCGCGGGCCAGTTCGTCGCGGTGGGCCGCATCACGCAGCGCCGCGACCTCGGCAGCGAGCGCCCGCGCCTGCTCGCGCACGGCGGCCAGGTTCGTCTCGGTCGCCCGGCGCAGGGCTTCGGCCTCCGCACGCTCGGTCGCGGCTCGGGCCAACGAACGGTCCAACCGATCCAGGGTCACCTGGGTGGCGTCCCCAAGCGCCGCCGCGACCGCGGCCTGCCGCTCGCGCACCTCGCGCCGACGGGCGGCGGCAACCCGGGCCGCGCGTTCGCTCGCCGCGGCCCGGATCAGCCCGTCCGCTCGGCCCTGCAGGCCGCGCGCCCGTTCCTCGCTGGTCCGCACGGCAAGCCGAGCCTCGACCTCGGCGGCCCGCACGGCCGAGGTAGCGGAGACCAGCCGGTCCCGCTCGGCCGGCGTCGGCTCGTCGATCTCCGGCTGCGCCGAGGTCGCGGCGAGGGCGGTCTCCAGCTCGGACAGAGCACCATAGGCCCGGTCCCTGGCCGTCTCCGCGCGGCCGCGGGCGGCCTCGAGCCGCGCCACCTCCGAGCCCGCACCGCCCCACGCCCGCTCAAGCTGTGCGACCTGCTCGGACAGCGCCCGATACCGGGCGTCGGCCCCGTGCAGGGCGGCCAGCGCCGCGTCGATGGCCGAACGGGTCCGCGCCACTTCGGTCCTGGCGGGCTCGAAGGACTCGTGCGCCGTCTCGGCCCGTCGAGCTGCTTCCACTACTCCGGCCTCCGCCTCGTCGGCCGCTGCACGCAGCTCGATCGCCGACGGCGGATGTGCGCTGCCCCCGATCGACGCTGCGGGACCGAGGACGTCGCCGGACCTTGTGACAGTCCGCAGGTCGGGCCGAGACCGGACGGCGAGCTCGGCGGCGGCCAGATCGTCGACGACGACGGTGCCTTCGAGCAACGACACCAGCGCGAAACGGAAGCGGTCGTCGATGAACTCCACCAGCTCCAGAACGGGCACGCAGCCTTCGGGGAGCGGGCCCGCCATGCCAGCGACCGGCTCGTCCAGCTCGCCGCGACCCCGGCCGGGACGCGGCCAACCGCCGGCATCATGGGCGTCGCCTGCGGCCTCGCTCCCGTCGCTCATGGTCCCGGGAATCACCACCGCAGCTCGGCCGGCATCGGCCTGCCGCAGCCAGGCGAACGCGGTCAGTACCTCGGTCGGCGTGGCGACCAGCAGCGCGTCGGCGGCCGGCCCCAGCGCCGCGGCCACCGCCACCTCGGCTCCCGACCGCACGGTCACAACGTCGGACAGCCGACCGAGGGGCACAAAAGAGGGGTCCAGGGGCGGGAGTTCGGATCGTCGCCCGTCGGCGGGGCCGGAGTCCTTCGCCGCACCTGATCGATGCCGACGGCCACCAGGTCCGCTTCTCTTCCCGCCAGAGGACCTCGCGGGCGACGCTTCGCCTGCGGAGGTCCCGTCATGAGCCCCCTCGCCGCCGCCCCGCGGGACGCCCGTGTCGGCGGTCGGCTCGCTGTCGGAGGCCCGCACCCGCGCGACGGCCTCGAGCAGAGCCGCCACGCCGTCGGCTGGCGCGAGCGAAAGCTGCAGTGCATCACGGCGCGCCGTCCAGGATGCCCGGTCCCGCTCGGCCGCACGCTCCTCGGCCCGCAGCATCTCCAGGCGATCGGTCGCGCTGGCGTGCACCGCCACGGCGGCGTCGTGCCTTTCGGCGAGTTCCTCTCGAGCGCCCTCCATCTGGGCGAGCTCCGTCTGCAGCGCGGTCGTGGACTGTGCGGCCTCCGCATCGCGCTCCCGCGCGGCCGTCAGGGCCTCCGTCGTCCGCGCGATCTCCTCCTCCGCGCCGGTCGCCCTCGACCGCGCGGCCTCGACCTGACCGGCGAGCCGAGCGAGCTCCTCACGCCGGGAGGACGCGGCGCGAGCGGCGGCGATCAGCTCGCGTTCCTCGTCTGCCAGCGCTGCCTCGAGATCCGCCCGTCTGACGACCACCTCCTCGAGCAGCTCGCGATCGCGTTCCAACCGCTCGGTGAGCGCGATCTCCTGCTCCCGGACCGCGATCGCCTCCTGCTCGAGCTCATCTGGATCACGGCGACCTCGTAGTTCATCGGATCCGATCCGCAGCAGCCGGGCTCGCTCGGTCGCCAGCGAGCGGGTTCCCAGCAACCGCTCCCGCAGGGAGGCCATCGCATACCAGGTCTCCTGCGCCGCGGCCGCGCGGGGGACGACGGCGGCAAGCTCCGACTGGAGCTGCGCCTCACGCTGCGCTGCGGCATGTTGCGCCGATTCCGAGTCGGTGAGCCGTCGCCGCAGCGCCTCCTCGTCCACGACGTCCGAGGCGATCGCGGTCCGGGCAGAGTTCAGCTCGTCCGCGAGCAGCCGAAGCCGGGCGTCTCTGAGCGATGCCTGGATGACTCCGGCCTTCCGCGCGATCTCCGCCTGCCGGCCGAGGGGGCCGAGCTGCCGACGTAGCTCCGCGGAGAGGTCGGTGAGTCGGGTGAGGTTCGCCGCCATCGCCTCAAGCTTGCGCAGCGCCTTCTCCTTGCGCTTGCGGTGCTTGAGAACCCCGGCGGCCTCCTCGATGAACGCACGGCGATCTTCGGGGCGTGCGTGCAGCACGGCGTCAAGCTGGCCCTGGCCCACGATCACGTGCAACTCGCGGCCGATCCCCGAGTCGCTCATGAGCTCCTGGATGTCGAGGAGCCGGCATCCCGTACCGTTGATCGTGTATTCGCTCTCCCCGCTGCGAAACATGAGACGACCGACGGTTACCTCGGTGTACTCAATCGGCAACGCGCCGTCGGAGTTGTCGATCGTGAGCAGCACCTCCGCCCGACCAAGCGCCGGGCGCGCGGGTGTGCCCGCAAAGATGACGTCCGACATGGTGCCGCCCCGCAACGCCTTGGCGCCCTGCTCCCCGAGCACCCAGGCGATGGCATCGACCACATTGCTCTTACCCGACCCATTCGGGCCCACCACACAGGTAATTCCGGGCTCGAGATGCAAGGAGGTCGAGCTCGCAAAGGACTTGAAGCCCCGCAGGGTCAGGCTCTTGAGATGCACCGGTCTCCGGAGCGGTGAGGAGGGCTCGCCGGACTGGTGACGGATGGCCGGGATCAGCCGACGTGGGAGTGCCCATCCTATCGAGCAACACAAAGCGACCGTACGGATACACTCCGCGCTTGCGTCCCGAACAGGGCCCGCAGAGCCGGAGAAGTAACCTATTACGCCAGGATTCCCGCAAGACCGACACTGCGGTCCCAGCCCCCGAACGGGGACGGAACATCGCAGCACTTCGGGGCCACGCCAGGAGTCCTCCCCCAAGCGACGACCCCGACGCCACGACGACCGCCCCCGACCAAGCAACGCCTCAATTACAGTATGTAGCCATTCGCGCACATACCGAGGCCAAAAAATCGCTCAGAGCCGGGCGTAGTCAGTACGAAGGGGCGCTCCGGTCAGGAAACGCCCCCGATAGCCGACCTTGCGGTTCAGCTGTACGCCGGCTCGGCGTCGAGTGCCCGGACATCCTCCGGTACGTCGACACCACCGACCAGTGCCTCGTTAACCTCGCGTACTCGGGTCAGTTCAGCCTCAAGCTCCGCAACTCGAGCACGGAGCCGGCGTACCTCGTAGGAGAGACGCAGGTCGCTGCCGGAACCGACGTGGCCGAAAAGGGCCTTCGCCATAGTGATGGTCCTCCACGATGAGTGACCTAGTGGGTGTCGGACAACACAAGATCCGAACAGATCAGAGTGCGCCCCAAACAATGGCCCTAGAGTCCCACGCCGAGTGACCGAAAGTCAAGAGCATGCCACATGCCCCCCGACTGATCCGGTGAACACGCAAAAACTTGACCGTCATCCTGACGACAGTTGGGCCAGCACAGTGTCCACAAGCAGTCACTTCCGGCGAAAGTCAGCCAGATCGCCCTGTGCCCTCTGCCACACCACCTCGACCCGATCCGTCCAGCCTGGAGTGTGCCCCGTCACGAGCAGACGGGCAAGATTCTGGCACGCTGGCGCCCCGCCCTCCGCAATCACCACGACAGCACCATCGGGCATATTGGTAGCCGTTCCCACCAAGCCGAGCCGGCGGCCGCGGGTGCGCACGTAGTCACGAAAACCGACGCCTTGAACACGGCCGACGACACGAGCCGTGAAGCGGACCACGGTCGGGCCAGGCATCGTCTGCTTGATGGGTACCTCGCTCATCAGCACGGTAGGGTACAGCCCATCGTGGACACCTCATCTCTCTCAGACATGGCAGGCCGATCGAGCGAGGCGCGACGGCCGGTGGAACCTCAACGGAAGCGGCCGCTGGGGCCGCACTCCCGCCGCAGGTCCACCGCCGTGGCACTCGTCTGCGGAGCCCTCGGGTCGGCGCTGCTGATCAGCGGTTGCGGACAGAACTTCTCCCAGGACGGTGGAGCGCTACCCGTCCCGCACGCAAGCACCGACGGCGATCGTCATGTGACGCCGGAACCGGTTGACGGCGCAAACAAGATCATTGGACCTGGCTACGCTCCGCCACGGACCTCCGGCCCCACGCAGACCGCGGTTCCCAATCTTCCGGGCGGCAAGCTCTAGCCAGGAAGATCTGTCATCTATCCACGCGAGCCGATCGCTGGCGAGACTCGACCGGACACCCGGTTGCCGAGCCCGAGATCGGCTCGCTCGCCGGCCAGGTAGCCCTCCCGACCGCCGCTGCCGGAAAGCTGACGCGCTCGCGGTGTACGCAGGCGCGGGTAGACGGCGGCGAGATGCGCGTCCACCCGCTGACTCCGGTCCGCGAGGACCACCGCGACCGAGGGGTGGCTCTCCAGGCCGTCGCGTTCGTCTGCCCGCTGCTGAGCCTGGGCCCGCTCACGCGCCGTCCGCTCCGTACGGGCCAACCGCTGCGCGACGGCCAGGGCGAACCCGGCCATCCACGACCGGCGGAACGCTCTCGGGTCCTCATGCCGCGGCGGACGCGTGACGGCCAGTCCGTGTGCTTGCTGCACAAGCACCGACGTGAACAACACCTGCACCCGGCGAATGTCCGCATCCATGCCGAAAAGGTGCGCGGAATGCTCCGTCCCGCGGTCACGGCGAACCGTGCGGTGCACGAGCCGGCACCCCAGCGGGGCCGCGATGCTCGCCAACAGCGAGACCTTGTCTCGGGCGTAGGGCGAGTCGAGGGCAACCACAAGGTCTGCGGCGGCGACCCGGCTCGGCGCGGCCTCCTCGATGAGCGCGCGGTCGATCCCGTACTGCGCGATGAGCTCGGCCGCCTTGACGTTGTACGACTCCCTGGCGGCCTCGGTGAGACCTTCGGCCTCCGCCATGGCCAGGAGTTTCCGCACCCGGCCGAGCAGCGCATCCGGATTCATGGCATCTCCGTCCCTCTCGCCTCGGGCGGCCACAGCACGACCCGACGCCGTCGGTGGAGCCTCACCGAGCCGGGAACATCCCGACTCGGCCCCGGATGAGGCGGCAGTGTGGTCCAGCGCGAGAGCGGGCTCTCACCGGCCTCGCGCTGCCACGTTCGCGGTCACCTCTCAAGGAGGCGTGCATCTTCGAACGTCTGATCGAATCCTACCATCTGGGTCGGCGGGGTGGGCGCTGGCAGGTGGGGCAGGTGAAGCTGGATCTGTTCATGAATGCGTCGCGGCGGATCGTGTCCCCACACCGGCCGCAGGGCTGCCCTGCGCGACCATAGACCGCCAGTGACCGCTCAAACAGTCCACTGACCCCGTCGGTCGAGACATACAGCCTGTCGAAGGACGTCCCACCCGCGTCGAGGGCCGCAATCATGACCGTGCGGACACAATCCAGCAGCCGGCGGACCTCGGGACGGGTCAACGTCTCGGTCGGATGGGCGTAGTGCATCCTGGCCGCCCACAGCGCCTCGTCCGCATAGATGTTGCCCACACCGCTGACCAGCGTCTGAT
This sequence comes from Frankia alni ACN14a, assembly GCF_000058485.1. NCBI lineage: Bacteria > Bacillati > Actinomycetota > Actinomycetes > Frankiales > Frankiaceae > Frankia > Frankia alni. The sequence continues at coordinate 6,287,597 of NC_008278.1, forward strand.
CGAGCAGCGCCCGCTTGACGCCGGTACGGCGGTCACGCAGTCGCCGGACGACGAGGTCCTCGTCGAAGGCGGGATCAAGCGGGTCCCGGGCGATGTGGGCGACCGGCTCGGGCAGCTCCCCGCCGCCGACGGCGACCGCCAAGCCGCCGAAGGTGCGCTGGTCGACGAACCGCAGTTCCCGGCCTCCGTCGACGAAGGTGAAGCGAATGCGCAGGTGTCTCTGGTCCGGAGTCGTCGGCGGCACCACGAGTAGTTGACCACTCATACCGAGATGCGCGATCAGGGCATCGTCGGGTGCGGCAGACGGGGGCGACTCCAGCACGGGCAGACCCGCCGGCGCACCCTCTGTCCCCGGTTCGATCGCCAGCGCCGGCGCCGCGGCCGCAACCGCGGCCGCGAGGTCCGTCCTCAGCGCTAGCCAGAGGTACTTGCCGCGACGTCTCGCGGCCGTCACCCGCTGCCCGACGAGCAGAGCGGCGAAGTCGCCGGCGCCGGCCGGATGACGGCGCACGGCACGCGGATGACACACCGCAACCGAGGCGATCACCCGGCCAACGACACCGCGCTGCAGCCCGCGGCGCACGACCTCCACCTCTGGTAGCTCAGGCATGATCTCCGACCGTCGGGGATGATGTCAGGGGCGGAACCGATCCGGGCCATCCGTACGAAACGGGACGTCAGTGCATGACAGTCGCCGATCACCAGCGTCAGGGGCCCGAGACGTGCCCCCGGCTCGATGGACCTGCCACGGAAGCATCGCCGAGCACTGCGGGACCGGTCGGGCGGCTGTCTCCATCCTGCTGTGCCGCCGCGGCCGCTCGGCTCTCCAGCACTGCGAAGGCCGCTGCCGCGGCTCGCTGCTCCGCTTCCTTCTTGCTGCCGCCCTCTCCCTCTCCCAACGGCTCGCCGGCGATGCGCGCGTGCGCGGTGAACCTCTTGGCGTGATCGGGACCGGCCTCCTCGACTACATATTCGGGCGGCCCGAGGGCGAGCAGGGCCGTCTGCTCCTGCAACGAGGTCTTCCAGTCCAGGCCGGCGCCACGACCCGCAGCCTCGTCCAACAACGGATCGAACAGGCGATGCACGAAAATGGAAGCCGCGTCGAGGCCGGCCGAGAGATAGACCGCCCCGATGATGGCCTCAAGGGTGTCGGCCAGGATGCTCGCCTTGTCGCGGCCTCCGGTCGTCTCCTCCCCCCGGCCGAGCAGCAGGTAGGGCCCGAGACCGTCTGGACCGATGCCACGGGCCACGTCAGCGAGTGCCCGCATGTTCACCACCGAGGCTCGTTGCTTGGCCAGCTGCCCCTCGGGAAGATCAGGATGACGGAGGAAAAGCGCGGCGGTCACGACGAGACCGAGCACCGCATCACCCAGGAACTCCAACCGCTCGTTGGTTGGAAGACCGCCCTTTTCGTAGGCGTAGGAACGGTGCGTGAGCGCCCGGTCCAGCAGCTCCGGATCGACGGCAGCCTCGAGGACCTCGATCAGGCCATCCCGGGGCGGAGGAGGCGGAAGATGGCGCGTCATCCGGCCAACCCAGCCAGCGCCCGCCGCCGCGCAACCAGAGTCGCCATCGCAGCCCGGGTTCGAGGGACGAGATCCCCGCGTACAGCCAAGGACGCCACCCTCAGCGCCGCGAGCAGCCCGCCGGCCCCGGCGTCCACGGATCCTCCTCGGGTGTGCTCCGCATGGACCGCGATACCGTCGACCCCTAGCACGATCGTTCCCCCTCGCACATCAGGATCTTCCAATGTTCCCCATGCCGGATCCAGGCCGGCATCGGTGCCGCCGGCAGAACCTCGACGTTCCCAGCTCGATACACCTCGAATGGTCGACAGCACGACATCTCCGGTGTAGCCGTCAGTCACCGCGACCTCCAGCCGCCGGTCTGAGCCTGCTACGGAAGACCAGCCAGCCGCCGCCCGATCCTGACCGGCCGACTCAGGTCGGGCCAGGACACTCTCCACCGTGCACGGACCGGCATAATTCAGATCGAGCGACCGAAGCAGCTCGTCGGCGAGGCGCCGTGCCGGATCCAACAGCGCTTTTCGTGGTGCCACCAGCCCGACCCGGGGTGCCTCCACCGCGAATCGCAGGGCCGCATATGCGCTGCCCAGCAGCGCGGACTGGGCAAGCTCATCGGCCGTCACCCCTGTGGCCGATCCTGCGTCGCACAACACGACGCCCGCATCCTGCCGCCCGATGATCGCAGCCAGTACCGCTCGTGTCGCGCCCGGAAGCAGTCCGTGGGTGAACTGGGCGGCGGCGACAACCGACTCGACGGGTGCCACCGACACCATCGCATCGGCGTCACCCTCACGTGCCAGCCGGGCTGCCACCCGGACGCCGGCGTCCCTGCGCGAGCGGACCTGACGAAGGGCAGCGGGCCCGCCGGCCACCGTGTGGGTGGCGGATCTCAGCAGCACCCTTTCGCCAGCCGAGATTCCAAGCCGTGCCAGCTCCTCACGGACACCTTCGGCAGGCGAAACCAGGATCAGCACCAGGCGCGGGTCCGCGTCCAACGCGGTGGGCAACGCCTCAAGGAGGGGCCCGAAAGGGAGCCCCTCCCCAAGCAGATCAACGGCGATGCGGGTCACATCGGCTCAGACGTCTAGCACCTGACGGTCGTTGTACCGGCCGCACGTCGTGCACACAGTGTGCGGCCGGATCACATGCCCCCGGGAGCACTTCGCGAGGGTCGGCACCTTGGCCTTCCACTGCGAACGGCGAGACCGGGTGTTGCTGCGCGAGGTGCGTCGCTTCGGGACGGCCACTATTTCTTCTCCTTGCTCTCGTCAGGGTCGGACCGACCCTGATCAGTTCCCGTCGGAGCGCCGTCTTCCGCAAGAGCGGACAACGCAGCCCACCGCGCGTCGAGGCGGTCGTGGGAGTGATGTGGCCCGACCTCGTCGAGCCGTGCCCCGCAGTCCGCGCACAGTCCCGCGCAGTCCGGCCGGCAGGTGGGGGACAGCGGCAGGTCCAGCACAAGCGCGTCCCGGACCACGGGCTCAAGGTCGGCGTGGTCGTCGACCAGGACCCGCGCGTCGTCGTCATCCGCCACGTCCACGGCCCGGTCAGCGTAGTAGAAAAGCTCCCGGACCTCGACAGTGCCGACGTCGGACACCTCGTCGAGACAACGACCGCACTCGCCTCGCAGCGGGGCCACGATCGTGCCGCTGACCAACACCCCCTCGATCACCGACTCCAGTCGGAGATCCAGCGCGGCAGTGGCTCCCGCGGGCACCCACATCATCTCGGTCCCGAGATCGGCAGGTAGCGCCGCCTGTGTCCGGACACGGCGCATCGACCCCGGCCGTCGGCCGAGCTCACGGGTGTCGAGCACCAAGGGGCCCTTGGGCGCCCTACGGCGGGGGTGGGATCCAGTCATGGCGGCAGTCGAATTCACGTCTAGGTTCGGCTCGGGAAAGCCCGCAGTGGCGGGCCCTACGTGGAGGGTGGGACTGTTGCAGCGCCGGCTGACGACCGAGAAGCCAGCCCCCCGGCCGCCCTTCAAGGCACCCCGGAGGACCGCCGGACGCACCCCAGCAGTCGCCGACTACGCGTCCAGCGTATCCGATCGCGTCGCGACCCGACCGGCCCGCTGCCGGCGCCTGCCAGTCGGCACCTGCCAGGAGACAGGCCTCATGGCCACCCATCCAGCCCATTCCAGCCCCCCTGCAAAGTGGACTGGCGGGCGAGCGGCATCGGACGCACCCCGGCGGCTGCAGAAGCGGCTACTCGACCGCGCGCTCGCGGAGCTGCTTGAGCACCACGTCGGGCACGAGGTGCGAGACGTCCCCGCCGTAGCGAGCGACCTCCTTCACCAGGCTCGAGGACAGAAAAGCATACTGCGGGTTCGTGCTCATGAAGAGCGTCTCCACACCTGCGAGCGAATTGTTCATCTGGGCCATCTGCAGTTCGTAGTCGAAATCGCTGACCGCGCGCAGACCTTTGACGATCGACTGGATACCACGGGCACGACAGAAGTCGACCACCAGGCCGTGTGATGCGTCCACCACGACGTTGGACGGCGCCATCGGATGATTGCGCACCGCCTCACGAATGAGCTCCATGCGCTCGTCGATGGTGAACAGGGTGGCCTTGTTCTTGTTGATCGAAACGGCGACCACCACCTCGTCGAAGAGCTTGCTCGCCCTGATGACGATGTCGAGATGGCCATTGGTGATCGGATCAAATGAACCGGGACAGACTGCCCTCCTCATGATCGAATACCGTACCAGAGAACACCCTCCCCGTACCTCCGGTCACGTAGTGCACACAGGCCGTCCGGCCATGCAACCGGACCCGACCGGTGGGACCTTTCGACCACGCAGACACCGTCCGCAGCCAGCCATGCGCTGCCGCGGAGCTTTGCGAGTACTTCGCCGAGCTCGACGTCGCTCATCGCATAGGGCGGATCGAGAAACATCACATCGTAGGGATCCCCGGAAGTGTTCTGCACCACACGCGCTACCGAGGCCTGGATGATCTCTGCGCCCGAAAGACCCAGGGCAGTCACGTTTCGCCGCAGGGCTCGGACCGCTGCCGGGTCATGGTCGACAAGAAGCGCGTGCGCCGCGCCACGGGACAACGCCTCCAGGCCCACCGCACCCGAGCCCGCGTAGAGATCCGCGACCCGGGCACCCGGCAGGTCGACACACGTCGACAGCGTGTTGAACAGACCCTCGCGGGCGCGATCGGATGTCGGCCGGGTGGCTCGACCTGCGGGAACGAGGAGTTGGCGTCCACCTGCGGTTCCACCGATAATTCGCGTCATCGAGGCGCCGGTCATCCCTTCTCGAGAAACGCGGCACTGGCGTCATCGAGCGCGGCGTCAAGCAGCCGCCGCAGAGCAGGATGCCGATCCAGTTCGGGATCGGCATCAACCAGCCGGGTTGCCTCGGTGCGCGCCTCTCGGATCAGGTCCTCGTCTCTCAGCAGCGCCAGCAACTTCAGGGATCGGCGTCCCCCGGACTGAGCCGCGCCGAGTACGTCCCCCTCCCGGCGCTGAGCCAGATCGAGTCGAGCGAGTTCGGCGCCGTCGTTGGTCGCGGCGACCGCTCCCAGCCTGTGCCAGGCTGGCGTTCCCTGGTCCGTCGCTGTATGCAACAGACACCACCCGGGTGCGGTGCCGCGCCCCACCCGTCCCCGCAGCTGGTGCAGCTGCGACACCCCGAACCGATCCGCGTCGAGAACCACCATCACCGTTGCGTTGGGCACGTTCACCCCGACTTCGATGACTGTGGTCGCCACCAGCACATCGATCTCTCCCTGGGCGAAGCGGGTCATCGTGGCCTCCCGCTGCGCCGCCGGGAGACGGCCGTGAAGTGGTTCCACCCGCAGGCCCGCGAGTTCACCGTCCATCAACTGTGGCAGCACGTCCGTCACCGTCGCCGCCGGACGTCCCGTTTGCCCCGCCGGCTCGTCCGAGAGCGCGCCGGGGTCGTCGTCCAAGCTGTCCCCGCCGATTCGGGGGCAGACAACATAGGCCTGGCGACCGGCCGCGACCTCGTCACGGATCCGGCCCCACATCCGATCGGCCCACGAGCGGATGGCCGCGGGAACGACGAACGTGGCGATCGGAGAACGGCCGCTCGGCAACTCGGTGAGCTCGGATACCTCGAGATCACCGAAGACCGTCATGGCCACGGTCCGTGGGATCGGGGTCGCCGTCATGACCAGCAGATGCGGGGGTCGCCGGCCCCGCGCCCGCAGTGCGTCTCGCTGCTCGACCCCGAATCGGTGCTGCTCGTCGACGATGATCAGCCCGAGATCCGCGAAGACGACCTCCTCGTGTAGCAGAGCATGCGTCCCCACGACGAGACCGGCTGAACCCTCTGATATGTCCGCCAACGCTTCCCGCCGAGCGCGGGCGCCCATCGAACCAGTGACCAGGATCACACGAGTCGCTTGTTCATCGGCGCCGAGCTCACCGGATCGCGCGAGATCACCAAGCATCTCCCGCAGGCTCCGGTAGTGCTGGGCAGCGAGCGTCTCGGTCGGAGCGAGGAGAACAGCCTGGCCGCCCGCGTCAACCACGATGAGCATCGACCGCAGCGCCACGACCGTCTTGCCCGACCCGACCTCGCCCTGCAGGAGGCGGTGCATCGGCACCGGGCGCCCGATGTCCGCCGCGATGGTGGCACCCACCTCACGCTGGCCCGCTGTGAGAGGGAAGGGCAGTGCGGCGTCGAATGCGGCCAACAGGCCGTCCGGCCTGGCGCTGCGGGCGGTCGTCGCCAACGCTTGCACGTCGCGGCGGCGGCGCGCCAGCGCGACCTGCAGAACCAGAGCCTCGTCCCAGGTCAGACGCTTGCGCCCCGTAGCGACCTCGACGCGGCTGGAAGGCTGATGCACCAGCCGGTACGCCTCGGCGAGCGTGCACAGTCGATGCCGCCGACGCAGGTCCTCCGGCAGCGGGTCCTCAAGAGGGCCGAGGGAGTCCAAGGCCAGGCGGACGCATCTGGCCAAGGTCCAGCTCGGTACTTTGGCGGCGGCGGGGTAGATCGGCACCAGCGCGTTTGCGAACTGCGCGCCGGTGACGTCGCCCTCGACCTCCGACTCCAGCAGCTGGACCTCGGGGTTGGTCAGCTGGCGGTGGCCGCGGTACTCGTCGACCTTTCCGGCGAACAGCGCCGTTGTCCCAGCACGAAGGTCGCGTTCCCGCCAGCTCTGGTTGAAGAAGGTCAGAGCGAGTGGATGGGTGCCGTCCGTCACTGTGACCCGCAACATGGACCGGCGGCTGCCCCGCATCGGTCGGCGCTCGATCTTCTCCACCCGCGCCTGGACCGTGACTGTGTCACCGACGACCAGGTCGGCAAGATCCGTCAGTTCGCCCCGCTCGTGATACCGGCGGGGCAGATGCGCCAGGAGGTCACCGACCACATGCAGCTCGAGGCCCTCCGCCAACAGGGTGGCGGCCCGCGGACCGAGGAGTGACTTCAGGGGCGTGTCGAGGTCGACCACACCCAGATATTGCCCGAACCGCCGACGGCGCCAAGCTCGGTCGCCCCGTGCCCCACGACCGAGACCACATCGCCTGGGGTAACCTCAACCTGGTCTCTGCTGCGCGAGTTCTCCCGACCAGGCCATCAGGCTCACGGGATGAGTATGATCGCGGTCCTGACCGCCCGACGTCCCGGGCATACGCCGGGATCATTACTACTTCGACGGAGTGTTTCTCGTGTCTTCGGTGTGCGACGTCTGCGGCAAGGGGCCGGGCTTCGGTATGTCGGTCTCCCACTCCCACCGACGCACTCGCCGTCGCTGGAACCCGAACATTCAGACCGTCCGGGCCGTCGTGGGTGGAACCCGTCGGCGGCTGAACGTCTGCACCTCCTGCATCAAGGCGGGCAAGGTCGCGCGCGCCTGACGCGCTCTACGCCACTTCGTCGAGGTAGGGCTCGGGTTCGCTGACGAACTGATGCCCGGTCTGGCTCGTCCAGACATGGTGGCCTGGCACGGGTTGGCTCAGGGTCCAGATCCCGGCATGCTTCAACCGGTGGTGGTGACGGCACAGTGGATCCGTGTTGTCGACCCGGGTTCTCCCACCGTCCGCACGCGACGTCGTGTGATCAAGGTCGCAGTCTCGGGCTGGCTTGGAGCATCCTGGAAAGACGCAGGTCCTGTCCCGCGCGCGGATGAACCGGGCCATCGCCGGCGAAGGGTGGCGTCTGTCTCCCACCTCGAGTACCGATCCGTCGATGGGGTCGGTGACGATGCGCCGCCAGCTCGAACGTGAGCCGTGAGCGAGTTCGCGGGCAAGCTCCGCCGGGATCGGGCCATACCCCTCGAGCTCGCCGGGTGCGCTCGATAGCCCCATCAACGCTGCCAGGGACACCACGACCGAAACCTCGGTGGCGACCGGGCCGTGCCGCTCGCCCAGCACCAGATCAACCAGAACGTCGGCCCGTCGCTCACCGATACTGCGCTCGTCGTCCGGTCCTCCGGCGTCCCGGGCCAGCGCATCGATGTGTCGATAGGCGGCGACCATGCGATCCGCGGGCAGCAACGCCAACAGCTCCCCCATGCCGTCCTCCCTGGGGCGGGTTCGGACGTGGCGATCACGTTCGCGCCGGCGCCGACGCTGGTCCGCTCCGGCCGGGTCGACGGCGAGAACCGACCTGGTCACCGCCGATCGGAAGCTGGGGCAGCTCGCCCGCGCTCCGCGTGCCAGCACCCTGTTCTCGACCGTCCGAGCCTGGCTGGCGTCGAGGCTCTTCGTGACGTCGGCCATCGCCCTCACTCGGTCAGGATCGATCTCGCCGGACTCCAACGCCGCAAGTGTCTCGGGTAGCCGACTGACCACGGCCACTGCCAGCTCAAGCTGGCGCCCGGCGGCGGCAGGCGCGCAACGTGCGACGGCGGCGAGCTCGTCCCCGGCGAACTCGCTGAATCCCCGCTCCACGCCCTCCCGGTCGCCCGCGAGCGGCGGACGCAGCTGAGCGAATCTGGCCCGCACGCGCAGGCGCCACGCCTCGAGCCTCGCCAGTTCCCGGGCGATCCGGCCGTCGAGCTGGAGGCACTCTGCATCGCTCAGATCATCCACGGACCGCCCGAACACGGTGGCCGATCCGGGTGGCGGACTCGCCCGGTCCGCGTCCACTGATGCGGACCGGCCTGCGCGCTCACCCTCGGTGGACAGGGCCTCGCCATCTTGAGGAGTCTTGTCGACCCCTGACATCGAATCGAACATGTATTCGATTATGCACCACCGCTGCGGCAGCGTGGCTGCGACTCCCGCATCGACGTGGCCGGCGCAGGTCGGACGCAGGTCGACGCCGGCCATCGGGCCGTCCGTCGCCAGCCGGTCAGACCCGAACGGTGACGGCGCCGGACGCCGTCACCGGGTGCGGCCCCGGACCTCGGCCGCCGATCCGTTAGTGTCCCGGCATGGCAGGCACCAGGCGTCGGATTCGACTCGCCCTCCTGTTCGGCGGCCGTAGCACGGAGCACGCGATCTCCTGCGTGTCTGCCGGCGGCGTGCTGCGCGCGCTCGACCCCGACGTCTACGACGTCGCCCTGGTCGGCATCGACCCGTCGGGGCGGTGGGTCTTCATGCCCGACGCGAAGGCCCTCACGCCGGCAGACGGGGCGCTTCCGCAGGTCACGGCGTCTCGAGGGACGAGTGTCGTGCTTGCTCCGGACCCGACCGCGGCACGTTGGTACCCGCGCGATGGCGGGGAGTCCATCCAAGGCCCACTCGGGGACGTCGACGTGGTCTTCCCGCTTCTGCACGGCCCCTTCGGCGAGGACGGGACCATCCAGGGTCTCCTCGAGATGGCCGGGGTACCTTACGTCGGCTCAGGTGTCTTCGCGAGCGCGGCTGCCATGGACAAGCAGCACATGAAGTCCATGCTTCAGGCCGCGGGCCTGCCCGTCGGCCCGTACGCCGTGGTGCGGGCCGGCCAGACCCTGTCCGAGGCCGACCAGGACCGCCTGGGCCTGCCGGTCTTCGTCAAGCCGGCCCGCGGTGGCTCCAGCATCGGCATCAGCCGCGTGGATGCCTGGGCCGATCTGGACACGGCGGTCAAGACGGCCCGGGCGAACGACCCCAAGGTCCTCGTCGAGGCGGCGATCACGGGACGTGAGATCGAATGCGGGGTGCTCGGCCGGCTGGACGGGCCCGGTGCGCAGGCCAGCGTCCCGGCCGAGATCACAGTCACCTCGGCTACGGGCTTCTACGACTTCGAGGCGAAGTACGTCTCCGACCAGACCCGCTTCGACATCCCCGCGCGACTGTCTCCGTCGGCGCTGGCCCGAGTGCGGCAGGTGGCGGTGGCGGCGTTCGAGGCACTCGACTGCGCGGGACTCGCGCGGGTCGACGTGTTCGTCACCCCGGACGATCACGTGGTCGTCAACGAGGTCAACACGATGCCTGGCTTCACCCCGACGTCGATGTTCCCCAGGATGTGGGCGGCGAGCGGGATCACCTATCCGGATCTGGTCGACCGGCTCGTGCGGCTTGCACTACGTGACGGCGCCGGACTGCGATGACCGTCCGGCCGCCGGTCCCAGGGACGGCGTCGAGCGGCCGCCGGGGGTCACGGCGTCGTCGAGGCGCTGTGCGCGCGCACGGCCGGGCCGACGGAGACCAGGATGTCGAAGGGTTGCACCTCGCTCGACGCGGAGCCCGGCAGGGTGAGGACGACGTGGGGCGATCGGGTCGGAGTCGAGTACCGCACGGTCTCACCGAGCTTGTCCGCGAACCAACCGACACCATCGACCTCCGACAGCATCGAATCCGGTCGGTAACTCGCCGGCACCCCCGAGATTCCGCAGGTCAGGACGATCGGTCCGCCACCGTAGGCCGCCGCGGTGTCCTGTGGCGGATCAAGGTGACGCCGCTCGAGGCCGTGACCGAGCGAGGACGGCAACACCCGGATGAGGGCCGCGCAGGACGCCCGGTCGGCCGGCGCCGGCACCGGGACATTGGTCAGCCGGACCGGTCCCGGCCCACCGCAACCGGCCATCAACAGGCATGCCACGGCGCCGCAGGCGGTGAGTCCGACGGCCACCCGGCGCGGCGCCAGAACCAGGGGCCGGGTCCACGGCCGCCAGCCGGCGCTGCTCGAGGTGACCCGCCAGGCCGCCGCCGACCGGCACGCCCGTCGAGCGGCGAGCAGACGTCGACGGTGGTTGTCACGACCCACTTCTGTCACGACCGCTGCTGTCACGACCCACTGCTGTCATGTCCTGATTGTGGCCGTCGCAGAGGCCGCCCGCCGAGTGGTCAGCGACCCCACCGACAGCAGCCATCGCCGGCTAGTGGTCGGAGTCTGCCCATGATCCTCCCGGATCCCCGGGCGCATGACTGGCACGCGAACGATCGGCGGGCGGAGCGCCAGCACGGCCGCCGCCCCTGCCAAGGCGCGGGCCGATGGCCGTCAGAAGTGGACGACCGGACAGGTCAGCGTGCGGGTGATGCCGTCGACCGACTGCACCCTCGACATGACCATCTTGCCCAGATCGTCCACCGTGGGCGCTTCGGCGCGCACGATGACGTCGTAGGGACCAGTCACGTCCTCGGCCTGGGTGACCCCAGGGATCTGCTCGATCTCCTTGGCAACCGACGCGGACTTGCCGACCTCGGTCTGGATAAGGATGTACGCGTGGACCACAGACGCTCCCTCGTCGGACGTCAACAGCCCGTCGAGCAGAACTACGGGCCGACAGAAGGTAACAGGCAAACGGGCCGGATGAGAGCCTCTGAGGCCGAGGAATTTCTTCGACTCGACCGACGGGCGCCGGTCGACGCCCCCCCACACGCTCATCCGGCCCCAATCCTGGGGTCCGACGGCCCGACCTCGTACCCGATTGTGATGGCAACCACGATTCTCGCTACTGATAGTGAAGCCCGAGGAGACACATGAGGGTTCGGAGCGTCCCGTGATCGAATCCGCTCCCGTCGCCGCATCCCCGGTCGCCCCCCCGGCCGCGGCGCCGCCACGGGTACTGACCATCGCGGGTTCCGACTCGGGCGGCGGGGCGGGGATTCAGGCTGATCTCAAGACGATGCTTGCGTTCGGTGTCCATGGGATGAGTGCCGTCGTCGCCGTGACGGCACAGAACTCGCTTGGCGTCCATGGCGTCTGGGATCTTCCGGCCGAGGCGGTCCGCGCCCAGATCAGGGCGGTGGTGGACGACATCGGGGTCGACGCGGTCAAGACCGGCATGCTGTCCTCGGCGGCCCTGGTCGCCTTGGTCGCCACGGAGCTGGAGCGCGTGGGGGCGCCGATCGTGGTCGATCCGGTGGGCGTGTCGAAGCACGGCGATCCGCTGCTCGCACCGGACGCGGTCGACGTCGTCCGTCGGGAGCTCATGCCGCTGGCGACGATCGCGACTCCGAACCTGGACGAGGTCCGCCTGTTGACCGGTGTGGCTGTGCGAGACGAGACCGACCTGCCCCGAGCCGCTGCGGCGATGCTCGCGCTGGGGCCGCGCTGGGTACTGATCAAGGGTGGTCATCTCCCTGGTGATGCAGTCGATCTGCTGACCGACGGCTCAACGGAGATCCTCTTGCGTAGCCGTCGGATGGACCGGCGACACACCCACGGCACTGGTTGCACACTGGCCTCGGCGATCGCCTCGAGGATGGCGCGAGGAGATTCACCCACGCAGGCAGTTCGGGCCGCGAAGGAGTACGTCAGTGGCGCGCTCGCGGCCGGTTTCCCCCTCGGGGCTGGGATCGGCCCAGTAGATCACGGTTATCGTCACCGCAGGTAGCGGGCGGCAATCCGGGCCGAGCCGGCCCGTGTGATGTCTGGTTCAATCGCCCCGCCGCATGTGACCGAACGCATCCGCATCATCGCCGTGGGAGGTAGCCCGTGAGGGCGAACAGTGCTGCAGTGGCCACGCAGGGAGGGGCTACCCCGGGAGACACCACCCAGGCAGGCACCACCCAGGCAGGCATCACCCAGGCAGGCACCGACCATCGGTGGTACCGGATCAGCGGCGGCGTTCCGCTGCGGGGCTCGGTCGAGGCGTCCGGTGCCAAGAACTCGGTCACCAAGCTGCTCGTGGCCACCCTGCTCACCGCACAGCCGTGCACGTTGACCCGGGTGCCGCGGATCGCGGAGGTCGACGTCGTCCTGGGCATGCTCACGGAGCTCGGAACCCAGGTGGAATGGCTCGACGAGCACACGGTGCGGCTCACCACCGAACAGATCGTCGACGCCTCGCTGTCGGAGGCCTACTCCGGGGTGAACCGCATCCCGATCCTCATGATGGGTCCGCTGCTGCACCGCGTCGGCGAGGCCGTGATCCCGCTCCCCGGCGGGTGCCGCATCGGGAAACGACCCGTCGACTTCCATCTCGCCGGGCTGCGGGCGATGGGTGCGGAGATCGTCGAACAGGTGCGTTCCGTGCAGGTCAAGACCCTCGGCCTGCGCGGCACCCACGTCGCCCTGCCGTTCCCGAGCGTCGGCGCGACCGAGAACCTGCTGCTCGCGGCGGTGCGCGCGCAGGGCACCACGGTGATCTCCAACGCCGCGGTGGAACCGGAGGTCGTCGACCTCATCCTGTTCCTGCAGCAGATGGGCGCCCTGGTCGACGTGGAGGCCGATCGGACGATCGTCGTCCAGGGCGTCGCAACGCTGCGCGGCGCCACGCACGCGCCCATCCACGACCGGATCGAGGTGGCCTCGTTCGCCGCCGCCGCGGTCGCCACCGGGGGCCGGGTGGAGGTGATCGGCGCCCGGCAGGAACACCTGATGACGTTCCTGAACCACCTGCGCCGGCTCGGCGGCGAGTTCGAGGTGACCCCGCGTGGCCTGACGTTCTTCCGAGCCCGGCCGCTCAACGCCGCCCATGTGCAGACCGACGTGCACCCCGGCTTCATGACCGACTGGCAGCAGCCGCTGGTGGTGCTGTTGACACAGGCCCGGGGAGTCTCGGTGATCCATGAGACGATCTACGAGGACCGGTTCGGTTACACCCGCCAACTCGCGGAGATGGGGGCCGACATCGCGCTGTCGACGCTCTGCCTCGGCGGAAAGTCGTGCCGGTTCGCCGCACGCGACTTCGAGCACTCGGCGGTCGTGAGCGGCCCGACGCCCCTCACCGGCGGTGATCTTACGATTCCCGACCTGCGGGCGGGCTTCGCCTATGTGCTCGCCGCGCTGGTAGCGGACGGAACGAGCGTCATCCGCGGGACCAGGTTCCTCGAACGCGGATACGAGGACCCGATCGGCAAACTCCGCTCGATCGGAGCCCGCGTCGACGCCGATCCGGTACCCGCCCCCCACGCAGCCGGGCCCTTCGATCTGGCACCGATCATCACCGATGTGGTCGGTACTCCGGTCCCGGCTCCCGGCTCATCAGGTCCTTGACCGCCTCCAACGGCGGCAGCCCCTCGTAGAGCACCCGCTCGACCTGTTGCGTGATGGGCATCGAGACGCCGAACTGATCGGCCATGGCGAGCAACGGTCGACAGGACCGCACCCCCTCCGCGACCTGCCGCTGCTCCGCCTCCACCTGCTCCAGGCTGAGTCCGCGCCCCAGCTTCTCGCCGAAGGTCCGGTTGCGCGACAGCGGTGAGCCACAGGTCGCCACGAGGTCGCCGAGCCCCGCCAGGCCGGCGAAGGTCATCGGTTCGGCGCCCAGCGCGATGCCGAGCCGTGCCGTCTCGGCCAGGCCCCGGGTGATCAGGGAGGCGAGGCTGTTGGTGCCGAAACCCATCCCCTCGAGCATGCCCGCAGCAAGAGCGATGACGTTCTTCACCGCGCCGCCGAGCTCGCAACCCGTCACATCATGGTTGGTGTAGGGCCGGAAGTACGGGGTCCAGCAGGCGGCCTGGACGACTTCCGCCGTCCGGGCCGAGGTGCTGGCCACCACGGTCGCCGCCGGATGCTCCGCGGCGATCTCATGGGCCAGGTTCGGGCCGCTGACGACCGCGATCCGGTCCGGCGTCACTCCGGCGACCTCGGCGATGACCTGGCTCATGCGCAGCCGGCTACCCGCCTCGACTCCCTTCATCAGACTGACGTAGATCGCGTCGGGAGCGATCCGCGGTACCCAGCGACTGAGCACCGAACGCAGCGCCTGGGAGGGAACGGCCAGCACCACGAGCTCAGCGCCCGCCAACGCGCCGCCCGGATCGGACCTCGCCCGGATCCGGTCGGGGAGCTGGACGGAGGGCAGGTAGCGCGGGTTGACGTGCCGGTTGTTGATTGAGCGGACGACCTCCGGGTCCCGCGCGACCAGGTCGACCCGGGCGCCCGCATCCGCAAGGACCTTCGCGAAGACGGTCCCCCACGACCCGGCGGTCAGCACCGCCGCCCGCCTCACCTCGTCCTCCGGGGAGCGGCGCGACGACCGCCCTCGGTCGCGACGACGCGGGCTCCGCCCGGCCGGGCCGAGGCCGGGGGCGGGGCCGCGACACCGCTCGCGGCATCCTCGGATCGGTTGTTGGGATCGGCGGTAATGGTTCCCTCCGGATGGGTCACGGGACCGGCGTCGGCGTCCGGTGCGGCGAGCACCCCGACGCTGCGATGGCGTGCCCACCGCGTCCTCACACTCGACCGTAGACGCCGCTCTGGCGGGCATCGCGCAAGATGCGGCGCTCACCAGCGACGTTGCCACCCACCAGGGAGATTCCCACAGCTCCATCGCCAAGAGGCCACGCTCAGCGAAGGGCCGCGTCCGCCGCCCACACGATCAACGCGGGCAGCGATCGGAGGCGGACACTGGGGATACGCGTGCGGACGACGCTCACCCCACGACCAAGGCGAGGCGTCGGCCGATTCTTGCGATATCCCCTCGTCCTTCGCTGGCCATCGACCGGACCGGGGCGTGCGGCTCGCGACGCCACGCGGCGTCATGGCCTATGGTCACCTTCGTGTGGCTCCCACGAGGCGGGGCGTCCTGGACGGTCCTTCTGCCCCTGAAGAACCTGGCACGGGCGAAGAGCCGGCTGGACCGGCCGGACCGAAGCCTGCTGGCGCTCGCGATGGCCCTCGACACCGTGACGGCCGTGCTCGCCTCGGCAACCGATCTCGTCGGCGCCGTCGTGATCGTGACCAATGACCAGACGGTCCGCCGGGCGCTGTCGCGGTTGCGGGACCAGGGTGACGTCAGCGCCGGACACGAAGCGGGCCGGACGCCGGCCCGCGCGCTGTCGACGCAGGAGCGGGCCCGCCTCGTCATCGTTCCGGACACCCCCGATCAGGGGCTGAATCCGGCCCTGGCGCACGGCGCAGAGCTCGCGGCGGACCGCTGGCCAGGGCGTTCGCTGGCGGCCCTCTCCGGGGATCTGCCGGCGCTGCGGACCGCGGAGCTGCACCAGGCCCTGGCCGCCGCCGGCAGTCACCGCCGCGCGGTCCTCGCCGACGCCGCGGGCACGGGCACCGTGTTGCTCACCGCCACGACCGGGTCGCCGCTGGGCCCGTCGTTCGGACCGCTCAGCCACGATGCGCACCGTCGCTCAGGCGCCGTCGACCTGACCGACGCCCTCGGATCCTCGGTTCCCGGGCTGCGACGCGACGTTGACACTGTCGATGATCTCGCGCAGGCACGTCACCTCGGGGTGGGCGGTGCAACAGCGGCAGCGCTCCTGGTCGGCCAGGCGCCGGTGCCCTGACCAGGCTCGGCTGCCTGCCCGGCAGGGACCGCCGCGCAGGCGACGTCGTCAGCCGCCCAGGTCCGCCCCTCGCATGGGCCTGGCGGCCGGCAGCCGGCCACCGGACGGGGGCCACGGCCGGATCGGGGGGAGCGGCAGCGGACCCGGCCGCGCAAAGAGGAATCCCTGGCCCAGCTCGCACCCAAGCTCCTCCAGCTCGGCGATCTGGCCCTCGCGCTCGATGCCCTCGGCCACGACGACGGCGCCGAGCGCGTGTGCCAGAACAATCATGGAGCGGCGCATCGCCGCGGCCCGGCCCCCGTCCTGCGGCGGCTCCAGCAGCGTCCGATCCAGCTTCACGACGTCCACGGGAAGCAGGTGCATCGCGGCAAGCGTGCTGTTGCCCGCGCCGACGTCGTCCAGAGCGACGGCGACGCCCAGCGCACGCACCTCGTCGAGCACCTCGCGCGCACCATGCAGGTCGTCGATCCGGCTCGTCTCGGTGATCTCGACCACCAGGCGCCGGGGATCGAAGCGACTGGCGGCGAGCGCGCGGGCAACGCTGTCGAGCAGGGTGGTGTCGGTGACCCTGCTGGCCGAGACGTTCACGTGCAGGCGCAACGTGGAGTCCGGGTAGGCCAGCGCTATCTCGGCGCAGGCCTGGGTGAGGATCGTGTCGTCAAGCGCGCCGACGATGCCGCCGTTCTCCGCCGCGGCGACGAAGGTGCCGGGCGGCACCGGCCCGCGGCCCGGCGCCGTCCACCGGGCGAGTGCCTCCAGGGCGACGGGACTGCGGTCGCGCAGGCGCACGATGGGCTGGTAATGGACGTCGAACCCGGCCGATCGGCCACCCCGGCGCAGCGCGGTGGCCAGTGCGTCGGCGAGATGGGTGCCGGCGACGAGGTGGGGGCCGGCAGTGACGCACTGCCCGGGCCGATAGACGACCAGGCGGTTCTTGCCCGTCCGCTTCGCCGCGTGCACGGCTGTGTCGGCCCGGCGCAGCAGGGCCTCGGTCGTCTCCTGGGTGCGGCCGGCCACGACCAGCCCCACGCTGCCCCGTACGGCCCAGTGATGGCCACCCACCGACACGGGTTGGCGCAGGGCCGCGAGCACGCGTTCGGCAACCGTCTCGGGCAGCTCCCGCCCCCCGTCGAGCAGCACGGCGAACTCGTCGGAGCCCAGCCGGGCGACGGTGTCCGTGGCGCCCACGCAGTGTCGCAGGCGCTGGCCGACGGCACGCAGCAGATGGTCCCCGGCCGCATGACCGAGGCTGTCGTTGATGATGCGGAAGTCATCGAGGTCGCAGTACAGGACGGCGACGTCCCGACCGTCGTGACGGCTGGCGGCGAGGGCGTCGGTCAGCCGCCGGTGGAACAGTGTGCGGTTGGCGAGCTCGGTGAGCGGATCGTGGGACGTCCAGTGCCGCGCCTCGCGCTCGGCGTTCCCGACGAGGGCGATCAGTCGCTGGCTCGCCCGCAGGGTGACCATCTGCCGGACGAGGACCGCGGCGATCAGGGCCGAGCCGACCACGATCTCGACCGGGTCGAGCACGACACCTGCCCTCGATCGGTCGAGCATCAGCGCGGCGACTCCCGCGGCGGGCACATAGGGCAGCGCAAGACGCAGCCAGCCGACGAGGTCGCCGCATGGCCTGTCCCGGGCCGCCCGGACGCCGTCGCCCGCCCAACCCGCACGCCACGCAGCCAGGACGACGAGCAGAGCGCCGATCACCGCGCCAAGGCCCGCCAGCGAGCTCCCCAGTCGGCCGGCATCGCCGCCGACCTGCGTGCACCAGGCTCCGACCACGGCCAGGAACACCAGGCCGGTCCCGGCCGCGGCGACGGCCGGCAGGTCGACCGGCTGGCGAAAGCCCGCGACGTGCAGGACCGCGAGCGCCAGGACGAGGACGACGATCGGGTGCGCGACCATTATCAGGTGTCGCAGCACCCCGACGCCGCTTTCGCCCCCTGCGACGTCGGCGGCGTCGGCCTCACCGAGGCCGGCCAGGATGCCCGACCAGGTGAGCAGGAACAGTGAACCGCCAAGGATGATCTCGTCCAGAGCGGTGGACGGAACGCCGACGAGCCCGCCGGTGGACCGGAACCCTCCGCCCGCGCCTCCCCCGCCACCACCTCCCGGGTCACCATCGCCACCCGCACCGCCGGCCCCGCCGGCGGACCGTACGCCGTCGGCGAGGCGGCTCAGCCGTGTGCCTGCGCCGACGGGCCAGCCCGTCTCGCCCCGTCCCCCGCCCGAGGTCGAGGAGGCGAGCAGCGAGCAGCGGGCCCGGGAACGCCGCGCCCGGCTCGCCGGTACCGCAGCGAGCGCGGCGAGGGCCAGGACGGGCATGGCGAGCTGCCCGGCGTCGGCGAGGTACCCGACATCCGCGACCGACGGGCGGGCGGTGGCGAGCCGATCCCAGCGACGCAGGGTCCAGGCCGCCTGCCCCACGGTCCAGGCGGTCAGCGCGAACGCCAGCCAGACCAGCCAGCGGCCGCGGGGCCGGCCGAGCCGGCGCCCGGCCCATGCGCAGCTCAGCGTCGCGATCAGGCCGGCAGCGATTGCGGCGGCGTTGACGAGCATCCCCTGTCCCGCCCTTCTCCCCGTGCGTCGGCCGCCTGGGACAGAGGATCCTTGAGCGACGGAAACAACCAGGCAAATCACCGCATGTCATCAACAAGCGCGTGGACGCCCGTCGCCAAAGTAGCGCGTGACCGCTCTACCACAAAGAGTAGGTAGATGCCTCGCGTGCCGCGCGGTCCTCTCGGGCGTTCACCGTGGCGACCGTCACGCTCCGACCCCTGGAAGCGGCGCACCCCGACGGGGAATCACGACACGGGTTGGACGTCGACGACGGTGACCTGCTGACTGGCGGCCAGGGTCCCCCGCCCCGCTCCGGTGTACCAGCCGGACGTCGGCGCGACGTCGGAGTAGTCGCGGCCGACCGCGATCGTCACGTAACGAAGATCCGCAAGCCGGTCGTGGCACGGATCGTAGGCGACCGCGAGAGCGCCGGGTTCCCAGCTGGCCGCGCCGGTCGCCACCCCTCCCTCCGCGCCGGTCCGGGGAACGCCATCGGCCGCCCCATCGCTCATGACGACCTCCACCCAGGCATGCGACGGGCCGTCCCCGACGAGATGCCCGGACACATAGCGGGCGGGCAGCCCCGCCGCGCGGCACAGGGCGAGCATCACATGCGCCTGGTCCTGGCAGACCCCCGAGCCGCCGGCAAGGGCCTGGGCCGCGGTGGTCGTCACGTCCGTGCTGCCGGGGACATAGCGGATCCGGCTGTGCACCCAGCCGCAGAACCGGCGTGCCGTCGCCGCCGGATCGTCGGTGGCCAGGGCGCGGGCAGCCGCGGTGAGCGCGGCGTCCGGCGCGGTCAGTGGGGTGGCGTCGAGCAGCCGACGGCCGGCGAGCGCCGTGGCCCGCAGCCAAGGCCGGGCACCCCCGGCAATTCGGTCGACCGTCACGGTCACCTCGAAGTCGAGTCTGGGCGGTACCCGGTCGAGGCGCACCAGCGCACTGCGCGTCCCGTCGGCGCCACGTCGCCAGGTGGTACGCGCCGCGTCGGAGGAGACCGCCAGCCGAGCGTCGCGGACGGTCTGGTCGCCATGTCTATTCGGCGGGACCACGACGAGCCGGTGCACCAGATCAATGGCATCGCCGTCGTAGGTGTAGCGGAAGCGCTGCGTGACCCGATAGGTCACCCGCGTTCCAGCCGGCAGGGCGGTCAGGTCGATCTGTGCAGTCGGGTCGATCTGTGCAGTCGGGTCGATCTGTGCAGTCGGGTCGGTGAAGTCGGTCAGGTCGGCGGCAGCCGCCCCTGGATGGTCCCCGGCGGGCAGATCACCCCCGGACGCCGTCGGGGGTTGCGGCAGCGTCGCAGCCCCGCCTGGTTCGAACGGATCCGCCATCCTCACCCGAGGTCTCCCCGCTCCAGCACCAGCCCGCCATTGCATGTGATATCAGACACACAGCGCACACTTGACCGAGGAACGGCCACAAGGACCAGTTTCGAGAGGAAAGACCGGTCAACGGCGGATGTTTCCATCACGCTGCCGATCGTCGCCTTCGACTGTTTCCACGCCGTTAACCATGGCTCCCGGAACCCGACGCGCAACCACCGAGCGGCGACCAGACCACTACAACGGGCACGGATCGAACCGGTGGCCCGCCGTGATGCCCCCGATGCGTCATCACCACCGCCGTATCCGGACATCGTCCCGCGCTGCCGAGTTCACCGTCGGCTGGCACCATCTACAGGCATGAGCGAGCTGGTGGCGACCCGTCCAGAACAGCCTCAGCGCAAGGCCCGCAGCGGCCTGCTCGAACCTCTGGAGGCGCCCCGCCCGCCCGCGCCGTCCGATCTGCCGGCCGATCGGTTCATCAACCGCGAGGCGTCGTGGCTCGATTTCAATGCCCGGGTGCTCGCGCTCGCGGAGGACGTCGCCACGCCCTTGTTGGAGCGGGCCAAGTTCCTGGCGATCTTCGCCAGCAACCTCGACGAGTTCTACATGGTCCGGGTCGCCGGTCTGATGCGCCGCGAGGCCACCGGGCTCGCGGTCCGCTCGGCCGACGGCCTGAGCGCACGCGAGCAGCTCGACCTGGTCAGCCGGGCGACCGCCCAGCTGACGGAGCGGCACTCGCGCTGCTTCACCGACGAGGTCGTGCCGTCGCTGGCGCACGCCGGGATCAGCATCCGGTTCTGGTCCCAGCTCAGCGAGGCCCAGCGGGAACACCTGCACGACTATTTCCACGAGCAGATCTTCCCGGTGCTCACCCCGCTCGCGGTCGACCCGGCGCATCCGTTCCCCTACATCAGCGGCCTGTCGCTCAACCTCGCTGTTCAGGTCCGCGAGCCGGGCGGGGAGGTCGACCACTTCGCCCGGGTGAAGGTGCCACAGAACGTGCCGCGGCTGGTCGCCGTCGCGGTGGATCCGGCCGCGGACTTCCCCGCCGATGGCCCGACGCCGGCGCAGAGCGCCTGTTTCGTCCCGCTCGAAGAGTTGATCGCCGCCCACCTCGACCAGCTGTTCCCCGGCATGGAGGTGATCAACTCCCACCTGTTCCGGGTCACTCGCAACGCCGACCTCGAGGTCGAGGAGGACGAGGCGGAGGATCTGCTGCAGGCCCTCGAGCGGGAGCTGGCCCGCCGACGCTTCGGTCCCGCCGTCCGGCTGGAGGTCGACGACGACATCGATTCCGACCTGCTGGCGCTGCTCATGCGCGAGCTCGAGGTGACCGAACGGGAGGTACACCGAGTCGCGGGAATGCTGGACCTGTCGGCCCTGTGGGCCCTGTACGACGTCGACCGGCCGGAGCTGAAGGACGCGCCCCGGGTACCGATCACTCATCCTCGACTGATCACCGAAGAGGGGGAAACCCCCGACTTCTTCAGTGTGCTGCGCGAAGGTGACATCCTCGTTCACCATCCGTACGACTCGTTCACGACCTCGGTGCAGAGGTTCATCGAACAGGCCGCCGCCGATCCGCACGTCCTGGCCATCAAGCAGACGCTCTACCGCACGTCGGGCGACTCCCCGATCGTGGATGCCCTCGTCTCGGCGGCCGAGGCGGGCAAGCAGGTCGTCGTGCTGGTCGAGATCAAGGCGCGGTTCGACGAGAGCGCCAACATCCGATGGGCGCGGGAGCTGGAGCGGGCCGGCTGCCACGTCGTCTACGGTCTGATCGGGTTGAAGACCCACTGCAAGACCTGCCTGGTCGTCCGGCAGGAGCGCGGAGGGCTGCGCCGGTACTGCCACGTGGGCACCGGCAACTACAACCCCAAGACCGCGCGGCTCTACGAGGACCTCGGCCTGCTCACCGCCGATCCGGAGGTGGGCGCCGACCTCACCGACCTGTTCAACGTGCTCACCGGGTACAGCCGGCAGACCGAGTACCGATCGCTGCTGGTCGCTCCGCAGCACATGCGGGACGGGATCCTGCAGCGCATCTCCGCGGAGGCGCGGGCGGCGCAGGAGGGCCGTCCGTGCGGCATCCGCCTCAAGGTGAACAGCCTGGTCGACGAGCAGGTGATCGACGCGCTCTACCGCGCGTCCATGGTGGGTGTTCCCGTGCACTGCCTGGTGCGGGGTATCTGCGCCCTACGGCCCGGCGTACCGGGCCTGTCGGAGACGGTGCACGTCCGGTCGATCCTCGGCCGCTTCCTGGAGCACAGCCGGGTCCTGGAGTTCGCGTCCTCGGACGAGTTCTGGATCGGTAGTGCCGACATGATGCATCGCAACCTGGACAGGCGGATCGAGGCGCTCGTCCGGGTGCCGCATCCGGAGCGCCGCGACACCGTGCGCCGCATCCTCGATCACGCCTTCTCCGACGAGGTGTCCGGGTGGGTGCTGCAGTCCGACGGCCGGTGGGAGAGGCGGACGGCCGGACCGGACGACGTCCGGCTGTCGGACTACCAACACGACCTCATGGCGGAGGCCATGCGGCGCGGGCACCGGTAGCCCGGCGCCCGCACCGTGGATCAGTCGCCGCTCGCGGAGACGCTCGACTTGAACTCGGAGCCGGGCCGGAACTTCGGCACCACCGAGGCCGCGACGTGCACGGGCTCGCCCGTCGCCGGGTTGCGCCCGGTGCGCGCGGCCCGCTCGACCCGCTCGAACACGCCGAATCCGGTGATGGTCACCTTCTCGCCGCTGGCGACGGCTTCCTGAATGGCGTCGAACACGGCGTCGACGGCTTTGGTGGCGTTCGACCGTCCGCCCTCGATCTGCTGGGCGATGCGGTCAACCAACTGGGACTTGTTCACAACAACCTCCGGACGCCCCCCGCAGGCGCGGGGTGGGGAGCAGATCGGGCATCACACTGCGCTGCACCGTAGGCATCTCCACTGTCGAGGGCAATTCCCACGAGCGTGTCGCGTCACACAAACCCGCACGTCAACGGGTTCGAGCCAGTGGGCGACGGGATGCGTGCTGTACGGCCAGCGCGCAGCATCCGGTAGTTTCATCACGTTGAGTAACGATAGGCGTCTGTTTTTTTGGGCACAATGTCACGCTTTGGTAGCCAGCCGCCTCCGCCACCGTGGGACCAGCTCTGCTACGTAATCGACCAAACGCCACAGGCGATGACGGACGGGGCGGCGTCAGTCGGTAGTCGGCCGCCCACTCGGGCGGACCTGCCCATACATCGGCCCCGATGTTATTTTCATCACATCGGGGCCGATGGTCGAGTAGGGCGGCCGAATCGACTGTGCCGCAGTCCTGCGCCCGGCCGGCACGCAACCCCCCGGCGGAGCCGCTGCCGACGTCGCAGCGCCCGCCCGTGGCACTACACCGCCGAGGGCAGCCAGGCCGGCCGGGTCGCCTCGAAGCCGGTGATCAGCTCCTCGTGCCGCAGCGTCAGGCCGACGTCGTCGAGCCCCTCCATCAGCCGCCAGCGGGTGAAGTCGTCGAGTTCGAACGGGGCCACCAGTCCGGCTCCCCGCACCTCGCGCGCGGCCAGATCGACAGTGATCTCGACGGACGGGTCCTGCTCCGCGGCCGTCTGCAGGGTCTCGACCGTCTCCGCCGGCAGCTGAACCGGCAGCAGCCCGTTGCCGAGCGCGTTGCCCCGGAAGATGTCGGCGAACCGGGGCGAGATCACCGCCCGGAAGCCGTAGTCCTGCAGCGCCCACACGGCGTGCTCACGCGACGAGCCGGTGCCGAAGTCGGGGCCCGCAATCAGGATCGACGCCTCGGCGTAGGCCGGGTTGTTGAGCACGAACCCCTCGTCGGCCCGCCACTCGGAGAACAGACCGGCACCGAACCCGGTGCGCTCGATGCGCTTGAGCCACTCGCTCGGAATGATCTGGTCGGTGTCGACGTCGCTGCGCCGCAGCGGCACGGCCCGACCGGTGTGAATCGTGAACGCCTCCATCGCCGGAAACGCTCCCCTCTGGACGATGTCGTGATCGGATGGCGGTCGCGGTCGCGGGCACCCGCCGGTTCGACGGGAACGGCGACCACGCAGGCGCGGCCTACAGCTGAGCCGGGGCGGTGAGCTGGCCGGTGACCGCGGTGGCGGCGGCGACCGCCGGCGAGACGAGGTGGGTCCGCCCGCCCGGACCCTGGCGTCCCTCGAAGTTCCGGTTCGACGTGGACGCGCTGCGCTCCCCCGGACGCAGCGTGTCCGGGTTCATCCCGAGGCACATCGAGCAGCCGGCGCTGCGCCACTCCGCCCCCGCGGCCCGGAAGACCTCGTCGAGCCCCTCCGCCTCGGCCTCGGCCTTGACCTGCATCGACCCGGGGACGACCAGGGCCCGGACACCGTCGGCCACGCGTCGGCCACGCAGCACGTCGGCCGCGGCCCGCAGGTCGCTGAGCCGGCCGTTGGTGCAGGAGCCGATGAAGACCGTGTCGACGGTCACCTCGGACAACGGCGTTCCCGCCGTGAGTCCCATATAGGTCAGCGCACGTTCGACGGAGGCCCGCGCGGCCGGGTCCGCGTAGTCGGCGGGCGCGGGGATCAGCGATCCCAGCGGCGCCGCCTGGCCCGGATTGGTCCCCCAGGTCACGTACGGGGTGAGGCTCGCGGCGTCGATGACGACCTCCCGGTCGAACACGGCGTCGTCGTCCGAGGCCAGCGTGCGCCAGTAGGCCACAGCCTGGTCCCAGTCCGGTCCGGTGGCGGCGTGTGCCCGACCGGCGAGGTACTCGAACGTCGTGTCGTCGGGAGCGATCATCCCGGCCCGCGCCCCGGCCTCGATGGACATGTTGCAGACGGTCATCCGGCCCTCCATCGACAGGCCCCGGACCGCCGCGCCGCGGTACTCGATGACGTGCCCGGCACCGCCACCGGTGCCGATCCGGGCGATGATCGCCAGGATGAGGTCCTTCGCGGTGACGCCGGCCGGCAGGTCGCCGTCGACCGTGACCGCCATCGTCTTCGGGCGGCTCTGCGGCAGCGTCTGGGTTGCGAGCACATGTTCGACCTGGCTGGTGCCGATGCCGAAGGCCAGCGCCCCGAACGCGCCGTGGGTGGAGGTGTGGCTGTCGCCGCACACGATCGTCATCCCCGGCTGGGACAGCCCGAGCTGCGGGCCGACGACGTGGACGATCCCCTGGCCGGGGTCGTTCATCGGGTACAGCCGCACCCCGAACTCCGCGCAGTTCTTGCGCAGCGCCTCGACCTGGGCCGCGGAGATCGGATCCGCGATCGGCGCGAGCGTGTTCGTGGTCGGCACGTTGTGATCCTCGGTGGCGAGGGTCAGGTCGGGACGGCGCAGCGGCCGCCCGGCCAGCCGCAGCGCCTCGAACGCCTGCGGCGAGGTGACCTCGTGCACGAGGTGCAGATCGATGTAGAGCAGATCCGGTTCACCGTCGGCGCGGCGCACCACGTGGGCGTCCCAGACCTTCTCCGCGAGTGTGCGCCCCATGGCCCACTCCCCTCCCTGCGCCGGGCAAGCTGCCCGCGCGGTCGTCCGACTGTCCTGAGTTCGGGGTCGTGCAACGACCAGGTGCCGCGCCGTCGACCCGATCCTGCCATCTCAGCATCCTTGCTATCCCATTATTTGGGATGGCAGTATCAACTTATGGAACAGCCTAGCGGAGTCGGGGTCCTGGACAAAGCAGCACTCGTCCTGGCCGTGGTGGAGCAGGGGCCGGCCTCCCTCGCCGACCTGGTGGCTCGGACCGGGCTCACCCGGGCGACCGCGCACCGCCTGGCCAGTGCGCTCGAGATTCACCGCCTCGTCGGACGGGACGGCGCCGGCCGGTTCGTCCCCGGCCCGCGGCTGGCGGCCGGGGTGGCCACCCCGCTGCCGTGGGACGTGCTCGACCGAGCCGACCGGATCCTTACCGACCTGCGCGACGTCACCGGAGAGAGCACCCAGCTCTACGTCCGGCGCGGCGCGCTGCGACTGTGTGTGGCCGCCTCCGAACGGGCGAGCGGCCTGCGCGACACGGTGCCGGTCGGCGCCGCGCTGCCGATGACGGCGGGGTCAGGGGCGCAGGTCCTGCTCGCGTTCGCGGATCACCCCGCCCCCGACCTGCTTGCCGCCGCACCGTTCGACAGCACGACGCTCGCCCTGGTGCGCGAGCGCGGGTGGGCCGAGAGCGTCGGCGAGCGGGAGACCGGTCTGGCCTCGGTGTCCGCCCCCGTGCGCGGGGAGTCGGGGGCAGTGATCGCGGCGGTGTCGCTGTCCGGCCCGCTGGAGCGCCTGACCCGATCGCCCGGGCGCCGGCACGGGGCGGCCGTGCTCGCCGCGGCGGCACGGCTGTCGACATCGGCCGTCGACTGACGCATCCACCCGCCGTCAACCCCAGGCCACCGGAGATCGGCCGGCCGGCCCGTCCGGTCGGGCCCTGCGTGCGGCTGGCGTGACCACGCGGACACGTTTTCCCCGCTTGTCCTGGCTTTCTCGAGATTGCGGATGCCCCGATCGGGCCCCACAACCAAACGGAACGCGGACTACGCCCGCCGGGCGCATGTCGGCGTCCCGGTGGCACGGGTCTCCCCCGCCGCAGGCAGTGTCCTTCCGCCGTCGTAGCCTGTTCGAGTCGTCCGTCTCGGATGATCGGAGAAGTAGGCCGGATGACCCAGTGGGGTCATTGCCATCCAGCGAGCAAGCGATATAGGTCGCCCGCGCACTGGGGGCGCCCGTCCGGAGGACTCTTCCGGGTTCCGCATGGCCGGGCGGTCGCCGCCCGCGGGCGGCGCCGCCGTAGGTTCGGCCGCCTCGTGCGGCGCCAAGGAGGGACAGGGCGCGGTGCGCAAACTGGGTTCGCGGTACGTACTGCACGAGCTGCTCGGGCAGGGTACGACCGGCCAGGTCTGGCGAGGTGTCCGGGTCCAGGACGACGCCGCGGTGGCGATCAAGGTGCTGCGTCCCGAGCTGGCGGGCGACCCGGAGATCGTCGAGCGGTTCCTGCGGGAGTGGGATCTCCTCGTGGATCTCGACAGCCCCGATCTGGTCGCCGTCCGCGACCTCGTCAACGAGCCGGACGCGCTGGCCATCGTGATGGATCTCGTCGAGGGCCACGACTTGCGGGCGCACCTGCGCGAGTTCGGCCCGCGGCCGGCCCAGGAGGCGGTCCGGCTGGCGATCGGCACCCTCTGGGCGCTCGACAGCGTGCACGCCGCCGGCATCGTCCACCGGGATGTCAAGCCCGAGAACATCCTCATCGACACCTCCCAGCCCGACCGCCCGATCGTCCGCCTCACCGACTTCGGCATCGCCCGCGTGATCAGCACTCCGTCCCGCATCAGCGCGACCGGGCCGATCGGCACCCCCCTCTACATGGCGCCCGAGCTCGGCACCGGCGCCCCGCCGACCCCCGCCGCCGACGTCTACTCGGCGGGAGTGGTGCTCTACGAGCTCCTTGCCGGATCGCCCCCGTTCGACTCGACGAATCCCGCGGAACTGCTGCGGGCGCACCGGGAGGACGACCCGCAGCCCATCGCCGGGGTGCCGGCGCCGGTGTGGGACGTGCTCGTCGGCATGCTTGCCAAGTCCCCGCGGCGACGGCCGGCGAGCGCCGCCGACGCGGCCGACGACCTCAGCGACGCGCTCGAGGTGGGCCTGCGCGGCGCTGCGGGCGCCTCCGACAAGCGCGACCGGGCCGGCGCCGCGCGCAGTTCGGGACCCGGCGCGCTCCCCGACGAGGCGGCGCCGACCGGCGCCTTCCACCGGCGGGCCGGCGAGCGGCCGGCAGCACCGACCGCCACCCGGCGGGTGGTCCGGCCCGCGGCGGCCGTCGGGGCCGCCGCGGGCGCCGGTGCCTGGAACGACCTCGAACACACCCAGATCGCGGGCAGCCTCACCGCGGCCGCGACGAAGGTCAACGGCTGGAACGGCGGCGAGCCCGAGCACACCCGGATCGCCCCGGTGACCGGCACCCAGAGCGGCGATCGCGGCGGTTGGGACAGCGACGCGCCGACCGGGATGAGCCCCGCGGTACGCGTTCCCGCCCGCTCCGGTGGCCCCGCCGCCGACACGAACACGGTGATGTCGGCGATTCCGGCCAGCAAGCAGCCCGGAGCGTCCGGCGGAGCCGCCGGGGGCGGTTCACGGGCGGCGGCCGACCGCCGCCGGCGCACCCGGATCGCGGCCGGTGCCGGTCTCGTCGTCGCCCTTGTCGCCGGGGCCGGGGGCTGGGCACTCGCGTCCGGCGGCAGCACCGACACGGCGTTGTCCGCCGACCTCGCCGTCGAGTCCTCGGCCGATCCGAGCGCGGGCGCCCCGGCCGCCGGTTCCCCCGGTGCCGGTGCGCCCGGCATCGCGGTCGGCGTCGATGGAAGTGCCCCCGGAGCAGTCGCCGGCCGGCCCGGGGCGAAGGACACCCCCGCGCCCGGCGCGCACCCGTCGGCCGGCGCCTCCGCCGCGGCCACGACCCCGGCCGGCAGCCCGACCGCGGGCAGCAGCCCATCGCCATCGCCGACCGACGATGGCACGGCGACGGTCCCCAACACCGAGGGCAGCGCGGCCGACACGGCGGTGAACACGCTGAAGTCCGCCGGTTTCACGAACGTCAACAAGACCTTCGGCTGCTACAACACCGGCAAGGCCGACAACGTCGCCCATCAGTCCCCGAAGACCGGCAAGGTCGCCAGGACGACGGCCATCAGCCTCCAGGTCGAGGACTGCGCCCAGGTCCCGAACGTCACCGGGATGTCGGAGTCGGACGGCAAGTGGCAGCTCTACTGGGCCGGCTTCACCTCTACCGCGGTCAACGGCGCGTGCGCCAACGGTGAGACGAGCAAGATCTCCGGGTACGCGCCGACAGGACAGCGCGCCCGGCACTCCACCACGGTGACGCTGACGGTGACCTGCACCAAGCCGGCCCCGGCCCCGACGACGGCCGCACCCGCGCCGACCCCGTCGACAGCTCCCACGACGGCCACGAAGGCCTGACGCGATCGGGCGGGCCCCGGCACTCCTCCGCGGCCCGCCCGACTACCGGCGAAGCCGCGACTCCTGCCTCGCGTGCGGCGGGAGTCGCGGCCGACAGGTCCGCCCGTGCGGCGTGGTCGGCTACCCGGGACGGATCCCAGCTGCCGCCTCTCCGTCCGAACCAGATCGCGGTCATCACCGCCCCGGATCTCATCGAACACACGGCCGCCACCTGTTCGGCGTTTCGGCCGGCACAGGCGTGGGGGGTCAGGCCGCCGCTCAGCCGAGCTTGTCCATGGGCAGCGACCGGAGGTCGTCCCGGGCCAGCGGACCGCCGCCCAGCCGCCGCACGCGAGGCTCCTCGTCGTCCGCCCGGATGCTGCGGGGTAGCGGCATGGGCACCGGCAGCGCCGCCTCCGGCTCCGGCGTGAGGGCCGCGTGAGCGGTGGCCGCCCACAGGTCGACCTCGACGATGATCTCGCCGTTTTCCGACGACATCCGCAGCCGCCCACCGTGCACCTCGACGAGCCGCCGGACGACGTACAGGCCCATGCCGGCACCGTCGGTGGGCCGGGTGGCGGTGCCGTCCCGCTGCGTGAACGGTTCGAAGAGCTGGCGGATCGTGCCGGGGTCGAGGTCGGGCCCGGGGTTGCGGACGCGGAGAACGACCTCGTCGCCGACCCGACCCGCGATCAGCCGCACGGGCGCACCCGGCCAGGAGTGCACCAGGGCGTTGTCGACCAGGTTCGCCACCACCTGGATGAGGGCCTGCCGCGCCATCCGCACGGGTAGTTCGGGCGGCAGATCCACCGTGATGCTGCTGGGCGAGCTGGTGTACGACAGGTTGGCGATCACATGCCGGACCACCTCCGGCAGATCGGCGATGGTCGTCTCGTCCGTGCCGGTGGCCGTGGCGGCCGTCAGCATGTTCTCCAGCAGGCGAGAGAGCCGGTCGGAGTAGTTCACCGCGGCATCCAGCAGATCGTCGAGCTGGGCGTCGGAGAGCCGGTTGCGGCGCCGCTTGATGGTGAGCAAGTTCCCTCGGATTCCGGTCAGCGGCGTGCGGAACTCGTGCGAGACGGTCGCGACGAGGTCGCTGCGGATGCGGTCGGTCTCCTCCAGCCGGGCCATCAGGCTCTGCTGGCCCTCGTAGAGCTGCTGGCGGTAATGCTCCACCCGCCGCCGGGACTGCTCGTTGTAGTGCCAGAAGACCATCTGCGCGCAGGCGAGGGCGAAGATGAAACCCGCGTGCAGGCCGGCGAGCAGCCAGGCGTTGTCCAGCACCGCCGCGCCGGCGCTGACGATGTTTCCCATCGCCAGGTTCGCGACGAACACGAACGCGATGGCCAGCAGGTAGACCGTCCACTCCTCATACAGCGCGATCAACGCCACGACCACGAAGAAGTGGAAGTACATCGGGGTGAGGCCGTCGGAGATGTGCACGAGCACGACCGAGCAGCACAGCAGGCCGAGGCTCGCGGCAAGGGCACGGACCCGGCGCCGGCCGGGCACGACCGCGGCGGCGAACAGCAGGGCAGGCGGGCTGGCCGCCAGGAACCCGTGGGCGAGGCTCAGGTTCTGCCAGATTGCGTAGCCGACGATGACCGGCAGGTGCATCGCCAGCACCAGGCACATGAGAGTGTGCCGGGCCGTCCAGTCCTCGATCGGCAGACCGCGACCCTGCGGGAGCAGCGCGGTGAGGCGCCGGCCCATCCCCGGCTGCGATCCCCCGCCCTCGCCCTCCGGCCCCGCCGCCCCGGCCGAACGCAGCCGTCCGGCGCGGCGCGCGACGCGACCCGCGTGGGCGCTGCCGTGCCGGCGCCGGGCCCGTTCGGGCGTCGATGGACTGACGGTGGACATCCGCGCAAGTTTCTACCGTTCCAACCCGGGAGCACCATGGTTGTCAAGGGTGGTGTCGCATGGCGACAGTGCCCAGGTTTGACTAGGCCATCCGCACCACTCGGGACCGGGCTCAACGGAGCATGGCGCGAACCTTGGTCGCGCCGCCAGGCTGTGGTCCGCGAGGTGGCCCCAGGACGGCCGCCCATGGAGGAGGACACCGTGCCCCCAGTGGCCCTGACAGCCTCGACCGCGTCCGCGATCGTTCCGCCGACCGCGGGACGCGGCGGCCCGTCGACGGCCGGCGCCACCGACGAGCCCGCCGGGCCCGCCGTCCTGACCCACCCGGCCCGCCCGCAGCTTCGGCTCGTCGCGTCGGCCCAGGGTGGACTGGTCGGTCCCGAGGCCGAGGTGCACGGCTGGGGCGGTCCCGCCTCCTGCAGCTGCCGGGAGTGCGCGATGGCCCGCCACCCGGCCGCCATGCCCCGCCTCACCGTCGTGCGGTAGGCGGCACCTGGTCCCTGACATGACGATGGCCCCCGGAGGGAAATCCGGGGGCCATCGTGAGTTCTGGGAGGTGGGCATATCTCTGATCCTCTGCGAAGAAGGAAGATAAACCCGTTGTAGCCCCGACCGGATTCGAACCGGCGCTACCGCCTTGAGAGGGCGGCGTCCTGGGCCGCTAGACGACGGGGCCAAGACTTTCGCTATTCCGTGCTGAGGTGCACGTCGTACTGTACACGATACCGGAGCAGTCCATCGAAGCGGTGCAACTCCGACCTTTGGTGCAGCTGGGGTACCAGGACTCGAACCTAGACTAACGGAGCCAGAATCCGTTGGGCTGCCAATTACCCCATACCCCATGGGGCCCTGTTCGGGCGTTGCCCACTGTACCTCATGACGCGGGGTCGTCTGCGCTCCGGGGGTCCGATGCACACCCGTCATCCCCGACACCGCAGCCGTCCCGCGCCACCCCACCAGGGCAGGCGCCCGGGTGAGCCCCCGCAACCCGCAGAGCGGTGCGGGTTGTCCGGCCGGCGCAGGACCGAGGAATGCCCCACCCCGCCCGCGGGCGGGGGAACTCAGCGGGCCGTCACCGGGTTGGTCAGGGTGCCGATGCCCTCCACGGTCACCGCCACGGTCTGGCCCGGTCGCATCGGCCCCACCCCCGCCGGCGTGCCCGTCAGGAGCACGTCGCCAGGCAGCAGGGTCATGGCGGCGGACATGGCGGCGATGAGGGCGGGCACGTCGCGCAGCAGCAGCTTCGTGCGGGAGTTCTGCCGCAGCTCACCGTCGAGGGTGGTGCGGATCGAGAGGTCCGTGGGATCGAGCTCCGTCTCGATCCAGGGACCGATCGGACAGAACGAGTCGTGTCCCTTGGCCCGGGTCCACTGGCCGTCGGTCTGCTGCTGATCCCGCGCCGTCACGTCGTTGGCGCAGGTGTAGCCGAGCACCACGTCGAAGGCCCGCTCCGCGGGGACGTCCCGGCACAGTCGCCCGATGACGACCGCCAGCTCCCCCTCGAAGTCGACCCGGTCGCTGTCCGGCGGGAGCGTGATCGGATCGCCCGGGCCGGAGACGCTCGTCGACGGCTTGAGGAACAGGATCGGGCGCTCCGGCGGGGTGTCACCGCCCATCTCCCGAACATGGTCGGCATAGTTCTTGCCGACGCAGAGCACCTTGCTGGGCAGGACCGGAGCAAGCAGCCGGACGTCGCCGAGCGGCCGCCGGGCGCCGGTGAAGGAGAAGGGGCCGAAGGGATGGGGGGCGATGACCGAGATGACGGCGTTGCCCTCCTCGACCGCCCCCTCGACGACCCCGAATCCGGGCTCCGAACCATCGGTGAACCTCGCGATACGCACGCCCTGACCGTATCCAGCCGGGCGACGGAACCCGGCGGCCGTCGCCGCGGGCGTCCGGCGAGCGCACCACGAGGCGGCGGCCTGTGATCGGGTTCGCCAGAACGCCGGGTGTGCCAGAGAATCGGGCCAGATCGAGTGACAGGTCCAGGCACCGGGCGGCAGCCGTTGCGGCCCGGCGTCCCGCCTGCCCGGTACTTCCGGCGCCGGCGGCGGTGAGCCCGTATCGGGCGTGTCACACCCGGATTGGAAGGAGAACGGTGAGCGAAATCGATACCACCCCCGTCTACGACGTCGGGGCGCCGGAGCCCAAGCCGATCGACGAGGAGCTGAGCGTCAAGCTGGGCCACCTTGCCGACGACGCGATCCTGCGCGGCAAGCCCAACGGGGACGAACGGTGCGACAACTGCCTGTACTACCTCGACACCGACAAGGACCTCACCTACTGCTGGCACCCGAAGCTGCGGATCCTCGTCGGCGGTGACTGGTGGTGCCAGTGGTGGGAGGAGATCCCGGAGGACTGACGGGCCGTCGGACGCGGCTGGTCGGTCCGATCGCGGCCCCCGGTGCCGCGGCACCCCCTGAGCCGGCCGCTGTGTGCCTGCCAGGGGGTGCCGTCGGGGCTCGTCACCCGAGCGGCCGGCGCGTCCCTCTGCCGACCCAGCCGCCCCAGCCGTGAACGCGGCCAGCCGATCAGCGGCTGCCGGCGGCTACGAGGCTGTTCAGGTCGCGTTCGGATCGGCGCGTCAGGTCGCGTTCGGATCGGCGCGCTCGCCCTGCCGCCGCAGCCCGTAGTTCACCGCGTCCTCGAGAGCCGACCAGGAAGCGGCGATGATGTTCTCGTCGACACCGATGGTGTCCCACCGTGACCGCCCGTCGCTGGTGCCGACCAGCACCCGGGTGACCGCGCCGGTGCCCTGCTTGCCGTCGAGGATGCGGACCTTGTAGTCGACGAGCTCCAGGTCGGCCAGGCCGGGGTAGGACTTCTCCAGGGCGTCACGCAGGGCGGTGTCGAGCGCGTTGACGGGCCCGTTACCCTCGGCCGTCGCGACCTGCCGCACCCCGTGCGAGCTGAGCTTGACGGTCGCCTCGCTGACCACCTGGCCGTCGGAGCGCTGTTCGACGATCACCCGCCAGGATTCCAGGGTGTAGAAGCGCTGGCGCCCCGTCACCTCGTCACGCAGCAGCAGCTCGAACGACGCCTCGGCCGCCTCGTAGGCGAACCCGGTGGCCTCGCGCTCCTTGACCAGGTCCACCACCCGGCCGAGGGCCTCACGCTCGTGGGACAGGTCGAGCCCCAGTTCGCGGCCCTTGAGCTCGATGGTCGCGCGGCCGGCCAGTTCGGAGACCAGCATCCGCATGTCGCTGCCGACCGCTGCCGGGTCGATGTGCTGGTACATGTCCGGGTCGATCTTGACCGCGCTGGCGTGCAGCCCGGCCTTGTGCGCGAACGCGCTGGCGCCGACGTAGGGCCGGTGGGGGTCCGGAACCGAGTTGGTGACCTCGTCGATGGCGTGGGAGACCCGGACGAGCTCCCGCAGCCGCCCCGGTGGCAGCGCCGCGCGGCCGAGCTTGGTCTCCAGGCCGGCGATGACGCTGAGCAGGTTCGCGTTGCCGCACCGCTCGCCGTAGCCGTTCGCCGTGCCCTGCACGTGGGTCACTCCCGCCTCGACAGCGACCAGGGTGTTCGCCACCGCGCAGTCGGCGTCGTCGTGGCAGTGGATGCCCAGCCGGGCACCGGTCCTGGCGAGCACCTCGGTGACGACGGCGCCGATGCGGGTGGGCAGCATGCCGCCGTTCGTGTCGCAGAGCACGACGACCTCGGCGCCGGCCTCGGCCGCGGCCGAGACGACCTCGAGGGCGTACTCGGGATGCACGCGGTAGCCGTCGAAGAAGTGCTCGGCGTCGAGAAAGACCCGCTTGCCCTCGGCCCGCAGGTGGGCGACGGTGTCCCGGATCATCGCCAGGTTCTCGTCGGGGCTGGTGCGCAACGCTCGCTCGACGTGCCGCAGATCCGACTTCGCGACCAGGCAGACCACCGGGGTGCCGGCCTCCCGCAGGGCCGCCACCTGTGGATCGTCCGCTGCCACTCGGCCGGCGCGCCGGGTCGCCCCGAAGGCGGTCAACACCGCGGTCGACAGCGTCAGCTCGGTGCGGGCCCGGGCGAAGAACTCCGCGTCTTTCGGATTGGATCCCGGCCAGCCGCCCTCGATGAAGCCGACGCCGAGGTCGTCGAGGTGGCGGGCCACCGCGAGCTTGTCACCGACCGAGAGCGACAACCCCTCCTGCTGGGTACCGTCGCGCAGGGTGGTGTCGTAGATGTGCAGGGAATCGGGATCGTATGGCCGCACGGGGGCGCCTCTCCGGTGGATCGGGGGCCGTGGGACCGCGTCGTCCGGCACGGCCGTCCCGCGTCCCACCGGGTCACGCACGGACCGTGCTCCGGCAGCGACGTCCGGCAGGGTTCGGGGACCATGGGACCGCCACGCGCCCGGTCCCATGGGTCAGCGACCGGAGCGCGCGACGGAGACGGGTTCGCCGCCGGGTGACAAGCCTACGAGGTAACAGACTCGACATGTATCGAGTGTGTTACGCGCCACAATCTACCCAGCTCCGCCACTCGCGGGATCGCTGAGCCGATCCCCGGAGGCCGCCCACGGCCCCGACCCCACCCCCATGGGGATCGCCGAAGGCGATTCCCGGAAACCACCCATGGCACCGACCACCAGCAGGGGTCCCCGTGGATTCGCGAAGCGAATCCACGGGGCTGCTCGGTTGCTCAGTCTCCGGCGAAGCGGCGCAGGCGGTCGACCTGGAGGATCGTGATCGTCTGCCCTTCCGACAGGATCCATGTGCGCCGTTCGAACTCGCGCAATGCCTGGTTGACGGACTGGCGGGAACCGCCGAGCAGCGAGGCGATCTCCGTCTGGGTGAGGCCGAGCTCGATCACCGGCCGGCCTGCTTCTCGCATCCGCAACAGCAACAGCTTCGCCACCCGGCGTGGCAGGTCGAGGAAGACGAGGTCGGCGTTGGCGCCGGTGAGCCGCCGGACGTGGGCGACGAGCGCCCGGATGAGCTGCTCGGCGACGGCCGGGCGTTCCCGGACAAGCTCCCATACGGCGGCCCGGTCGAGAACCAACGCCGTGCTGGGTTCCAGGGCCTCGACACTGGCGGATCTCGTCCCGGCTTCGACGATGTTGAGTTCGCCCAGCGTCTCTCGGGGGCCGGCGATGTTCAGCACGTGATCGCGCCCGTCGTCGGCCTTCGTGAGCACCTTGAGCCGCCCCGTGGCGACCACGAGGAGGGTGTCTCCTGGCTCACCCTCGGTGAAGACGACCTGCCCGCGGCGGAATCGCCGCGTGACCGCCCGTGAGGCGAGCCGCAGCAGGTCCTCCTCGTCCAACTCCTTCAGCAGCGTGGTCGCTCGGAGCAGGGCGACCGCCTCATTGTCGTGCATGCGGTGACCGTAGCGCCGTTGCTCCACCTGATGTTCCACAGCCACCGGGGTTTGCCGGTCCGAAGTGGACGGCGCATCGGGAACATCCTTGGCGTACGTCACGGACGCATCATACCGTTATATGTTGGTCACTCCAGCACCGCACCACGTCGCGCATGGAAAGAATTCCGGCCACTCCACCACCCGACGTGACGATAAGATGACGAAATCCTCCGCGCAGCATCGCGGCTGCCGCGTCGTCGAGCGACCAGGCTGGATCGGCGAAGACGACATCGCGGGTGAGGTGATCGCCGGCGATCTCGACATCCGGATCCTGTTCCGCCGCGATCGAACGGAGAATGTCCCGTTCGGTGAGAATTCCGTAGCCCTGACTGTCCGCGTCGTGGACGACCGCCGCGCCCACCTTGCGAGCGGCCATCAGCCGCGCAGCCTGGCGGAGCGTGTGGCCCGGACCGATCATGAGAACAAGGGAGCTCATCCCCTCCGACACACGCACGATGCCCTCCGAACCCCGCTATACCGTCCGAAACCTCGGCATACCATCCAGGGCCGCCGGTACCCGCCGGCGTCGACGGGGCCGTCCGCAGCGGTAATGCCGTCCACAGGCTCCGCGCTGCCCGCACGGCGCTTGTGCATTCGTGAAACCCGCTACTCGCGACGGTAGGCGCCGCGGAGCCCATTGGCCAGAGCGAAACGGGAATTACCGTGACCTCGTTGTGACCTCGACCACTCCGCTAATCGGTATTAATGCGGCCAAAGCGGGCCCATCCGCTTGCCAGGACGGGCCCAACCGTCGCCAGGAAGCCCGCACGTGGACTCCGCCGAGGCATCCCGCGGCCGCGTGCACCGGTGTGCCTCGACGGCGGGCGACGCAGCGCGGCTCCGCCTAGTTGCGGACCAGCTCGTTCCAGGATCGGTAGCGATCCAGTTCACCTCGCGTGGCCCGGTGGAAGATCTCCAGCAGCTCGCGAGTCACCGGGCCGGGCTTGCCCGCCCCGACCTGCCGGTCGTCGACTGAGACGATCGGCACGATCTCGGCCGCCGTCCCGGTGAAGAACGCCTCGTCGGCCAGGTAGAGGTCGGTGCGCACGACGTGCTGCTCGACCACCTCGTAGCCCTGGTCGGCGGCGATCTGCATGATCGAGGCGCGGGTGATGCCGCCCAGCGGCCCGTCGGTCAGCAGCGGAGTGATGACCTGACGGCCGGAGACGATGAAGACATTTTCCCCGGTGCCGTCCGCGATATGGCCGTTCGGGCTCGTCAGGATGGCCTCGTCGTAACCCGCCTTCACTGCCGCGACCTTCGCCAAGGACGAGTTCAGGTACTGCCCGGACGCCTTCGCCGCCGGCGGGGTGATGTTGGGGTCGTTCCGCTTCCAGGAGGAGATCTGTGCTCGCACGCCGTTCGCCTCGGCCTCCTCGCCGAGGTAGGCACCCCACGGCCACACCGCGATCATCACCTCGACGGGCGAGGGCAGCGGGTTGAGACCCATCTCCCCGTAGCCGAGGTAGACCAGGGGCCGGATGTAGCAGGAGGAGATGTCGTTGACAGCGATGGTCTCCTTGGTGGCCGCCACCACCTCCTCCTGGGTGAAGGAGGGCTCCATCACGTAGATCTTCGCACTGCGGTAGAGGCGGGCGATGTGATCCGACAGCCGGAAGACGGCGGGACCTTCCGCCGTCTCGTAACAGCGGATGCCCTCGAACACGCCCCAGCCGTAGTGCAGGGTCGGGTTGAGCACGTGGATGCGGGCGTCGTCCCAATCGACGAGCTCGCCACTCATCCAGATCTTCGAGGTGGGGGTGATGGGCACAGCGCACTCCAGGCCAGGATCGACGAACCGAACAGGGATGACGAATTCGCCGATCATCGCCGTGGTGGGCCCCGTCGGCTGCCGTCTACCGGATCTACGGCTCCCACGTCGAGGATAACCACCTCGCCGCGCGGCGGGGAAAGCCGCGAGGACGACCGACGACGACCGGCACGAGCAGGCCGGCACGAGCAGGCCGGCACGACCGGCACGGTCCCGGCGGTCGCACCGCCGGGGCTGGACGCCGGCGCGGCAAAGGTCGCGCCGGCCCGGGTCGAGCGGGCTAGCCGACCGCCCGCGCGGCGAGGTCCTCGCCGCGCTCTCGGGTCGACAGGGCCGCGGCTCCCGCACCCACCCGGTCCGCGAGCGACGCCGCGACCGCGGCCTCGACCCGTGCCGCCTCCTCGGCGTGCCCCAGGTGGTCGAGCAGCATCGCGACGGAGGCGACCGTCGCCGTCGGGTCGGCGAGCTGCTTGCCGGCGATGTCGGGCGCGCTGCCGTGGACCGGCTCGAACATGCTCGGATGGGCGCCGGAGGGGTCGAGATTGCCGCTGGCGGCCAGCCCGATGCCACCGGTGATCGCCGCGCCGATGTCGGTGATGATGTCGCCGAACATGTTGTCCGTGACGATGACGTCGAACCGTCCCGGATCGGTCACGAAGAACATCGAGGCCGCGTCCACGTGCTGGTAGTCGACCCGCACGTCGGGAAACTCGGGCGCCACCTCGGCGACCGCGCGCGACCACAGGTCGCCGGCCTTGGTCAGGACGTTGTTCTTGTGCACGAGGGTGAGATGGCGGCGCTCGCGGCGAGCGGCGCGGCGGAAGGCGTCCCGCACGACCCGCTCGACGCCGTAGCGGGTGTTGAGGCTCTCCTCGGTGGCGACCTCGTGGGGAGTACCCCGCCGCAGCACACCACCGGCACCCGCGTACGGGCCCTCGGTGCCCTCGCGCACCACGATCATGTCGATCGTCGGATCGCCGGCCAGCGGCGAGGCGACCCCGGGGTACAGCCGCACCGGCCGCAGGTTGACGTGGTGGTCGAGCTCGAAGCGCAGGCGCAGCAGCAGGCCGCGCTCGAGCACGCCGCTGGGAACACCCGGATCGCCGACCGCGCCGAGCAGGATCGCGTCGTGACCGCGCAGTTCCTCGAGCACCGCGTCGGGCAGCGTCTCCCCGGTCTGATGCCAACGCCGGGCGCCCAGGTCGTACTCGGTCGTGTCGACCTTGGGGTGCACGGCCCGCAGTACCCGCAGCCCCTCCGCCACCACCTCGGGGCCGATCCCGT
This sequence comes from Frankia alni ACN14a, assembly GCF_000058485.1. Lineage (NCBI taxonomy): Bacteria > Bacillati > Actinomycetota > Actinomycetes > Frankiales > Frankiaceae > Frankia > Frankia alni. Next base: position 6,326,740 of record NC_008278.1, read on the forward strand.
CACCGCCGATCACCGCAAGCCTCATGTGCCCGACTGTAGCCGGAACCGGCGGATCGGAGCGGCTCGACTCGATCCGGCGCCGGGGGCCCGGCGGGGACCGCGGAAGCACCGCGGTGAGCTTCCCGACCAGGACTGCGGGACGACGCGACGAGGGCGTCCTCGGACAGCACCCGAGGTGGACGCACGGTGACGGACGGACACGGTGGGATGAGCCGGTAGGCCGCCCGCTACCACAGGGCATCGCCGGACGACCAGCGAGACCACCACACCGCGGCCTGACGATTACCGATCGTAACTCTGGTCGGGTCGGCGCACGCGGGCTATCAGGTTCGTTGTTCCCGAATTGATGTGTGCTCTCCGGAGCACCCACTCCGACCTTGCGGCGCCGATACCTCAGAAAGTGAGGTGCATTGTCATGGTCGACAACAGATCGGTGACGATCGACGGCCCAGCCGCATAGAACACGCCGCCCCTGCCGGGCGGACGCAAGAAAGACGACAACCAGCAATCCGACCGCCACCCGCCGGTCACACAAAAGACCGCAGGATTCACAACTCCGGACGGTACTCGCGACCGGCGTCGAGGCCAGATGGTAAGAAACTCACTTACAGGACAGGTGCGACGTGCTTCGAGGCGAGGGGGTGCACGGCGCATGATTACTCGACAGCGGACTCCCGCGGGATCTCCATCCCGCGGCCGCTCCGATGTCGGCGACTCCGCAGAGACATCCGGCGAGGTGCCCGACGCCCGACGCACGGTCGCGTCCGCGGGCGCCGAGGCGTCGGGTGCGGCGAGTCCGCCGAGACTCACCGGTGGGGAACAGGACGCCTGCGAGGCCGACCACCCCGACCTGGCCCGGGTTCTCGCCGATCCCGCCGAGCCCGCGCTGTACTTCCAGCCGATCGTGGATCTGCAACGCGGGGTCATCGCGGGATATGAGGCGCTCGCCCGCTTCCACAGTCATCCGACGCACTCCCCCGACCGCATATTCGCCGCGGCGGACCGGCTCGGGCACGCGGCCGAACTCGAGGCCCGGGTTCTCGCGGCCGCGCTCGCGGCCCGTGATCGGCTTCCCGACCGGTGTTTCCTGGCCGTCAACGTCCTGCCGCACCTGCTGGACGAGCCCGTGGTCGCCGAGGTCTGGCAGGACGCGGACCTGCGCCGGCTCGTGCTGGAACTCAACGAGGCGGTCGACCTCGACGCCACCACCGGTCTGACCACCACCGCGAGCGCGCTGCGCAATCGCGGTGCCTTCGTCGCCATGGACGACGTCGGCTCCGGCTACGCCGGGCTACGGCAGCTCGCCCGGATCCGACCGGACTTCGTCAAGCTGGACCGCTCGCTGGTGGTCAACATCGACGACGACCAGGTCAAGATCGCCCTGACCGAGCTCGTCGGCAACTTCGCCAGCCGGCTGAACGGCTGGGTGATCGCGGAGGGCATCGAGCGGGGCGACGAGCTGGCCATGCTCGTCGCGCTCGGGGTGCCCCTCGGGCAGGGATTTCTCCTCGGTCGCCCGTCCGAGGGCTGGCAGCAGCTCGATCCGGGGGTGGCCCGGCGCATCCGGCAGCTCTCCGAGCGCAGCAACCGGGCGGCGAGCATCGAGAGCCTCATGGAACAGGTCACCATCCGCGTGGGTGACTCGGGCTCGTGCGCCCAGTCGCCGGACTGCCCGAGCTGCCCCATGCGAGCGGCCGCGAACCGCGGAGATCCGACCACCGCCGGCCCCGACGACGAGCAGGCCCCCAGAGCGACGATCATCGTGTCCAACCGGTGCCGCCCGGTCGCGCTGCATCTGTCCAACGGTCCCGGCGGCGGTACCGAACCCCGCCGGGTGCCCACCACGCTGTTCGCCCGTCCGGAGGAGTCGGTGACGGAGGTGGCGCGGCGCGCCATGACCCGCGCCCGGGCCAGTCGGTTCGACCCGGTGATAATCGTGACCGAGATGGGTCGACCCCTCGGCCTGGTACGGATGGAGCGTCTGATGCTGCGTCTCGCGGAAATGTCCACATGAGACGGAACCGATATTGGACCGCCCAGGCGCTGATGTCACCGAGCCCGGCGGCCGGGGGTCATTCCCTGCCCGCGGAGATCACCGTCCGGCGGCCGGCCATGAAGGAATTCTACTGCGGCGCGATCATTCACGGGTGCGAGACGCGCATCGTCGCGTCTGCCGAGGACGACCTGGTCCGTGCCGTGGACACCCACGCCCGCGTGGACCACGGCATGACCGACGTCCCGGAGGCGATGCTGGATCAGGTCCGCCGCAGCGTCCGGGACGTCGAACCGGCGGATCTCCGCGACTGATCGTCGCCGTGGCCGACCCGGCGGCGGCGCGGCGGATCGGCCTGTGGCAGCCACGAGGCCGCCGCAGGCCACCGGCCAGACCACCGCGTCCGGCTCAGGCCACCGGTGCCGCGGCGGGTCGACCGCCATCCCTCGGCGCCGCGACCGCCGGCTCGGAGGTCGGCAGGGCCGCCCGGTCACGGGAGGCACGGTTGACGGCGCTCACCACGGCCCGCAACGATGCGGTGACGATGTTGGGATCGATACCGACCCCCCAGTACACCCGGTCGTCGACGGAGACCTCGAGGTAGGCCGCCGCCCGAGCGTCGGCACCCGAACCCAGCGCGTGCTCGTTGTAGTCGAGGATGCGCACGCTCAGGCCGCGGGTCGCCAGGGCGGCCACGAAGGCGTCGATGGGGCCGTTGCCGACCCCGGTGATCACCGAATCCGCGCCGTCGAACCGCACCGAGACCGAGACCTCGTCGCGTTCCCCCGAGGCGGCGTTCGTCCGCGACCCCAGCAGCTCCAGCGGGCCCGCCGTCTCGGCGCCGTCGAGGAAGTACTCGCCGCGGAAGATCCGCCACAGTTCCGCCGCGGTGACCTCGCCGCCCTCGGTGTCGGTGTGGCGCTGCACAACCCCGGAGAACTCGATCTGCAGCCGTCGCGGCAGTTCCAGCGAGTGCTCCGACTTCAGCAGGTAGGCGACGCCGCCCTTGCCGGACTGGCTGTTCACCCGGATGACGGCCTCGTAGGTGCGGCCCACGTCCTTGGGGTCGATCGGCAGGTAGGGCACCTCCCACCGGGTCTGGCCGGTCCGCTCCATCGCCTCCAGGCCCTTCTTGATCGCGTCCTGGTGCGAACCGGAGAAGGCGGTGTAGACGAGGTCGCCGCCGTAGGGATGGCGGGGGTGCACGGGCAGCTGGTTGCAGTACTCGACCGCCCGGCGGACCCCGTCGATGTCCGAAAAGTCGATCATCGGATCGATGCCCTGCGAGAACAGGTTCAGACCGAGGGTGACCAGGCAGACGTTGCCGGTACGCTCACCGTTGCCGAACAGGCAGCCCTCGACCCGGTCCGCACCGGCCAGCACGCCGAGCTCCGCCGCGGCGACCGCGCAGCCCCGGTCGTTGTGCGGGTGCAGCGAGAGGATCACCGCGTCACGCCGGGTCAGGTTCCGCCCGACCCACTCGATCTGGTCGGCGTAGACGTTCGGCGTCGACATCTCGACCGTCGCCGGCAGGTTCAGCACCACCGGTTGCCGCGGCGTCGGCGACCACACGTCCATGACCGCCTCGCACACCTCGACGGCGTAGTCCAGCTCGGTACCGGTGAACGACTCCGGGCTGTACTGCCAGCGCACGTCGGTGCCCTCGAGCAGCTTCTCGGCGTACTGGACGCACCAGCGCGCCCCCTGCACGGCGATCTCGGTGACGCCGGCCCGGTCCAGGCCGAACACGACGCGGCGCTGCAGCGTGGACGTCGAGTTGTACAGGTGGATCAGCGCCCGGTCGGCCCCCACCAGGGAGGCTGCGGTGCGCTCGATCAGCTCCTCGCGCGCCTGGGTCAGCACCTGGATGGTGACGTCATCCGGGATGCGGTCGGACTCGATGAGCTGGCGGATGAAGTCGAAGTCCGTCTGGCTCGCGGCGGGGAACCCGACCTCGATCTCCTTGTAGCCCATCGCGACCAGCAGCTCGAACATCTGCATCTTGCGCGCGGGGGTCATCGGGTCGATCAGCGCCTGGTTGCCGTCGCGCAGGTCGACGCTGCACCACTGCGGGGCGCGGACGATCGACTTCTCGGGCCAGGTCCGGTCCGGCAGCGACACGGGGGTGAACGCCTGGTACTTCTCGATCGGCATGCCGGACGGCTGCTGCGTGGTCATCGTGCTCCTGCTTCCTCGGAAGAGCCCCACGTCGACCGGATCTCACGATCGCACAGGGGACTTGGGGGCCGGCAGATCCTCCGCGGCGCCGGACGGGCGGCCGCCCGGGCTGGGCGTGACCGCCGGGCCACCATGACCGCGAGGATCCCGACGCTGGCGCACGAGAACACCGCGACGGGGAAGCCAGCTGGATCAGGCCCCGCCGCGGCGGCTAAGGAGGAGCAGCGCACGCATCGCGGATAAACAGTACCCGATGTCGGCCCGATAGGTCGGTGGTGAGCCGGCGCGGCGCGGCGCGCTCGCGCCCTCAGGCGCCGATCGAACCGATGACCCGGAACGGGCCGGTGCGGGCCCGCAGGTCGTCGGTGCGCACCGTACAGGCGACCGAGCGCGCACCATCCTGCCAGCTCGGCTCGGACGGGTAGATCGTGCCGACGATGTAGTGCGGGGTGGCGTCGATGGCCCCGGCGAAGTCCCGCAGCGCCCCGGCGCAACGCGTCTCCGCCGCCTGGGTCACCGCCGACGCACCGGGCCAGCGGCCGAACAGCGGCGCGAGGTTCACCAGCCGGGTGACCTCGTCGATGTGCGGCCGGTCGCAGCCCACCCGGACCGGGACCACCGGGACCATCGGCACGGACACGCCGGCCGGGTAGGGCGCCCAGTTCAGGCAGTCGCCGCGGTGCAGGGCGGCCAGCAGCGTCGGGGCGACCGCATAACCGGCGGGAGGGCCGGTCAGAGAGCCGGTGACCGCGGGTCTCGCGCCCGCGGCGCTCGCCGCGCCACCCTGTGCCGCGGTCGGTGCGGCCAGGCGGGTGGCGGTGCCCGGGCCGCCCCGGGTCGCCGTCTGCCGCAGGGCCACCACCGTGATCGTGATCATCCCGACGATGATGGCGACGAAGGTGACCATCTGGGCGATCTGCCGTGAGCGTCCCGGCGGCTTCGGCGGCGACACGAGCCGGTGGAAGAACCCGGGCAGCCCGCGGGGAGCGGGGACGACCTGGCAACGACCGGATGCGGTCCGGCCGTGCTGCCGGCTGCGTTCGGCCGCGGACGGCTCGAGGAAGCGGGCTCCCCGGACGAATCGCTCATCCAGGCGAAGCCCCTCGAACGGGTCCTGATGCCGCGACGCCATGCTAGCCACGGTAAACCCGACACCCAGCTGAGGCCGCCTGTTCGGCGTAAAGATCACTCCAGGCACCTCCGGGCGGGAACCGGGCGGCCGGCACCGCCGCGCCGGGCCGGTGGGCGGCCCCGACCGGCCGCCGCCGACGACCCACCTGCGGCGTCGCGAGGCCCCGACGGCAGTCGACCGCCGCGCCGTCGCCGCACCGTCGGCGGGCCCGCCAGCCTGCCGCCGCGGTGCGCCCCCACCGGGGTGCCACCGACCCGGCCCGGCAGCCCGGCGCCGACCGGCACCGACCGGCCACCCGATCCCGGGGGGTCGGGCCCGGACTGCCACCCACCCGGTCCCGGCGCGCGGGCCCGAACTGCCACCCACCCGATCCCGGCGTGCGGGCCCGGACTGCCGGTCAGCCGGTCCGGCGCCGCTCGGCCCGGATCGCTACTCGGCCTGGATGCTGACCGCGCGCGCGTAGGAAGCACCGATGATCTTCGCGATGTCGGCGAGGATGTCGGGGGCGACCGCGTCGTCCAGCGACAACGACATCAGCGCCTCCCCACCCGCCTGGATCCGGCTCACCTGAGCACTGGCGATGTTGATGTTCGCCTCGCCGAGCAGGGCGCCGACCGCGCCGACGATGCCGGGCCGGTCCTCGTAGCGGAAGAAGGCCAGGTGCGCCTCGGGTCGGATGTCGACCTCGAAGCCGTCGATGGCGGTGATCTTCTCGACCTGCCGGGACCCGACGAGGGTCCCACTGACCGACACCGGGGTGCCATCGGCGAGCACGCCACGGACGGTCACCAGGTTGCGGTAGTCCCTGGAGCCCTCCTCGGAGGTCTCCAGGGCGACCTCGACGCCGCGCTCCTTGGCCAGCAGGGGGGCGTTGACGTAGGTGACCTGCTCCTCGATGACGTCGGTGAAGACGCCCTTGAGCGCGGCGAGCTGGAGCACCGAGACGTCGTGGACCGCGATCTCCCCGCGGACCTCGACGGTGATGGCGGCGGCGAGCCCGCCGGCGAGGCCCGAGAACAGCTGCCCCAGCTTCTCGGCGAGCGGCAGGCCAGGGCGAACGTCCTCGGCCACCACTCCGCCGGCCTGCACGTTGACCGCATCCGGCACGAACTCGCCCTGCAGCGCGAGACGCACCGAGCGGGCGACGGCGAGCCCGGCCTTGTCCTGGGCCTCCTGGGTGGAGGCGCCGAGATGCGGCGTGACGACGACGTTGTCGAGCCCGAACAGCGGCGACGCGGTCGTCGGCTCGGTGACGAAGACGTCGATGCCGGCGCCGCCGACATGCCCGGAGGCGACCGACTCGGCGAGCGCCGCCTCGTCGACGAGCCCGCCGCGGGCGGCGTTGACGATGATGACGCCGGGCTTGGTCCGGGCGAGCTCGTCGGCGCCGATCAGGCCGAGCGTCTCGGGCGTCTTGGGCAGGTGGATCGTGATCACGTCGCTGCGCTGCAGCAGTTCGTCCAGGTCGACGAGGCTGACGCCGAGCTGGGAGGCGCGCGCTACCGACACGTACGGGTCGTAGGCGATGACCTTCATGCCGAAGCCGGCGAGCCGCTGCGCGACGAGGACGCCGATGCGGCCGAGGCCGACGACGCCGAGCGTCTTCTCGACCAGCTCGACGCCGGAGAACTTCGACCGCTTCCACTCCCCGCCGCGCAGCGACTGGTTGGCCGCCGGGACCCGGCGGGCGACGGCGAGCAGCAGCGCGATCGCGTGCTCGGCGGCGCTGACGATGTTCGACGTCGGCGCGTTGACGACCATGACGCCGCGCTGGGTGGCGGCGGCGACGTCGACGTTGTCCAGGCCGATGCCGGCCCGGGCGACGACCTTGAGCCGGCTCGCCGCCGCGAGCGCCTCCGCGTCGATCTTGGTGGCGGAACGAACGATCACGGCGTCGACGTCGGCGATCGCGGGCAGGAGGGCCGACCGGTCGGCGCCGTCGACGTGACGAAGCTCGAAGTCCCCGGACAGCACCTCCAGCCCGGCCGGCGACAGCTCCTCGGCAACGAGTACGACGGGCACAGGACCTCTCCTAGCAACCTCTGGTCAGGCCGGAGGCGACGCGCGGAACGAGGTGTGATCACGTGGCCGTCGGCCTGGCGGTGGTGAGCGTGTGGACTGCGCCGGGTGGCGCGGCGGGCCCAGCCTACCGACGCGGACTGCGCCCGCCGAACGCTTTGCGCACCGGTCCCGACGGAAATGCGCGATCCCGGCGATGTGGTCCGACTGTCCTCGCCGTTCGGCGGCCGGGCTCCGCCACCATCCGGCGGCGGCGCCCGGCACCGGCGTCCGGCGACCTACTTGGCGATCCAGGACATCAGCGGGCGCAGCTTGGCGCCGACCTGCTCGATCGGGTGCTGCTTGCCCTCCTCCACGAGCTTGGTGAAGTTCGGCCGGCCGTTGTCGTCCTCGGCGACCCACTCGCGGGCGAACGTGCCGTCCCGGATCTCGTCGAGGATCTTGCGCATCTCGGCCTTGACGGCCGGGGTGACCACGCGCGGACCGCGGGTGACGTCGCCGTACTCGGCCGTGTCCGAGATCGAGTAGCGCATCTGCGAGATGCCGCCCTCGTACATGAGGTCGACGATGAGCTTGAGCTCGTGCAGGCACTCGAAGTAGGCGACCTCGGGGGTGTAACCCGCCTCGACCAGCGTCTCGAAGCCGGCCTGAACCAGCGCGCTGGCGCCGCCGCAGAGCACCGCCTGCTCACCGAACAGGTCGGTCTCGGTCTCCTCGGTGAAGGTGGTGCGCAGCGCCCCGGCGCGGGTGCCGCCGATGCCCTTGGCGTAGGCCAGCGCGACGGCGAGCGCGTTGCCGGAGGCGTCGTTCTCGACGGCGACGAGGACGGGCACGCCCTTGCCCTCCTCGAACACCCGGCGCACCAGGTGGCCGGGGCCCTTCGGCGCCACCATGAACACGTCGACGCCCGCCGGCGGCTCGATGAGCCCGTAGCGGATGTTGAACCCGTGCCCGAACGCCAGCGCCTTGCCCTCGCTCAGGTGCGGGGCGATGGAGTCGGCGTAGATCTTGCGGTGGGTGGTGTCCGGGGTGAGCAGCATGATGATGTCGGCCTCGGCGGACGCCTCCGCCGGGGTGAGCACGCGCAGGCCCTCCTCGGCGGCCTTCGCCCGGCTGCGGCTGTCCGCGGGCAGGCCGACCCGCACATCGACGCCGCTGTCGCGCAGGTTCAGCGCGTGCGCGTGGCCCTGGCTGCCGTAACCGATGACGGCGACCTTGCGGCCGGCCAGCACGTCGAGCGACGCGTCGTCGTCGTAGTAGATCTCGACCATCGTGGGGGTGTCTCCTCGTTGAGTGATGGGAGGTGCGGGCGCGGCCCGACCAGGATCGCCGCGGGACGCGCCGGGACGCCCCGGCCGGCCGGGCCGGGTGAAGCGGGTGGAACGAGTGGGACGGGCAGAACTGGCGGAACGGGCAGAACGGGTGGAACGGGGCGACCGGTCAGGCCGACCGGTCGACGGCGCGCAGGCTGCGATCGGTGATCGAACGCGAGCCGCGGCCGAGCGCCACCATGCCGGACTGGACGAGCTCCCGGATCCCGAACGGTTCCAGCATCCGGATGAGGGCGTCCAGCTTGTCGCGGGTGCCCGTCGCCTCGATCGTGACGGCGTCCGGGGCGACGTCGACCACCTTCGCACGGAACAGGGCGACGGTCTCCAGCACCTGCGATCGGACGGACGCCTCGGCGCGGACCTTGACCAGCATCAGCTCGCGCTGCACCGAGACCGACGTGTCCATCTCGACGATCTTCAGGACGTTGACGAGCTTGTTGAGCTGCTTGGTGACCTGCTCCAGCGGCAGGTCCTCGACCGCGACGACGATCGTCATCCGGGAGACGTCCGGATGCTCGGTCGGGCCGACGGCGAGCGACTCGATGTTGAACCCGCGCCGGGAGAACAGGCCGGAGACCCGGGCGAGCACCCCCGGCTTGTTCTCCACCAGCACGGACAGGGTGTGCCGGGTCATGACGTCGCGCTCCTGGGGTCGGGGGTCGGGTCGGGGGCCGTCACAGGTTCACCTCGGCGTCCCCGGAGTAGTCGAAGTCGGGCGCGAGATCGCGGGCGACCCGGATCTCGTCGTTGCTCGCGCCGGCGGCGACCATCGGCCAGACCATGGCGTCGGGGTGGACGACGAAGTCCACGACCACGGGGGCGTCGTCGATCGCCATCGCCTTCTCGATCGTCGCGTCGACCTCGGCGGCCGAGTCGCAGCGCAGACCGACGCAGCCGAGCGCCTCGGCGAGGCGGACGAAGTCGGGCACCCGCTTGACCCCGGTCCGCGGCGACCCCGGGTGCGTGCCGAGCTCGGTGTTCGAGTAGCGCTTGTCGTAGAACAGGGTCTGCCACTGCCGGACCATGCCGAGCGAGCCGTTGTTGATGACCGCGACCTTGATCGGGATGCCCTCCAGTGCGCAGGTGGCGAGCTCCTGGTTGGTCATCTGGAAGCAGCCGTCGCCGTCGATCGCCCACACGGTGGTGTCCGGGCGGCCGACCTTGGCGCCCATCGCCGCCGGAACGGCGAAGCCCATCGTCCCGGCGCCACCGGAGTTCAGCCAGGTGTAGGGGTGCTCGTAGGAGATGAACTGGGCGGCCCACATCTGGTGCTGACCGACCCCGGCCGCGAAGATCGTCTCCGGGCCCGAGATGCGGCCGAGCCGCTCGATGACATGCTGCGGGGCCAGGGAGCCGTCGGCCGGGGTGTCGTAGCCCAGCGGGTAGGTGCGCCGCCAGCCGTCCAGGGTGTGCCACCAGGCGTCGAGCTCCGGGCGGGGCTCGGCGGCCAGGGCGGCGATCAGCTCGTTGATCACCTCTCGGCAGTCACCGACGATGGGCACGTCGGCGGTCCGGTTCTTGCCGATCTCGGCGGGGTCGATGTCGGCGTGGATGATCGCGGCCTTCGGCGCGAACGAGGCCAGCCGGCCGGTGACCCGGTCGTCGAAGCGGGCGCCGAGGGTGATGAGCAGGTCCGCCTTCTGCAGCGCGGTCACCGCCGCGACCGAGCCGTGCATGCCGGGCATGCCCAGGTGCTGGGGGTGCGAGTCGGGGAAGGCGCCGCGGGCCATCAGCGTGGTGACCACCGGGATGCCGGTCATCTCCGCCAGCGTGCGCAGCTCCGCGGCGGCGCGCGCCTTGAGCACGCCGCCGCCGATGTACAGCACCGGACGCCGGGACGCGCTGATCAGCTTCGCCGCCTCCCGCACCTGCTTGTTGTGCGGCCGGGTGATCGGGCGGTAGCCGGGCAGGTCGAGCGTGGGGGGCCAGATCTCGTGCGGCAGCACCGACGTGACCGACTGCAGGATGTCCTTGGGCAGGTCGACCAGGACGGGACCGGGGCGCCCGGTGCCCGCCAGGTGGAACGCCTCGGCGATCGTCCGCGGGATGTCGTCGACGGACTGGACGAGGAAGTTGTGCTTGGTGATGGGCAGGGTGATGCCGCAGATGTCCGCCTCCTGGAAGGCGTCCGTCCCGATCGCGGCGCTGGCCACCTGCCCGGTGATCGCGACCATCGGCACCGAGTCCATGTAGGCGTCCGCGATCGGGGTGACCAGGTTCGTCGCCCCCGGGCCGGACGTCGCCATGCACACCCCCACCCGCCCGGTGGCCTGCGCGTACCCCTCGGCCGCGTGGCCGGCACCCTGCTCGTGACGGACGAGGATGTGGCGCACCCGGGTGGAGTCGAACAACGGGTCGTAGGCGGGCAGGATCGCGCCGCCGGGGATGCCGAAGACCACATCGGCTCCGACCGCTTCGAGCGAGTGGACGAGCGACTGGGCTCCGGTGATCTCTCGTGTCATCTGGGCGTCTTCCTTGACAGGCCGGGAATCTGCGACAGCGGGTGGTCTCGGCGGGCGGAACGCGGGGGCGCGCGCAATGGGGCTGGATCACGAAACTGTGCTGGATCACGAAACTGGGCTGGGCACGAAAAAGCCCCTCGTGCCTAGGGCACTGAGGGGCGGCGCACGGGGTCGAGATCGTCGACTACGCGCGCTCTGAACGTACGAGAATCTGACTGTGCACAGACATACCGTGCCGGAGTTCGGGCCGTACGTCAAGCAGCGACCGCAGGTCGCCGCCCCGCAGCTCCTGCCGGCGGGGCCGCGACCTGCGGATCAGCGGCCGCCGGAGCCGGGCGCGGCCACCGCGCCGCCGTCGAGCGCGGTCAGGAAGCGGGCGGCGACCGGGGCCGCCGTCTCGGCGCCGAAGCCGCCGTCCTCGACGACGACGGCGAAGGCCACGTCACCTCGGTAACCGACGAACCAGGCGTGGGTGGGCGGCGGGTCGCCGTCGGCGTACTCGGCCGTGCCGGTCTTGCCATGGACCTCGCCGGGCATCGGCACACTCGCGGCGGTCCCCTCGGTGACGACGGCCCGCATGAAGTCCCGCAGCGGCGGGAGCACCGCGGGCGGGATGGCGTTGCTGCGCGCCGGCTGGCCGGTGACGAACGGCTGGCGCCAGGTGCCGCTGGCGACGGCCGCCGCCACGCTCGCCATCTGCAGGGGCGAGGCCTCGATGCGGGCCTGTCCGATCGACGCCGAGGCGGACTCGACCGAGTCGCGCGGGGTCGGGAAGCTCCCGCCGACGCTGGCGATGTCCAGCGGCGCCCGGCCGTCGAAGCCGTAGAGCGCGGCGGCCTTCTCCAGCGCGTCGGACGGCAGCGACTCCTCCAGCCGGATGAAGGCGGTGTTGCAGCTCTTGGCGAAAGCGGTCCGCAGCGGGATGGGCCCGAACTGCTCGGACTCGGAGTTCTGGAAGGTCCGCCCGCCCACGCTGACCGTCTGGGTGCAGTCCAGCGGGGTGTTCGCCGACTTGCCGTTCATCAGCGCGGCGGTGGCCGTCACGATCTTGAAGGTGGAGCCCGGCGGGTACTTGCCGCGCACGGCGCGGCTCGCCCCGCTCGGCGGGTGGTTCGCCAGCGCCAGCACGCCGCCGGTGCGGGTGTCGACGGCGACCATCGCCGCGGTGGGTCGGGCGGCGGTCGCGAGCGCCGTCTCGGCGGCCTGCTGGACCCGCAGGTCGAGGGTCGTGCGGACCGACTCGCCGTCGGTCATCGGGTAGGTGTGCAGCGTCTGGACGGTGGTGCCCCGCGCGTCGCGCACGACCACGGCGCCGCCCTGGGCGCGCAGCCGGTCGTCGTAGACGCGCTGCAACCCGGACAGCGGATCGGTGCGGCCGACGAGGTTGCTGGCGAGGTCCCCGGAGTCGCGCAGCGGCTGGCCGTCGGCGGCGAGCAGGTCGCCGCGGTGGCCGGTCGAGGCGGTCCGGTCCAGGTGCAGCCCGGGGCGCAGGGCGGGATGCACGGACGCCGGCTCCGCCCGGACCTTCCAGCCCCGGCCGGTGTCGACGAGGTTCAGCACGCCCGCGTACTCCAGCGGCGCCGGCAGGCCGGACAGGTCGAGTCGGGCCAGGTAGGGCGCGGTCGCCGTCGTGCCGTTGCGGTCGATCGACCCCGCGGTGTAGGTGGCGCCGGTGACCAGGAGCCGATCCCGCACGTCGGCCATCGCGGTCAGCAGGGCGGCCACGTCGATGCTGCCGGGCACGGTCACCGCGCTCACCGCGGCCCGACCGGCCCCGTCACGGTTGCCGGCCGCGGCTGACCCGCTGGCTCCGGCACCCGCACCCGCACCCGCACCGGCCGCGGCCGGTGACGCGGCCGCGCCGCTCCCGCCGCCCGGGACTGCCCCGGCCGCGGACGCCGAGCCGGCCGGGGTGCGGGTCGCCGTCCCGCCGGTGGTGGTGAGGGTTCGCCAGGCGACGAGGTAGGCCGCGGCCGCGGCCTGGGCCCGGTGGTCGGCCGCCCGCTCGTCGGACCGGTTCTTCAGGATGTAGCCGACCCCGCTGGCGGCGGCCAGGACGACGACCACCACGGCGGCGATGATCGCCCGGCGCCGGCCACGGCCACGGCGGCGCGAGGTCGACGCGGTGAATCCGGACGGAGTGAGGGGCATGACGAGACGCCTCCCCTCGCAGACGACTGCCCGATCGGAGACCCACCCTACGAAGGCCTCCGGCACTGCGCATCCGACGCGCCGGTCGGCGTCGGCAACTCGACACGCGGGTCCGACACGGACGGAAAACGTGGTCTTCCCGGGCCCGGGCTACGCCGGGGCAACCTTCGGCACCCGCGCCTGACACCCCGAACCCGAATGACTACGCCCAACCGGGCGACATCCCCCGAATCGGGATTGTCGGCCACGAAAAAGCGCAAGGCCCCACGATGACCGCGAGAGCGATCATATCGAGCGACCCGCACAGGCCGGAGCGGCCCCGGACGGCGTCGCCGACGACCCGGGCCCGCCGCAGCCCCCGGTCACCGACGAAGGCGCCCGACGCGGGGTTGGCGCGGGCGGGCGGGCAAGCGCGGCGACGGCCGCCGGGGGCGGTACACGGGACAACGGATGCGGCACGCCGAGTACGGTCCGCCGGCTCAGACCGTGCAGAACGCACCGCAACCTGCCGGCCCCCCGCGGTCCGGGCCCACTCCTCGACCGTGCAGAACAGGCCCGCCGCTGCGGGCCCGCTCGTCCCGGCGGTCAGGACGCGCCGAGGCGCTCCAGCAGCAGGCCGCGCACGCTCGCCGCGTCCGCCTGGCCTCGCATCGCCTTCATCACCGCGCCGACGAGGGGGCCAACGGCGTTGACCTTGCCGCCGCGGACCTTCTCGGCGATGTCCGGCGCCGCGGCGATGGCGGCGTCGACCGCCGCGGTGAGCGCTCCGTCGTCCGCGACGACGGCGAGGCCGCGCCCGGCGACGACCTCGTCCGGGGTGCCCTCCCCCGCCAGCACTCCGTCGATGACCTTGCGGGCGAGCGCGTCGGTGAGCTCGCCGCCGGCGACGAGCACGGTGATCCGTGCGACGTCGGCCGGGCTGATCGCGAGCTCGCTCGGCTGGCTGCCGGCGTCGGCGGCGCGACGGGCCAGCTCGTTGAGCCACCATTTGCGCGCCGCGGCGGGGGTCGCCCCGGCGGCCACGGTCTGCTCCACCAGGTCCAGCACGCCGGCGTTGCGCATGTCCGTCAGGTCTCGCCCGGTGTAGCCGTGCTCGGCGACGAGCCGGGCGCGCCGCGCCGCGGGCAGCTCCGGCAGGCCGGCGCGCAGCTCGTCGACGTACTGCTCGGGCAGCGCCAGCGGGGTCAGGTCCGGTTCCGGGAAGTACCGGTAGTCGGTCGCCTCCTCCTTGGACCGGCCCGGCGACGTCCGCCCGGACGCCTCGTCGAAGTGGCGGGTCTCCTGCAGGATCCGCTCGCCGTCGTCGAGCCGCCCGGCCTGGCGGGAGATCTCGTAGCGCACGGCCCGCTCCACCGACCGCAGCGAGTTGAGGTTCTTCGTCTCGGTGCGGGTGCCGAAGGGCGCGTCGGGCTCGCCGGGGGCGGGGCGCCGACGCAGCGAGACGTTCGCGTCGCAGCGCAGCGAGCCCTGCTCCATCCGCACGTCGGACACGTCGAGGGCACGGATCAGCTCGCGCAGCTCGTCGACGTAGGCGCGGGCCACCTCCGGCGAGCGGACGTCGGGCTCGGTGACGATCTCGACGAGCGGGATCCCGGCCCGGTTGTAGTCGACCAGCGAGTGGGTCGCCCCGTGGATGCGACCGGTGGCGCCGCCGACGTGCAGCGACTTGCCGGTGTCCTCCTCCATGTGCACGCGGGTGATCCCGACCCGGTGCACCTCGCCGTCGACCTCGACGTCGAGCCAGCCGTCCGTGCACAGCGGCTCGTCGTACTGGCTGATCTGGAAGTTCTTCGGCATGTCCGGGTAGAAGTAGTTCTTGCGGGCGAACCGGCACCAGGACGCGATGTCGCAGTGCAGCGCGAGGCCGATCATGACGGCGAACCGCACCGCCGCCTCGTTGACCACCGGCAGCGCGCCGGGCAGGCCGAGGCAGACCGGGCAGACCTGGGTGTTGGGCTCGGCGCCGAAGGCCGTGGGACAGCCGCAGAACATCTTGGAGACGGTGCCGAGCTCGACGTGCGTCTCCAACCCGATCACCGGCTCGTAACGGGCGAGCGCGTCGGCGTAGGAGGGCAGCGCGCTGGCGGGAGCCGCAGTGCTCACCGGGGGTTCTCCTCGTGGGTCGCTGGTTGCGCGGGTCGGCCGGTCATGACAGCGGGTCCTCCCCGGAGCCGGCACCGGAACCGGGCTCGGCGGAGGTGGGCTCGGCGGAGGCGGGCTCAGCGCCAATCGGTCCGGCGGGACCGGCGGGACCGGCGGGCGGGCGGGTGTCGCGCAGGTGCACGTAGCTGAGGAACACCGCGGCCGGCAGGCCCAGCACGCCCCAGACGAGCAGGATCGGGTTCACCGTGGCGATGCCGAGGCCCAGCACCACGACGGTCAGCAGCCAGACCACGACGACCAGCAGACGGTCCTGCCGCCCGCTGCGCAGACTCACCATCGCCGACCCCCTTCGTCCTGCCCCGTCCCCCGTCCGGTCCGCACCTCCTGGCGGCCGGTCCGCACCTCCTGGGCGGTCCGCACCTCCTGGGCGGTCCGCGCCTCCTGGCCGGTCACAGCGCGGGGGCCTCGTCGAGCAGCGAGTGCCCGCGCTGGGCGTCCAGGGCCTCCTCCAACGCCCCACCGACCAGGTAGAGCCGATCGTCGGCGAACGGCGGCGCCATGATCTGGATGCCCACCGGCAGCCCGTCGGCCAGGCCCGCGGGCAGGCTCATCGCCGGGCCGCCGGCCAGGTTCGACGGGATGGTGCACAGGTCCGACAGGTACATGGCGACCGGGTCGTCCACCTTCGACCCGAGCGGGAACGCCGGGGTCGGGGTGGTCGGCGAGACCAGCACGTCGACCCGCTCGTACGCCGCGGCGAAGTCCCGGCTGATCAACGTGCGGACCTTCTGCGCCTGGCCGTAGTAGGCGTCGTAGTAGCCCGAGGACAGCGCGTAGGTGCCGAGAATGATCCGCCGCTTCACCTCCGGGCCGAAACCGGCCTCGCGGGTGCGGCTCATGACCTCCTCGGCGCCGGCCTGGCCGTCGTCGCCGACCCGCAGCCCGAACCGCATCGCGTCGAAGCGGGCCAGGTTGGACGAGCACTCGCTCGGCGCGATCAGGTAGTAGGCCGCCAGCGCGTAGGTGAAGTGCGGGCAGCTCACCTCGACGACCTCGGCGCCAAGCTCGGTGAGCGTCTCGACGGCGGCGGCGAAGGCGGCCTGCACCCCGGGGTCGTAGCCCTCGCCGGCAAGCTCCCGTACGACGCCGATCCGCAGGCCGCGGATGTCGCGCCGGCCCGCCGCCTCGACGACCGCGGGCACCGGCACGTCCACGCTGGTGGAGTCGAGCGGGTCGTGGCCGGCGATCGCGGCGTGCAGCAGCGCCGCGTCGGTGACCGTGCGGGCCAGCGGGCCGGCCTGGTCCAGCGAGCTGGAGAAGGCGACCAGGCCGTAGCGGCTCACGCCGCCGTAGGTCGGCTTCACCCCGACCAGCCCGCAGACCGCGGCCGGCTGGCGGATGGAGCCGCCGGTGTCGGTGCCGATCGCCAGCGGCGCCTCGAAGGCGGCGACCGCGGCCGCGCTGCCGCCGCTGCTGCCGCCGGGGATGCGGGTGGTGTCCCACGGGTTGCGCGTCGGCCCGTAGGCCGAGTTCTCCGTGGACGAGCCCATCGCGAACTCGTCCATGTTGACCTTGCCGAGCAGGACGACGTCCGCCGCGCGCAGCCGGCCCACCACGGTCGCGTCGTACGGCGCGTGCCAGCCCTCGAGGATTCGGCTGCCGCAGGTGGTCGGCATCCCGCGGGCGGTCAGGACGTCCTTGAGCGCCAGCGGCACCCCGGCGAGCGGGCCGAGCCGCTCCCCGGCGGCGCGGCGTTCGTCGACGGAGCGGGCCGCGGCCAGCGCGCCCTCGGTGTCGACGTGGAGGAAGGCGTGGATGGTGTCGTCGACCTTGGCGATGCGGTCGAGTGCGGCCTGGGTCGCCTCGACGGCGCTCAGCTCGCCCGCGGCGATCGCCGCCGCCGTGGCCGCGGCGGTCAGGTGCACGACGTCGGCCGCGGCGACCGGAGTGGCCGGCGCGGTCGCGGCGGTCACGGTGGTCGGGGTGGAGGGTGTCGGGTGGTCCGTCATGCGGGCGGCGACCTCACTCGTCCGGATCGAGGATGCGGGGCACCCGGAAGCGGCCGTCCTCGGTGGCGGGGGCGCCGGCCAGGGCCTCGGCGGCGGGCAGCGACGGGCGGGCGACGTCCGGGCGGAATACGTTCGTCAGCGGCACGGCGTGACTGGTCGGCGGGATGTCCGCCGCAGCGACCTCGGCGACCCGGGCGACCGCCGACAGGATCGCCTCGAGCTGCGGTGCCAGCGCGTCGAGCTCGTCGTCGGTCACCGACATCCGCGACAGCCGGGCGAGATGGGCTACCTCGTCCCGCGTGATCCCCATTGCGTGTGGCCCCTTCGTGGGCGGTGGGCACGAGGCCCGTGACTGGTCGTGCGTGCCGCGGGCGGCAGCCGGAAAAGCCGGGGACTCCGGGCCGCCCGGAGGCTGGCCGCGGGGGGGAGAACCGGACCGGACGCTTCGCCGCGTCGACGTCATGTCATGGTACGGGCCGCGGCGCGACCGGGACGGACCCCGTCCCGCCGGCCTGGCGGCCGCGCCGGCCCCGCGCAGGCGGCGGGCGGCCCGTCGGCGCCGCCCGCCGGGCCCCTGACCTGGTCGGTGGCGGCGCGGCGCGTCATCTCGGCGTGACCGGTCGGCCATGCCGACGACACACTCTTTGTGCATGCTCAACTACATGTCGTACCTGCTCCGCGTCGTGTTGCCGGACCACCCGGGCACCCTGGGCGCCGTCGCCACCGCCCTGGGCGCCGCCGGCATCGACATCGTCAGCGTCACCGTCGTGGAGCGCACCGCCGCCGGGGCGGTGGACGACCTGCTCGTCATGCTGCCGCCGGGCGGACTCGCGGACCGGGCGATGAGCGCGGCCCACTCGGTACCGGGTGTGGTTGTCGAGTCGCTGCGGCCGTTCCTCGCCGACGGCGGGGGCGTGGCCAGCGACCTCGACCTCGTCGACGCGCTGACCGAGCGGCCCCTCGACGCCCCGGCGACCCTGACGGAACTGGCCCCGGGCGTGTTCAACGCCGACTGGGCGGTGCTGCTCGAACACGTCGGCGCCGACGACGTGCGGGTGCGGGAGACCTCGGTCGGCGCGCCCACCCTCGGCGGGGACGACCTCGGGGTGCCCGAGCGGGTGCGGTTACCGCTGCCCTGGCTGCCGCTGGACCGCGCGCGGCGGATCGGGCCGGCCGAGGGCACCTTCCCGCCTCGCTGGGAGGCGGTCAGCATGGAACTCGCCGCGGCGCCCGTCGGCGGCGACCGGCTGGTCATCCTCATCGGCCGCCCGGGTGGCCCGGCCTTCCGCCCCTCCGAGATCGATCGGCTGGCCCACCTCGCCGGCATCGCGGCGAGCCTGAGCAGAACGGACCGCCCCTGACGCCGACGGCGCCCCCGCCGGCGCCCCGCCCCGGTCACCCCGGCGGGGCATCATCCTGCGCCCGCTGCGCCCGCTGCGCCCGGCGGGCGGAGTCGACGTCCGGTGCGCCCTGGCCACCCGAGGTGTCCGGCGCGGCCGGGGCAGCCGGGGCGTCGGCGGCCACGGCACGCTCGCGCGCGGCGTCCGCGCCCCGTTCGAGCAGCACGGCGAACCCGGCCTCGTCGAGCACCGGCACGCCGAGGCTGCGCGCCTTGTCGTACTTGGCCGCCCCCGGATCGGCGCCGACGACGACGAAGGCCGTCTTCTTGCTGACCGAGCCGGTGACCTTGCCGCCGCGGCCCTGCACCGCCTCGGTCGCCGAGTCGCGGCTCCAGCCGTCGAGCGTCCCGGTGATGACCACCGCGACGCCGTCAAGCGGGCGGGGGCCCTCCGCGGCCCCGGCGTCGGCGAGCGAGGCGCCACCCGCGGCGATGCGGGCGACGATGTCGCGGTGGCGGGCGTCGGCGAACCAGTCCACCACCGCACTGGCGATCTTCGGACCGACGCCCTCGACGGCGGCGAGCTGCTCGGCGGGGGCGGCGGCGATCGCGTCGAGCGAGCGCAGCTCCCGGGCGAGCGCGCGCGCCGCGGTCGGCCCGACGTGGCGGATGGACAGACCGACCAGCAGCCGCCACAGCGGCCGGTGGCGGGCCGCCTCGACGCCGCGCAGGATCTGGTCGATCTTCTTCTGACCGAAGCCGCGCAGTCCCTCGAACGACTCCGGGGTCAGGTGGAAGATGTCGCCGATGTCGCCGACCCGGTCGGCCTCGAGCAGGGCGATCGCCGTCTCGTAGCCGAGGCCGTCGATGTCCAGCGCGTTCCGCGAGGCAAGGTGGAAGATCAACTCGCGGAGCTGCGCCGGGCAGGCGTCGGTGTTCGGGCAGCGGATGTCCACCTCACCCTCGGGTCGCACCAGCTCGGTGCCGCACTCGGGGCAGTGGGTGGGCATGACGAAGGCGCGCTCGGTGCCGTCGCGCAGGTCGACGACGGGGCCGACGATCTCCGGGATCACGTCGCCGGCCTTGCGCAGCACGACCGTGTCGCCGATCAGGACGCCCTTGCGGCCGACCTCGTCGACGTTGTGCAGGGTCGCCAGGCCCACCGTGGAGCCGGCGACGAGCACCGGTTCGAGCTCGCCGAACGGGGTCACCCGGCCCGTGCGGCCGACGTTCACCCGGATGTCGCGCAGCTTCGTCGTGACCTCCTCCGGCGGGTACTTGAAGGCCACCGCCCACCGCGGCGCCTTCGACGTCGACCCGAGCCGGCGTTGCAACGCGAACGCGTCGACCTTGACGACCACCCCGTCGATCTCGTGCTCGACGTCGTGGCGGGCCCGCCCCCAGCGGTGGATGAACGCCAGCACGTCGCCCACCGACGCCAGCACCTCGAAGTGGGTCGAGACGGGCAGCCCGAACTCGGCGAACCGGGCGTAGGCCGCGGACTGGGAGGCGGCGTCGAACCCGCGCTGCGCCCCCAGGCCATGGACGATCATGTCGAGCGGGCGGGTGGCGGTGACCCGGGGATCCTTCTGGCGCAGCGACCCGGCGGCCGCGTTGCGCGGGTTGGCGAACGGCTTGCCGCCGCCGGCCACCAACGACGCGTTGAGCTCGGCGAACTTCTCGGTCGGGAAGAAGACCTCGCCGCGGACCTCCAGCAGCTCCGGCACGCTCGCCCCGCGCAGCCGGGTCGGCACGCTCGCCAGCGTGCGGATGTTGGGCGTGATGTCCTCCCCCGTACGCCCGTCGCCGCGGGTCGCCGCGCGCACGAGCCGGCCCTCCTCGTAAACCAGGTCCACGGCGAGCCCGTCGATCTTCAGCTCGCACAACCAGCCGTCGACCTCGGTCTCCCGTGCCGCGCGCGCGGCCCACAGGTGGAACTCGTCGTCGTCGAAGACGTTGTCCAGCGACAGCAGCCGCTCGAGATGCTCCACGGGGGTGAACAGGGTCGAGTACGACCCGGCCACCTTCTGCGTCGGCGAGTCCGGGGTGCGCAGCTCGGGGTGGTGCTCCTCGAGCGCGGTGAGCTCCCGCATCAGCCGGTCGTACTCGGCGTCGGAGACGGTCGGCGAGTCCAGCACGTAGTACCGGTAGGCGTGCTCGTCCAGCTCGCGGGCGAGCTCGGCGGCGCGGGCCCGGTCCGCGACGGAGGCGGCGACGGCCGGTTGCACCGCGCCCCCGGCCCCGACCGCGGACGCAGCCTCGACCGCGGAGGCAGCCTCCGCCTCGGACGCCTCCACCTCGGACGCCTCCGCCTGGGACGCGGCCTCGAGCGCGGACGCAGCCGCGTCGCCGGAGCCCGGTGGCGCGTTCATGCCGGCGCGTCGACCAGGGCGCGGCCCGCCCGGCGGCAGTGCCGCATGACCGCCCTGGCCGCGCCGACGTCGAATCCCGCAAGGCCGCACGCGGGTGCCACGGCGACCACCTCCCCGAGCTGTTCGGGCCGGAATCCGAGCCGGCTCCACAGTGCAGTGACGGGCTCGACGGTACGGCGGACGTCCGACAGTTTCGCCGACCCGCCGCCGGTGGCCACCGAGCCGCCGGTGGGCACCGAGGCGCCGGTGGCGATCAGGCCCGCGATCAGGCGCACCCCGGCCTCCACGAGCTCGCCGACCGCGTCGTCCTGCGCGCGGGTCAGCAGGGCCGCGTCGAGGCCGACGAAATCCACCCCGGCGTCGCGCAGCGCCGCCAGCGGCACGTCCGCCGCGCAGCAGTGCACCCCGACCCCGGCGACGCCGGGCAGCGCGCGGGTGGCGTCGGCGACGGCACGCAGCCGCTGCACCACCAGGCCCTCCTCGACAGCCGGCACCACCGAGAAGCCGCTGGGGGTACGCACCCGACCGGCCAGCACCAGCGGCAGCGACGGCTCGTCGAGCTGGACGATCAGCCGCGCGCCCGGCACCCGCCGGCCGATGTCGCCGAGATGGTCGGCCAGACCGGCGGCGAGTGCGTCGGCGAGGTCCCGGGTGGCGCCGGCGTCGGACAGCGCCTTGTGCCCGCGGGGCAGCTCGATCTCGGCGGCCAGCGTCCACGGCCCGGCCACGGCGACCTTGAGCGGCCCGGAGTAGTCGGCGGCGACGTCGGTCAGGGCGTCCAGATCCTGCCGGAGCAGGTCCCGGGAACGGCGCAGGTCCAGACCCGGGCGGGGCACCAGCCGCCAACCGGCCGGCTGCAGGTCGACGGGCAGGTCGAGCAGGATCGCCGCCGACCGGCCGATCATCGCGGCGCCGGGCCCGCGGGCCGGCAGCTCCGGCAGGTGCGGCAGGTCCGGCAGCTCGTCGAACACCGACTTCGTGGCATCGACGGGGTCGGTGCCCGGCAGCGAACCCACCCCGGTGGCCGCGCCGGCCGGCCACAGCGGCGCGGGGCCGGCCTCAGTGCTCATCGGACCTCATCCCGCCATTGTGGCCGACGTCGCCCGGCTCCCCGCCCAGCCCCGCCGCCCGCTCACGCGGCGGTGACGCGGATGTGACCCCCTCCGAGCACCCGGTCGCCGTCGTAGAGCACGACGGCCTGACCCGCCGCGGTCCCGCGCACCGGCGTGTCGAGGGTGACGACGAGATCGTCGCCGCGCGCCTCGGCCTCGGCGGCCACGACCCCGCCGTGCGCCCGAACCTGGGCCTGGCAGGTCACCACGCCCTCGTGCGGCCAGGCCGCGCGGTCGGCGACCAGCCGGCGGATGTCGAGCTCCTCCGCCGGGCCGACGGTGACCGTCGAGGTCACCGGGGAGATGTCGAGGACGTAGCGGGGGCGCCCGTCCGGCGCCGGGTGCCCCAGGCGCAGGCCGCGGCGCTGACCGACGGTGAAGGCGAAGGTCCCGTCGTGTTCGCCGAGCGTCTGCCCGGTCCGGGAGTCGACGATGGGCCCCGGCCGCGAGCCGATCCGCTCCCGCAGCCAGCCGCCGGTGTCCCCGCCGGAGATGAAGCAGATGTCGTGGCTGTCGGGCTTGTCGGCGACGGCCAGGCCGCGCGCGGCCGCCTCCCGGCGCACCTGCGCCTTGGTGGAGTCGCCCAGCGGGAAGCGCGCGGCGCCGAGCTGCTCGGGCCGCAGCGTGCCGAGCACGTAGGACTGGTCCTTGGCGGGGTCGACGGAACGGCGCAGCGTGCCGTCCGGGTCGAGGCGGGCGTGGTGGCCGGTGACGACGGCGTCGAAGCCGAGGGCGAGCGCCCGGTCCAGCACCGCGGCGAACTTGATCCGCTCGTTGCAGCGCACGCACGGGTTGGGGGTGCGCCCCGCCGCGTAGGACTCCACGAACTGGTCGATGACCTCGGTCTCGAACCGCTCGGCCAGGTCCCACACGTAGAACGGGATGCCCAGTACGTCCGCGGCGCGGCGCGCGTCGCGGGCGTCCTCCAGCGTGCAGCAGCCCCGGGCGCCGGTCCGGTCCGACTCGGGCGATCGGGACAGGGCGAGATGGACGCCGGTGACGTCGTGGCCGGCGTCGACGGCCCGCGCGGCGGCGACGGCGGAGTCGACCCCGCCGGACATGGCGGCGAGCACCCGCATCAGACCTGCACCTCCCCAGAACCCCTCGGTTCCCCGAATCCTCCGGCGACGCCGCGCTCGCGGCGCGGATCAGGCGCCGGTCATCCCCGCGAGCGCGCCGGCGCGGCTCGCCCGCTCCACCACCGGCCCGATCGCCTCGACGAGCGCGTCCACGTCGGCGGCGCGCGACGAGTGGCCGAGCGAGAAGCGCAGCGAACCTCGCGCATGCTCCTCGCCAGCCCCCATGGCCAGCAACACGTGGGAGGGTCGGGCTACTCCCGCCGAGCAGGCCGAACCGGTCGAACACTCGATGCCGCGCGCGTCGAGCAGCATCAGCAGCGAGTCACCCTCGCAGCCGGGGAACGTGAGATGGGCGTTGCCGGGCAACCGCTGCGGATCGCCGGGCGCGCCACCGAGCGCAGCGCCGTTGAGCACGGCGCCCGGCACCTTCTCCTGAACGCGGCGGACGAGGTCGTCGCGCAGCGCGGCCAACCGGGCGCCCTCCCGGGGCGCCTGGGCGCAGGCGGTCGCCGCCGCGGCCGCGAACGCCGCCACCCCGGCGGTGTTCAGCGTCCCGGAGCGGATGTCGCGTTCCTGGCCGCCGCCATGGGTCAACGGCTCCAGCACGAGGCCGCGGCGCACCACCAGTGCGCCGACCCCGACCGGCCCGCCGATCTTGTGGGCGCTGACGGTGATGGCGTCGGGCCCGCCCTCGCCGACCGCGACGGGGATCTGGCCGAACGCCTGCACCGCGTCGGTGTGGAACGGCACCCCGTGCCGATGCGCGACGGCGGCGAGCTCCGCGACCGGCTCGACCGTGCCGACCTCGCTGTTCGCCCACATCACCGAGACCAGGGCCACCGCTGCGGGATCGCGCTCCAGGGCGGCGGCGAGGGTGTCCGGGTGCACCATGCCGGCGGCGTCGACGTCGAGCAGCTCCACCTCGGCGCCCTGCTCGGCGCCCAGCCACTGCACGGTGTCCAGCACCGCCCGGTGCTCGACCGCGCTGACGAGCACCCGGCGCCGGGTGGGCTCGGCCCGCCGCCGCGCCCAGTACAGGCCCTTGAGCGCGAGGTTGTCGCCCTCCGTGCCGCCGCCGGTGAACACCACGTCGGACGGCCGGGCGCCCAGCACGCCGGCCAGCGTCTCGCGCGACTCCTCGACGATGCGGCGGGCCCGGCGGCCGCTGGCATGCAACGACGAGGCATTGCCGGTGTCGGCGAGCACCGCGGCGTACGCGGCGAGCGCTTCCGGTCGCATCGGCGTCGTCGCCGCGTGGTCGAGATAGGTCACACGGTAGAGGGTAGTCGCGCGCGGCCGGGCGACGTCGCCGCGCCGATCTCGCCCCCGCCCCGGCCGCCCGCCTGCCCGCGGCGCGGGACCGACGGCGCCACCGGGAGCAGCGGTTCGAGGTGGCCCCGCAGCAGGCAGCCGGACCAGACGCCGGCGCAGTAGGCGGCGTCGTCGGCGACGCGCAGGAGCAGGTACGGCACGAGGCCGACCGCCGGGCGCGCCACCCACCACTCGTGCGCCAACGGCAGCGTCGCCGCGGCCAGGACCAGCCGACCCGGCGTGCCGGCGCAGGCCAGCAGGGGCAGCCAGGTTCGCCGGGATGTCTCGGCGGCGGCCAGCAGGGCGTGGCGGCGCCCCCGCACGGTCAGGGCCAGCGCGGCGCGGCCGGGACGGTCGGTGCGGCCCAGCCGGCGGGCGAGCCGGGCGGTGGTCAGCGCCACGGAGCCCGCGGCCACGGCGCCGACCACGGCGGCCCCGCCCCGGTCCCGGCGCAGCGCCATCAGGCCCACCGCCGCCACCGCGCTCGCCGCTCCCCGGGCCGGCCGCAGCGGTCCCGGATGGCGCCGGGCGAGCTCCGCCGCCGAGGAGCCGTAGCCGTGACGCTGGCGTGCCCAGGCCCACCAGGTCGGCCGCGGATCGTGGTGTACCACCGCCGTCGGCTCGTACCGGACGCTGTGGCCGGCGCCGACGAGCCGCCACACCAGGTCGACGTCCTCACCGAAGCGCAGCGCCGGGTCGAACGCGGCGTGCGCCCGCCGCAGGAGCAGCGCTGCCGACGGCACGTACGACACCCGGCTTCCGGGGCGCACCGCCGCCGGCCACGGCCCGAGATCGAGCGGGGAGCGGCCCGCCTCGTAGCGTTCCCGCAGGCCGGCGCGCGACGCCGGCGGCACCGGCGAGGCGACCCGCGGCGCGACGGCGACGACCGCCGGGTCCGCGAGGTGGGCGATGAGGCGGTCGAGCCAGTCGGCGGTGGGCCGCACGTCGCAGTCGCAGAAGACGATCAGCTCGGTGCGGGCGGCCCGGGCGCCGGCGGTGCGCGCCGCCGCGGGGCCGCGGGCTCGGTCGTGCCGGATCACCCGGGCACCGGCGGCGGTGGCCTCGGCCGAGGTGCCATCGCGGGAGCCGTCGTCGACGACGACGACCTCTGTGCACTGCCCGCGCAGTGCGCCGACCAGCGCGCCGATGCGCCCGGCCCCGTCCCGGACCGGAATGACGGCCGTGACCCCGCCGGCGCCGGCGACCTCGCTGCCGCCGCCGGTCCCGGCAACCCCGGCAGCTCCGGCAACCCCGGCGGGCTCGGCGGCTCCGGCGACCGCGGCATCCGCGGTGGGCGTGTCCACCGGCGCCGTGCGGCGCGGCGGCAGCGGATGAACGAGCCCGGCGTCGACGAGCCGGCGCGCCAACAACCCCGCACCGGGTCCGGCCGCACCAACCGTGGCGCCGCCACGCAGCGCCGCGAACACCCGCGCACCGGCAGCGGACAGTGCCATCAGCCGCAGCGGCGCCCCGCCGAGCAGCACGATCCCGCCGTCCGCCGCGGCGGCGGGCGCCGGCGCCAGGACCGCCAGGCCGGGATCGCACTGCACCCGGAACGCGGCCGGCAGTGCCACCCGAGCCGGCTCAGAAGTCACCGGCGGTACACCTGGGCCGGCTCAGAAGTCACCGGCCGCCCTGCGCAGGTCGGTGAGCAGGTCGATGAGCGTCCGCACACCCCCGTCCCCCAGACCGGGGTCGGCGAAGACGGTGTCGTTGAGCTTCTCCGTCGCGGCGAGGGCCGTCGCCCGCCCCTCCTCGGTGATCTCGGCGAGAATGGCGCGGCGGTCGGTGGGATGCGGGTTGCGGCGAACCTGGCCGCGGGCCTCCAGGCGGTCGACCGCGCTGGTGATGCTGGTCGGATGGACCTGAAGCCGACTACCGATCTTGTTAAGCGGCAGCGCGCCCCTTCGGGAGAACAACAGCAGCATCAGCAGCTCGTACCGGGCGAAGGTCAGATCGAGCGGGCGCAGGACCTCGTCGACCCGGGCCAGCATGATCTGCTGGGCACGCATCAGTGACGTGACCGCCGCCATCCCGTCCGCCACCGAGCCCCAGCCGTGCGCGGTCCAGTGCCGGTGGGCCTCCGCTATGGGATCGGTGGGCAGCGGTTTGGGGGTGGCCACGGTTTGGACGCTCCTGCACTTCAGGGGATGTCTCCCACCCGGCCGACATGGCCGGGGACCGCCCAGATGACGGCCGGCGTCCATTGCACCCCAGGACGCCACGTGCAGGCAAAGACTCATGCGTACCCGGAGATTACGGGTCGCCACCCTCAGCGCACCGTGCGGCGCCACCCCGTGCGGGAATGTCAGACATTGCGCCGATACTGGCCGCCCACGTCGAAGAACGCCTGGGTGATCTGACCGAGCGAGCAGACCCGGACCGCCTTCATCAACGCCGCGAAGGTGTTTCCCGTGCCGGCGGCAACCGCGCGCAGCTCGGCCAGGGCGGCCTCGGCCTCGGCGGCGTGCCGGCGCTGGAAGTCGGTCAGGCGGGCGAGCTGGGAACGCTTCTCGTCCTCGGTGGCCCGGGCCAGCTCCAGGGGGCCGGCGGCATCGGCGGCGCGCTCCGGGTCGTCGGCGGCACGGTCGGGCGCGAGGAAGGTGTTGACCCCGACGATCGGCAGCGTGCCGTCGTGCTTACGGCGCTCGTAGAGCATCGACTCGTCCTGGATCCGACCCCGCTGATAACCGGTCTCCATCGCGCCCAGAACGCCTCCGCGGTCGCTTATCCGCTCGAACTCGGCGAGCACGGCCTCCTCGACCAGGTCGGTCAGCTCGTCGACGATGAACGACCCCTGCAGGGGGTTCTCGTTGGCCGCGAGCCCCCATTCCTGATCGATGACCACCTGAATGGCGAGCGCACGGCGCACCGAGCTCTCGGTGGGAGTGGTCACGGCCTCGTCGTAGGCATTCGTGTGCAGGCTGTTGCAGTTGTCGTAGATCGCGCACAGCGCCTGGAGGGTCGTGCGGATGTCGTTGAACGCCATCTCCTGGGCGTGCAGTGACCGGCCGGAGGTCTGCACGTGATATTTGAGCATCTGCGAGCGGGGGGCGGCTCCGTATCGCTCGCGCATCGCGACCGCCCAGATTCGCCGCGCCACCCGCCCGATGACCGTGTATTCCGCGTCCATCCCGTTGGAGAAGAAGAACGACAGGTTCGGCGCGAAGTCGTCGATTCGCATTCCTCGGGCGAGATACGCCTCGACGTAGGTGAATCCGTTGGCCAGCGTGAAGGCGAGCTGCGTGATGGGGTTCGCGCCGGCCTCGGCGATGTGGTAGCCGGAGATCGAGACGGAGTAGAAGTTGCGGACGTTGTGCTCGATGAACCATTCCTGCACGTCGGCCATCGCCCGCAGCGCGAACTCGGTGGAGAAGATGCAGGTGTTCTGCCCCTGGTCCTCCTTGAGGATGTCGGCCTGGACCGTGCCCCGCACGGTGGCGAGCGCGCCGGCGGTGACCTCGGCGGCCTCGTCGTCACGCGGCTCGCGGCCGTGCTCGTCGACGAACGCGGCCAGCCGCTGGTCGATCGCGGTGGTCAGGAACATCGCGAGGATGGCCGGCGCCGGGCCGTTGATCGTCATGGACACGCTGGTCGCCGGGTCACCGAGATCGAACCCGTCGAACAGGGCCGTCATGTCGTCCAGGGTCGCGATCGACACACCCGACGTGCCGACCTTGCCGTAGACGTCGGGTCGGGGGGCCGGGTCGCGACCGTAGAGGGTGACCGAGTCGAAGGCCGTGGACAGCCGCGTCGCCGGCGACCCGGCGGACAGCAGGTGGAAGCGCCGGTTCGTCCGGAACGCGTCCCCCTCCCCGGCGAACATCCGCGCCGGCGCCTCCCCGGCACGCTTGAACGGGAACACCCCCGCGGTGAACGGGAAGTATCCCGGCAGGTTCTCCCGGCGCAGGAACCGCACCAGCCGGGCGTCGTCGTCGATGGCCGGCACCGCGACGCGGGAGACCTGGCTGCCGGCGAGGGTCACGCGACGCAGCGGAGTGCGGATCTCGGTCCCGCGCACCGTGTAGGAGAGCTGATCGCCCTGCCGCTCGGCCACGATCGCCGGCCACCGTTCGAGCAGCTCCCGCGCCCACGGCGCCAGCGCCGCACCCGCCTCGTCGCGCAGGGCGGTGAGGGCGCCGGCCTCTGCCGAGGAGGTACCCACGGCGTCGAGTGCGGTGGTCAGGTGCTCGCGGCGGCGGGCGAGCTGGGCCTGCCGCTCGGTCTCCGCGTGGTAGCCGCGCACCGTCTCGGCGATCTCGGCCAGGTATCGGGCCCTCGCCGGCGGGACGATGGTCGTCAGCCCCGTGGCGGCGCGCACCTCGACAGCGGGCAGCACGCCGGGCCGCGTCGGCAGGCCGACGTCGCGGAGCAGGCCGAGCAGATGCTGGTAGAGGGCGGTAACCCCGTCGTCCTGGAAGCGGGCCGCGGAGGTACCGAAGACCGGCATGTCCTCCCAGGACCGGTCGAACGCCTCCCGGTTGCGCACGAGCTGGCGGGCGACGTCGCGGCGGGCGTCCTCGGCGCCGCGACGCTCGAACTTGTTCACCGCGACCACGTCGGCGAAGTCGAGCATGTCGATCTTCTCGAGCTGCGAGGCCGCACCGTACTCCGGTGTCATCACGTACAGGGAGACGTCGCAGTGGGGCACGATCGCCGCGTCGCCCTGCCCGATACCGGGGGTCTCGACGATCACCAGGTCGTACCCCGCCGCCTTACAGGCCGCGATCGCCCCCGGCACGGAGGGGGGAACCTCGCTGCCTGCGGCCCGGGTGGCCAGGGAGCGGAAGAAGACCTCGCCGGCGTCGGACTCGCCCAGAGCGTTCATCCGGATCCGGTCGCCGAGCAACGCCCCACCACCGCGCCGGCGGCTCGGATCGACGGCCAGCACGGCGATGCGCAGCGCGTCGCCCTGGTCGAGGCGGAAGCGGCGCAGCAGCTCATCGGTCAGCGAGGACTTCCCGGAGCCGCCGGTGCCGGTGATGCCCAGCACGGGCACGGCCGGCCGCCGATCGGCCTCCTCGCGCAGCGCTGCCGCCAGCCCACCGTCCCGATCGGCCTCGAGCACCGTGATCGCCCGGGCGAGCGCGCCCTGTTCGCCGCCGATGACCTCCTCGAGCTTCGGACCGTCCCCGGCGAGGTCGACGTCGCAGCCGGCGATGATCGTGTTGATCATACGGGCGAGGCCCATCGCCTGGCCGTCCTGCGGGGAGAAGATCCGGGCGACGCCGCGGGACTGCAGCAGCTCGATCTCGGCCGGCACGATCACCCCACCGCCCCCGCCGAAGACGCGGATGTCGCCCGCACCGCGTTCCCGGAGCCGCTCGATGAGGTAGCTGAAGTACTCGACATGGCCGCCCTGGTAGGAGGAAAGGGCGATGCCCTGGGCGTCCTCCTGGATCGCCGCGGTCACCACCTCGTCGACGCCACGGTCGTGGCCGAGGTGGATCACCTCCGCCCCCTGGGCCTGCAGCAGCCGACGCATGATGTTGATCGCCGCGTCATGCCCGTCGAACAGCGCGGCCGCCGTGACGATCCGGACTGGATGGACGGGGACATGCAGACCTGCCGTGTCCTGCTGGGCGTCGGATGACATCGAGCGGCTCCCGGGGAGAACGGACGGGCCGGCGTACCCGGCCCACAGCCTTTCGACTTCCGATAGTAGGACGTCCATCCGACAGGTGCCACTACGGCCAGCGTCGATGAGGGCAGGGCTGCGACAGCAGTCGGACACGGGGCGCGGCAGGCATCCGGAGCCGGGGCCGCCACGAAGTGTTCGGGGGCCGGCTCGGGTAACGGGTGGACTCCGGCCGAAGGGCCGGGCGCGGAAGGTAGGGCCCGCAAGGCCCTAAAAGCGCCCCAAATACAAGTGTGGGGTTGCCTCGAAAGGCAACCCCACACTTTGTGTAAGTCCGGCGGCGTCCTACTCTCCCACACAGTCCCCCATGCAGTACCATCGGCGCTGAAGAGCTTAGCTTCCGGGTTCGGAATGAGACCGGGCGTTTCCCCTTCGCCAAAACCACCGAAACACTATTCAACTATACAACCAGCACCCAGCCGGCCATACAGCTGGGAACCGCACAGTGGACGCGTAGCACCTTCGAAGACAAGCCCTCGGCCTATTAGTACCGGTCAGCTCCATGCGTCACCGCACTTCCACCTCCGGCCTATCAACCCGATCATCTAGTCGGGGGCCTTACCAGGCTACCCTGTGGGAGACCTCATCTCGAAGCAGGCTTCCCGCTTAGATGCTTTCAGCGGTTATCCCTTCCGAACGTAGCCAACCAGCCATGCCCTTGGCAGAACAACTGGCACACCAGAGGTTCGTCCGTCCCGGTCCTCTCGTACTAGGGACAGCCCTTCTCAAGTCTCCTGCGCGCGCGGCGGATAGGGACCGAACTGTCTCACGACGTTCTAAACCCAGCTCGCGTACCGCTTTAATGGGCGAACAGCCCAACCCTTGGGACCTACTCCAGCCCCAGGATGCGACGAGCCGACATCGAGGTGCCAAACCTTGCCGTCGATATGGACTCTTGGGCAAGATCAGCCTGTTATCCCCGGGGTACCTTTTATCCGTTGAGCGACGGCGCTTCCACAAGCCACCGCCGGATCACTAGTCCCTGCTTTCGCACCTGCTCGACATGTCTGTCTCACAGTCAAGCTCCCTTGTGCACTTGCACTCAACACCTGATTGCCAACCAGGCTGAGGGAACCTTTGGGCGCCTCCGTTACTCTTTAGGAGGCAACCGCCCCAGTTAAACTACCCACCAGACACTGTCCCTGATCCGGATCACGGACCGAGGTTAGACATCCAGTACGACCAGAGTGGTATTTCAACAATGACTCCACCAGAACTGGCGTCCCAGCTTCACAGTCTCCCACCTATCCTACACAAGCCGAACCGAACACCAATATCAAGCTATAGTAAAGGTCCCGGGGTCTTTCCGTCCTGCCGCGCGTAACGAGCATCTTTACTCGTAATGCAATTTCGCCGAGTCTGTGGTTGAGACAGTGGGAAAGTCGTTACGCCATTCGTGCAGGTCGGAACTTACCCGACAAGGAATTTCGCTACCTTAGGATGGTTATAGTTACCACCGCCGTTTACTGGCGCTTAAGTTCTGAGCTTCGCCCCGAAGAGCTAACCCGTCCCCTTAACGTTCCAGCACCGGGCAGGCGTCACTCCGTATACATCGTCTTACGACTTAGCACGGAGCTATGTTTTTAGTAAACAGTCGCTTTCCCCTGGTCTCTGCGGCCACTCCCCGCTACGGAAGCAAGTCCCTACACGGAGAACGGCCCCCCTTCTCCCGAAGTTACGGGGGCATTTTGCCGAGTTCCTTAACCACAGTTCACTCGAACGCCTCGGTATTCTCTACCTGACCACCTGTGTCGGTTTAGGGTACGGGCGGCCCTGACACTCGCTAGAGGCTTTTCTCGGCAGCATGGGATCATCCACTTCGCCACAATCGGCTCGGCATCAGGTCTCAGACACATGGAACGCGGATTTACCTACGCACCGTCCTACACCCTTGCCCCAGGACAACCACCGCCTGGGTTGGACTACCCTCCTGCGTCACCCCATCGCTTGCCTACTACCAGCCGGGATCCCACCCTCCCAGACACATCTCCGAAAAGACACATCCGATCAGATGGTTAGCACAACCAGGTTCAGCATGGGCGCGTCAGCGCCGGTACGGGAATATCAACCCGTTGTCCATCGACTACGCCTGTCGGCCTCGCCTTAGGTCCCGACTCACCCTGGGCGGATTAGCCTGCCCCAGGAACCCTTGGTCATCCGGCGGACGGGTTTCTCACCCGTCATTCGCTACTCATGCCTGCATTCTCACTCGTATGGCATCCACGACTAGGTCACCCCGCCGCTTCACACGCCACACGACGCTCCCCTACCCATACACACACCTGGACATCAAAGATGCCTGGCTAACATGCGTATGCCGCAGCTTCGGCGGTGCGCTTGAGCCCCGCTACATTGTCGGCGCGGAATCACTTGACCAGTGAGCTATCACGCACTCTTTCAAGGGTGGCTGCTTCTAAGCCAACCTCCTGGTTGTCTATGCGACTCCACATCCTTTTCCACTTAGCGCACGCTTAGGGGCCTTAGCTGGCGATCTGGGCTGTTTCCCTCTCGACTACGAAGCTTATCCCCCGCAGTCTCACTGCCGCACTTCACTTACCGGCATTCGGAGTTTGGCTGACTTCAGTAAGCTTGTGGGCCCCCTAGGCCATCCAGTGCTCTACCTCCGGCAAGAAACATGCGACGCTGCACCTAAATGCATTTCGGGGAGAACCAGCTATCACCGAGTTTGATTGGCCTTTCACCCCTACCCACAGCTCATCCCCCAGGTTTTCAACCCTGGTGGGTTCGGTCCTCCACACGGTCTTACCCGCGCTTCAACCTGGCCATGGGTAGATCACTCGGCTTCGGGTCTTGGACATGCGACTCAAACGCCCTCTTCGGACTCGCTTTCGCTACGGCTACCCCACACGGGTTAACCTCGCCACACATCGCAAACTCGCAGGCTCATTCTTCAAAAGGCACGCGGTCACCAGACCGAAGTCCAGCTCCCACGGATTGTAGGCACACGGTTTCAGGTACTATTTCACTCCCCTCCCGGGGTACTTTTCACCTTTCCCTCACGGTACTAGTCCGCTATCGGTCACCAGGGAGTATTTAGGCTTAGCGGGTGGTCCCGCCAGATTCACACGGAATTTCACGGGCTCCGTGCTACTTGGGAACACGTCCGGGAGGAACACTGTTTTCAGCTACAGGGCTATTACCCTCTATGGCGGCCCATTCGCATGACCTTCGCCTAACAGCGCTCTTTCTGACTCCCCGACGGAACGGCAGTCCCGTCCGGACGATCCCACAACCCCAGCATCGCAACGCCTGCCGGCTATCACACGACACTGGTTTAGCCTCATCCGCTTTCGCTCACCACTACTCGCGGAATCACGGTTGTTTTCTCTTCCTGCGGGTAATGAGATGTTTCACTTCCCCGCGTTCCCTCCACATGCCCTATGTGTTCAGGCATGGGTGACAGGATTTAAAGCCCTGCCGGGTTTCCCCATTCGGAAATCCTCGGATCACAGCTCGGTTGACAGCTCCCCGAGGCATATCGCAGCCTCCCACGTCCTTCATCGGCTCCTGGTGCCAAGGCATCCACCGTGCGCCCTTACTAACTTGGCCACAAAGATGCTCGCGTCCACTGTGCAGTTCTCAACGTACGGACGGCCCCAGCCGACCCGGCAGAACCCACCCCCACACAGGAAGGCGGTCTCCTACCACGACCGGTCCGTTCACCAGCAGACCCCCACCACAACCCCCCGAAAGGGATCAGCAGAAGGGGTCACACCAGACGAGGAAGCCTCACTCCCTCAGGACCCAACAGCGTGCCACGCACCACCAGCCACCCACCAGACCCGTTCCACCCCCACCCACCCAACCCCACAAGGGAGAAGGACGACCAGAGAGTACTAGACGCCTGCCAGACAACCAGCAGCACTATCGTCAGCGTTCCACCCATGAGCAACCAGACCGGCATGCACATCCGGCCCTGGCCCTGAACCAGCCCACCCCCAACAGGACAGACCAGCCAGACGCTCCTTAGAAAGGAGGTGATCCAGCCGCACCTTCCGGTACGGCTACCTTGTTACGACTTCGTCCCAATCGCCGGTCCCACCTTCGACGGCTCCCCCCACAAGGGTTAGGCCACCGGCTTCGGGTGTTACCGACTTTCGTGACGTGACGGGCGGTGTGTACAAGGCCCGGGAACGTATTCACCGCAGCATTGCTGATCTGCGATTACTAGCGACTCCGACTTCACGGGGTCGAGTTGCAGACCCCGATCCGAACTGAGACCGGCTTTTTGGGATTCGCTCCACCTCACGGTATCGCAGCCCTTTGTACCGGCCATTGTAGCATGTGTGCAGCCCAGGACGTAAGGGGCATGATGACTTGACGTCATCCCCACCTTCCTCCGAGTTGACCCCGGCAGTCTCCTATGAGTCCCCGACATAACTCGCTGGCAACATAGGACGAGGGTTGCGCTCGTTGCGGGACTTAACCCAACATCTCACGACACGAGCTGACGACAGCCATGCACCACCTGTGCAGGACCCTTACGGACCCCGTATCTCTACGAGATTTCCCTGCATGTCAAGCCCTGGTAAGGTTCTTCGCGTTGCATCGAATTAAGCCACATGCTCCGCCGCTTGTGCGGGCCCCCGTCAATTCCTTTGAGTTTTAGCCTTGCGGCCGTACTCCCCAGGCGGGGCGCTTAATGCGTTAGCTGCGGCACGGAGGCCGTGGAAGGTCCCCCACACCTAGCGCCCAACGTTTACGGCGTGGACTACCAGGGTATCTAATCCTGTTCGCTCCCCACGCTTTCGCTCCTTAGCGTCAGTTCCGGCCCAGAGACCCGCCTTCGCCACCGGTGTTCCTCCTGATATCTGCGCATTTCACCGCTACACCAGGAATTCCAGTCTCCCCTGCCGGACTCTAGCCTGCCCGTATCGACTGCAGGCCCGGGGTTGAGCCCCGGGTTTTCACAGCCGACGCGACAGGCCGCCTACGAGCTCTTTACGCCCAATAATTCCGGACAACGCTTGCACCCTACGTATTACCGCGGCTGCTGGCACGTAGTTGGCCGGTGCTTCTTCTGCAGGTACCGTCACTTGCGCTTCGTCCCTGCTGAAAGAGGTTTACAACCCGAAGGCCGTCATCCCCCACGCGGCGTCGCTGCGTCAGGCTTTCGCCCATTGCGCAATATTCCCCACTGCTGCCTCCCGTAGGAGTCTGGGCCGTGTCTCAGTCCCAGTGTGGCCGGTCGCCCTCTCAGGCCGGCTACCCGTCGTCGCCTTGGTAGGCCATCACCCCACCAACAAGCTGATAGGCCGCGGGCCCATCCCGAGCCGATAAATCTTTCCACACCACCAGATGCCCGGTAGCGTCATATCCGGCATTAGCCCCGGTTTCCCGAGGTTATTCCAGAGCTCGGGGCAGGTT
This sequence comes from Frankia alni ACN14a, assembly GCF_000058485.1. Taxonomy (NCBI): domain Bacteria; kingdom Bacillati; phylum Actinomycetota; class Actinomycetes; order Frankiales; family Frankiaceae; genus Frankia; species Frankia alni. The sequence continues at coordinate 6,362,357 of NC_008278.1, forward strand.
GCCCACGTGTTACTCACCCGTTCGCCGCTAGGAGCCGAAGCCCCTCGCTCGACTTGCATGTGTTAAGCACGCCGCCAGCGTTCGTCCTGAGCCAGGATCAAACTCTCCATCAATGATTTCGAGAGTGCCGGACAAACCGGCAGACCCCGACATCGACACCACAACCGTGATGCCGTGTCCAAAGGAATCCCTCACAACCACAACCAGCCACCCCCCACACACCACAAACGATGCGCAGAAAACAACCAGCCAGGCCATGAACGGGGTAAAACAATTGGCACTGACAATCGGCACGCTGTTGAGTTCTCAAGGAGCAGGCGCTACCAGCTCTTCGCCCTTGCGGGTTTCGCTCTGGTGCTTCTTTAAGTTACCCGCCTCTTCGTTCGGTGTCAAATCGCTTCGTTTTGTGCGAGATGACCCTCTTCGAACAGGTTTTGCCTCTGATGCTCGGCCCTTGCGGGCTTTCGTGCTTTTGCTTCTTTAACTTACTTGGCCTCTTCGTTCGGTGTCAAATCGCTTCGTTTTGTGCGAGATGACCCTCTTCGAACAGGTTTTGCTTTCGTGCACGCCTGAGACAATTCACCTTGCGATGATTGGCTCGTGCGATGTTTCCAGGTTACGAGCTTTGGCTGGTTTGTGTCAAATCGCTCCGGCTTTCGATGCTTTCGCATCGCCTGCCGGCGATTGCCACTTTCACACCGTATCGCACCGTCCGCGGCCCGTTTCCTCGGGGGGTCTGTGCCCCCTCGGAGGAGATGTGGTCCTGCGCGACATCGGGCTCTTTGCGGAGCTCGGTGGGCGACGAAGGAGAACTATACACGAGCAGGACCGCCGTGGGCGGCCCCAAGGGCATAACTTTCCGGCACCGCCCCCGGACGGTGCGTTAGCCCTGGCCTCGGTCCAGCGGCCCGGGGCACTGGGGTGGTTCCGGTCCCTGCGGAGCCACGACAGCGGAGGTCGGGCGCCGGCATGTTGCCGTCTGACCAGGTCAACGCGTGGCGCTTCGCCCCGGTTCCCGGCCGCCGGCCCTCGCTCTCGACCGACCTGGCGGGTTTCTGCCCGGCTGCGGCACCCCGCAAACCCTCCCAGGCGGATCGAGATCGAGTGGTACCCCGTCCGCGGGCGCACGGGCAGTCCGCCGACCGATGGACCGGCGTGTCGACCTGGCCTGCTCCCCAGGGCGGCGGGCCTCGCCTGCGGGCGGGCCGGCGCGGGCGCCGGGCCAGGACGGCCAGTACTCGGAGAGCGGGCACCTTCACCGGTGGCACCCGAACAGCGGACCCTCGCGGCGGATCGGTCGCACCCCCGACGCCGATCGTGGCCACACCGGTCGACCGTGGGTCCCCCGACATGCTGGGATGGATCCGACGCGGGAACCATGCCGCGATCGCCCCGGATCCCGACGCCTGGCCAGGCGGCCGAGCCGTACTCGTCGGCGTCGCAGGTCGGTTACCGCGGCAGCGAGGCCAGATCTTTCCGCGGCAGCCGGCGCGAGAGACCAGCTCGCGCGAGAGACCAGCTCGGTTGTCCGGGAGAGGAGTGACGAGGTGTCGGTACTCGGCCGAGCAACCTGGCGGGAGCTCGGGGGCGACCGACCGCTGCTCGTGCTGCCCCTGGGCAGCACCGAGCAGCACGGACCGCACCTCCCGCTCGACACCGACACCCGGATCGCCTCCGCCGTCGCCCACGGTCTCGCGCAGCGGCTGGAGCCCCTGCTCGTCGGGGCGGCGCTGCCGTACGGGGCCAGCGGCGAGCACGCCGGGTTCCCCGGCACGGTCTCCCTGGGCACGCAGGTGCTCGAGCGGGTGGTCGTCGAGCTCGTTCGCTCGGTCGACGACACGGCTCGCGCCGTCGTGCTGGTCAACGGTCACGGGGGGAACATCGCCGCCCTCAGGTCGGCCCGGCGGATCCTGGCCGGGGAGGGTCGTCCGGTGTTCCTGTGGGCGCCGGTTGCGGCGCTGGCCGCGACCGTCGGCGTACCGGCGGCGGACCGCGACCTGCACGCCGGCCGCGGCGAGACCTCCCTGCTACTGCACCTGGCTCCCGACCTGGTCCGGCTGGACCTGGCCGTGGCCGGACCCAGCCCGTCGCTGGCCGAGCTCCTCGCCCGCGGCGTCGCCGCGCTCAGCCCCTCCGGAGTGCTGGGCGACCCGGCGGGCGCGTCGGCGGCCGAGGGCGCCCGCCTGCTCGACGCCTACGTCGACGACGCCGTCGAACGGCTGCTGGACTGGACGCGGCATCAGGGCCTCACGCCGCCGACGGCGCGGACCGTGGGCCGGTCCGCGTGACGCGCGGCAGCGGCGCCCCGGCCTCGTCGCCGTCTTCGGTCGCGCCGTCTTCGGTCGCGCCGGCTCCCGTTGCGCTGATCACCGGTGCGGCGCGCGGGCTCGGGGCCGCGGTCGCCCAGGCGCTCGACGCGGCCGGATACCGCCTCGTCCTCGCCGATCTGGCAGTGCCGGAACCGCCGACGGCGGGCTACCCGTACGCGACCGGACGAGAGCTCGACGCGGTCGCCGCCCGCTGCCGCGACGCGGTCGCCGTCCGGGTGGACGTCCGCCGCCAGGCCGACGTCGACGCGGCCGTCGCCGTCGCCCGGGAGCGCTACGGCCGGCTCGACACGGCCGTCGCCGCCGCCGGCATCATCGCCGGCGGGCCCCCGATCTGGCAGACCGACGACGACTCCTGGCAGACACTGCTCGCCGTGAACCTCACGGGTGTGTTCCACGTCATCCGGGCGGCGGTCCCGGCACTGCTCGAGGCGCCCGCCGGGCGGTTCGTCGCGGTCGCCTCTGCGGCGGGAACCCGGCCGCTGGCCCGCCTGGCCGCCTACTCCGCCGGCAAGCACGGCGTCGTCGGGCTCGTGCGCAGCCTCGCCGCGGACCTCGCCGGTACGGCGGTGACGGCGAACGTCGTCTGCCCCGGCTCGATGGACACCACCATGCTGGCCGAGTCCGCGAAGATCTACGATCTGCCCGACGCGGGGGAGTTCGCCGGCCATGCCTACCTGCGCCGGCTGCTGCGACCCGAGGAGGTCGCCGCCGCGGTGGCCTTTCTGTGCTCACCCGCGGCGAGCGGGATGACCGGCTCCGTGCTGGCTGCGGACGGCGGCTTCACCGGCTGACCGGCTGACGGGACATGTCAGTCTGGCCAGCCGTAGCGTTCCGGCGCCAGGACGAAGGCGGCGGCTCCCCGCAGCGCGACGCCGGCCGGATCGTCGCTGCGCCCGATGCGCATCCGCCGGACGAAGGCCAGACCGGCATGGCGCTCGAAGCCGGCGAGCAGGGCGTCCCAGAAGATCGGCCCGGACTGCGCGAAGCCGCCGGCCACGACGGCCGCCTCCAGGTCGAGCAGGCTCGCGCTGGCGGCGAGCCCCGCGCCGACGGCGGTCCCGGCTCGGGCGAGCTCGCGGCGGGCGATCTCGTCACCGGCCGCGGCCGCGGCGGCGAGGGTGTGACCGTCGGCCGGCTGACCGGCGGGGGGAGCCCACCCGGCCGCCCGGGCCCGGTGCACCGTCCGCGGACCGGACGCGAGCGCCTCGACGCAGCCCCGACCGCCGCACGGGCAGTCCGGTCCGTCCACGTCCACGACGACGTGACCGATGTGGCCGGCGTTGCCGGAGGTGCCGTGGAACAGCCGGTCCCCCAGCACCAGCCCGCCGCCGACGCCGGTCGAGACGGTCACCGCGAGCAGGTTGCGCACGCCCCGCCCCGCCCCGGCCCAGTGCTCGCCGGCGACGAGCGCGACGCCGTCGTTGTGGACCAGCACGGGCCGCTCGGGGAACAGCTCGCGCAGCCGCGCGCGCAGCGGGAACCCCCGCCAGGCCGGGATGTTCAGCGGCGACACCTCGCCCGCCGGCCATTGCATCGGGCCCGCGCACCCGCAGCCGACCCCGGCTACCGCGTCCGCCGCGACCCCGGCGGATGCCAGCGCCGCGTTGACGCACTCCCGCAACGCGCCGAAGACCTCCTCGGCCGCCCTGCCCCGACCCGGCCCGGCTCCGGCCGGCTCGGCTCCGGCCGGCTCGGATTCGGGCGGCTCGGATTCGGGCGGCTCGGATTCCGACGGCTCAGGCCCGGACGGACGGTGAGCAGGCACGGGACGGCGGGCGGTGGCACGGATCGTGCCGTCGGCGTCGACGACCGCCGCTGCGATCTTGGTGCCGCCGACGTCCACGGCCAGCGCGGGCCCGGCTCCGAGCTCGACCAGCGGTGCCGACGCCTCGACCCCGACGACCCCCCGTGGCCGCGACGACCCCGCCATGCCCCATCCCTCCGCTCGGCCCGTTCTCTCGACTGGCCGTCCTGCGACCCGATCCGCGGGCCCGTGGCCGTGGCCGTGGCCGTGGGCGTGGCCGTGGGCGTGGGCGTGGGCGTCCGGGCGAACAACAACGGCCGGGCTCCAGCCTCGTCGGGGACGGGTGGAGGCCCGGCCGTGCGGTCCGGGGAACCGGTCAGCCAGCCTTGCGCTTCTCGATCGCCTCGGTGAGCTGCGGGACGACGTTGAAAAGGTCGCCGACCAGCCCGTAGTCCGCGAACTCGAAGATCGGCGCCTCGGGGTCCTTGTTGACGGCGACGATCGTCTTGGACGTCTGCATCCCGGCCCGGTGCTGGATGGCACCGGAGATGCCGACCGCGATGTAGAGCTGCGGCGACACCGTCTTGCCGGTCTGGCCGACCTGGTTCTGGTGCGGGTACCAGCCGGCGTCGGTCGCGGCACGCGAGGCGCCGACGGCCGCACCGAGGGTGTCGGCCAGCTTCTCCACCAGCGCGAAGTGCTCGGCTGCGCCGAGACCACGGCCGCCGGAGACGACGACCTGGGCCTCGGTGAGGTCCGGCCGGCCGGACTTGGCCTCGACCACCCGGTCGACGATCTTCGCGCCCTTGGCGGCGTCGGAGATCGCGACGTCCACGGTCTGCTCGGCCGGCGTCGACGGCGCGGCCTCGGGAGCCGTGGAGTTCGGCCGGACGACGACCACCGGAACGCCCTTGGTGACCTTCGAGGTGACGATCGTCGAACCGCCGAAGATCCCCTGGGTGGCGACCAGGTCCGCGGTCAGCGCGGTGGCGTCCCAGATCAGGCCGGACTCGGTCTTGGCGGCGACCCGGGCCGCGACCTCACGGGAGTCCGCGGTGGCCGCGACCAGCACGGCCGCCGGCGACGCCGAGGCGACCAGCGAGGCCAGCACCTCCGCCGCCGGTCCGCCGACGTAGCTCGCGATGTCGTCCGACTCCGCGACGTACACCTTGGCGGCGCCGTACTGGGCGAGGTAGTCCTTGGCCTTCGCGTAGGTGCCCGGGGCACCGAGGAAGACCGCGGACGGCTCACCGAGCGTGCGGGCGAGCGTCAGCAGCTCGGCGGTGACCTTCTTGGGTTCACCGTCGGCGTGCTCGACGAGTACGAGAACTTCAGCCATCGAACAGACCCCTCAGATGAGCTTCTGCGCGGCGAGGAACTCCGCGACCTTCGTTCCGCCGTCGCCCTCGTCCTTGACGATCGTCCCGCTCGAACGCGGCGGGGCGGGCTCCGACGTGACGACCGCCGACGCGGCGCCCGCGAGGCCGACCGCGGCGCCGTCGAGCCCGGCGTCGCCGGCGGACAGCGTCGTCAGCGGCTTCTTCTTGGCCGCCATGATGCCCTTGAACGAGGGGTAACGCGGCTGGTTGATCTTCTCGACGACACCGACGACCACCGGCAGGCTCGCCTCGACGAGGGCGTAGCCGTTGTCGGCGAGCCGCTCGATCGTCACCTTGCTCGCGCCCGGGTCCACCGTGACCTTGCGGGCCTGGGTGAGCTGGGGCAGCCCGAGGCGCTCCGCCAGCAGGGCACCGATGACGCCGCCACGGGCGTCCGAGGCCTCGGAGGAGGTGATGACGATGTCCGGGGACAGCGTCGAGATCACCTTGGCGAGCGCCGCGGAGGTCGCCAGCGCGTCCGACCCGTGCAGCGAGTCGTCCGTGAGGTGAACGGCCTTGTCCGCGCCCATCGAGAGGGCCTTGCGGATCGTCTCGACCGCCTTGGCCGGCCCCATCGTGACGACGGTGACCTCACCCCCGTGCGCTTCCTTGATCTTCAGGGCCTCTTCGACCCCGTACTCGTCCATCTCGTTCATGACGTTGTCGACGCTCTTGCGGTCGACGGTCTTGTCCGCGGCGTCGAGCTTCTTCTCCGCCCAGGTATCGGGAACCTGCTTGACGGTAACGACGATGTTCACGCCTTGGGGCCTCCGTAGCCAACATCCGATGTCAGTGCTCTTGACATCGTCGCATCTGGGGCGCTCACACGCCCGATGATCGGCGGCGTGACGCCGACCGCACTGTGCCCCTGACCTGGACAGGCAGCACGGGACGGGTATCGACTACACGCCGTCACCAAGACTAGTCCGTGCGCCCCGCTGCGGCCATACCTCGCGGTGGGTGCACCACGCCCGGCCAGTTCCACCCAGAGCGGGACAAGGTCTCCCCCGCGGACGCGGCTTTGCCACGCATATGTCCCATCCGCCCCGGGATGCACGTGCATAAGTACCGCGCATCTGGATGAGCAGATGACTCAACTCCCACGTTCCGTGGTACCGCTGCGAAGCCATCCCCCGCCGCCGGCGCAGCACCAGAGGCGTCGGCCCCGGATGGGCGTGCAATTCGGCCAGGTTGTGCACACCCTCTTCCCTTGACAGTGACTGACCCACTACTTTCTGCCCAAGGCAGGGTTACCACCCAGGGCACCGCCCACCAGACAGGGCCACCACCCAGGGCACCGCCTACTTAGGCTTACTTAACTTCGACGGGGGACAGATGTCGAATACGCCGCCGGAAAATCCCGCACCCAGCTCCCCCTTCGCGCGTCTGCTGCGCGAGGCCGGGGTATCGGACACCAGGTTCGCCTGTCAGGTGAACGCCCGCGCCCGCCAGCAGCGCAAGATCGAACTGGGCCTGGCACGCACGACGGTCGGTCACTGGCGGCGGGGCATGCGCCCGCGCGACCCGATGGTCGCGGAACTTGCGGCCGCCGAGATGTCGGCCGCGCTGGGTTACCCCGTCCTGCCGGCCGACCTCGGCTGGCGCGGGGAGTCCTACGGCAACGACGACCTGGGGCTGTGCGGCGCGAACGCACCCGTCGAGACCCTGCGCACCCTCGCCGGACTATCGGGAAGAGACATGCGCCGACGTGACCTTCTCCAGGATGGAACCGCCTTCATCGCGTCCGCCTTCGCCGAGCCGGTGCTCTCCAGCCTCACCGGCGTCGTCGACCGGATCGTCGGCGCGCCACCACCGGTCGCGGGCGGCGGCGCGCTGATCCGCGACGTGACCGAGACCTTCCGCAAGCTCGACGCCAAGTTCGGCGGCAGCGAGATCCGCCCCCAGGCGGTCAGCTTCCTGCACGACCAGACCCGGGCCGCCCGCGACAACCGTCCCAACCCGGACCTGTTCAGCGCCCTGGCGGAGCTGACCCAGTTCTGCGGCTGGCTCGCCCAGGACTCCAGGCGCGAGGCGCTCGCCCAGCGCTACTACATCCAGGCCCTCAGCCTCGCCGAGCACGCCGACGACGCGATGCTTGCCGGGCGGATCCTGTCCGGCATGAGCGACCAGGCCGCCCAGCTCGGCCATCCGCGCCAGAGCCTGGCGCTGGTCCGGGCCGCGCTGCGCCGGTCGTTGAAGCAGTCCACCAGCGCGGTGCAGGCCATGCTGTACGACAAGAACGCCTGGGCGCTGGCGCGCAACGGCGACGAGTCCGGGTGCCTGCGGGCCCTGGACGCCATGGACGAGGCCATCGCCCGCGACGACGGGGCCGGGCCGTCCTGGGCCGGCCACTACAACGCCGGCGACGCCGCCGAGTGCCGCGGTCACTGCCTGCTGCTGCTGAAGCGGCCGCGCGAGGCGGCGGACATGCTCGTCGAGGCACGCACGCTGCAGGGCGCGGCCCGCGCGCGTACCCGCAGCTACGCCGAGGCCGACCTGGCTCTGGCCTACCTGCGCGGGCCGGTCCCGGAGCTGGAGGGCGCCCTGGAGGCGGGCTACCGGGCCGTCTCCGTCGCCGGGCAGGTCTCCTCGCAACGGATCGCGAGAAAACTGGGCGAGCTCGACGAGGAGCTCAGCAGGCACCCGACCGTCGCGTCACGGCAGTGGCGCGAGCAGGCCCGCCCGCTGCTCCAGTCCGCCTCCGCCGCCTAGCCCTCCCGACGGGGGCTGCCACTCGGCGTGGCCCCCTCCCCCACGTGACGCACTCCTGGGGCCCGCCTCGCGACGGCCCGGCGCTCCCGCCGGGCCGCGCGGGGGTCCCCGCCAGGTCACCCGGGTCACCCACCGCTCGGATGCCCCGGCGCGCCGGGCACTCTGGGATGGTGACATCCGCGCAGGATTCCGGCCGCACGGCACCGGACGCCAAGACCGACACCGGACCGGGCGACATCCCGGTCGCCGCTCCCGAGCCGAGGACCCGGCCGGCCGTTCCGGTCGGCACCGTCATCACGGTGATCGCCTGGGTCGTCGCCACGGGCCTCGCCCTGCTCGCCCTCGGCCGGCTGGTGCACCTCGACGACGGCGTCGACTGGCCCTACTCGGCGATCAACGCCGTCACCCCGCTGCTCTACCTGCCGGCCTACGCCACGCTCGCCGTGGCCTTCGCCCTGCGCCGCAACCTGCTGCTGATCCTGTCGGTCGTGCTGGTCGCCGTCCACCTGTTCTGGTCGGTGCCCGAGCTGCTCCCGGGCGACGCCGAGGACGCGCCCCAGGGATCGGCCAGGCTGCGGATCATGTCGGCGAACCTGCTGTACCGCAACGCCCACGCCGACCGGCTCGGCGCGCAGATCCGCTCGGCCAACCCCGACGTGCTCATCCTCGTCGAGCTCTCGCCGCTGACGCTGTCCCGGGTGAACGCCTCCGGCGCCCTGGCCGGCTTCCCCTACCGGGAGGTGCACCCGGACGACGGCGCCTTCGGCGCGGCGATCTACTCCCGGTTCCCGCTGCGCGACGCCGCCACCCCGGTCGTCGGCGGGTCGATGTCGCTGCGGGCCACCGTCGAGGTCGACGAGAACCGCCGCTTCGTGATGTACGCGGTGCACACCATCTCGCCGACGTCCGGTTCCTACACCGGCCGATGGCGCACCCAGCTCACCGCGCTGCGCCACGAGGCCCAGCACGCCACCCTGCCGGTGGTGATGGCCGGCGACTTCAACGCCACCCGCGACCACCGGCCGCTGCGCAGACTCGTCAGCGCCGGGGTCCGCGACGCGCACGACGTCGTCGGCGGCGGGTGGGAACCCACGTGGAACGCCCGCTCGGTGGTGCTGCCGCCGGTGCTGCGCATCGACCACGTGCTGACCTCGCCCGCCTTCGCGGTCACCGGCTTCCAGGTCGGCCACGACTTCGGCAGCGACCACCTCCCGGTGATCGCCGACCTGGCCATGCGGTAGCGGGGATCAGCGGCCCGTGAAGTCGGCCTTGCCGGGGCCGTGGGCGAGGAAGGACTCCATGCCGATGCGACGGTCCTCGGTGGCGAACAGGCCGGCGAACAGGGCGGCCTCCAGACGCAGGGCCTCGGCGAGGGCGAGCTCCGAACCGTCGTCGACGGCCTGCTTCGCCGCCGCCAGCGCCATCGCGGGGCCGGCCGTGTACCGTCCGGCGATCTCCCGGGCCCGGTCCAAGACCTCCGCCGCGGGGACGACGACGTCGGCCAGGCCGATCTCGGCGGCCTCGTCGGCGCGCACCTGCCGGCCGCTGAAGATGAGGTCCTTGGCCCGCCCCGGGCCGATCAGCCGCGGCAGGCGCTGCGTCCCGCCGGCCCCCGGGATCACCCCGAGCAGGATCTCCGGCTGGCCGACCTTCGCGTTGTCGGCGAACACCCGCACGTCGGCGCACAGCGCGAGCTCCAGCCCACCGCCGAGGGCGTAGCCGGTGACCGCCGCGACCACCGGCTTGGGAATGCGGGCGACCACCTCGAAGGTCGAGTTGAGGTCGCCGACCCAGGCCGACGCCTCCGCGTACCCCATCGGCGCCATCTGCTTGATGTCCGCGCCGGCGGCGAAGACCTTCTCGCCCCCGTAGAGGACCACCGCCCGGATCGCCGGATTGCGAGTCGCCTCGACGGCGGCCGCCCGCAGGTCGGCGGCGACGCCGGAGTCCAGCGCGTTCATCGGCGGCCGATCCAGCCGGATGGTGCCGATCCCACCGTCGACCTCGAGCCGCACGACGCTCATCCAGGGTCCTCCCGCTCTGGCCCGCGCCCGGGCAGGCGGGGCATGGCGACACCCGACCGGCCGCGGCGATCACCTGCCGGGGACGCCCGCCGCCCGGCCTGGTCGTCGGTCGCTCCAGGGATGGGTCGCGGCGGCCGCCCGGGTCGGATCGCGCGGATCAGCGGGTGGTCGGTGGTCACGATAGGCCGACCGGCGCTGATCTTCCTGCGTTCGCGGCGGCGGCGGGGGTGGGAGGGAGGGAGCCGCCCGATCGGCCCACCGGGGGCGGGGGCGTCCGTTAACGTCACCGAGGTGTCCGACGCAGGCGGCAGCATCCGCGCACCACACATGTCACCCCGCTCGGGCGGCGGCCCGCACCCGGGGCGGCCCGGCCCGCTCGGGGTGATCTGGGACGGCGCCGGGGTCAACATCGCCGTCGCCGCCCCCGGCGCCGAGGCGGTCGAGTTCTGCCTGTTCGACGACGCCGACCGGGAGTCCCGTCACCGCCTGCCGGAGCGCGACGGCGAGGTGTGGCACGGCTACCTGCCCGGCGTCGGGCCGGGGCAGCGCTACGGCCTGCGCGCGCACGGACCGTACGACCCGAGCCGGGGCCAGCGCTACAACCCGGCGAAGCTGCTGGTCGATCCGTACGCCCGGCTGCTGACCGGGGCGCTGCGGCCGGATCCGGCGATCTACGGGTTCGGCGGCGGCGATCCCTACGGCTACGAGCCGGACGCCCGGGACTCCGCCCCCTTCGTGCCCCGCTGCGTCGTCGCCGGACCCACCCGCCGCGACGGCGCGCGCCGCCGGGGCAGGGGCCGGCACCCGGCGGACAACAGACCCGCGATCCCCTGGTCCCAGACCGTTCTGTACGAGGCGCACGTGCGTGGCTTCACCCGCCTTCACCCGGGCCTGCCGGCCAGGCTGCGCGGCACCTACGCGGGGCTGGCCCATCCCGCCGTGGTCGACCACCTGCACCGGGTGGGCGTCACCGCGCTCGAGCTGCTGCCGGTGCAGGCCTCGGTCTCCGAGCCGGCGCTGCTCGAACGCTCGAAGACCAACTACTGGGGTTACAACACCCTGGGGTTCTTCGCGCCGCACGCCGCATACGCGGCGACCGGCGACCCGATCGGCGAGTTCCAGACGATGGTGTCGACGCTGCACGCCGCCGGCATCGAGGTGATCCTCGACGTCGTCTACAACCACAGCGCCGAAGGCAGCGAACGCGGCCCGACGCTGTCACTGCGCGGCCTGGACAACGCGACCTACTACCGACTGGAACCCACGGACCCGCGGCGCTACCGCGACGTCACCGGGTGCGGCAACACCCTGAACATGACGTCGCCGCACGTGGTGAAGCTGATCTGCGACTCCCTGCGCTACTGGGTCAGCGAGATGGGCGTCGACGGCTTCCGCTTCGACCTGGCCACCGCGCTCGCCCGCAACCCGGACTCCTTCGATCCCGCCGCCGGCCTGCTGACCGCGATCCACGCCGACCCGCTGCTGTCGTCGGTGAAGCTGATCGCCGAGCCGTGGGACGTCGGCTGGGGCGGCTACCAGGTGGGCTCGTTCCCGGCGCCGTGGGCGGAGTGGAACGGGCGCTTCCGCGACACGGTGCGCGACGTGTGGAACGGGCGCAGCAGCGGCGTAGCCGATCTCGGCTACCGGGTGACGGGCTCGTCCGACCTGTTCGAGCACGGTGGGCGCCGGCCGTGGGCGTCGGTGAACTTCGTCACCGCGCACGACGGCTTCCCGCTGGCCGACCTGGTCTCCTACGCGGAGAAGCACAACGAGGCCAACGACGAGGGCAACCGGGACGGCGAGTCGGACAACCGGTCGTGGAACTACGGCGCGGAGGGCCCGACCGACGACCCGACGATCCTCGCCACCCGCCGCCGGGTCCGTCGCGGCCTGCTCGCCACGCTGCTGCTGTCGGCCGGCGTGCCGATGCTGCTGGCCGGTGACGAGTTCGGCCGTTCCCAGGGCGGCAACAACAACGCCTACTGCCAGGACAATCCCGTGTCCTGGCTGGCCTGGCCGGTCTCCGGCTCCAGGCCCGAGACCAGGGCCGGTGCCGCCGGTGCCGCCGGGGCAGCAGGGGCCGCGGGGCGCGACCCTGCCGGACCGGACGCCGCCCTGACCCGCCTGGTCAGCGGCCTGATCTCGCTGCGTCGACTCGAACCGGCGCTGCGCCGCGAGGTGTTCTTCCACGGCGGCGAGTCAGGCCCCGACCGGCTCGCGGACATCACCTGGTTCCGCGCCGACGGGCAGGTGATGTCCACGGCGGACTGGAACGCGCCGAAGGTCGTCACGCTGGTCGCCCACATCGCCCCCGGCACCTGCGCGGGCACCGCCCCGGACACCACCTCCGGCGCCGTGCCGGGCGGCCTGCCCGGCACCGGACGCGACGGTGGACGCGCGCCGGGCCTGCTGGGCGTGATCCACCCCGACGGTGCGGACACCGCCGTCACCCTGCCCGCGGCGCCGTGGGCGCAGCGCTACGACCTGCTGCTCGACACCGCCGACGAGGACCTCGCCGGTTTCCCGGCGACCCTGGCCGACCCGCGCCGGACACTGCTGCCCGGCGCCGTCGTGCCCGTCCGCGCCCGCAGCGTCCTGCTGCTGCGGGCGCATCCCCCGGCCTGACCAGCCGGCGAGCCACGACGATGGTGAGCCGACCGGGCGGACGACTTACGGGCGGGCCGACTTACGGGCGGGCGACTTACGGGCGGGCGACTTACGGGTTGGCGACGAGGCCCAGCTCGGCGACGCTGGCGGTGAGGCGGTGGCGGGGCAGCACCCGCACGGTGTAGCCGAACGGCCCGGTGCGGCCGAGCGGGATCGTGCCCTCGTAGCGGTGGCCGCCCTCGCCCTCGCCGACGGGCTGCAACGACAGCACCTCCGGGGCAAGGATCCGGTCGGTCTGGTCGATCCGACCGTAGGAGGCGAGGACGTCGACGTCGTCGGCTGCGAGCCCCCCGAGGTCGATCGTCGCCCGCACCACCAGCGACTGGCCCACCTGCGGGGTGTCGCCGAGCCCGGCGGAGTCGACGTTGAGCACCCGCACCCCCGGCCAGGCGGCGCGGACCCGGCTCTTCCAGGCGGCGAGGTCGCGGGCGCCGGCCAGGCCGTCGGCGGCGGCGGTCCGGGCGGAGACGCCGGCCGGCACGTAGTACCGCTCGACGTACTCCTGCACCATCCGGCTGGCCAGCACCTGCGGGCCGAGGCTGGACAGCGTGTGCTTGACCATCGCCGTCCAGCGCCGCGGCGCGCCGTCGCCGCCGTCGCGGTCGTAGAACCGCGGGGCGACGGTGTTCTCCAACAGGTCGTACAGGGCGGCGGACTCGATGTCGTCGCGCCGGTCGGGGTCCTCGACGCCGTCGGCGGTCGGGATCGCCCAGCCGTTCTGGCCGTCGAACATCTCGTCCCACCAGCCGTCCCGGATGGACAGGTTGAGGCAGCCGTTGAGCGCCGCCTTCATCCCGGACGTGCCGCACGCCTCCAGCGGGCGCAGCGGGTTGTTCAGCCAGACGTCCGAACCGGAGTAGAGGAACCGCGCCATGCCGATGTCGTAGTCGGGCAGGAACACGATGCGCGCGCGCACGGCCGGGTCGTCGGCGAACTGGACGATCTGCTGGACGAGCTGCTTGCCGCCGTCGTCCGCGGGGTGGGCCTTGCCGGCGATGACCATCTGGATCGGCCGCTGCGGGTGCAGCAGCAGTCGGCGCAGCCGGTCGGAGTCCCGCAGCATCAGCGTGAGCCGCTTGTAGGACGGCACCCGGCGGGCGAAGCCGATCGTCAGCACGTCGGGATCGAAGACGGACTCGACCCAGTCGAGCTCGCCGGGCGCGGCGCCGCGCTCCAGCCACGAGGCCCGCACCCGGCGGCGGACCTCGCCGACGAGCCGTTCCCGCAGCTGGCGACGGGTGGCCCAGACGACGTCGTCGGGCAGCTCGGAGATCTTGGCGAAGCCGGCCGCGTCGTCGGCGAGCAGGCCGGGGCCGGGCTGGCGGTCGGCCAGCTCGATGACCGCCCGCGAGACCCAGGTCGGGGCGTGCACGCCGTTGGTCACCGAGCCGATCGGCACCTCGGCGGAGTCGAACCCGGACCACAGGCCGGCGAACATCTCCCGGCTGACGATGCCGTGCAGCTTGCTGACGCCGTTCGACCGCTGGGCGAGGCGAAGGCCCATGTGCGCCATGTTGAACACGTTCGGGTCGGACTCGACCCCGAGTTCCAGGATCCGCTCGACCGGCACGCCTGGCCAGGAGTTGTCCCCGCCGAAGTGACGCGCGACGAGGTCGCGGGGGAAGCGGTCGATGCCGGCGGGTACCGGGGTGTGCGTGGTGAACAGCGTGCCGGCGCGGGCGGCCTCCAGCGCCTCGTCGAAGCTGAGCCCGGTCTCGACGAGCTCGCGGATCCGCTCCAGGCCGAGGAAGCCGGCGTGGCCCTCGTTGGTGTGGTAGACCTCCGGCGTCGGCGTGCCGGTGACGGCCGCGTAGGCGCGCAGCGCCCGCACCCCGCCGATGCCCAGCAGCATCTCCTGCAGCAGCCGGTGGTCGGTGCCGCCGCCGTAGAGCCGGTCGGTGACGCCGCGCTCGGCCGGCTGGTTGTCCTCGACGTCCGAGTCGAGCAGCAGCAGCGGAACCCGGCCGACCTGCGCCTTCCAGATCTGCGCGTGCAGGGTGCGGCCCTCGGGCAGCCCGACGGCCACCTTCACCGGCACGCCGGCGGCGTCGGTGAGCTGGGTCAGCGGCAGCCCGTGCGGGTCGATGCCCGGGTAGCGCTCCTGCTGCCAGCCGTCGCGCGACAGGGACTGGACGAAGTAGCCCGCCCGGTACAGCAGGCCCACGCCGATGATCGGCACGCCGAGGTCGCTGGCGGTCTTGAGGTGGTCGCCGGCGAGGATGCCCAGGCCGCCGGAGTACTGCGGCAGCACCTCGGTGATGCCGAACTCCGGCGAGAAGTACGCGATCGCCGCCGGCGCGCCCGGCAGCTGCTGGCGCTGGTACCACAGGTCGGCGGAGAGGTAGTCCTGGAGATCGTCCGCGATGGCGGTGAGCCGGCGTACGAAGCGGCGGTCGGCGGCGAGCGCGAGGAGCCGGTCGTGATCGACCTCGCCGAGCAGGCGGACCGGGTCGCCCTTGGTGGCCCGCCAGAGCTCGGGATCGACCGACTCGAACAGGTCCAGCGTCTCGGGGTGCCAGGACCAGCGAAGATTCAGGACAAGTTCCCCCAGTGGAGCAAGCTGCTCGGGGAGCTGCGCACGGACGGTGAACCGTCGGAGGGCTCTCACGAAGACGTGAGCCTAGACAGTGCGGGTGACGTCGGCGCAGCCGGGTTCGACCTGCGGGTTACGTTCTCCGAACAACTCGCCGCCCGGCCCGACGATCAGCCGGAATCCTCCGGAATTGCCCTGCCGGGACGGGCCGGTCTTGCTACTCCTCGTCGGGCGCGGCGGCCACCTTCGCGGCGAGGGCGGACATGACCGCGGGGTCCCGCAGGGTCGTGACGTCGCCGAGCTCCCGGCCCTCGGCGACGTCCCGCAGCAACCGGCGCATGATCTTGCCGGATCGGGTCTTCGGCAGGTCGTCGGCCCAGACGATCCGCCGCGGCCGGGCCAGCTTGCCGATGCGCCGGGCCACGTGCTCACGCAGCTCGGCCTCGACGGCGGCGTCGCCGACCCGTTCGCCCGCCAGCGTCACGAACGCGACGATCGCCTGGCCGGTCTGCTCGTCGGCCTGCGCGACGACGGCGGCCTCGGCCACGGCCTCGTGGGCGACGATCGCCGACTCGACCTCGGCGGTGGACAGGCGGTGCCCGGAAACGTTGATGACGTCGTCGATCCGGCCGATGATCCAGAAATAGCCGTCGGCGTCGAGCCGGGCCGCGTCCCCGACCACGTACGTCGTCGGGCCGAAGCGGGAGAAGTACGTCTCGACGAACCGCTTGTCGTCCTTGTACAGGGTCCGCAGCATCGACGGCCACGGCTGGGTGATCACCAGGATGCCGGTGCCCTCGGTGACGGGCCGGCCGTCCTCGCTCAGCAAGGCGGGGCTGATCCCGGGCAGCGGCCTCGTCGCCGAGCCCGGCTTCGTCGGGGTGACCCCCGCCAGCGGCGAGATGAGCACCGAGCCGGTCTCGGTCTGCCACCAGGTGTCGACGATCGGGCAGCGCCCGCCCCCGATCACCAGGTGGTACCACAGCCAGGCCTTCGGGTTGATCGGCTCGCCGACCGTGCCGAGGACCCGCAGCGAGGACAGGTCGTGGCGGTCGGGGTACTGCGCGCCCCACTTGATGCAGGTGCGGATCGCCGTCGGCGCCGTGTAGAAGACGGTGACCTTGTACTCCTCGACGATCCGCCACCAGATGTCGTGGTCCGGGTAGTCCGGGGCCCCCTCGAACATCACGCTGGTCACGCCGTTGGACAGCGGTCCGTACACGATGTAGGAGTGGCCGGTGATCCAGCCGACGTCGGCGGAGCACCAGTAGACGTCGGTCGCCGGGTCGAGGTCGAAGACCGTCCGCAGGGTGTAGGTCGCACCGAGCAGGTAGCCCGCGGTGGTGTGCAGGATGCCCTTCGGCTTCGCCGTCGACCCGGAGCTGTACAGGATGAACAGCGGATGCTCCGCCGGCAGGCCGACCGCCGGGCACACCGGACCGGCGGCGGCGAGCAGCTCGTCGTACCAGACGTCGCGCCCGGCGGTCATCGGCACCTCGTCGGCGTTCTCCCCCGGGCCGCGGACCACCACGATGTGCTCCAGCGCGGGCAGGTCGCCGAGCTCGGCGTCGACGGCGGCCTTCACCGGCGCCCGGCGCCCCTTGCGCCGCGCCCCGTCGACGGTGATGAGCACCTTGGCGTCGGAGACCTCCATCCGCTCGCGGACCGCGGACGGCGCGAAGCCACCGAAGACCACGTTGTGGACCGCGCCGATCCGGGCGCAGGCCAGCATCGCGGCGGCCACCTCGGGAATCATCGGCAGGAAGATGCCGACGACGTCGCCGGCCCGCACGCCGAGGGACAGCAGACCGTTCGCCAGCCGCTGGGTCTCGGCCAGCAGGTCGGCGTAGGTGACGTCGCGGTGCTCGCCCTCCTCACCGCGCCAGTGGAACGCGACCCGCCCGCCCCGGCCGGCCTCGACATGGCGGTCCAGGCAGTTGGCCGACAGGTTCAGCTCGCCGTCGGCGAACCAGGTGTAGAAGGGCGGGTTCGTGTCGTCGAGCACCTGCGTGAACGGCGTGTCCCAGGTGAGCAGCTCGCGGGCCGCGGCGGCCCAGAACGCCTGCGGGTCCGCCGCGGCGGCGGCCCGGTCGGCGTCCACGGGGCGGCGTCGGACGAAGCCGGCCGGTGGGTCGAAGCTCTCCACCGACAGCAGGCCCTCCAGCGTGGCCTCCAGATCGGTCGTGGCGCTCCGACCGGTCGTGGCGCTCCGACCGGTCGTGGCGCGCACGGCCTGATCGGTCACGGTTCCTCCTGGACGAACGCTGTCTGGACGAAACGGTGGGTGGTGGGACACCTACCCCAGTGTACCACGAAGACCGCTCGCCGCCCAGGATCACGCCGGGGCGGCGGGAGTCGGATCGGGCCGGTCGGCGCGCACCCGGTCCAGCAACGCCGCCAGCACCTGTTCGCCCGCGAGCGCCCCCGCGCCGGCGGTGACGGCGACGTTCGGCGCCGACCAGCCGAGTTCGTGCAGCTCACCGTGGGCGGGCCGGACGGCGGCGTCGGCCGCCAGCAGCATCGGGATGTCCAGGACCGAGTCGCCCGCGGCCAGCAGCGTCACCGTGCCGGCCCGGCGGACCACCTCGTCGACGGCCCGCTGCTTGGTCAGCACCGTCGGCACCAGGTACACCTTGCGGCCCTGCGCCGACACCGACCAGCCGCCCGCCCGGGCCGCCGCGGTGACGCCGGTCAGGTCCGGGATGGCGGGCCGGTCGTGGGCGACGAGGTAGACGAACAGGTCGTCGGCGGCGCGGACCGTCCGGGCCCAGCCGCCGGCGGCGAACCGTTCGGCGAGCGCCAGCATCTCGGGCAGCGGCGCGCAGGCGGCGGCCACCTCCGCCGCGATCCCGGCCGCCCACGCCGGGTCCGGGACGCCGTCGACGAGCAGGTGCCCGCCGTTGGCCGCGATCGCGTACCGCGGCCGGACCCCGAGGTCGACGCGGCGGTACTGGGCGAGCGTGCGGGTGGTGACGGGGACGACCACGGCCCGGCGGTGCAGCTCGGCCAGCAGCGCGAGCTCCCGCGCCGTCGCGAAGGACAGCGGGGCGCCGTCGAGCCGCTCGACCTCGACCAGCTCGGGCTCGGCGGCGCCGGCGGGCAGCAGCAGCGAGCGCCGGGAGAAGATCAGCGTCTTGTCCAGGTCGAGGGCCACCAGATGGTCGGCTCCCGCCGTCACGAGGCGTCCGAGGCGCCGGAGGGGCTCCAGGGGCCGGAGGGGCCGGAGCGGTCCGAGGGGCCCGGGACCGCCGGCAGGTCCGGCAGGTCCGGCAGGTCCGCGGCGTCGGGGCGCCAGCGCGCGTTCGGGGTGTGGAACACCGGCGCCGCGCCGACCGGACGCACGAGCCCCACGCACGAGAACGGCAGGTCGGCCATCTCCTCGACGGCAACGCCGCGGTCGGCGGCCAGCGCCAGGACGTGGGGCAGCTCGTCGACGCGGTCCGGGGCGACGAGGATGCGCCACGGCACCCGGCGCAGCAGCACCCGGGTGGTCTCGCCGACTCCGGGCTTCACCATGATCACGTCCGGGATGTCGTAGGCGGCGGCGATGCGCTCCACCGCCGCCCAACCGGCCCAGGTCGGCCGCCGGTCGCCCGCCCACAGCCGCGGCCAGGTCTCGGCGACCTCGTCCGCGACCGCGTCGAACTGCGCGACGACCGTGTCGACGAAGTGCCGGGACAGGTCGTGCGGCGCGAGCTCACCGTAGAACTTCGCGCCGTGGAAGTCGTCCGGGCCGATGTGCTCGGCATTGAGGACGGTCCGGCTGACCAGCCCACTGACCGTGGAGTTCAGGCAGGCGCTCGGGATGAGGAAGTCGTCGCGGGTGCCGTACAGCGGCACGCACCGCGCCGGGTCGGCGAGCACGGCGAGGGTGTCGTCGAGCCCGAGACCCGCGACCGCCTCGGTGAGCACCCGCGTCATCACGCCCTTGCCCGTCCAGCCGTCGACGAACTGGATCGCCTCGCGGTCGAACCGCTCGGTCAGGTAGCGCACGGCGTTCATGTCCACCCCGCGATCCTTGATCACGGAGATGGCATAATGCGGGGTGTCGAGGCCGTGCCGCCAGCCGTACCAGCGGCGCATCAGGATCCCGACCGGCGTCCCCGCCCGGGCGATCGAGGCCAGGACCGGCTCGGGCTTCGTGACCCGGACGAGCTCGGCGACCAGCCCCGTGGCCAGCGCCACCCGTCGGGCCGAGCGTTCCAGCGCCTGGTGGTAGAGGCGCAGGTAACCGGCGTCGGGCTGGTACTCGACGGGCAGGTCCTCGGAGTAGTGCCGGCCGGCCTGCATCGCCTCCTCGCGGTCCTCGGTGGGCCGTTCGAGGTCGACGGCGCTCAGATCGGTGAGCAGGAAGGTGACGTCCGCCGGGTCGTACGAGCCCGAGCCGATCGTCCCGGCGAGCGCGGGGTCGCCCGGCCGCCCGGCCACCGGCGTCGCCGGCCCGGATCCCGCGGCGCTCATCGGGCCTGCTCCGGCAGGGCCAGCCCGACCTCGATGCTGCGGGGGGCCGGGCGGTAGGCGGGCAGGGTGAGCACGGCGACCGGGGCGCAGCGACGCAGCTCGGCGACGAGGCCCGCCGGGTCGGCGACCGGCGCGGGGGAGGCGGCGTCCACGCCGGAGTCGACGATCAGGACGATGTCGTCGTAGGCGCCGGGACGGACGTTGTAGACGTGGCTGACCCGGCCGGGGTCGTCCGGGGCCGGGAACGTGTGCGCCGCCCGGATGGCGTAGCCCTCGACGTCGACCGGGTGGACCGGCGAGCGGGTCGTCGACTGGTAACGGACGTCGCCGGAGCCGGTGGCGGCCAGCGTGTCCGCGATCCGCATCGGGGTGTACATCAGTTCCTCCGTCCCGAGGACGAGTGTGCGGCCGTCCGGCCGGGTCAGTGCCGCGCGCACGGCGGCGGCGACCGGCGCCAGGGCGTCGTCCAGCCGGCGCCGGTGGGTCGGCGACCAGCCGTACCTGCCGCCCTCGGGCAGGTCCGCCGGCCAGTCCGCAGTCAGCCACCGAACCGGATGCCCGGCCTGGACGGCCTGGACGAACGGGACGGACGGGACGGACGGGACGGACGGGCGGGCCTTGGCGGGGGTCGGGATCTGGTCGGACGCCGGGGCCCGGTCGGACGCCGGGGCCCGGTCGGGCGGCTCGGCCCCGGCGAGGCGGGCACGGATGCTCGCAGCCCGGTCGGCGATCTCGGGCGGCACCGTGACGGTGGCCGCGATCAGGGCGACGACGTCGATCCGGACGCCGAGTTCGGCGGCGAGGTCGGCGAACGCCGTGCGGGCCGCGGCCGGCCGGGCGTCGACGAGGGTCGCCACCACGTAGCGACCGCGGGGGGCGTGGGCGTGCAGGATGCGGATCGTGCCGAGGGCGGTCCGGCCGGTGGACAGCTCGTCGTCGACGAGCACGATCGGCTCGCCGCCGCGCAGGATCGCCGGATCCTCGGGGACCAGCCAGTGGTGGGAGGCGTGCGAGTGCGACTCGGTGAACTCCAGCACCGGCGGCACTCCTGGCAGGTCCCGCCGGGTGGTGTGCAGGTAGTGGCTGCCCGCCAGGCCGTCGGCGACGGCGTGGCCGAGCGCCGTCGCCGTCTCGCAGTAGCCGATGACGAGCGGCCCCGGCCGGGCGCCGTCACGATGGCCCGCGGCAGCGGCCTCGCCGACGGCAGCGGCCTCGCCGGCGGCAGCGGCCTCGCCGGCGTCGTGGGCGTGGGCGGCGCCCGGGCCGTCTTCGGGGAAGCCGGGCAGCGCCCGTACCAGCGCCGCGAGGTCCGCGCCGGCGGCCAGGCCCGCCCCCGGCGCGACCGGCAGGTGCTTGCCGAGCACCCGGCTGACCAGCAGGTGGGCCCGGCGCGGATTGCGCCGCAGGGCCAACCCGACCAGCGCGTCCAGGCCCTCGCCGCGCACGTCCGCGCTGACCTCGACGGCGAGCCCCAGCTCCGCCCACAGCCAGCCCGGGTCCGCCGGCACCGGTGTCGTCGTGGTCATCGGGTGGCGCCCGCGCTGCTGTGGCCGCGGGTGGCCGCCAGCACCTCGACGAAGGTGTCCCCCTCGCGCAGGACCCCGAACGCCCTGGCCCGGCGCTGCACCGCCTCGGCCCAGGCCCGGTGCGGGCGCAGCTCGTTCATCTTGTTCGCGTAGCTGCTCGGGCGGACTCCGCCGGAGTCCCCGGCGAGGATCGTCTCGGCATCGGTGAACTCCTCCTGGCTCACGACGTGCAGCGCGTGCACCGCCGGGATGTGGCTGGGATGGATCACGGTCTTGCCGATCAGGCCGTTGGCCCGGTCCAGGACGACCTCCCGGATCAGCCGGTCGAGGTCGGCCGAGACCAGCGCGCTGCGCATCCGGATCGCCTCCTGGCTGCCGTCGACCCGGTCGGCCTGGGCGAACGGGGTCACCCGCAGCGAGCTGACGAACAGGCGCTCCGGCTGGGCGAAGTACTCCCACACCGGGCCGGTGACGATGTGATCGCCACCGCGGGCGCAGATGTTCACGATGTCGGCGATGCAGTCGCGGACCACGGCGATGTCGTAGATCGTCAGGTCCCGGTCCCGGCGCAGCCCGAACAGCCCGCACAGGTCGGTGGCGCCGAGCCGGATCGCGAGGACCTGCTCGGCGTGCTTGTCGACCAGTCGCCGCACGGCCGTGAGCGCCTCGACGCGGGTCTCCCGATTGATCACCGGCGGGCTCTCCAGCACCGGCATCGCCCACAGCGGCCGGCCGGCGACGTCGGAGGCCCGCAGCACCGCCTCCAGCGCCGCCTGGCCGCCCTCCTCGGCGAACTTGGGCAGGACGAACCCGGCGAGGCAGCGGGCGCCGTCCGGACCGAGCCGCGCGATCAGGTCCGGGATCTGCCCGACGGCACGCACCCGGACGAACACCAGCGGCAGCCCGTCGCCGGAGCGCGGCGGGTCGTCGGCGAGCGAGCGCAGCGCCGCGACGACGTTGGCCTCGGCGTCGGCCACCTCGGTGTCGGCGATCGAGTCCTCGAGACAGAGCACCATCGAGTTCACCCCGGCCGCGGTCTGCCGGCGCACGTCGAACGCCAGGTGGGGCCTGGTGCCCGGCGCGTACAGCGTGGCGCCGAGCGCGGTGGCCAGCAGCCGGCGGTCCCCGTCGACGGCGATCTCCTCCGGCGGGCGGTGGAACAGGGTCTCGATCGTCTCGTCGTCGAGGAAGGCGAAGTGGCGCAAGCGACGTTCCCCTCGTGAAAGGCGGCGGCGTCGCTCGACCAAGGTCCCGGGTTCGGTGTGCGCCGGCCGGGCCGGCAAGATCGTCAAACGTCGCCTTTCGGGTGACGGTACCTGCCCGGGGGCGTGTGACGACAGACAACGACAACCGTCAGTCAGCCGACATTCGACGGTCACCCTGAGGTCATCGGCAGGCAGCCGACCTGCAGCTGAGCATCCGCAACGGGTCGGGCCGGGACGGATCGCTCCGTCCCGGCCCGACGATCTGCCGCCCGCGCGTCCGGCGCCCCGGTCAGCTTGCTCCGGTGCCGAACAACTTCTTGTACTCGGCGGCGGCCTTCGGGTTCTGGCCGCCGTTCGTGATCGTCGAGCAGACGTTGCCGGGGGTGGGATCGCTGAAGTAGGCGTCGTAGCCCATCACGTCGCCGGCCGCCTTGAACGTCTCGAACATCTTCTGGATGTAGAAGGGGTTGTCGCCGCCGCCGTCACCGCTGCAGGAGGCCACGCCCCACTCGCCGACCCCGACCTTCTTGCCGTGCTCCCGGGCGAACCGAATCACGTAGCACAGGCCGTTGACGTCCTCGCACTGCTTGTTCCACGTCGCGTCGTCCTTCGACGGCGGGAAGTGGTCGTAGGCGTCGATGCCGACATAGTCGACGTACTCGTCGCCCGGGTAGGCGCTCCACGGGCTGTTGCCGGTGGGAACCGGGGAGTTGTGCGCGTTGAACGTCCAGTCGATCTTCACCTGCGGGTCGGTGGACCTGATGGCCGCCGAGATCTTCTGGAAGCAGGTGCGGAACGTCGTGGCGTCGGCGTCGGTGTGCCAGTACATGAACGTGCCGTTGAACTCCCAGCCGATCCGGACGATGGAGTCGCCCCGGCCGTGCGCGACCAGGAAGCTACCCAGCTTCTTCCACTGGCCGTCGTACTCACCGCGGGCGCAGGCTCCGTTGTCGCCCTGACCCTTGGGGTAGGTCGGCTCGCTGATCAGCAGCTTGCCGGCGAACCCCTTGAACAGGTCGACCGGCCAGCTCGGCTCCACGAGCCCGCCCCAACCGGAGGTGCGGTCGGTGTAGACGTGGACGAGGTCGTTGGGCCGCCCGCGCCAGTTACCGAACTCCGTGAGCTGCGCGAGCTGGTGCGACTGGAACCCGGACAGCCAGGGCAGGCCCGACGTGGACCCGCCGGCGTCGATCTCCGGCGCCCCGCCGGTCGCCGGGGTGGCCGCGGCGGTCGCGCCGGTCGTGGTGCCCGGGCTCGCCGGCGGGACCGTCGGCAGCCCGGCGGCCGACGGCGAGGCGGCCGAGGCCGACGGCGACGCGGCACCGAACGGCCGGCGCCCACCCCTGCCCTCGGCGGCGGACGGACTCGCGGTCGGGCTCGGCGGCGTGGTGACGCCGACGGCGGGCGAAGGCTGCGTCGTGGCGCTCGGCGTCGGCGATCCCACGGCGTCCGGACCCGGCGACACGGTCGGCGACGCGGCACCGGGGCTCGCCGAGGCGGCGGTGCCCGTGGTACCCGGCAGGGCGGCGGCACCCGGCGTGGCGGTGGCGCCCGGCGTCGTGGTTGTGCCCGTCGCGGTCGAGCTGCCGGAGTGCTGCACGGGGACGTCGGGCAGGGCCGGCGCCTGCCTGAACTCCTTCGCCGCCGCCTCGGGGCCGGTCACGTCGAGGGCCTCGGCGGCGGTGGCGTTGCCCTGGGTCGCCTTGACGTTGACCGTGCCCTTGAAGTCCGCCGGGACCCGGAAGCCCAGGATGAAGCGGCCGTCGGCGTCCGCCTTGGTCAACGCGCTGCCGCCCAGACTGGTGGTCTCGGCGGCGACGGTGACGTCGTCGCCGGCGGCGAAGTCACGCCCGCCGACGAGCACGATGTCCTCGTCGAACAGGACCAGCGTGATGCGACTGCGGGCCTGCGGGGTCATCGTGGAGATCGGGACCCCGGGCTGGGCGGTGCCGGCGGGCTCGGTCGAGGCCGTCGGACTGGCGCTCGGCGACACCGCGCTCGGGGGCGTCGCCGACGGCTGGGGGCTCGGCGTCTCGCCCGCGGCCTGCGCCAGCGGGGTGACCGCGCCCAGCAGGCCGAGGACGAACACCGACACCAGGCCCAGCCGGGCGCCGGTCCGGACCGGCCGACGGGCCCGACGGCGACCGGGGCCGCCGTGGCCGGGCGCGCCACGAGGTCGGGTGGGCGGGGAGACCGAACGGCCGACCGGAGGGGACGGTCGGCGACGAGAGGTCGAGACCATGCTCGCGCGCTGCCTTTCGGAGTTGGCGTGAGACGCACCCGCCGAGCGCACTGCACACCGACAACGGAGCATGGTCGGATCACGACCGTTGATGGGGCGTCCCCTCCGAGCCGCCGCCTGCGCGGCCGCCCAGCGCGCCATCAGAGCTCGACGACACCACGATGGGCGCGTCGACCGGGCTGCCACTGCGGCCCGTCCGTGACGCCGACCATCTCCGACCTCGAGGTCAGGACGGTTCGACAGATGCTCCGGCCGGGTGGCGAACACCCACCTGACCGGTACTGGAACTACGCGTGATGGACCCAATCGTAAGGGGCACACCGGCTACAAGGAACAGCACCAGGACGAATACTTTCCGTGGTAGTGCCATTATTGCAGACCTGGTGGGACATCTCCGCACGGCGGACGCCACAGGACAACACTCGCCCAAATCGCGACGCGGAAGAACATGATCTGACCAGGCCGGAACGGTCGTTCAGCGGACGACCAGATCCTCGTCGGCGGGATGCGTGACGCTCCAGCCGGTGGGGTGGACCAGCGCCGGCAACAACCGGACGCCCCACGGAAGCTGCGCCCCGTCGAGCGTGACGTCGATGGTGCGGGTCACGGCCTGATCGACGGCCGCAAGCCGGGACAGCTCGTGGGCCTCGGCGGCCACCCGCGGCGGCGCGGCGCCCGGCCGCGCGAACAGGATCAGCTCACCGACCGGGCCGGAGGTGTGCACCTGGACCCGCATGGTCCGCCGCCGCCACCCGGACCGGCTCACCGTGTAGGTGACCGTCGGCTGCACCAGCGCACCGCCCTGCGACCCGAGCGGGACCGGACCCGTCTGCGCCGGACCGTCCGCCGCTCCCGCCGCCGCCGGGACGCCGGGCCCCCCCGCGGCCACGGGCGTCGCCGGCCCACCGGAGGGACCAGGAACAGCGGAGGCACCAGGAACACCGGGAGCGCCGGGAACACCGGGAACACCGGGAACACCGGGAGCACCGGGAGCGCCACCTCCCCCGCGGCCGTCCGAGCCGCCGGCACCGTCGGGGACGACCGGCTGCCCCGGGCCGGGACCGGGTCCCGGCGGTGCCACGCCGCCAGGAACAACCGGGACGGGCGCGCCGGGCGCGAACCGCCCGTGCCACGCCTGCGCCGAGCCGCCCGCGCCCGACATGCCGGCGCCGGGTCCGGCCGGCGGGAACAGGGGCAGGGGCAGTACGCCCAGCGGGGTCGTGGGCGGGTTGTCCCCGTGCGAGGGCCCCCGGGTCCCGCCCGGCTGAGGGCCCCCCGCCACCGGAGGGCGGGCGCCGACCGGCACCGGGACCGCGCCGGTGCGCGGCTGGGCCGGGCCCCCGAGCGGGTGCGCGGCGGTGATCGGATCGGCGCCTGGCGGGTCGGACCCGGCGGTGGGCCGCCCCGCGAACGGACCGCCGGCGAGGTGACCTCCGACGAGCTGACCGCCGACGAGGTGACCTCCGGTGGCGGGCCCGGCCGGCATGGCAGGCGTCACCGGCAGCGGCGGCGGGTCGCTGCGGGTCGCGGGCCGGGCCAGCACCGCCACCCCCGCGGTCGCGACGCGGGCGATCCCGCCCGCCCGGTACATCGGATAGGCGGCCACGTGGTAGGCCCACCCGTCCGCCGGGGCGGCGAGATGCCAGCCGCCCTTGATCTCCAGGCTGGTGTTGGTGACCTTGGCGCTGGCGGCATACGGGTCGTCCGGACCGGTGGGCGTCCGGTCGCGCCGCCAGAGCACCCGCGCCTCGGTCACCCCGGGTGGCATCTGGAAGGACAGCACGATCGACTCGCCGCGGTCGTCGGCGCGCAGGTCGCGCACGGGCTCGATCACCACGTGTCGCACGGCCCGGCCGATGACGGCAGACTCCCCGTGCACCGTCACCGGGGTGTAGATCACCTCGCCGACCGGGGCGGACTCCGCGGCCTGGCCGGCGCGGCTGGCGCCGACCAGGCGGACGGGCCCGGTGATGGCGGCGAGCTGCACGTCGTCGCCCTCGCCACCGAGCCCGCCGAGGGGCAGCGGGCCGGAGCCGGGCATCGCCAGCGGGCCCGAGCCGGCGCCGGGCAGGGGCAACGGGCCGGAACCCGAGCCCGCCACCAGCCGCGGACCGGTGTTCCCGGCGCCGCCGGCGGGACCCGACGCGACCGGTGTCGCGTAGATCCGCACCTCCCAGCCGGGCGGGGGCGTCCAACGCAGCGTGGTGCGCCCGCTGGTGGTGACGGCGGCGAGATCCTGGACCGGCCGGGGCCGGGCGGTCACCTCGACCTCGGCCTCGGCGCCGGGCGTGCGGACGGGGTGCCCGGCCGCGTCGTGATACTCGATGAAGACGTGGTAACGGTAGGTCACGCCGACGACGACGTCGGTGTCATGGAACACCCCGCCGGTGACCCGGGCCCGCCGGGGCGGCTGGCTGACGGGCGAGCCGGGCGCCACGGTCCGCTCGACCGTGACGACCGACAGGACGCCGTCGAGCCGCCAGGCCAGCCGGATCCCGGCGGCGGTCCGCTCGGCCCGCAGCTCGGCGAGGTCACGGGTGCAGACCACGGGCGCGGTGGCGACCGGTTCGGAGCGGCGCTCGCCGCAGATCGCGGTGACCTCGTGGCGCACCGGCGTCCACGCCGGCGCGCCGGCGTCGTAGAGCTCGGTGGCACGGGTGGTGCCCAGGCTGCGCCGACCCAGCGTCGCCGCGGCGCCCTCGACGAGCACGACGCGCTCCACCCGGTAGGAGACGGGGCCGCCGACGGACGGCGATGCCCGCCAGCGAAGTTGCACCGATCCGTCGGGGCCGGCGACCGCGACGAGGTCCGACGGCGGCGACAGCGGCAGCGCCGCCAGCGCCGCGAGCGCCTCCCGGTTGTCCGCGGCGGTGGCGAGCACCGCGGCCAGGGCGGCCTCCTGGGCCTCGGGCGGCAGCGCCCGCGCGGCCTGGACCCGCCGGCGGATCACCGCCTGGGCGGCGATGAGCTCGGCCAGCACCTCGGCGGGCCCGCGGCCGTCCGGACCGGGCACGTCCGCCGCCTGCGCGGCGAGCCAGCGGGCGTCGTCGAGGGCCGCGTCGGCCCGGTTGGCCGCGCGCGCCTCCGACAGGGCCCGCCAGCCGGCGTCGGCCGCGCCGAGCGCGGCGGAGACCCGGGCGCCGAGCTCGTCGGCGGCGCCGGCGACCGGGCCGCCGACGGCGACCAGCACGGGATGTGCGGCGGCGAGCAGCTCACCGGCCTCGCGGGGGCGCCCGCCCTCCAGCGCGCGGCGCACGGCGGCGAGCGCCTCGGCCGCCTCCCGGGCCTGGCGCAGGCTGTGCCCGCAGTGGCGGCAGACCACCGCCGCGGCCTCGGTCATCGAGCCGCAGGACGGGCAGGTCGTGTAGAGGTCGGTGTCGCAGTACCGGCAGTGCCGGGCGGCGCCGGCCGCCTCCGGGCGCCCACAGCCGGGACAGACGACGTAGTCGACGACCCCGCCGACGTTGACCGCGGCGCCGAGTTCCCGCGCCACCCCGAGGACCACGGACTTCGCCTGCGCCGCGGTCAGCCCTCGCCCGGTGGCCAGCGCCGCGCGGACGAGGCCCTCGAAGGCGACGGCGGTGAGCTCGCCGTCGAGGACGACGTGTTCCTCCACCGCGGGGCGCAGCTCGTCGGCCGCGTCCGCCATCAGGCCGACGGTGTAGGCGGCCGGATCGCCCTCGACCAGCCGGGTCGACACGAGGGCCAGCAGGTCGGCGGTGACCGTCTTCTCCCGGTCGTGCGGGCGGCGGCTGTTGGCCGCCGCCACCGCGGCGTAGGCGGCGGCGAGCCGGTCCGGCGAGGCGTCGGGGGCGAGCCCGAGGAACGCCCACAGCGACGCGCTGGACACCCGGTCGCCGCCGCGCAGGGCGCGCAGTTCGGCCAACCGCTCGGCGATCTGGCGGCGGACCTCGGGCGCCAGCGGCTCCACTCCCCCGCCGACCCCGTCGACGATGATCTGCTCCCGGCTGAGCCGGGCGTCGAACTCCTCGACGGTCACCCCGGCGGCGACGGCGAGCCGGCGCAGGCCGTCGACACGGGAGGCGGGGATGCCGCCGAAGCGTTCCCGCACGGTGGCGAGGTAGCCGTCGACCTTGGCCAGCCGCTCCGCGTCACCGCTGCGCCGGGCGGCGAGCACGTGGGCGCGGACCCGTTCCCGGGACTCCGCGTCGCGCAGCGGCTCCTCCCACTCCCCGCGGCGACGCACCAGCTCGGTGGCGAGCGTGGCGTACTTGGCCGAGTTGCGCTCCCGTTGCAGGAAGGCGAGGACGCGGACGAGATGGGCCCCGACGTCGGAGTCGGTGTACGGCACGGTGGGGTCCAGGCCGGCGATGAGGAAGGGGTCGGCGGTGTCCAGGAAGGAGCCCGCCCGCAGCGGTGCGAGCACCCGCTGGCGATAGCCGCTGCCGTCGAACGCCGCGCTCAAGGATCCACCTTCGTCCCACGTGACCGCCGTGCCCTGCGGACGGACCGGCGACCGGCCCGTCTTCGGGCGCCGAACGCGGGGCGGCAGTTTACCGCCCCACACCCGGCAGGCCCCACACCCGAGAGTACGAAGCGGCGCCCCGCCCCGGGTCCCGGACGCCGCAGACGCCCAGTCCGGTCCTTGCGGATCGGCGGTCCGGTAGCGCCGTCTGGCGGCGATTGCGGACCTTGACCGTGCGTCCCGGCTGACCCTACCGACTACGGGGCCGACACCCGGAAGCGCCTGCGTACGTGGGAAATTGGCAGCTCATAACACTTCTTGAGGGGGTTTTTCCCGGTCCGCGGGAGAAGTCCCAGGTCGCGGGATCGACCGGCTCAGTCCCGCTGCTTGAGCAGGCTGACCTTCGCCGACTCGGTCGCCCGCATCTCCTCGGAACCGACCCCGGCACGCACCTGGAGGACCAGTGCACTGGCGGCACCCTCGTGCGCCGCGGTAACCCGAATTGTCTGGTCCCCCGCCATGGCGAAGGTGACCTCGACCGGCGTGCCCCGCTGATGGCCCGGCGGAATCCCGGAGATCGCCCCGGCGACAATCACCTTGTTGTCGTCGATCGCCGTCGATTCGGCCGTGGTCCCCTGCTCGAAGACCCGGATGTCGACCTCGGCCTGATCGTCGGTCACCGTGTAGAAGGTGCGGGTCACCGAGATCGGCAGCGGGTCGTTCTGGTGGGCGAGGAAGGCCGCGACCGGCACGCCGCGGTCCTCCGCGAAGATCCCGAAGCCGCGGGAGGTCACATTGGTGACCTTGGTGCGGACGAGGTCGACCACGGACGCGGTCGCGAGCCCGGCGGCGCCGGCGCTGGCCGCCGCCGCCTTCTCCACCTCGGCGGCGTCGGCCGCGGCGAGGTCCTGGTCGGGCCGCAGCGCCCCGCTGGCCACCAGGTCGGAGTGGACCTCGCGCTCGAGTGCCTTCTTCTGCCCGTACACGGCGGCGCCCTTGGCCACGGCCAGGTCCGGGTCGACGAGCCGGGAGGTGAGCCCGAAGGACTCCTGCAACCGGCGGCCGACCGCCGGGGTCTTGCTCATGCCGCCGACCAGCAGGCACAGGTCGATCTTCTCGACGCCCTTCTCCCGGGCCCGCTCCAGCACGGAGCCGGTCAGGTCCAGGGTGCGGCGCAGCAGCGGCCCGGTGATCTCCTCGAACGTCGCCCGGGTCACCGGCACGCTCACCCGCCTGCCCTTGTGCACGACGAGAACGTCGACGCTGTCGCGCCCGGACAGCGCGAGCTTGGCGTCCTCGGCCGCGGTGAGCAGCTCCTGCTCGTCGTAGACGTCGTCGAGGGGGTCGCCCGCGTCCGGCTGCGCCTCGGTGAACTTCTGCGCCAGGTAGCGGACGAGCTCGTTGTCCCAGTCCGCCCCGCCGAGCTCGTGGTCGCCGTCGGTGGCCACCACGGTGATCGCGCCCTCGCTCAGCCGGATGACCGTGGTGTCGAACGTGCCGCCGCCGAGGTCGTAGACCAGGACGGTCGACTCCTCCGCGCCGTCCTGGCCGAAGCCGTACGCGAACGCCGCGGCCGTGGGCTCGTTGATGATGTCGACCACGTTCAGCCCGGCCAGCTCGCCCGCGAGCTTGGTCGCCTTGCGCTCCTCGTCACCGAAGTACGCCGGCACGGTGATGACCGCGTCCGTGACCGGGGTACCGGTCGCCCGCTCCGCGTCGGCGGCGAGCGCCTTGAGCACGAGGCTCGACACCGCCGAGGCGCTGTACTCCACGTCGTGCGCGACGAAACGCCAGTCGGACGCGCCCATGTGCCGCTTGACCAGCCGTGCGACGTCGTCGGGGCGGATGCGGGCCTGCCGCTTGGCCTGCGTGCCCACCACGAAGGACGTCGCGCCCTCGCCACCGCCGTCGAACAGCACCACCGACGGCGTCGTGGGCTGCGACTCGATGTTGCGGATCACGTCCGGCCGGCCGTACTCGTCGACCTGGGCGATGCAGGAGTAGGTCGTGCCCAGGTCGATCCCGAACACCTTGGTACCCGCCACCGTCTGAACTCTTCCCTTCGCCAGTCTCGTCAGCGTTCGCCGACACCGCGACTCAGCGCGAGCGGTAGACCTCGGTCTCCGCGGGCCGGACGACGGTCGTCTCGCCACGGACGAAGCCGGGGCGCACGGTGCGGGCGATGGTCCCGTCCCGTCCCGGATCGTCCGTGGCCACCCGCCGCACACCGAGATGCCGCGCCGGGTCGAAGGTCCCGCCCGGTACCGCTGTGTACGGCCGCACGTCCACGGCCAGGTCCAGCACCTGGAGGAGCTGTTTGCGCAGGATGCCGGCGACGCTCTGCGGATCGTCCGCCCCCAGGCTACCCATCTGATCGTGGAGCCGGATCAGGCCCCGCAGCAGCGGCGCCATCGCCTCGGTGAGCTCCCCGGCCCGCAGGCGGCTGTTCTCCGCGTGCAGCCGGTCCACCAGCTCCGCGTCGTGGCGGCGCAGCCGGGCGAGCTCGTCAACCTGGCCGGCGAGACGCTCGAGGGCCACCGCCTGGATCGCGCCGATCGACCCGACCAGGTCCCCGTCCCCCGCCGACCCGGCGCCCGCCCGCCCGCCGCGAGGGCGGAACGCGGCCGCCACGGAGTCCTCCGCGTCCTGCGCGTCCTGCGTGCACCCGGCGGCGTCCTCCCGGACGGCGCCCCGATGACGACCGGCAGCGTCCTCACGGTCGGGATCCTCATGATCGACATCCTCGCGGCCGGCCTCCCCGGGGTGGAGATCCTCGCGGTGGACATCCCGATGATGATCGACTTCGCCGCTCCGATCGCCCGCCACCTGCGCCGTCACCATTGCGTCCGCATCGTCGTCGGGGTCGGGATCCGTGCCGCCGGGGTAGTTCGTGCCGCCGGGGTAGTTCGTGCTGCCGAGGTGGTCCGCCTCCGCGGCATCGCCCACCTCGTCGTGGCGCCCCTCGCCCGCCCGGTTCGCCGCGTCGTCGTGGTCGTGGTCGCGCACCGGCGGCGGGCCCGTAGCCGGCGATACGGCGAAACCGGCCGCCCGCAGCGCGTCGTCGTCGATGCCGAGCGCGTTCGCCCCGGCCTCGCCCGAGCCCCGCAGCCTGCCCGTCCCCCATGCTTCGGCCGCCGGCCCAACGCCCCGCACCGCCTCGACGCCCCAGGCCAGCCCAGCACCCTGCGCCTGCCGGACCCCTGGTGCCGGCCCAACCCCTTGTACCGGAGCAACCCCTTGTACCGGAGCAACACCACCGAGGGTCGGCTCAGCAACCGGATTCGGCTCAGCCTCAGGATTCGGCCCCACCTCCAGGGTGGATCCGGGACGCTGCGCCGTCCCGGCGAGATCGGCGTACCCGGCCGGCCCGACGAGATCGGCGTACCCGCCGGCGGCCGTCCTCAGCGGGTTGTCGGCTCGCGCTCCGTGCGGGTACTCGCCCGGATCGCGGCGCTCCTCCGGAGCGAGCAGGTCCGGATAGTCCATGCGGCGGGAGTGCTCCAGCTCCTGCGGGTATGGACGCCGGACACCGTCCCGCCGCGGGCCGAGGTCCGGCTCGGCGCGGGCGGGCCAGGCGTGGTCGGGGTGGTCCGGGTTGTCCGGGTGGTCCGGGTCGGAGAGGTCGGCCTCGTAGGCAGGCTCGGTCCGACGACCGGGGTCAGCCCAACGTGCCGGCTCGGCCGGCCGCTGGGGATCGGCGGCGTGCCGAGGACCGACGCCGTGGTGGAGGCCGGCAGCGGGCCGGGGATCGGCGGCGTAGCGCCGAACGACGGGCGGATAGGGCTCGCCGCGGTAGTCGTCGGCCGGCTCGTCACGCCACTGGCCGCCGTCATGGTCGTCGGCCACGGGCCCCGGGTCGGCGGTGGATGCACCCGTCGCCGCGTGTCCGGCGTCCTCGGCTCCGGAGCCGAGGACTCCGCCCGCGTGAGGCGCGGCGTCGGCGTAGGAGGGGCCGTCTGCATAGGAGGGCCCGCCAGCGTGGGAGGAGCCGCCGGCATGAGGGAAGCTGTCGGCATACGAGGCGGCGTCACCACAGGTGTCGGCGTCGGCGTGCGAGGCAGTGTCGGCGAACGAAGCCGTGTCGGCGAACGAAGCCGTGTCGGCGGCGGGGCCCGGGGCGTCATCGGCGTCGCGGGCGTCCGCGGTACCGGCGCGATCGCGTCCCGCGGGCTGGTACGGGTTGACCGGCGGGGCGACGCCCAGAGGCGGCACCCCGAAGCCGCGCACCCCCACCGGCACGGACTCGTCCCAGTCCCCGCCGGCCTCGGGGGCAGACTCTCCGCCCGTCGCCGGGCGCCCGTCAAAGCCGTGGGTGCGGTCGGGGGGGTCGAAGTAGTCCCTCGGGCCGTGGCCGGCAGGCCACGGATCCCATTCAGGGAGGGCGTCGTCACGCCGCGGCCCGAGGTTCCGCCCCGACCGCTCGAAGGCTGCCCGGTCCTGGGCCGCCCGGTCCTGGGCCGCCCGGTCCTGGGCCGCCCGGTCCCGCGCTGCGCGGACCTGCGCTGCGCGGTCCCCGGGATGGTCCGGTCCCCGCCAGGCCGAGTAGCCGGCGTCGTCGAACGACTCCAGCCCGTCCCCCACCCCCAGCGGGTCGCGGCCCGGCTCACCGACGCCTGCGAGCGGGTCCGCGTGCGACGGGTCGGGTCGCGGCGACTCCGGCTCCAGCAGCCGCGGATCCGGCAACTCCGGATCCGGCAACTCCGCGTCCGTGGGATCCGGAGCCAGGGGGTCCAGGGCCAAGGGATCAGAGGCCGGGGGATCGGGGGCCAGGGGATCGGGGGCCAGGCGGTCCGGCGGCCCGGGGCGCGCCCCGCCGGGCGGGAACCAGCTTCCCCGGCCGCGGGGCGCGGGATCGCGACGTGACTGGAACATCGGGTATCGATCCTCCTCGCCGCCGGGCGGCGGGACCGGGGGGGTCATCGCGAGGTACCGGCGTTACTCACTTACGGCCGGCGGTCCAGTTCAGCCCCCAGCCGTAAGCCTGGTCGAGCTCGCGGTGCCCGCCGACGTACCGGACCTCACGGCTCACGGTGAAGTCGTTGCCGGTGTTGGTCAGCAGCGCGATCGCGCACATCCGGGCGCCGCCGGCCTGCTCGTCGAGGCGTACCTCGATCGGGGCACCCTGGGCGGGCGTCAGGGTTACCACCGCGTCGGCCTGGTCGAACGAGGCCACGCCCTGGTAGATGAAGGCGAAGACGAGCAGCCGGCGGATCTGGCCGATCTGCGCGAGGTTGACGTAGAGGTTCTCCCCGCCCACGGCGGCGCCGGTCCGGTCGTCCGCGTCGAGGTTGACGTAGGGCGGCCCGTCGAAGGAACCGAACGCGTCGCCGAGCGCCTGCACCACGCCGGAACGGCCGTCGGCGAGCTCGAACAGCGCGGCGAGGTCCAGGTCGATGCCGCCGCCGGCGGCGCCGAGCACCCGCTTGAGGAAGCCGCCCTTCTGCTGCTGGCCCCCGGACGGGTTCTGGTTCCAGTTGAGGTTGACGTGCAGCCGGCCGCCGCCGCCCTGCTTGCTCAGCGACACCGACGGCGCGGACTTCGTCAGCGTCACCTTGCTCAGCGAGACCGGTCCGGAGCCGGCCGGTGGCGTGCCGGGACGCTTGGTGTAGTCGATGCCCATGGTCCGCTCCTTCGCGGTTGCCGGATTGGTGATCTGCGATCGGTGGGCGGATACGAGCGGTGGGGGTACCGTCGCCGGCTGCGCCCGGTGTCATCCCGACGATGCCACATCGGCGGCGGACCACTCCAGAGCGCAGCATCCGCCGGATGCGCGGGACCGACGGACCGACCATCGCCGGCCCGGCCCCTGGTACTGCAACGGCACCAGGCGGGTCGCGCCGGCGCTACAGCGGCGCGCCCACCGCCTCGCGCGGCTGGCCCTGGCCACCCTCGCCCCCGGCGGAGCCGGTGGAGTCGGCGTCGTCGTCGGCGTGCCGGCGGCGGTGCCGGATGGAGGACACCAGCGCCAGACCGATGAAGGCCACCCCGACCAGGCCGGTGACGATCTCCGGGACCTCGGTCTCGATCGAGATGGCGAGGATGATCGCGAGAGCGCCGATCGCGTAGTGCGCGCCGTGCTCGAGGTAGATGTACTCGGACAGGGTGCCGCGGCGGACGAGGTACACGGTCAGCGAGCGGATGTACATCGCCCCGATGCCCAGGCCGGTGGCGATGACGAAGATGTTCTGGGAGATCGCGAACGCGCCGACGACGCCGTCGAACGAGAACGACGCGTCGATGACCTCCAGGTAGAGGAACAGGAAGGCGGCCGCCCGGCCGGTGGCCAGCACCAGCTTCGGCTGCCCGGAGGACCTCGGGGCAGCGGTCGTCTTCCCGGCGCCATCGACGGCCACGCCGTCGGAGTCGGCGGCGTCGTCGTCCTCGGCGCCGACTCCGCGCGACTCGAAGAACTCGCCGAGGCCCCGCACCCCCAGATAGGTGGCCAGGCCCGCGACGCCCGCGGTCAGCACCTGCTGGGTGTGGTCACCGGAGAACGCCTCGCCCACGACGAGCAGCGCGACGAGGCCGACCACGGTCGGGATCACGTCAAGCTGGCCGGCGCGGCGCAGCGGCTCCTCCAGCTTCTTGATCCACTGAACATCCCGCTCGGGGTCGAACAGGAAGTCCAGGAACAGCATGAACAGGAAGATCCCGCCGAAGGCCGCGATCGCCGGGTGCGCGTCGCCGAGCTTCTCGGCGTACTGCGCGCTGTCGTTGAGCGCCAGGTCGAAGACCTTGACCGGCCCGAGGTGCGCAGTCAGCGCCACGATGATGATCGGGAAGAGCAGCCGCATGCCGAACACGGCGATGACGACCCCGAGCGTCAGGAAGAGCTTCTGCCAGAAGGGGCTCATCCGGCGCAGGATCGTCGCGTTGATGACCGCGTTGTCGAAGGAGAGGCTGATCTCGAGCACGGCGAGGATGGCGACGATGGCCGCGTCCCGGGGGGTGCCGATCACCCCCGCTCCGGCCACCCCGATCGCGGTGATCGCCAAGGACCACCCGAAGATCCGCAAGGCGTGCACGCCCATCAACACCTTTCCGGACCGATCGCCAGACCCCGGTCGCGCCGTGCGGGCGGATCCGCGGTCCGTCGGATCCCGCCGCGTCGCCTGAACTCGCCGGAGACCGCGTCGGCCCGCGGCCGGTTGGCCCGGAGCGGCGGTCGTCGGCATCGTAGCTGTTCATCCGGTGGGTGCGACCTGACAAATGGGTTACACCGGATAGGTCGCGCCCTACCCGCGCACTACCTCCACACACTCCGGGTGATGGAGTCGCTGCGCCGCCGCCACCGGCCGTCCCGGGCTGGTGAGCGGCTCCCTCGGGATGGCCGGTGCCGGTACCGCGCCCGGCGCCGGCCGTCCCCGCCGCCGGGCGCGCGGCCCGGCGTGACGTACGTGCCGCGAACCCGGGTCAGACGTTGACGCCGTAGTCGCGGGCGATCCCGGCCAGGCCCGAGGCGTAGCCCTGGCCGACGGCGCGGAACTTCCAGTCCGATCCGTGCCGGTAGACCTCGCCGAACACCATGGCCGTCTCGGTGGAGGCGTCCTCGGTGAGGTCGTAGCGGGCGATCTCGGTGCCGCCGGCGCCGTTGACGATCCGGATGAAGGCGTTGCGGACCTGGCCGAAGTTCTGCTGGCGCGAGTCCGCGTCGTAGATGGAGACCGGGAAAACGATCTTGTCGATCTCCGCGGGCAACGACGTGAGGTTCACGGAGATGGCCTCGTCGTCGCCCTCACCCTCGCCGGTGAGGTTGTCGCCCTGGTGCTCGATCGCGCCCTCGGGGCTCTTGAGGTTGTTGAAGAAGACGAAGTGCCCGTCCGAGACCACCTTGCCGTCGGCGCGGCACGCGATGGCGCTGGCGTCGAGGTCGAAGTCGGCGCCGGTCGTGCTGCGCACGTCCCAGCCGAGGCCGACCAGGATGTTGGTCAGGCCGGGCGCCTCCTTGGACAGCGACACGTTGCCGCCCTTGCTGAGACTGACTCCCACTGTGTTCCT
This sequence comes from Frankia alni ACN14a, assembly GCF_000058485.1. Lineage (NCBI taxonomy): Bacteria > Bacillati > Actinomycetota > Actinomycetes > Frankiales > Frankiaceae > Frankia > Frankia alni. The sequence continues at coordinate 6,399,604 of NC_008278.1, forward strand.
CCTGCTGTGCGTCGACTGCGTTGTCTGGGGGCCGCACCCGAGCCGGGCGGCGGCCGCTGTCCGGAAGCGCGGCACGCCCCCGGGTGTCCCGGATACCCCGGCGGCCGGGCGCCGGCAGCCTACTGCCCGACGCGAACGGCACGGTGACTCTCCGCCCGCGGAGGCCACGTGCCGGAGTACGTGTGCTCTGCGGGACGAACGAGTCGCGCGCGAGGTTCCCGCGAGCGGTCCACCGGTCCGCCTGCTGGCGGCCGGCCGACCCGATCCGGTATACCGGTCTGCCCGTCCACCTGCCGTCGCGCAGCCGACAGGGTCCGGACCAGCCCGGCGATGACCCGATCGGGCGGTCACTTCACCTGCCGGAAACGCGGGTGGAACACGACCCGACCGGTCACCCAACGCAACAACAACGGCGGCCGAGCCCGCCGGACCCGCTCCGGGCCCGGCACTGTCACCGGTACGGCAGCGAATGCGCACGCCGGACGGCACAACAGACGAGGTTCCGACGTTCGTGGGCACAGCAACTGGGGAACATCGGCTTCGGCAGGAACCATCCGGACGGGGCAGGCGGACCCACCCCAACGCCAACAATCACCCATCCGGTGGCCGCGGGCAGTTCACGCAGAGGTGTCGCTATTCGCCACGTGCAGGGCGGACCATTGAGGTGTGGTTCGTCTGGATAAGGTCGCCATGATGATCGGACGTTCAGTAGGCCGGGTTGTCATCTCCGATGTGACCCCGGTCGTGTCGTGTGGGCAGTGGCCCGCGCGCGCGGTCGTGGGCGAGAACCTCACCGTCGGTGCGACCGTGTTCCGGGAGGGTCACGATCTCATCGGCGCCAACGTCGTGCTGTCGGGTCCCGACGGCCAGGGCACGCCGTTCATCCGCATGCGTTCCGCGGGCCCCGGCACCGACCGACTCGAGGCTGAGATCACGGCGGGCGACGAGGGCCTGTGGGGGTACCGCGTCGAGGCGTGGTCCGATCCGGTCGCCACCTGGCGGCACGGCATCGAGCTCAAGGTCGGTGCGGGGCAGAGCGTCGACGAGCTCGCGGTCGACCTCGAGGACGGCGCGCGGCTGCTGCTGCGGGCGTTGCCGGGCGTGCCGGAGGGCCGGCGCGCCGAGATCGCCCGGGCGGTGGCCGCGCTGCGCGACGACACCCGCGACGATCCCCACGAACGGATCGCGGCCGCCGTGGACCCCCGGCTGACGAGCCTGCTGGACGCCTTCCCGCTGCGCGAGCTGGTGACCCGCTCCTCGCTGTACCGGATCTGGGTCGACCGGCCCCGGGCACTGTACGGGAGCTGGTACGAGATGTTCCCCCGCTCGGAGGGGGCGACCCTCGACCCGCCGCGCTCGGGGACCTTCCTCACCGCCGCCGAGCGCCTGCCGGCGATCGCGGCGATGGGTTTCGACGTGGTCTACCTGCCGCCGATCCACCCGGTCGGCGAGATCAACCGCAAGGGCCCGAACAACACCCTCGTCGTCGGCCCGGATGACCCCGGCTCGCCCTGGGCGATCGGCAGCGAGCACGGTGGCCACGACGCCGTGCACCCGGACCTGGGCACGATCGAGGACTTCGACCTGTTCGTCGCGCGGGCCCGCTCCCTGGGCATGGAGATCGCCCTGGATCTCGCCCTGCAGTGCGCGCCGGACCATCCGTGGGCGAAGCACCACCCGGAGTGGTTCGTCGTGCGCAGTGACGGTTCGATCGCGTACGCGGAGAATCCGCCGAAGAAGTACCAGGACATCTACCCGCTGAACTTCGACACCGACCCGACCGGGCTGTATCAGGAGATCCTGCGGGTGGTCCGGCACTGGACCGCTCACGGAGTGCGAATTTTCCGGGTGGACAACCCGCACACGAAGCCGGTCGAGTTCTGGGAGTGGCTCATCGGCCAGGTGAAGGCGACCGAACCGGACGTGCTGTTCCTCGCGGAGGCGTTCACCCGGCCGGCGATGATGCACACCCTCGCCAAGGTCGGCTTCACCCAGTCGTACACGTACTTCACCTGGCGCAACCAGAAGTGGGAGCTGGAGGAGTACGCCCGCGAACTGATCGACGCCGCCCACTACATGCGACCGAACTTCTTCGTGAACACCCCGGACATCCTGCCGGGCTTCCTGCAGGATGGCGGGCCGGCGGCGTTCCGGATCCGCGCGGTGCTCGCGGCCACGATGTCGCCGACCTGGGGCGTGTACGCCGGGTACGAGCTGTACGAGAACACCGCGGTCCGGCCGGGCAGCGAGGAGTACCTCGACTCGGAGAAGTACCAGTACCGGCCGCGGGACTGGGCGGCGGCCGAACGGGAGGGGCGCTCGCTGGCGCCCTACCTGACGCGGCTCAACCAGATACGCCGGGCCCACCCCGCGCTGCACTGGCTGCGCAACCTGCACCTGCACCACGCCGACGGCGACGAGTTCATCGTCTACTCCAAGCGGCTGACGGACGACGCCGACCCGCGCAGGACGGCCGGTCCGGGCGGGACGGGTGATCCGGCTGGCGCCGACACCGTGCTCGTCATCGTCAACCTCGACCCGCACGAAGCGCGGGAGACCACGGTGCGCCTCGACATGCCCGCCCTCGGCCTCGGCTGGGACGACTCCTTCGACGTGACCGACGAGATCACCGGGCAGACCTTCCGGTGGGGCCGGGACAACTACGTCCGGCTCGACCCGTCCGTCGAGCCCGCGCACATCCTCACCGTGCGGGCCCGGTCGTGAGGGAACCGGAGCCGCTGAGCGAGCCCATCGGCGACGACAACCCCCGCCCGGCCCCCGCCGGTCCCGTCGGCGAGTCGTCCCGCGATCCCCACTGGTTCAAGCGCGCCGTGTTCTACGAGGTGCTCATCCGGGGATTCGCCGACTCCAACGGTGACGGCACCGGCGACATCCGCGGCCTGATCTCCAAGCTCGACTATCTGGAGTGGCTCGGCGTCGACTGCCTGTGGCTGCTGCCGATCTACTCCTCGCCGCTGCGCGACGGCGGGTACGACATCAGCGACTACTTCCAGATCCTGCCCGAGTTCGGCGATCTGGGCGACTTCGTCAGTCTCGTCGACGAGGCGCACCGACGCGGCATTCGGATCATCGCCGATCTGGTGATGAACCACACCAGCGACGCACATCCGTGGTTCCAGGCGTCCCGGTCGGATCCGGACGGGCCCTTCGGGGACTTCTACGTCTGGTCCGACACCGACGAGCGGTATCCCGAGGCGCGGATCATCTTCGTCGACACGGAGAAGTCGAACTGGTCCTGGGACCCGGTGCGCGGCCAGTACTACTGGCACCGGTTCTTCTCCCATCAGCCCGACCTCAACTACGACAACCCGGACGTGCAGGAGGCGATGCTGGAGGTCCTGCGTTTCTGGCTGGACCTCGGCATCGACGGTTTCCGGCTCGACGCGGTGCCCTACCTCTACGTGCGGGACGGCACCAACGGCGAGAACCTGCCGGAGACCCACGAGTACCTGCGGCGGGTCCGCAAGGAGGTCGACGCCAAGTACGCCGACCGGGTGCTGCTCGCCGAGGCCAACCAGTGGCCCTCGGACGTCGTCGAGTACTTCGGCAACGACGACGAGTGCCACATGGCGTTCCACTTCCCGCTGATGCCGCGCATCTTCATGGCCGTGCGCCGCGAGTCGCGCTATCCCATCTCCGAGATCCTCGCCCAGACGCCGCAGATCCCGCCGAACTGCCAGTGGGGCATCTTCCTGCGCAATCACGACGAGCTCACCCTGGAGATGGTCACCGACGACGAGCGCGACTACATGTGGGCGGAGTACGCCAAGGACCCCCGCATGAAGGCGAACATCGGCATCCGCCGCCGGCTGGCCCCGCTGCTGGACAACAGCCGCGACCAGATGGAGCTGTTCACCGCCCTGCTGCTGTCGCTGCCGGGTTCCCCGGTGCTGTACTACGGCGACGAGATCGGCATGGGCGACAACATCTACCTCGGCGACCGGGACAGCGTGCGGACCCCGATGCAGTGGTCGCCCGACCGCAACGCGGGCTTCTCCACGTCCGACCCGGCCCGACTCTACCTGCCCCTGATCATGGACCCGGTGTACGGCTACCAGGCCCTGAACGTCGAGGCCGGGCAGCGGATGCCGACGTCGTTCCTGGCCTGGACGAAGCGGATGATCGAGGTGCGCAAGCGCCATCCCGTCTTCGGTCTGGGTACGTACGAGGAGTTGGCCGCGTCCAATCCGTCGGTCTTCGCCTACGTGCGCGAATTCGGCGACGACCGGGTGCTGTGCGTCGCGAACCTGTCCCGCTTCGCCCAGCCGGTGGAGCTGGACCTGCGCCGTTTCGAGGGACTGGTGCCCGTCGAGCTGCTCGGCCGGGTGCACTTCCCGCCGATCGGCGAGCTCCCCTACCTTCTGACATTGCCCGGACACGGACATTACTGGTTCGCGTTGACCGTACCGGGGGAATTCACCCCCTAGCCCCCTGGGGCGGACGGGGGGAGAGTAAGGCGCTAGGCCCGACCCCGGTGACGGCGGTCGGGTCCGGTGAAACCGGCGGGCCGGCCGGCACACCGCGAGGCTGGCTGGCGGGAACACCGAGGTCGCCGCGGTGGCACGTGCGCGACATGGTCGACGAAAGGTAACTTTCGGGACATTCGACGTTAGGTGCACACGATGATCGTCGAGCACAGGCATCGGGAGGTCGAGGATGGGTGACCACCACGCCGAACTGACCGGCCTGCTGACCGACTGGCTTCCCCGACAGCGCTGGTTCGCCGGCAAGGGCCGCGGCGCCGGGCGGATCCGGATCCGCCGGGACACGACCGTCTTCGAGCCGCTGCGGCTGCTCGTCGTCGACGTGGACTACGACCACGGGCCGCCGGACCACTACCAGGTACCGCTGGTGGTCCGCGCCGACGCCCCCTTCGGCCACGACGGCTTCCTGATCGGCGAGTGCGCCGGCGGGCTGGTGTACGACGGGCTGCACGACCCCGACGGCAGCGCCGCCCTGCTGCAGTTCCTCGGCCGCTCGGCGCGCCGCGACGACCTCGTCGCCGAGGCGACGCGGACGCTGGACGACCTGCCCGCGCACGCCGTCGGCGCAGAACAGTCCAACACCTCGATCATCTACGGCGACGCCTACATCCTGAAGGTCTTCCGCCGGCTCTGGCCGGGCCTCAACCCCGACCTGGAGGTCACCCGGGCCCTCGCCGAGGTCGGCAGCGCGCACGTCGCCGCCCCGGTCGCCTGGTTCTCCGGCGAGGTCGAGGGACAACCGACCACGCTCGGCTTCCTCCAGGAGTACCTGCGCAGCGGGACCGAGGGCTGGCGGCTGGCGCTGGCCAGCGTGCGCGACCTCTACGCCGAGGCCGACCTGCACGCCGACGAGGTCGGCGGGGACTTCGCCGCGGAGGCGGAGCGGCTCGGCGCGGCCACCGCCGAGGTGCACGCGGACCTGGCCCGGGCGCTGCCGACGCGCCAGCCCACCGCCGACGCGCTGCGCGCCCTGGTGACGTACCTGCACGGCCGCCTCGACGCCGCCGTCGAGGCCGTCGCCGAGCTGCGGCCCTTCGAGGCCGCCGTGCGCAAGTCCTACGACGAGCTGACCGGCGCGGCGCCGGCGGTCGTCCATCCCCGGCCGTTCCAGCGCCTGCACGGCGACCTGCATCTCGGCCAGGTGCTGCGGGTCGACTCGGGCTGGGTGCTGTTCGACTTCGAGGGCGAGCCGGCCCGCCCGGTCGCCGAGCGGGTGGGGCTGGAGTCGCCGCTGCGCGACGTCGCCGGGATGCTGCGCTCGTTCGACTACGCGGCCCGCTCCATGCTGCTGGAGCGGGGCGACGAGCCCGCGCTGGTCTACCGGGCGCAGGAGTGGGCCGACCGCAACCGGGAGGCGTTCTGCCGCGGGTACGGCGCCGCGGCCGGTCGTGACCCGCGCGACGACACCGCGATGCTGCGCGCGTTCGAGCTCGACAAGGCGGTCTACGAGGTGCTGTACGAGGCGCGCCACCGGCCGGGGTGGATCGGCATCCCGATGGCCTCGGTGGAGCAGCTCACGCAGACCCATCCACCGGCGGCCGCCCAACCACCGGCGGCTACCCAACCACCGGCGGCGACCCATCCGACGGCCGCGACCCATCCACCGGCCGCGACCCATCCACCGGCCGGATGAGCGGGCGCGGGCGGAGCGACCCGCCGGTGCGCCGGACCATCGTCCCCATCGCGGAGAGAGGCAGGGGTGTCCCAGTGAACAGCGGCGACGTCAACAACGGCACGGCGCGGACGGGGCACCGCGGCGCCGGGCAGAGCACCGGTCGACCTGACGCCGATCCGGCGAGCGCCCCGGCCCGCGATCGCGCGAGCCGGGTGGCCCTGGCCGACCGGATACCGGGGCGCCTGCCCGACCTGGACACCTCGGCGACCGATGCGCCGGCGGCGGCCGGCGATCAGCCGACCTCGGGCGATCCCGCGGCGGCTACCGGGCCGCCGACGTCCCCCGGCACCGGCACCGCTGCCGGCTCCGGCATCGCTACCGGCACCGGCACCGCTGCCAGCACCGGCACCATCGCCGCCGGTGATGTGGCCGACTTGCCCGGCACCGCCGCGCCGGCGCCGGCCGTGCCACTCGGCCTGCCGCGCGAGGACCTCGAACGGCTCGTCAACGGCACCCACCACGACCCGCACGCCCTGCTCGGGGCGCACCCGGCCGGGGACGTGACCGTCGTGCGGGTGCTGCGTCCCGACGCGAGCGCCGTGACCGTCCTCGTCGGCGAGGCCCGCCACCCGGCGGCCCGACTCCACAGCGGCGGCGTGTTCGCCGTGGCGCTGCCGGCGATCCTGCCCGACTACCGCGTCGAGGTGGCCTACCCGCACGGCTCCCACGTCGTCGACGACCCGTACCGGCACCTGCCGACCCTCGGCGAGATGGACCTGCACCTGATCAGCGAGGGCCGCCACGAGGAGCTCTGGAAGGTCCTCGGGGCGCACCTGCGTGAGCTGACGACCCCGGGCGGCACGACCGTCACCGGGGTGAGCTTCGCCGTGTGGGCACCGTCGGCGCGCGGGGTGCGCCTGGTCGGCGACTTCGACTTCTGGGACGGCCGGGCGTTCCCCATGCGCTCGCTGGGCCACAGCGGCGTGTGGGAGCTGTTCGTGCCCGGCGCGGGCGTCGGGCTTCGGTACAAGTACGAGATCCTCGGCTTCGACGGGGTGTGGCGGCAGAAGGCCGACCCGATGGCCTTCCGCACCGAGGTCCCGCCCGCCACCGCGAGCGTCGTCACCCACTCGGACTACACGTGGGACGACCAGGACTGGATCGACCGGCGCGCCCGCACCGCCTGGCATGCCGAGCCGATCAGCGTCTACGAGGTCCACCTGGGCTCGTGGCGGCGCGGGCTGTCCTACCGCGAGCTCGCCGACCAGCTCACCGCCTACGTCCTGGCCAACGGCTTCACGCACGTGGAGATGCTGCCCGTCGCCGAGCACCCGTTCGGCGGCTCCTGGGGCTACCAGGTGTCGGCGTACTACGCGCCGACGGCGCGCTTCGGCAGCCCGGACGAGTTCCGCCACCTCGTCGACACGCTGCACAACGCCGGCATCGGCGTGATCGTCGACTGGGTGCCGGCGCACTTCCCCCGGGACTCCTGGGCGCTGGGCCGCTTCGACGGCACGCCGCTGTACGAGCACCCCGACCCGCGCCGCGGCGAGCAGCCCGACTGGGGGACCTACGTCTTCGACGTCGGCCGCAACGAGGTGCGCAACTTCCTCGTCGCCAACGCGCTGTACTGGTTCGAGGAGTTCCACATCGACGGCCTGCGGGTCGACGCCGTGGCCTCGATGCTCTACCTCGACTACTCCCGCCCCGACGGCGCCTGGCTGCCCAACGTCCACGGCGGCCGGGAAAACCTCGAGGCGGTGGCGTTCCTGCAGGAGACCAACGCGACGGTCTACCGGCGCTTCCCGGGCGCCATGATGATCGCCGAGGAGTCGACGGCCTGGCCGGGCGTCACGCGTCCCACCCATCTCGGGGGGCTGGGCTTCGGCTTCAAGTGGAACATGGGCTGGATGCACGACACGCTGGACTACAACTCCCGCCAGCCGGTGCACCGCAGCTACCACCACCACCAGATGACGTTCTCGATGGTCTACGCCTACTCGGAGAACTTCGTCCTGCCGTTCAGCCACGACGAGGTCGTCCACGGCAAGGGGTCGCTGTTGCGCAAGATGCCGGGCAACCGGTGGGAGCAGCTGGCCAACCTGCGCGCGCTCTACGCCTACATGTGGGCGCATCCCGGCAAGAAGCTGCTGTTCATGGGCTGCGAGTTCGGCCAGGACAACGAGTGGAACGAGGCCGGCTCGCTCGACTGGCCGCTGCTGACCGACCCGCCGCACCGGGGCGTGGCCGCCCTGGTCGCGGACCTCAACGAGCTGTACCGGTGCACCCCGGCGCTGTACCGCCGGGACAGCGACCCGACCGGCTTCTCCTGGATCGATGCCAACGACACCGCCAACAACGTGTTCTCGTTCCTGCGCTGGTCGGACGGGACCTCCGCCGGCGGCGACCCGGCGGCGGGCGTGAACGCGGCGGGTGCGGAGGTGGCGGACGGCGGGGTCCTGGCCTGCGTCACGAACTTCGCCGGCATCGGCCACCACGGCTACCGTCTCGGCCTGCCCTTCCCCGGCCGCTGGCGGGAGGTGCTCAACTCGGACGGGCAGCGCTACGGCGGCGGCAACGTCGGCAACTTCGGCGCCGTGCAGGCCGTCGAGGAGTCCCACCACGGCCTGCCCGCCTCCGCGACCGTCACGCTGCCGCCGCTGGGCACCGTCTGGTTCCGCTACGACCCCGGCACCGCCGACTCCCCCGGTTCCCCGGCCTGAGGGCCTGACCGGGTCGGTCTCTCGTCGGCGGAGCCGGAGCCGGAGCCCGCGGACGGGTCGCCCGCGCCACTGGCCGCGGTCAGAACAGGGCCGCGGCCAGGGATCGGCGGGCGGGGGCGACGGCGGGTTCGGCGTCGCCGAGGGCCTGGAACAGGTCGACGAGGTGGGCGCGGGCCTGCTCTCGCTGCGGGCCGGAGGTACGCCGCACGACCTCGACGAGACCGGCGAGCGCACCGGCCACGTCGCCCTGCGCGATGCCCAGGTCCGCCGCTGCGATCGCGGCGTCGACGTCGTCGGGATCGGCCGCGAGCCGCCTGCGGATGTCCGCCGGGTCGTGGTCGCGCACCCGGCGCAGCAGCTCGGCGCGGGCCAGGCCGGTGAGCGCCTCCGGATCCGCCGGCGCCTCGGCGAGGCGGACCCGGTAGGACTCGACCGCCGTGTCGATGTCGCCGCGGGCCAGCGCGTCCTCGGCCGCGGCCAGGTGCGGATCCCGCGCGGCATCGCCGGCCGCCGCACCGGGCATCCCGCCCATCGCCTCGTCGACGAGGGACAGCAGCTGGTCGAGCCAGTTGCGCACCTCGCGCTCGGGGACGGCGCCGGTGAACTCGCCGATGATCCGCCCGCCGACGACGGCCTTCACCGCCGGGATGCCCTGCACCCCCGCCGCCTGGGCGAGGCCCGGGTTGGCGTCGACGTCGATCTTGGCGAGGATCCAGCGGCCGCCGTCGGCCAGAGCCAGCTTCTCCAGCACCGGGCTGAGCTGCTTGCACGGGCCGCACCAGGACGCCCAGAAATCGAGCACGACCGGCACCTGCATCGATCGGCTGACGACGTCGGTGGCGAAGCTCGCCTCGGTGACGTCGATGACCACAGGGCCGGCGGGCGCGTCACCGGCGGCGGGGGCGGCACCGTTCACGGCGGCTGCGGCGGGCCCGGCACTCGCGGGCGGGGGCGGGGTGGCCGGCTTCGGGTCCAGGGGGACGGCGCCGGCGAGGCGCAGACCGCCGAGACTGTCGGGCAGGCGCCCGGGTCGTCCCGGGCCTCCCGCACCCCGCGGCGGTCCGGATGGGACTGGTGGCCTACGTTGCATGCCTCCATCGTGACATCCGGGTGGGCGGACGGCCCTGCCGGCGGATGACTTTTCGCCAGCCCGTCGTCCGCGCCGCCGCCCGACGGCCCGGGTCAGCCTGCATCGTCCCCGGCGTGGTCCCCCACGACGCCGCCCGCGGGGTCCCCGGCGAGCAGCCGGTCGATGCTCGCCACCTTGCCGTGCAGGGCGTCGCTGACGCCGGGGCGCAGGTCGGCCTTGAGCACGAGGCTGACCCGGCCGGCGCGGGCGCCCACGGCCTGGGTGGCCCGGTGCACGACGTCCATCACCTCGTCCCACTCGCCCTCGATCGTGGTGAACATGGCGTTGGTCTCGTGCGGCAGGCCGCTCGCGCGCACGATGCGGACCGCCTCGGCGACCAGCTCGGCGACACCCTCGCCGGTTCCGATGGGCGTGACACTGAAGGCAACCAGCATGCGTCAGACCTACCACGCCGACGCCGCGCCGACCATCGCTCCGACGCTGCGCCACGCGCCTGCTACGTTGACAAAACGGATGGGTCGGTAAGCTAGCGACTTGTCACGAAAAGTTGCGCGATCGACCCTCATGTGGGCGGTTACGCAAACCCGGGACAACGGGCTCTGACGGCACGCCCTACCATTGCCCGCCGTGGGGTGGAAGAAGACGGATGACGAGGCGTAGGTGGGGCCACGCACACTGCTCGACGCGCTGACGGACCTTGCTGTGGTCGTCGGCGCGGACGGCCATGTCACCGACATGGGCGCCGCGGCTCGCGCCTTCCTCGGTGACCGGATCCCCCGTGACCCGCAACTGCGGGACCTCGTCGAGGTGGTCGACCCGGCGTTCCGCGCCGCGCTCGGCGAGGCCGTGACGGCCGCCCTGGCGCAGTCCGGGCAGTGGCGCGGCTCCGTGGGTCTGGTCGACGCCGCCGGGACGACCGTGCCGCACCACGTGACCATCCGGCGCGATCCGGACGGCGGCCTGGTCCTGCTCGCCCGCGACACGTCCGACCAGCGTGCCCGCGAGATCGCCGAGAACGACTCCAGGGCCAAGGACGAGCTGATCGCCCGCCTGGGCCACGAGCTGCGCACCCCGCTCAACGCGATGCTCGGCTTCGCCCAGCTCCTGGAGCTGGAGCCGCTCACCCCCGACCTGCACGACGACGTCGAGCGGATCATCACCGGCGGCCGGCACATGCAGGCCCTCATCGACGACGTGCTGGACCTGGCCCGGCTGCGCGCGGGCCGCGGTGACATCAACAAGGGCCCGGTCAACGTCCTCGACATCGTCCAGGGCGTGGTGGAGCTGGTCGAGCCGCTCGCCGCGCAGCGCAGCATCCGCCGTGTGATCGACCCGGCCGTGCCGCTCGTCGCCGACGCGGACCGCCGCCGGCTGTGGCAGGTACTGCTCAACCTCGTCGGCAACGCCCTGAAGTACGGCCGCGAGGGCGGCAGCGTGCGGGTCGGCATCGTGCCGATCACGGGCTCCCGCATCCGCATCGAGGTCGAGGACGACGGCGCGGGCCTGTCCCCACGGGCGATCGACCGGTTGTTCCGCCCCTTCGAACGCCTCGGCGCCGAACGCAGCGGGATCGAGGGCAGCGGGCTGGGGCTCGCCCTCTCCCACGCCCTGGTCACCGCGATGGGCGGGGTGTTGACCGTCGCCAGCCGCTACGGGGTCGGCAGCGTGTTCGCCATCGTGCTCGACGCCGTCGACATGCGCTTCGAGGACCCCGACGCCGACGACGACGGCTTCGGCGATCACCTCCGTGGCCACGGCTACCGCGACACGGGCCACGGACGCGCCGGCTACGGCGAAGCCGGCCACGAACGCAACGGCCACGGCTACGGCTACGGCTACGGCGAGATGGGCCGCGCATCCGGATACGGCGACGGGGGTCATGGACGCGCCGGCTACGGCGGAACGGACCACGACAACATCGCCTATGGCGACGCCGGCAATGGGCGGGCCCGCCATGCCGGCAGCGCCGAGGGTGCTCCAGGCGGGCGGCACGCGGGCGTCTCCCCCGCCGGTGGCGGCGGGCTCGGGCGGCGGGCGGCGCCCGGCGGCCTACGGGTCGTGCACGTCAGCGGCGATCCGGCCGTGCGGACGGCCGTGGCGGAGACCCTCACCGAGAGCCTGGCCGCCGATCCGGTCACCGTGCCGCGGGCGGCCCTCGCGGTCGACGCGGTGCGCCGCGCGCGGCCGGCGTTCATCCTCCTCGACCGCGACCTGCCCGACGCGACCGCGCCCGAGCTGCTCGCCCAGCTCGCGGCGGACCCCGCCACGGCCGGCACCCCGGCGTTCGTCCTGACGGAGGACACCGACCCCCGCGAGCGCACCATGCTGCGCCGCGCCGGAGCCGTCGACATCCTCGCCCTCCCGCTGGACCCGGCGAGCCTCGTCGCCGCCGCGACCGCCCTCACCGCCGCGATGACCGCCCCCCGCTGACCCGCCCCCGCCGCGCCGCTGCGTCACCCGCGGGGGTGGGACCGACTGCGGTGCGGTCTGTACAGTCGGCGGGCCCAGACCGTACACAACGCACCGCAACCGGCACGCCCTGGCTAGTCGGCGAGGAGTTCGAAGTCGGCCCAGTCGAAGCCGGGCGCGACGACACAGCCGACGAGAACGTGCCGCCCGTCGCGCGGCGCGGCCGTCTGCCACTGCCCCGCCGGGACGACGAGCTGCGGCACCTCGCCGGCCGCCGCGTGCGGCCCGAGCAGGCCTGCGGGGCCCGGCGACGGTCGACGGGCCGTGCCGCCGAAGGTGAGCTCGAGGACGCCGCCGCCCTGCCAGAGCCAGATCTCGGCCGAGGCCACCCGATGCCACCGGGACACCTCGCCCGGGCGCAGCAGGAACAGGATGGACGTCATCGCGGGCCGCTGCCCGCCGTGCGCCGTGACGAGGTCGGGGCTGGCCCAGGTCTGGCGGTACCAGCCGCCCTCCGGGTGGGGTTCAAGGCCGAGGGTGTCGATCAGGTCGTCGGCGGACGTCGTCGGGTCGTCGAGGCGGCTCATCGACGGATCCTCTCCCACGGGTCGCAGCGGCGTGCCGAGGCTCGGCGGCGGGCCCGGTGCGCCGGCGTGCCGGGGTCGCAGGATGGGGGGCGGCCTGACCGTCAGCGGGACGGGGCCGGCTGCGCCGGCGTGAGGTCGGCGAGGAGGCGCTCGGCGGCCGACCAGGGGTCGGCGGCACCGGCGAGGACGTGGTGGGCAAGCTCCGCCAGGCGCTCGTCGTGCGGCGGGGCGGCCAGGCGGTCGCGCAGCGCGGTCAGGGCCAGCCCCCGGATCTCGTCGGCGGCCCGGGCCAGGCGGCGACGGTCGAGTTCACCGGTCGCGGCGAGATCCCGTCGGTGCGCGGCGATACACGTGACGAGCTCGTCGACGCCCTCGCCCAGGGTCGCGGCGACACGCACCACCACCGGTTGCCGGGCACCGACCCGCATCCGGGTCATCGCGGTCAGGTCGGCGGCGGTGCGGGCCGCGCCCGGCCGGTCCGCCTTGTTGACGACGAGGACGTCCGCGACCTCCAGCAGGCCCGCCTTGACCGCCTGCACGTCGTCGCCCGCGTCGGGCGCGAGCAGGACGCAGGTCGTGTCGGCGAGCGCGGCGATGTCGATCTCCGCCTGGCCGACGCCGACGGTCTCGACGAGGATGACGTCGAACCCGGCCGCGTCGAGGACCCGCAGGGCCTGCGCCGTCGCGGCCGCCAGCCCACCGAGGCGCCCGCGGCTGGCCAGGGAGCGGATGAACACCCCGGGGTCACCGGCGTGCTCGCTCATCCGCACCCGGTCGCCGAGCAGCGCGCCGCCGGAGTACGGCGAGGACGGGTCGACCGCGAGCACCCCCACCCGGCGCCCGGCGCGGCGGTAGGCCCGCACCAGCGCGGTGACGGTCGTCGACTTGCCGACTCCCGGGGCGCCGGTCAGGCCGACGGTCTGCGCGCCGCCGACGTGCCCGACCAGCGCCGCGCCGATCTCAGGCCACCGCCGAGGAGTGTTCTCCACCGCCGAGAGCAGCCGCGCCAACGCCCGCCGGTCCCCGCCGACGGCCGCCGCCAGCTCCGCCTCGGCCGACGGCTCCGCTCCGGCCGACTCCGCGCCGACCGACCTCGTCCCGGCCGACCTCGTCCCGGCCGACCTCGTCCCGGCCGACCCCGTCCTGGCCGACCCCGCGCCGGGCAGCCCGGCCGCGGCCGGGTCACGATCGCGGTCGGGCAGACCCCGCTCGCGGTCGGCACCCGCGGCGGAGCCCGCGGTCACGCCGCCGGGACGCGCAGGATCAGGGCATCGCCCTGGCCGCCGCCGCCGCACAGGCCGGCCGCGCCGATCCCGCCGCCGCGCCGGGCCAGCTCGTTGAGCAGGGTCAGGGCGATGCGGGCGCCCGAGGCGCCGAGCGGGTGGCCGATGGCGATCGCCCCGCCGTTGACGTTGACGATGTCGGAGCTGATCCCGAGGTCGCGCATGGACTGGATGGAGACGGCGGCGAACGCCTCGTTGATCTCGACGAGGTCGAGGTCGGCGGGAGTGAGCCCCTCCTTGGCCAGCGCGGCGAGGATGGCGTTGGACGGCTGCGACTGCAGGGAGGTGTCGGGGCCGGCGACGAAACCGTGGTGGCCGACCTCGGCGAGGATCGGCAGGCCGAGCTCCTCCGCCTTGGCCCGGCTGGCCACGATGACCGCGGCCGCCCCGTCGGAGATCTGCGACGCCGACCCGGCGGTGATCGTGCCGTCCTTGCCGAACGCGGGGCGCAGCTTGCCGAGCACCTCGGCGGAGGTGTCGGCCCGCACGCCCTCGTCCTGGCTGACGACGAGCGGCTCGCCGCGGCGCTGCGGCACCGAGACGGGGACGATCTCGTTGTCGAACAGGCCGTTCTTGGCGGCGGCCGCGGCCCGCTGGTGCGACCGGGCGGCGAAGGAGTCCTGCTCGGCGCGGGAGATGTTCAGCGCACCGTTGTAACGCTCGGTGCTCGCACCCATGGAGATCTGGTCGAAGGCGCAGAACAGGGCGTCCTGGTCGATGGCGTCGAGCGCCTCGGTCGCGCCGTACTTCACCCCGGCGCGCATCGAGCGCAGCAGGTGCGGCGCCCCGGTCATGGACTCCATCCCCCCGGCGACGACCAGGTCGAACTCGCCGCTGGCGATGTAGGTGTCGGCGAGGGCGATCGCGTCGAGGCCGGACAGGCAGACCTTGTTGACGGTGACCGCGGGCACCGTCATCGGGATGCCGGCGGCGACGGCCGCCTGCCGGGCGGTGATCGGGCCGGTGCCGGCCTGGATCACGTGCCCCATGATGACGTACTGGATCGCGTCGCCGGACAGCCCGGCCCGCTCCAGTGCACCCTTGATCGCGATGCCGCCCAGGTCCGTCGCGGTGAAGCTCTTCAACGCCCCGGACAGCTTCCCGATCGGTGTCCGTGCGCCGGCCACGATCACGGAACCAGGCATGGCTGCCTCCTCATCACTCCTGGGAAGATCTCCACCGACGTCCCCCCGCGAGCCGGCGCCGGACGTTCCCCCGCGACGACGTCACGGCGGCACGCTCGGTGCGCTCACCCCACGGGCACCTGCAACACCACGATAACGTGATCTTGTTCCTGGTGCCCGGCCCGGCGGTGCACCCCGTGCCCGACCGGGGCCGCCCCGCGGCGGCCGGGTGGGAGACCTCGCCGCCCGGCCCCGGTCACGACCCGGTCAGGACAGGGCGCCGCAGGCCACCACGAAGGGGGACGGGTCCGCCGGCAGCCGCACCGTGCTGGAGGCGGAGTCCTGGACGCTCAGGCCGTCGGGGGTGAACCCCAGCGTCGTGGTGACGACGTTGAACTGGGCTCCGTCGGTCGAGGTGCCGGTGATGATCTGCAGGGTCCGGTCGGCGCAGCGCAGGCCGAGGCCGGAGTTGCCGTGGACGCCGGCACCGAGGGCCAGGCCGCTCGGCGGCGTCACCGCGACCAGCTCGCCGAGGCCGACATAGCGCAACAGGGCGTAGTTCTTCGTCCCGTTGGTCACCTGGGTCTGCACGAGCAGCTCACCGAAACCGTCGCCGTCGATGTCGACGACCGCGCTGTTCAGCGGGGTGACGATGGCGCCGAGGGGGATCCTGGCCTGCTGGCCGTCCCGGGAGAACCGCACGCGCAGGTTCGTCCCGTCCACGGCGACCGTGTCGGGCTGGCCGTCGCCGTCGACGTCGTTCAGGCCGGCCGGCTTCGCCACCGGCGTGGGCAGCTGCGGGCTGCCCGGGCCGGTCGTGCCGGTCGGCGCGGACGGCTGCGTGCTGGCGGCCACCGACGGCGAGGACGCCGACGTCGTCGGCCGGCTCGGCGGCGGGCTCGTCTGCGTGCGGGTGGCCGGGCCCGAGCCTGGGCCCGAGGCGGACCCACCGCCACCGCCGGAGCTGGAGTGCCCCCCACCGCCGCCCAGTGACGGCACGGTCGCCGCCCGGCTCGGCTCGGTGAACATGGTCGGCAGAACCGGCGGCGCGGCCGGCTCGACGACCTGGTTCGACGGACTCGGCCGGATGGCCACCACCGCCAGCCCGATGAGCGCCGCCATCACCATCCCGCCGACGGTGAACACGGGGACGCGCCAGCGGCGCCGGCGGGCGATGCCGGCGCGGATCTGCCGGTAGGCCTCCGGGGACGGCCGGATGGGCTCGACCGCCTCGGTCAGCAGCCGCGTGAGCTCGTCCGGTTCCAACGCGCTCACCGTAGGCCCTCCAGCTTGCCGCTCAAGGCCGACAGCCCTCGGGAGGTGTAGGCCTTGACGGAGCCGATGCTGCAGCCCATCACCGCCGCCGCGTCCGCCTCGGACATGTCGGCGTAGTAGCGCAGGACGACCGCCTCCCGCTGGCGCCGCGGCAGCTCTCGCAGTGCCTGGATGACGGCGGCTCGCTCGACGAGAGAGTAGGCCCCCTCCTCGGCGCTGGCGGCATCGGGCATGGGCTTGGGGGCATGCTTGAGAGCGACGAGTCGACGACGCAGCGTGGAACGTGCGAGATTGACGACGGTCTGCCGAAGGTAGGCCAGGGCCTTGTCCCGGTCCTGCAGGCGTCCCCAGGCCCCGTGGACGCGGATGTAGGCGTCCTGGACGACCTCCTCGCACAGACCCACGTCGTCGAGCAGCAACGCGGCGAGACGCACCAATGACCGGTAGTGCTCGGAGTACAAGGCGGTCAGGGCGGCGTCCGCGTCCCGCGCGACGTCGCTACGGGCGGCGTCGCTCCGCGCAGGCACGGGCCGCCACCCCTCCACGACTGTCATGGGCGCGGTCACACCACGTTGGACGCGGACCGAGCACTCGAAGTTGTCCCGAAAGTTCTATCGCGTCGCGCACCAAACAGACAGCCCCCTCATCCCGCGACCCCGTCTCCGTACCCATCGGTTACCTCTGCCGCCCTGTCGACGCCGTCTGCCGCCCTGTCGACTACCTGTGCCGCCTGCCGGTTGACTACGTGTACCGCCCCGCCAACTGCCCGTGTCGCCCGCCCGACTGCCCGTGCCGCCCGTCCCCCGCCCGCCGACAACCCGCCTGTGCCACCCGCCTGTGCCACCCGCCTGTGGCGCCGGTCATCCGCCCTCGACCACGCACCGCCGGAGGCCGATCGTGAAGGACATCCTCGAAGCGATCCTCGCCCAGACCCCACCGTCCCCCGAACGCCGAGCGGAGTTCGCCGCGTTCGCGGTTCCGGAGTTCTACCGCGGCGTGGTCGTGCGCCGCGACGAGACCGGGATGTTCGACGGCGTCCCGTCCCAGGACAAGGACCCGCGCCGCTCCCTGCACGTCGACGAGGTACCCACGCCCGAGGTCGGCCCCGGCGAGGCCCTGGTGGCGGTCATGGCCTCCTCGGTGAACTACAACACGGTTTGGACATCGATCTTCGAACCGATGTCCACGTTCGGCTTCCTCGAACGCTACGGTCGGACATCTCCCCTCGCTTCCCGCCATGACCAGCCTTACCACGTCGTGGGTTCCGATCTGGCCGGAGTCGTGCTGAGGACAGGAGCCGGCGTACACGTCTGGTCCCCGGGGGACGAGGTCGTGGCCCACTGCCTGTCGGTCGAGCTCGAACGCGCCGACGGTCACAACGACACGATGCTGGATCCGGAGCAACGAATCTGGGGTTTCGAGACGAACTTCGGTGGCCTGGCCGAGCTGGCCCTCGTCAAGGCGAACCAGCTCATGCCCAAACCGGGCCATCTCACGTGGGCGGAGGCGGCTGCGCCGGGGCTGGTCAACTCCACCGCCTACCGCCAGCTCGTCTCCGCCAACGGAGCCCGGATGAAGCAGGGCGACGTCGTCCTGGTCTGGGGGGCGTCCGGGGGACTGGGCTCCTACGCCACCCAGCTCGCGCTGCGCGGCGGGGCGATCCCGGTCTGCGTCGTGTCGTCGCCGACGAAGGCGGCGATCTGCCGATCCCTCGGCGCCGAGCTCGTCATCGACCGGGCCGCGGAGGACTACCGGTTCTGGAGCGACGAACGCACGCAGAATCCGCGCGAATGGAAGCGACTGGGCCAGCGCATCCGCGAACTCACCGGCGGCGACGACCCGGACATCGTGCTCGAGCACCCCGGGCGGGAGACCTTCGGCGCCTCCGTCTACGTGACCCGTCGCGGTGGCACCATCGCGACCTGTGCCTCCACCAGTGGCTTCCTGCACGAGTACGACAACCGGTACCTGTGGATGAACCTCAAGCGCGTCGTCGGCTCCCACTTCGCCAACTACCGGGAGGCCTGGGAGGCCAATCGCCTCATCGCCCGGGGGATGATCCATCCCACCCTCTCCCGGGTGTACCCGCTCAACGAGACGGGGCAGGCCGCCCACGACGTGCACCGCAACATGCATCAGGGCAAGGTCGGCGTGCTGTGCCTGGCCCCCAGCGAGGGGCTGGGTGTCCGCGACGAGGAGTTCCGCGCCCGCCACCTGACTGCAATCAACCGGTTCCGTGGCGTGTAGCCAGGGAAATCGCGACGGGCCCGATGACCGGCTGGCGTCACGTTCACAGTGACGGTCTGAGATGCTGAGGCCCTATGACCGAACACACGGATCTCATCCCGATGGCCGGCGAGACCGACGGGCCCCCAGCCTTCGATCTGGTCCGCCGTGGCTACGACCCCAACCAGGTCACCCACCACGTGAACTGGCTCGTCGAGCAGCTCCGCGAGGCCGAGGCGCACCGGGCCGCCGCCGAGGCCGCCGCCTCCGAGGCGGCGACCGAGGCGGCCCGCGTGCGCGACGATCTGGCCGCGAACCGTCCCGCCTGGGAGGAGTTCGGCGGCCGGGTCACCCAGATCCTCCAGCTCGCGGAGGAGGAGGCGGCCACCGTCCGCGCCGAGCGGACCCGCGAGGCCGACGCCCAGCTCGAGGAGGCCCGCCGGATCGTCACCGAGGCCGAGGCCGCCCGGGAGAAGACGCTGCGGGAGGCCGACGAGCAGGCCGCCTCGATCGTCTCGACGGCGCGCGCCGAGGCCGAGCGGATCGTCGAGATCGCCCGGTCCACCGCGGCGGCGGCCGAGGACGAGTCGAAGCGCCGGCTGGCCGATCTGGAGCGTCAGCGCGAGCAGGTCACCACCCAGCTCGCCGCCCTGCGCGAGCAGGTGACGGCCCAGCTCGGCGCGCTGCGCGACAAGCTCACCGCCGCCAGCGCCTCGATCGCCTCCATCGAGGCCGCGCCGGTCGAGGAACGCAAGGCGATCGGCGCGGAGACGACCGTGCTGCCCGCGCCCGCCAGCGTGCGCAGCGCCTGAACCCGCGCCTGCTCCCCTGCGCGGCCGACTCGGGCGGGCGCGCCTTCAGCCGGCACCCTCCGACCGCAGGCGCGCCGCCCGGCAGCGGCGATCCCAGCACGGGCGATGCCAGTGCCGGCGGTCCTCGACGCGCTCCGGCGGCCAGACGACCAGGTGGGCGGTGCCCGGGTTGATCTCATGGTCACACCCGGGGCACCGGTAGACCTTCGCCGTCGCCGCCCCGGTGACCGGGCGGACCACCCACTCCCCGTCGCGCAGCACCACCACCGGATCGGGCAGCCACGCCCCGACCGGCCGCCCGCGCCCGTTCTGCCCGCGCCCGTTCTGCCCGCGCGCGTTCTGCCCGCGCCCGTCCCGACCTCGGGTGGGACGGCGCCGCGCCCGCCGCGTCACCGACCTCGTCTGCCCGGCTCCCAGGAGCGCGCCCGCCGCGGCCGCGCCCCGGCCGGGCCGCCGTCCGCCTCCGGCGCGGCGACCCACTCGGCCCGGTCCACGACCTCCCCGTCGACGACCCGGCCCGGGTCTCCCGCCGTGTGACCGCCACCGCCGGCCCCGCCGCCGCCACCGCCACCGCGGACGCGGTCGATGCCGGCGGCCACGAGCGACCGGGCCACCTTCGCCTTGCGCAGGGCCCCGGCCGGGCTCGCCAGCGCCGAGGACGCGCCGATGAGCACCTGGAAGCCGCGGTCGCTGCCCCGCCAGTGCTCGCGCAGGATCGGCTCGCCGGCGCCGACGACCAGCCGACGGAACGCGAAGGCGACGATGGCGACGTCGTCGAGCTGGCCCACCACGGGGATCATGTTCGTCAGCCGGTTGCGCGGCGACACCAGGTACGCCAGCGCCGCCGCGGCCTCGACCTTCGCCGACTGCGGCACCCGCGGATCGGCGACGACCCGCCGCAGCATGATGACCAGATCGGGGAGAAACATCGTTATCTCCCGACCGAACTGCCGCACGGCGTCCTTGTCGAGCGTGACCATCGCCGTCGCGTCTCCTCTTGTGCGAACCAGGACTTCCCGCCGACCGGCGACATCCTAGTGCCGCATCCGGCACCTGCCACGGGCGACCGCGGCGCCGGCCGTCACCTGTCAACGGACGGCGCCCCCACGGCGTGCCACGCCCTACCGGGGACGCCTCCATCCGGCGACCCCGCCCGGACTATCGGGGAGCATGCGCGTGAAAGCCCCGGCCGGTCTTGCGGCCCAGGAAGCGGGCTCGGACGAGATGCTCCAGCAGCGGTGCGGGGGCGTAGCCGGGCTCGCGGAACTGCTCGTACAGCGAGCGGGTGATGGCGAGGGTGACGTCGAGCCCGACCACGTCGGCGAGGGCGAACGGACCCATCGGATGGCCGCAGCCGACGGTCATCGCCGTGTCGATGTCCTCGATCGTGGCGTAGTTCGCCTGCAGCATCTTCACGGCGTCGTTCAGATAGGGGAACAGCAGCGCGTTGACGATGAACCCGGCCCGGTCGGCGCACTGCACCGGGTGCCGGCCCGCCGCCCGCGCCAGCGCCGTCACCGTCGCCGTCGCCCCGGCCCCGGTGAGCACCGTGGGCACCACCTCGACCAGGCGCATGACCTGGGCCGGGTTGAACCAGTGCATGCCGACGACGGCCTCGGGCCGCCGGGTCGCGGTGGCGCACTCGACGACCGGCAGACAGGACGTCGTGGTCGCCAGCACGGCGCCGGGCCGGGCGACCTTGTCCAGATCGGTGAACAGCTCCCGCTTGACCGCCAGGTCCTCGACGACCGCCTCGAGCAGCACGTCGCAGCCGCCGAGCTCGCCGAGGTCGGTGGTCACGCGCAGCCGGCCCAGGGCGGCGTCGCGGTCGTCGTCGGACAGCCGGCCCTTCGCGACCGCCGCCGCCAGCGACGCCGCCACCCGGTCGTGGGCCGCGTCGGCGGCGTCCGGCCGCCGGGCCCGCAGGATGACGTCATGACCCGATCGGGCCAGCACCTCGGCGATGCCCCGCGCCATCGTGCCGCTGCCCACGATCCCCACCGACCGAACCCGCACCGCCGCCCCGCCGACCGCCCCAGCCTCGCCGGGTGTCGCCGGGCCGCCGGGTGTCCTCGCGGCGGCCGTTCCCGCGCCACCGCCTCCGCCGGGCTCCCCGACTGCACCGGACTCCCCGACTGCACCGGACTCCCCGACTGCACCGGGCTCCCCGACTGCACCGGGCTCGCCGACTGCACCGGGGTCCTTCCTGCCGGGGCCCTCGGGCGGCACGTCCGGGGCGTCCGTCGCCGGATAGGTGTAGAAGCCGCGGCCGGTCTTGCGGCCCAGCAGGCCGGCCGCGACGAGCTGGCCGAGCAGCGGGGCCGGGGCGTGGAGGTGATCGCGGGTCTGGTCGTACATCGACGCGAGGATGGCGTGCGCCGCGTCGAGGCCGATGAGGTCGAGCAGGGCCAGCGGGCCCATCGGATGACCGCAGCCGAGCCGCATCGCGGCGTCGACGTCCTCCCGGGTGGCGAAGCGCGCCTCGACCATCCGCACCGCGTTGTTGAGGTAGCCGAACAGCAGCGCGTTGACGATGAACCCGGCCCGGTCCGCGGCGACGACGGCCGTCTTGCCGACCGCGCCCACCAGCGAGACGACGGCGGCCAGGGCGTCGGCGTCGGTCACCACCGTGCGGACGACCTCGACCAGGCCCATCACCGGCGCCGGGTTGAACCAGTGCATGCCCAGCACCCGGGCCGAGCGACCGGTGCCCGCGGCGAGCTCCGTCACCGACAGGGAGCTGGTGTTCGTCGCCAGGACGGTCGCCGGCAGGCAGACCTCGTCGAGCCGGGCGAACAGGGCCGTCTTGGCGTCGAGCCGCTCGTCGATGGCCTCGATCACCAGGTCGCAGTCGGCCACCGCGGCGAGCTCGGTGCCGAGGCTCAGCCGGCCGAGCAGCTCGCCGCGAGCGGCGTCGGCCAGCCGGCCATGGCGGGCCGCGCGCTCCAGGGAGTGCTCGATCCGCCCGCGGGCCCGGCGCAGCGCGTCGGTGTCCCGTTCGACGCCGACGACGTCGAGCCCGGACCCGGCCAGCACCTCGGCGATCCCGGCCCCCATGGTGCCGAGCCCCACCACCCCGACGCGCCGCCACCGCGCGCTCCCGTCGCCGGCGGCGGCGCGCCCACCCGGCGACACCGTCGCACCCTCACCGCCGGTGCGGGAGGCGTTTTCCGACCTGCCGTGCGCGTGCGTTCCCCGCCGGGCTTCTTCGCCCATTCTCAGGCTCCTCAAGGTCGTCGCGACGGCCCGACGACAATGTGCCCGATATCGCGGGCCACACGGTGTGCAACCGCGGACCCGTCGATTCTCCCAGCCTTTCCACCACCCGGCCCGAGATCAGTCGGGGCTTGCCCACGGCGACGGGATCCCCGGCCGCAAACCTCTTTTCAACGGCCTGGGAGAGGAACGACGTAGGAGGAGAAACCGCCAAACCCGCAATGACCCATAACGGAATATCCGCGTCCTGGGCGGGGCGGTCAGAACAGGGTGGGAATGGAGGGTTCCAGTCCGCGCAGCTCGTCGTAGTCGACGACGGCGCAGCCCAGACCACGGTCGGCGGCCAGCAGGCGGGCCTGCGGCGTGATCGACTGCGCGGCGAGGATGCCGCGCACCGGATGCGGCAGCGCCGGGTCCGCGTCCAGCCGGACGAGGTAGCGGGTGAGCTGCTCGACCCCGTCGATCTCGCCCTTGCGCTTGATCTCGACGGCCACGGTGGAACCGTCGCTGTCGCGGCAGAGCAGGTCGACCGGCCCGATCCCGGTCTCGTACTCGCGGCGGATCAGGGTGAGCCCCGGGGCGATCGCGTCCGGCCGGTCGGCGAGCAGGACCTGCAGGTGCGCCTCGACGCCGTCCTTGCGCAGTCCCGGGTCGACGCCCAACTCGTGGCTGGAGTCGTGGAGGATTTCCTCGAGGGTGATGACGAGCTGCTCGGCGGCCTTGTTGGTCACCCGCCAGACCCCGGACTCCTCCGCGATGACACACGGCGGGCTCATCCAGTTCAGCGGCTTGTAGGCCCGCCCGTCGGCGTGGATCGACACCGACCCGTCCGCCTTGACGAGCACCAGCCGCACGGCGCTCGGCAGATGGGCGGTGAGCCGTCCGACGTAGTCGACACTGCACCGAGCGATGACAAGCCGCATGACGTCACGTTATCGCGACCCCCCTGACCGCCCCGCCGTCCGGTGGCCGCCGGTGCTCACCCGCGGCCGGGACCGCCGCCGGTGCGGGCGGAGACGAGGTCGTCGAGGAGCTCGCGGCGGCCGGCGTAGCGGGTGGCGAGGCGTTCGGCCTGGTCCGGGGCGAGCCGGCCGAGGCGGACGGGGTCGGAGTTGTCCTGCATGTCCGCGTGTTTGACGACGACGGCGAGCGGGTCGCCGGCGACGCGGGCCAGGTAGTCCCGCATCGACTCGTCGGGACGGTGCGACAGGGCGTCGACGGCGGCGACGACGACCGCGGGGTAGCCGGCGGCCGTGAGGTCCGCGAGCGTGGTGTCGCTGTCCTCGACGACGTCGTGCAGGACGGCGGCGAGCTGGGCGGTGTGCGGGTCCACGCCGGCCGGCTCGGCGGTGCGGGCGACCGTCGCCATGACGCGCAGCGGGTGGCCGATGTACTCCTCGCCGCCCTTGTCGATCTGGCCGGTGTGGACCCGGGTGGCGAGGGCGATGGCGTCGTCCAGGGTCGGGCCGGCGCTCGGACCGGCGCTCGAGCTGCTCGGCGCCGGGCCGGGCCGGGCGGGGTCGGCCGCGTCAGGGATGGTCGAGGGCATGCCTCGACCGTACGACGTCCACGATGCCGCGCATGATGGCGTTGAGCTCGTAGTCCCGGGGCGTGAAGACCGCGGCGACGCCGAGGCGGGCCAGCTCGCGGGCGTCCGCCGACGGGATGATGCCGCCGACGACGACGGGGATGTCCCCGGCGCCGGCTGCCCTCAGCCCGCCGAGCACCTCGCCCACCAGGTCCAGGTGGGCCCCGGAAAGCACCGACAGGCCGACGACGTGCACGTCCTCCTCGACCGCGGCGGCGACGAGCTGCCCGGGGGTCAGCCGGATCCCCTGGTAGACGACCTCGAAGCCGGCGTCGCGGGCGCGCACGGCGATCTGCTCCGCGCCGTTGGAGTGGCCGTCGAGGCCGGGCTTGCCGACGAGCATCTTCACCGGCCGCCCGAGCTGCGCGCCCGTGCGGGCCACCAGGGCACGCAGGTCCCCGAGCCCGGTCGCACCCGCACCGGTGTCGCCGCCGACCCCGACGGCGCCGCTCACCCCGGTCGGCGCGCGGTACTCACCGAACACCTCCCGCAGGGTGTCGGCCCACTCCCCGGTGGTGACGCCCGCCCGCGCGCAGGCCAGCGTCGCGGGGACGAGGTTCACCTCGGTGCCGGCGGCGGTGCGCAGCCCGAGCAGCGCCTCCCGGACGGCGGACGGATCACGCCCGGCCCGCCAGGCGGCGAGCGACTCCCGGGCCGCGGGCTCGACGGCCGGATCGACCGTCTGGATCGCCGTGTCGAGCTCGGCGAGCAGCGGGCTGGGCTCGGTCTCGGTGAACCGGTTCACGCCGACGACGACGTCCTCGCCGGTCTCGATCCGCGCGCGGCGGCCCGCCTGGGCGGAGACCAGCGCCGACTTCAGGTAACCGCTCTCGACGGCGGCCACGGCCCCGCCCATCGCCTGGACCCGGTCGATCTCGGCGGTCGCGTCCGCCACCAGCCGGCGCACCCGCTCCTCGACGACGGGCGAGCCGGTGAACAGGTCGTCGTACTCCAGCAGGTCGGTCTCGTGGGCGAGGATCTGCTGGACGCGCAGCGACCACTGCTGGTCCCACGGCCGGGGCAGGCCGAGCGCCTCGTTCCAGGCCGGCAGCTGCAGCGCCCGGCACCGCGCGTCCTTCGACAGGGTGACGCCGAGGGTCTCCAGCACGATCCGGATGACGTTGTTCTCCGGCTGGGCCTCGGTCAGCCCGAGCGAGTTGACCTGCACGCCGTAGCGGAACCGGCGGGCCGCCGGGTCGCTCACCGCGTACCGGGTGCGCAGCAGGTCGTCCCACAGTCGCCCGAACGCCCGCATCTTGCACATCTCCTCGACGAACCGCTCCCCGGCGTTGACGAAGAACGAGATCCGCGCGCACACCTCCCCCATCCGCTCGGGGGGGATCGTCCCCGTGGCCGCCACCGCGTCGAGGACGGCGATCGCCGAACACATCGTGAACGCGAGCTCCTGCACCGGGGTCGCCCCGGCCTCCTGCAGGTGGTAGCTGCAGATGTTGATCGGGTTCCACCGCGGCAGCTCCGCCACCGAGTAGGCGATCAGGTCGGTGACCAGCCGCAGCGACGGCCCCGGCGGGAAGACGTACGTCCCGCGCGAGAGGTACTCCTTGATGATGTCGTTCTGCGTGGTGCCGGCCAGCTCCGCCGGGTCGGCGCCCTGCTCCTGCGCGACGACCTGGTAGAGCGCGAGCAGCCACATGGCGGTGGCGTTGATCGTCATCGATGTGTTGGTGCGGGCCAGCGGGATGCCGTCGAACAGCGCACGCATGTCGCCGAGGTGCGCGATCGGCACGCCGACCCGGCCGACCTCGCCGCGGGCGAGCGGATGATCCGGGTCGTAGCCCGTCTGGGTCGGCAGGTCGAAGGCCACCGACAGGCCGGTCTGGCCCTTCGCCAGGTTGCGGCGGTACAGCGCGTTGCTCTCGGCCGGGCTGGAGTGCCCCGCGTAGGTGCGGATGATCCAGCCCCGATCCCGGGCTCCGCGCCGGTCGCCGGCACCGACACCGGCACTCGCGTCGGCGTCGGCGTCGAGACGGGCACCGGCGTCGAGACGGGCGTCGGCGGGGCGGTCGGCGCCGGTCTCGGGACAGGCGGCCGGCTGCTGCGTGCGGGTACCGTGCGGATTCGTCGAGCGGGTTGACAGATCCGTCATCGCCGCCGCCTCCCTGGGGCGCTGCGCCGTGGCCGGTGACCGACCGACGGCAGGCGCGGGCGGGGTCATCACGCCGGCCTCAGCCCGCGCGGACCGCGGGCGACGAGTCAGAGACTAGGCCGACCGACCGGGCCCCGCCTGTCGGCGCGGTGCGCGGTCAACCCGCGCAGGGAGCCGGCTGGCCGTTCCACTCGTGGATGAGGGCCGCGGGAATCGTCGTGCAGGCGTTCGGGCCGTTGCGGACGATCGTCCACGGTCCCGTGCCGACCCGCCGCCACACGTACGGGTCGGCCGCGGCGGCCGGTCGGTTGACGCCGCCCGCGACCTGGATGCGGCCGATCGCCCAGTACTCGTCGTGCGCGGCGTCGGCGCCCTCGATGGCGCCGAAGAACATTCCCTGCGGCACGGTGACCTGAGCGGCCGTGATCGTGCTGGCGCCCGCGGCCCTGATCTGCTCGGCGACCGTCCACGACAGGGCCAGGCGAAGAGCGGTGGGGTTCGGCTCGTCGTCGACCCGCATCTGGTGCGCCCGGCCCGGCTGGCGCGCGGAGTCCCACGGCGCGGTGCGCAGGGCGGGGGTGAGCTCGGGCGCCGGCTGGCCGGACGCGTTGACCGACGTGCCGTCGCCCGCGCCGCGGTCGGCGGTGGTGTAGCCGATGGCGACGCCGATCAGGACCGCGACGAGGAACGCCGCGAGCACCACGACCGGCCGCGACTCACGCACGCCGAGAAGCCCCGCGGGCCGCGCACTGCGTTCGCCGGCGATATCCACGCGCGCGGGCACCTCCACGTCCTGCAGACCTCCGTCCGGCGTCCACCATGCCATCAGCCGGGCCCGTGACCCGAAAGCAGTACCCGATCAGCAGGTACCCGGCAAGCATGCCGCATCGGATGTCCAGGCGGCACGCGGGCGCGCCCGGGATGACGGTGCGCATCCACCCAGGTTCGGTGCGCTCTGCTCGGTCGCCGACCGCGAGGGCGGCGCCGCGAGGCGGCTCAGGCGTGCCCGACGTGCACCAGCTCGGTCGACTCCTCGAACCGCAGCAGCCGCCCGAGCCGGTCGGCGGCGAACATCCGGCCCAGCGCGCTCGGCACGTCGACCAGCACCATGGATCGGCCCGCCGCCCTGGCCCGGCGCGCCCCGCCGAGCAGCACCCCGAGCGCCGCATGGTCGCCGAGCTCCAACCCGGCGACGTCGACGCGCAGCGGCCCGCTGCCGTTGTCGATGGCGGCGTGCAGCAGGGACCGCAGCGTGCCCACCGTCCGCACGTCCACCCTGCCCACCAGCCGCACCGCCTGCCCGCGGCGGTCGCCCGCCCCGAGTGGGCCGTACACGTGCACCACGTTCACGCCGTTGTTCATGTGGTCTCCCGTCCCCGGCCGCCCGGCACCCCCGCTCCGTGACGCCGGCGCTACCAGCTATCCGCGCCGACCGCGGGTAGCACCCAGGTGCGGTTCCGCGCATGGCGGACCGCCTCGTGCCCTCTCACCTCGTCCGAACCGTTGTCGCTCGGCCACGGGGGGTCGGGGCCGGTTACCTCGATGATCCCAGCCGTCGCGGCGCGATGTTTCCTCTGTCGGATTCCGCGGACGGGATCAGGACGGATCGGGGCGGGAACTCCTGCCGATCCGCCGAACGTCTGGGACCATGGAGACCGGAGGTCGACGGGCGAGGAGCTCCGTCCGAGGCTCCCGCGCGCCCCCGTGACCCGGCCGCGGCGCGGTGATTCGGAGGTGCCAGGTGGCCGTGAACTCGGCGCAATACCTCGTCGAACCGGCGTTGGCGATGCTGACCGTCGGGCTGCTGATGGTCATGGCGCGCTGGGCGTCCGCCCCGCTGCGCGCGCTGCCCCGCGGGGTCGTGCTCGGCGGTGACTTCGGGCTGCTCGTCCCCGTCGCGGTCGTCGACACGCCGGCCGAGGTGAGCCGCGCCCGGGCCGCCCTGCGCACGCAGGGCATCCGCTCCACCTGGGCGATGGCGATGACCCCGCTGCACATCGACGCGGCCGGCAACATCCTGTCCCGCCCCCGGCAACGCCGGCACGTGCTCGTCTTCGGCGCCGACGCGGCCCGGGCCGCCCGCACCCTGGCCGCCCCGCCCGGCGGGCTGTCCTCGCAGACCTGAGACGCCGCAGACCCCGAGACGCCGCAGACCCCGAGACGCGGCAGACCCCCGAGACGGCAGCGAGCCGAGACGGCCGCTCAGGCCACCGCGCGGTCGGAGACCCGCCGGATGTCGGCGCCCAGCGCCGTCATGTTCTCCACGAAGCCGGCATAGCCGCGATCAATGTGGTAGACGTCGGTCACTTCGGTCTCGCCCTCGGCGACGAGCGCGGCGAGCACCAGGCCCGCGCCGGCGCGCACGTCCGACGACATCACCCGGGCACCCGTCAACCGCTCGGCCGGTCGCACGATGACGTGATGGCCGTCGGTGCGCAGGTCCGCGCCCAGCTTGTGCAGCTCGCGGCAGAACACGAAGCGGCTGTCGAAGACGTTCTCGGTGATCAGCGACGTCCCGCTGCTGATCGCCTCCAGCGCGATGATCTGAGGCAGCAGGTCCGTGGGGAACCCCGGGTAGGGCAGGGTCACGACGTCGATCGAACGCGGCCGGTCCCGGCCGACGACGCGGAACCCGTCGTCCAGGACGTCGATCTCCGCGCCGGCCTGCACCAGCTTCTCCAGCACGATCCCGAGATGCCCGGCCCGGCCGTGCCGGATCATGACGTCGCCGCCGGTCATCAGCGCGCCGATCGCGTACGTGCCGGCGACGATGCGGTCCGGCACCGTCCGGTGCTCGACCGGGGACAGCGCGTCCACCCCGTCGATCACCAGCGTCGACGAGCCCGCGCCGTCGATGCGCCCGCCCATCGCCGTCAGCATCGCGCAGAGGTCGGCGATCTCGGGTTCCTGCGCGGCGTTGTCGATCACGGTCGTGCCCTTGGCGAGGACGCCGGCCATGAGGAGGTTCTCCGTGGCGCCGACGCTCGGGAAGTCCAGCCAGATCGACGCCCCCTGCAGCCGACCCGAGCAGCGCGCCACCAGCGCGCCGCCCTCGACGTCCACCAGCGCCCCGAGCTTGGCCAGCCCGTTGACGTGGATGTCGAGCGCCCGCGAGCCGATCGCGTCCCCTCCGGGCAGGGCCACCCGTGCCTCCCCGCAGCGGGCGACCAGCGGCCCGAGCACCGCCACCGACGCCCGGATCCGCCGCACGAGTTCCCCGTCGGCCGAGAACCCCGGCTTCTCGGGAACGTCGATGGTCAGCCGGCCGCCGCCGACGTCCCGTTCGACCACTGCCCCGAGTCCGACCAGCACCTCGGACATCACCGTGACGTCGAGGATGTCGGGAACGGCGGTCAGGGTCGTGCGACCGGCGGCCAGCAGGCTCGCGGCCATCAGTTTGAGAACCGAGTTCTTCGCGCCCGGGACGGCGACCTCGCCGACCAGCCGGGTGCCGCCTGTCACGACGAAGCGCTCCACGGACCTCGATGCTAGGTCCTGCGACAAAGATCTTCATCGGCACCCACCGGATTGACCCCCACCACCCTGCGCGCTCGCCTCATCCCGATCCGTCCGTCACCACCACGGACACCCCGTCATGAGCCCGGACGAACGGCTTCCACGTCCTGCTCATCGGCTCGGCGGGCGGTGGCGGGTCCGCCTGGCGTCGGCTCGCC
Organism: Frankia alni ACN14a; assembly: GCF_000058485.1. Taxonomy (NCBI): domain Bacteria; kingdom Bacillati; phylum Actinomycetota; class Actinomycetes; order Frankiales; family Frankiaceae; genus Frankia; species Frankia alni. The sequence goes on from NC_008278.1 coordinate 6,429,838, forward strand.
CCCGCGATCGTCGGCGCGGCGCCACCCGCGTTGCGGCGCGTTGTGCACGCTTGCGGGAGCCAGACCGGGCAGAACGCACCGCAACCGATCTCACGGGGCACCTCGCCGGCGGGGACGAGGGGCGCGCCGCTCCCTAGAGTGGGGGCATGGCGGTACACCTCACCCGGATCTACACCCGTACCGGGGACGACGGCACGACGGCGCTGGGCGACATGTCCCGGGTGGCGAAGACGGATCCGCGGCTGGCCGCCTACGCCGACGTCGACGAGGCGAACGCGGCGATCGGCGTGGCGCTCGCCCTCGGGGGGCTCGCCGACGACGTGCGGGCGGTGCTCGGGCAGATCCAGAACGACCTGTTCGACGTCGGCGCGGACCTGTGCACGCCGGTCGTGGCCGAGCCGGCCTATCCCCCGCTGCGGATCACCGCGGCGTACGTGGACAGGCTGGAGGAGGCGTGCGACCGCTTCAACGCCGACCTGCCGAAGCTCGACTCGTTCATCCTGCCCGGCGGCACCCCGGGCGCCGCCCTGCTGCACACCGCCCGCACCGTGGCCCGCCGCGCCGAGCGTTCCGTCTGGGCCCTGCTCGACGCCGAGCCCGAGCGCACCGGCCCGCTGCCCGCCAAGTACCTCAACCGCCTGTCGGACCTGCTGTTCATCCTCGCCCGGGTGGCGAACCCACAGGGTGACGTGCTGTGGCGCCCGGGCGCGCACGCCTGACAGGTCGGCTCCGTGGAGCCAGGCACATACCGGAGGGTCGACAGTCCAGTCAACCCAATTGTAGACTGGCGATCATGAGTACGACGGTGCGCGTGAGTGATCGGACGCGGCAGCGGGTCGCGGCCATGGCCGCGTCCACCGGTCAGCAGATGCAGACCATCATCGACTCCGCAGTCGAGGCCTACGAGCGCGAGCTGTTCTGGCGCGGGTTCGAGCAGGGCTATGACCAGCTCGCCGACGACCCGGCCGGCTGGGACGACCTCGACGCCGAGCGCTCGGCCGAGTCGCCGGCCCTGCGGGACGGGCTGGACGGGTTGGACAGGCCGGAGTGATCTCGCCTCGCCGCGGCGAGGTATGGATGGTCGACTTCGGCGAGCCGATCGGCCACGAGCAGGGACTGCGCCGGCCGGCGGTGGTCGTGTCCGCGGATCGGCTCAACCGCAGCCGCGCGGGCCTGTCCATCGTCGTTCCCGTCACCAGGACCCGGCGGGGTCTGCCCTCCCACGTCGAGCTCGCGCCCGGCGGCACGGGCCTGCACCAGACGAGCTTTGCCAAGGTCGAGGACGTCAAGTCGGTGTCGCAGCAGCGGTTCGCCCGCCGCCTCGGCGTCGTCGGCCCCGACCACCTGCTCCGGATGACCGAGGCGCTGAAGTTCCTGCTGGACATGTGACCGCCCGGCGGCCCGCGGCGGCAGGCCCGGGAACGAGCAAGGGCGCGTCCCCCGCGGGGAACGCGCCCGTGACTGCCGGCGTCGACTAGTTGCTCAGCGTGGCCGTCTCGGCCAGGATGCTGACGCCCTGGTGGGTGACGGAGATGAAGCCGCCGTCGACCTGCGCCGAGATCTCCCGGCCGCCGGTCTTGACCCGCACCGTGCCGCCCGGGACCAGCACCCCGAGCAGCGGCACGTGGCCGGGCAGCACGCCGAGATCACCGTCGGTGGTCCGGGCGACGACCATGTCGGCCTCGCCGGACCACACCTCCTGCTCGGGCGAAACGATCGCCACCCGGATCGGCATTACAGGTTCTCCGCGTTCTTCTCCGCGTCCTCGATGCCACCGCACATGAAGAACGCCTGCTCGGGCAGGTGGTCGTAGTCGCCCTGGGAGAGCCGCTTGAACGAGTCGATGGTCTCGTCGAGCGGGACGAACTTGCCGGGGATGTTGGTGAACTGCTCCGCGACGAAGAACGGCTGCGACAGGAACCGCTGGATCCGCCGGGCCCGGTTGACGAGGATCTTGTCCTCTTCCGAGAGCTCGTCGATGCCGAGGATGGCGATGATGTCCTGCAGGTCCTTGTAGCGCTGCAGGATCCGCTGCACCTCGCGGGCCGTGTCGTAGTGCTCCTGGCCCAGGTAGCGGGCGTCGAGGATCCGGGAGTTCGAGTCCAGCGGGCTCACGGCCGGGTAGATGCCCAGGTCGGAGATGGACCGGTCGAGCACCGTCTGGGCGTCGAGGTGGGTGAACGTCGTCGCCGGGGCCGGGTCGGTCAGGTCGTCCGCGGGCACGTAGATGGCCTGCAGCGAGGTGATCGAGTGGCCTCGGGTCGAGGTGATGCGCTCCTGGAGCACGCCCATCTCGTCGGCGAGGGTCGGCTGGTAACCCACGGCGGAGGGCATCCGGCCGAGCAGGGTCGACACCTCGGAGCCGGCCTGGGTGAACCGGAAGATGTTGTCGATGAACAGCAGCACGTCCTGCTTCTGGACGTCCCGGAAGTACTCGGCCATGGTCAGCGCGCCGAGCGCGACCCGCAGCCGGGTGCCGGGCGGCTCGTCCATCTGGCCGAACACCAGCGCGGTGTCCTCGATGACGCCGGCCTCGGTCATCTCCAGGAACAGGTCGTTGCCCTCGCGGGTGCGCTCGCCGACGCCGGCGAACACCGACACGCCACCGAACTCCTTGGCGACGCGGCGGATCATCTCCTGGATGATGACGGTCTTGCCGACCCCGGCACCGCCGAACAGGCCGATCTTCCCACCGCGCACGTACGGGGCGAGCAGGTCGATGACCTTGATCCCGGTGGTGAACATCTCGGTCTTGGACTCGAGCTGGTCGAACGCCGGCGCCTGCCGGTGGATCGACCACCGCGTCTCGGCGTCGACCTTGTCGACGTCGAGCGGGGTGCCGAGCACGTTGAACACGTGGCCCTTGGTCGCGTCGCCGACGGGCACGGAGATCGGGGCGCCGGTGTCGCGCACGACGGCGCCGCGGACCAGGCCGTCGGTCTGCTGCATGGAGATGGCGCGCACCGTGTTGTCGCCGATGTGCTGGGCGACCTCCAGCGTCAGCGTCAGGGTCTCCCCGCCGATCGTGCGGTCGACCTCGAGGGCCTGGTAGATCTCGGGAAGCTCGTCCGGCGCGAACTCCACGTCGACGACCGGTCCGATGACTCGGGCGACCCGGCCGATCCCCGGGGTCCGGCCCTCCGCCGTGGCCGGCGAGCTGGTGGTGACGGTCATGGCGTCCTCAGTTTCCCTCATTGCCCGTCGCCGCAGCCTCGGGCTAGCCGTTCTCTGGCACCTCCGGCGCCGCCGGCCTGGTGGGCGCGTCCCCGCCCGCCGTCCGCCGGCGCCGTACTTCTACGTAGTGGTCAGTCGGTGTCGTCTCGCCCGGGCACTCGAGGTGAGGTGGGTGCTCGTCCCCCGAAGGTGTCTCACCTCGACGATGCGCCCTCCCGCGTGAGGACGCCCCACTGTCAGTGTCACCCAAGGGATCCGGCGGCGCGACGACATGGGGGATGTCCTCGCCCAGCCGTGCGCCGCCGGTTCACGTCAGGAGGCCGAAGCCAGGGCGTTGGCGCCACCGACGATCTCGGAGATCTCCTGGGTGATCGCGTCCTGCCGGGCCCGGTTGGCCTGCCGGGAGTAGCTGCGGATGAGGTCCTCGGCGTTGTCCGTCGCGGACTTCATCGCCCGCTGCCGCGCCGCCGACTCCGACGCCGCCGACTCGAGCAGCGCCGCGTAGAGGCGGCTTTCGACGTACCGGGGCAACAGCGCGTCGAGGACCGCCTCCGCGGACGGCTCGAACTCGTACTGGGGCAGCGGACCGCCGGCCGGCGGCTCGTTCGTCTCGGTCAGCACCATCGGCAGCAGCCGGCGCGCGACCGGATTCTGCGCGATGGCGGAGACGTACTCCGTGTGGACGACGTGGATCTCGTCGACCCCGCCGTCGGTGGCGTCGGCGACGAACGAGGCGATCAGCGCGTCCGCGACCGACTTGGCGTCGGCGTAGGACGGCTGCTCGGAGAAGCCGGTGTACTCGCCGCTCATCGCCCGGCCGCGGAAGCGGTAGTAGCCCACTCCCTTGCGGCCGATGACGTGCAGCTGCGGCTCCTTGCCCTCCGAGCGCAGCAGCTCGATGAGCTCGTTGGTGCGCCGCAGCGCGTTCGAGCTGTAGCCGCCGGCCAGCCCGCGGTCACTGGTGATCACCACGACCGCGGCCCGGGCGGGCTGGGGTCGCTCGGTGGTCAACGGGTGGCTGATCGTCGTCTGCGACGCCACCGCCTCGATCACCCGGGTGATCTCCTCGGCGTAGGGGCGGGCCGCGGCGACCCGCGCCCGGGCCTTGGCGATCCGGGAGGCCGCGATCAGCTCCATCGCCCTGGTGATCTTCTTCGTCGACTGCACCGAGCGGATGCGCCGCCGGTACTCGCGAAGCTGCCCCGCCACGGATCAGCCCTCGTCGTCGGTGCGTGCCGGAGCCCGGTGGACCGGGATGGACTCCTTGCGGACCGCACTGGGGTCGAGCGGGCTGGCGGCAGCCTCGTTGACCAGCGGCTTGCCGTCGGACAGCGTGAACTGGTTCTTGAACGCCGCGATCGCCGAGTTCAGCTCCTGGATGACGTCGTCGCCGAGCTTGCCGGAGCCGAGGATGGCGTCGTAGATCCCGCGGTGGGACCGGCCGACGTAGTCCAGGAACTCCGACTCGAAGCGCCGGACGTCGGCCACCGGCACGTCGTCGACCTTGCCGGTGGTGCCGGCCCAGATCGACACGACCTGCCGCTCGATCGGGTACGGCTGGTTCTGCGGCTGCTTGAGCAGCTCGACCAGGCGCGCACCGCGGGCGAGCTGGTCACGCGAGGCCTTGTCCAGGTCGGAGCCGAACGCGGAGAACGCCTCCAGCTCGCGGTACTGGGCGAGGTCCAGGCGCAGGCGGCCGGCGACGGACTTCATCGCCTTGGTCTGCGCGCTGCCGCCGACGCGGGACACCGAGGTGCCGACGTTGATGGCGGGGCGGACACCCTGGTTGAACAGGTCCGACTCCAGGAAGATCTGGCCGTCGGTGATCGAGATGACGTTCGTCGGGATGTAGGCCGAGATGTCGCTGGCCTTCGTCTCGATGATCGGCAGCCCCGTCAGCGACCCGCCGCCGAGCTCGTCGGAGAGCTTCGCGCAGCGCTCCAGCAGGCGGGAGTGCAGGTAGAACACGTCGCCGGGGTACGCCTCACGGCCCGGCGGACGGCGCAGCAGCAGCGAGATCGCCCGGTACGCCTCGGCCTGCTTGGACAGGTCGTCGAAGACGATCAGCGCGTGCTGGCCGTTGTACATCCAGTGCTGGGCGATCGCGGAACCCGCGTACGGCGCGATGTACTTGAAGCCGGCCGGCTCGTCGGCGGGGGCGGCGACCACCGTGGTGTAGGCCAGCGCACCGGCCTCCTCCAGGGTGTTCACCACCTCGCGGATGGTCGACTTCTTCTGGCCGATCGCCACGTAGACGCACTTGACCTGCTTCGACGGATCGCCGGAGGCCCAGTTGTCCCGCTGGTTGATGATCGTGTCGATGGCGACCGTCGTCTTGCCGGTCTGCCGGTCGCCGATGATGAGCTGGCGCTGGCCGCGGCCGATGGCGGTCATGGCGTCGATCGCCTTGATGCCCGTCTGCAGCGGCTCCTTGACCGGCTGGCGCTGGACGACCGTCGGCGCCTGCAGCTCGAGGGCTCGGGTGCCCTCGGCCTGGATCTCACCGAGGCCGTCGATCGGCCGGCCGAGCGGGTCGACGACCCGCCCGAGGAAGCCGTCACCGACGGGGACAGCGAGGATCTCGCCGGTGCGGCGGACCTCCTGCCCCTCCTCGATGTGCTCGGCCTCGCCCAGGATGACGGTGCCGATCTCGCCGATCTCGAGGTTCAGCGCGAGGCCCAGCACGCCGCCGGAGAACTCCAGCAGCTCGTTGGTCATCGTGTGGGGAAGACCCTCGACCCGGGCGATGCCGTCACCGGTGACGACGACCCGGCCGACCTCCTCCCGGCCGGCGGAGGTGGCCTGGAAGGAGTCGACGTACTCCCGTAGGGCGTCGCGGATCTCCTCCGGCCGGATGGAGAGCTCAGTCATCGCTTACGTCCTTCGTCGTTCATCGCTGGCAGGGCAGGTCGGCTGGGCGCTGTCACGGTCATGACCGTCACCCGGCTATCGGAGCAGCGCCCGGCGCGCGGCGGCCAGGCGGCGGAGCACGCTGCCGTCGACCACCTCGTCGCCGACCTTCACCACGACCCCGCCCAGGAGCTCGGGATCGAGATCGACCTGAAGTTGGATCTGGCGGCCGAAGTACCGGCTGATCGCCGCGCCCAGGCGGGCGATGACCTCGTCGGTCAACGGCACCGCGGTGCGCACGACCGCGACGACCCGACCCCGGCGGGCCGCGGCGATCCGGCTGAAGTCGGCCAGGCGACGCTCGACGTCACCGTGGATCCGGTCGGCGGCGGCCTGTTGGGCCAACCGCAGGGTGACCGGGTGGGCCCGACCGGACAGCAGCCGGCCCAGCAGCGCGTTCTTGACCGACGCCGGCGCGGCCGGGTCGGTCAGCGCCAGGGCGAGCTGCGGGTTCTGGCCGAGGATCCGGGCGAACCGGAACAGCTCGTCCTCGACCTCCTCCAGCGCGCCGTCCCGCTCCGCCTCGACCAGCAGGGCCTCGACGCTCAGCTCAAGCAGCGCGAACTGCAGGTCGGCCGGCCGGGACCAGCGCGACGAGACCGCGGTCTGCACGATCCGCAGGCTCACCGCGTCGAGCTGGCGGCCGAGCAGCCTGGCCGCCAGCTCCGTGCGCGCCGCCGGGGGGGCTCCCGGATCGGTCAGCGCGCGGCGCACCGTCGGCTCCCGGTGGAGCAGGTCGGCGACGGCCCGCAGGTCGTCGGCAACCCGACTGGCATCCACCGAGGTGACGGCGGCGCCAGGCGGGATCGCCGTGGCCTCGTCGAGGGTCGCCCGTGCGGTGGCGAGCCCGTGCCTGCTGGCTCCCTCCACCGTCAGCCTCCCGACCCCACCGGCGCGGGAGTGCTGCTGCCCGCGCCCTCGGCCGAGTTGTCCAGGGCGGCGATGAAGTCGTCGACGAGCCGGGCCTGGGTGGCGGTGCTCTCCACCTGGTAGCCGACGATCTTCGAGGCGAGATCAATCGCGATCACGCCGACCTCCCGGCGGACCTGAGCCACGATCTGCGCCCGGTCGGCCGCGAGCTGAGCGTCGGCGCGCTCCTTGATCTCGGCGATCTCCCGCTGCGCGGACGCGCGGAGCTCCTCGACGATCTGCCGGCCCTCGGTGTGCGCATCGTCCCGGATGCGCGCGGCCTCGGCCCGGGCCTCGGTGAGCTGCGCCCGGTACTGCTCCAGCAGTGCCTGCGCCTCGCGCTGCGCGGCCTCGGCGCGGGCGATGCCGCCCTCGATGCGCTCGGTGCGCTGCGCGTAGGTCCTGGCGATCTGCGGGCGGATCTTCCAGAAGAAGAAGGCCACCAGCAGCCCGAAGGCAAGGGTGCCGATGAGCAGTTCGCTCAGCGGCGGGATGAGAACGTTCTCGTCGGAATGCCCGCTCTCGCTCGCGGCGAGAAGGATGGCGGCTGATGCGCTCATGGTCGCTGCGCCGGTTTACGGGAAGACGAAGGGAACGACGAAGCCGATAAGCGCGAGCGCCTCGGCGAGGGCGAAGCCGATCAGCATGTACCGGAAGGCGACCTGCTCCGCCTCGGGCTGCCGGGCGATCGCCTGGACGCCGAGACCGAAGATGAGACCGATGCCGATACCCGGGCCGATGGCGGCCAGACCGTAGGCCACGGCGCCGAGGCTCCCGGTCACGGCGTCCTTGGAGGCGAGAACGATCGAGGGGTCCATTACGGTGCTTTTCCTATTCAGTCGGGCACCGGGACTCGGCCGGTGCTGGGGGGAGTGTTCAGAACTAGGCGTGCGCCGCTGCCGGCACGCCCACCGGGGCGTGCTCGGCGAGTTCCTCGGACGGAGCAACCTCGTGCTCTCCGTGCGCCATCGCTCCGCCGATGTAGGCGGCGGTGAGGATGGTGATGATGTACGCCTGGAGGGCATCGATGACGAGCTCGAACGCCGTGAGGACGATCGCCACGAGCAGTGACGCGACGCCGAATACGAAGGGAGGCTTGGGCAGCAGGTAGTCCGCGCCCAGCGAGAAGACCAGCAGCAGGAGGTGACCGGCGAACATGTTCGCGAACAGTCGGATGGCCAGCGTGAACGGCCGGACGATCAGCGTCGACAGGATCTCGATCGGGCCCAGCAGCAGGCGGATCGCCAGCGGCGCGGTGGGCGCCGGGTCGATCATCTCCTTGAAGTACGCACCCGCGCCGTTCGACTTGATGCCGGCGTAGATGAACATCACCCAGGTGACGACGGCGAGGACCATCGGGACCGCGATGCGCGAGGTCGCCGGGAACTGGGCCGCCGGGATGATCGCGAGGACGTTGCTGACCAGCACGAAGCTGAACAGGACCAGCAGGTAGGGCGTGTAGCGCGCGCCCTTCTCCCCGATGACCCCGCGGGCGATCTGCAGATCGACGAAGTCGTACGCGGACTCGCACAGGTTCTGGATCCCGCGAGGTATGATTTTAGCTCGACGGAAACCCAGCCAGAAGATCACCCCGACGAACAGTGCGGCGAAGATCGTAAGCGCGGTGGCCTTGTTGAGGTAGAGATTGACCGAGCCGATCCCGACATCGAACCAGTGCGGAGTCTGGAAGACCTCCTTCGTGGGGCCTTCGAAGCCCTCATCAGCGAGGACCGGCACGACAAACACCTCCATGATCGATTAAGTAGCGCGTCCACGGCTCCGCGAGGTTGCCGTGCCGGCGGCAGATTGCCCCCACCCTACCGGGTTCGCACGACACGCTCACACCGAAGAACGACCCGTAGCCAACCGGCGGCAGCGCTTCGAGGGACACCTCGACAAGCCCAGGCCCTGATGGGTGTCGGCAGGCCGACGTCCTGTTGCCCGCGATACTATCCACACCGGCGCGCCACAGGCACCAACTCGCTTCGAGGTTCACCCCGGTTCAGGTGCGCGTTGTCCGGAGGTTTCGCTCCGTTGATGACGATTCCACATTGCGTGACCACCTCATGACGTCCAGTTCGCACTGACACCCGCCTGCGGGCCGTCGCTCGGCGTGGTGCCGGGACGTGCACGGGCTGCGGTCATCTCGCCACTCCCTCCCGGCGGTCCGCCGCTTGCGCCCACTCTTGCCTATTTCGCCCGCGACGTCGATGACCTGGGAGGTCATGGTTGCGCCGGTGGGACCGGTGCGCGGTCGCCGCGAGTTTTCCCGATGACCGGTGAGATCGCGGCGAATCGGACCGACCGCACCCATGGAACAGCCGGGAATGGTCGGATAGACAGGTCCACGGGCGGGAACGCCGCGGTCCATTCGGAACGGGACGCCCGGGACCATCGGGATGCAACGAACGGGACGACCGGAACGTCCCCACCAACTCCGGCAAAAAAGGGCGAACGACCCTCGACCAACCGGCTAGCGCTGGGTCAGCCGGTAGATGACCAGGTACATGGCGGCGCCCATGCCGACCGCGAGGCCGATGGGCAGGAACAGCGCCCGAAAGCCGAACAGCCGGTCGGCACCAAAGCCCACCAGTCCCCAGAACGCCATCCCGGCGATCAGAGTTCCGAAGACGTTCCACGCCTCGCCTGGGTGCTGCCCGCCCCGGGCGCGCTGCCGGGGCGGACGACCGGACGCGTGCGGGATGCCGGCACCTTCGGGTGATCCACCATCGGGCCCGGGCCGCCGCGCGGCGCCGCCGACCAGCCCCGGGCCGTGCTCGCCGCGCTCGCTGCGCTCGCCGCGTTCGTTCATCGCGTCGGCGGCCGTCGCGCGGGGTCCCAGGCGCCGGGGCGCTCCGGGTCGAAAAACGGCACCCGGGTGTGGGTCGCGACCCAGAGTTCGGCGCCCATCCAGGCGAAGACGCCCCCGAAGATCGACCAGGCGAAGGCCGGCAGGTCGAGCGCCGAGCTGTCCTGGAGCCCCAGCAGCACCACCCCGAGCACCGCGATCTTCAGCGCGTAGGTGCCGAGGGCCGCCGGCAGCAGCAGGTGCGGCGCCCGGCGCGCGACCGCGCCCACCGCCAGCTTGCTGATGGTGAAGAACGCGACGACGATCGCGAGCCCGAGCGCCGCGCTCAGCGCGCCGGTCCCGCCGCGCAGCCCCGCGGAGATCGCCAGGGCGGGCACCGCGAGCGCGAGAGTGAGGAGCAGGCCGAGTCGGATCACCCGGGCCACCGGCACGATCACGCGCGTGCCGACTTCTGCGTACGGACGAGCAGCGCGAGCAGCGCCGCGAGCCCGACCCCGACGGTGGCGACGAGGATCGGCAGGGGGGAGGCGGAGAACGACGCGGCGACACCGCCGAACCCGACCAGAGCCGCCCAGAAATACATGAACAGAACCGCCCTCACGTGCGAATTACCGATCTCCAGCATCCGGTGGTGGAGATGCATCTTGTCGGCCGCGAACGGCGACCGCCCCGCCCGCGTCCGCCGGATGACCGCGAGCCCCAGGTCGAGGAAGGGAACAGCGAGGACGGCCACGGGAATCGCCAGCGGGATCAGCGACGGATACGACCGCGAGGGTCCAGCGTAACCCCCGTAGGCGACCTGCCCGGTGACGGAGATCATCGAGGCGGCGGACAGCAGGCCGATCAGCATGGAGCCGGAGTCGCCCATGAACAGCCGGGCCGGATTGAAGTTGTGCGGCAGGAACCCGACGCACACCCCGGCGGTGACCGCGGCGAGCAGGGCCGCGGGCGACGCCCGGTAGAAACCGTCGATCACCGCGATCTCGTAGGCGAAGTAGAAGGTCGCCAGTGACGCGATCGCCGCGACGCCGGCGGCGAGCCCGTCGAGCCCGTCGATGAAGTTCATCGCGTTGATCAGCAGGACGGTGGCGAGGATCGACAGCGGGACCGCGGTCTCCGGCCCGAGGCTCAGCGTGGTCTCGCTGTTGCGGTCGATGGCGAACGACCACTGGACGCCGAGCAGCACCATGATGCCGGCGGCGGCGACCTGGCCGGCGAGCTTGGTCAGGGAGTCCAGCTCCCACCGGTCGTCGGCGACGCCGAGCAGGCAGATCAGCGTGCCGGCGATGAGCACGGCCCGCGTCTCCGACCAGTCCTGGGAGACCACCGACAGAAACGGCAGCCGGTCGGCCACCTCCAGCCCGGCGTAGAGGCCGGCGAGCATCGCCAGGCCGCCGAGCCGGGGCGTCGGGATCGCGTGGACGTCGCGGTCACGCACCCCGGCGACGGCGCCGATGCGCATGGCGAAGGTCCGGGCCAGCGGCGTGGCGAGGAACGTCACCGCCGCCGAGACCACGAAGACGAGCAGGTACTCGCGCACCGTCGGGTATCTCCCACTGCCGACCCGGATGTGGTGGAAGGCTGTCGTGCAACGATCTGGCGGACCGATCGGGTGAACGATCCGGTGGTACTGGAGAACTGCCCGCGGCGGCTACCGCGGCTACCGCGGGTAAGCGGGATGCCGTTCGACGAGCGTGGCGACGCCCGCGGCGATGTCCGCGGCGGCGGCGGGATCACGCACCGCCCGGGCGATCAGGGCGGCGATCTCCTTCATCTCGCCCTCCCTCATCCCCTGGGTGGTGACCGCCGGCGTGCCGACCCGGATCCCGGAGGAGATCGCGGGCGGCTGCGGGTCGTAGGGGATCGCGTTCTTGTTCAGGGTGATGCCGGCGGCGTCGCAGCGGGTCTCGGCGTCGCGCCCGCTGACCCCGAGCTCGCGCAGATCGAGCAGCGCGAGGTGGGTGTCGGTGCCCCCGGCGACCGGTCGAATGCCCTCGGCGGCCAGACCCTCGGCCAGCACCTGCGCGTTGGCCACCACCTGGCGAGCGTACTGGGCGTAGGCGGGGGTGGCCGCCTCCCGCAGCGCGACGGCCTTCGCCGCCACCGCGTGCATCAGCGGTCCCCCCTGGCTGAACGGGAACACGGCCTTGTCGATGCGCCCGGCCAGCTCCTCGCGGGCGAGGATCATGCCGCCGCGAGGGCCGCGCAGCACCTTGTGCGTGGTGAAGCTGACGACGTCGGCGTACGGCACGGGGCTGGGGATCGCGCCGCCCGCGACCAGCCCGATGAAGTGCGCCGCGTCCACCATCAGCCACGAGCCGACCTCGTCGGCGATGGACCGGAAGGCCGCGAAGTCGATCAGCCGAGGGTAGGCCGTCGCCCCACAGATGATCATCTTGGGGCGGTGCTGACGGGCGAGGTCACGCACCTGGTCGTAGTCGATGAGCTCGGTGTCCTCGCGCACCCCGTAGGCGACGACGTCGAACCACTTCCCGGAGAAGCTCACCTTGCTGCCGTGGGTGAGGTGACCGCCGTGCGGCAGCGACATCGCCAGCACCGTGTCGCCCGGGGTCAGCAGCGCCGCGTACACGGCGAAGTTCGCCGAGGCGCCCGAATGGGGCTGCAGGTTGGCGTGCTCGGCGCCGAAGAGCTCCTTCGCCCGGGCGATGCCGATCTCCTCGGCCCGGTCGACCACCTGGCAGCCGCCGTAGTACCGCCGGCCGGGATAGCCCTCGGCGTACTTGTTCGACAACGTCGAGCCCAGCGCCGCGAGCACCGCCGGCGAGGTGAGGTTCTCGCTCGCGATGAGCTGCAGGCCCCCGCGCAGCCGGGCCAGCTCGTCGAGCACCACCTCGGCGATGTCCGGATCCGTGCCGGCGAGCTGGTCGAAGTCCGGGCCCCAGAAAGGGGTGCTCATGGCGTACCTACCTCCTGCGCTCGTGCCGCCCGATCGGGACCAATGGTCCTCCGCGCCGGCCCGGCTCTCCACTCGGGCCACCCCAGGACCCGCTCGGGGCCCGGCCGGGCCCGGCCCCGAGCGGGCTCCAGGACCGGTTCACCGGCCGGCAGGTTCCCGCACGAGGGGCAGGACCTCGCGCAACGCGTCGAGGCCGACGGCGCCGCTGCGGACCACGACCGGCACCTCGCCGGTGCAGTCGACGATGGTCGAGGGCACGGCCGCCGGGCACGGACCGCCGTCGAGGTACACCTCGGCGGCACCGCCGAGCTGGTCGACGGCCTCGTCCGCCGTCGTCGCCGGCGGCTGACCGCTGATGTTCGCGCTGGAGACGGCCATCGGCCCGGTGCGACCCAGCAGCTCGATCGCCACCGGGTGCAGCGGCATGCGCACCGCCACGGTGCCCCGGCCCTCACCGAGATCCCAGCGCAGCGACGCCGCGTGCCGGACCACGAGGGTCAGCCCGCCCGGCCAGAACGCCGAGATCAGATCCTTCACCTGCGGGGTCTTGCGGTCGATGAGCCCGTCCAGGGTCCGCCAGGAGCCGACCAGAACCGGGACGGGCATGTTGCGCCCGCGCCCCTTGGCGGCCAGCAGCGCGGCCACCGCGTCCCGGTCGAACGCGTCGGCCCCCAGGCCGTACAACGTGTCGGTGGGCAGCACCACCAGCCCACCGCGGCCCACGGCGGCGACCGCCGCGTCCAGCCCACGGGCCCGCTCGGCCTCGTCGGAACAGTCGAAGCGCTGCATCACCCCTCCTCCCCTGTCGCTCGCTGCCCGGCGCCGGCCCGGCGCCGGCCGGTGACGAACCGGTCCCGCCCGGCCAGGTCGGGATGGTCGGCCACCTCCGCCCACCGCCCGTCGGCCCGCAGCAGGCCCGGTGCGGCGACACCGTGGCCGTCGGCGTGCTCGACGGCGAGCAGGCCCCCGGGGCGCAGCAGCCGGGCCGCCAGGGCGACGACGGCGCGCACCACGTCGAGGCCGTCCGCACCGCCCCACAACGCCCGGGGCGGGTCATGCTCGCCCACCTCGGGCTCCACCTCGTCGCGGTCGGCATCCGGAAGATACGGCGGATTGCTGACGACCAGGTCGACCGACCCGGCGAGCCGGGCCAGCGACGCGATGGGCGGGGCGGTGACGTCGGCCTCGTGCACCGTGACCGGAAGTCCGCTCGCCGCAACGTTACGCCGCAGCCAGCCGAGCGCCGCAGGGTCCACCTCCACGGCGTGCACCCGGGCGCCGGGCACCTCCCCGGCCAGGGACAGCGCGATCGCCCCGGACCCCGCGCAGAGATCCACGCACACCGGGCCGCCGCCCGACACCGAGGGCAGGGCGGCGAGGGCCCAGCCGACGACCGACTCCGTCTCCGGCCGGGGGATGAACACCCCGGGGCCGACGGCGAGGTCAAGATAGCGGAACCCGGCGAGGCCGGTCAGGTGCTGCAGCGGCTCTCGGCGGGCACGCCGGGCCACCAGCTCGTCGAGGCGTTCGGCGGCCGACGGGGGCAGCTCGTCGACGACCACCAGCCGGGCCCGGGAGATCCCCAGGGCGAACGCGGCAAGCTGCTCGGCGTCGGCGCGGGGGCTGGCGACCCCGGCCGACCGCAGCCGTTCGGTGGCCCGTGCGAGCCAGGCCGCGAGCGTCCCGGCGGCCCCGCGGGTCACCGACGGGCCGGTCATGACGCCTGGGCGGCCAGCCGGGCCTCCAGGTCGGCGGCGGCGAGCGCGTCCAGCACCTCGTCGAGCTCGCCGTCGAGCACCTGGTCGAGGTTGTGCGCCTTGTAGCCGACCCGGTGGTCGCTGATCCGGTTCTCGGCGAAGTTGTAGGTACGGACCCGCTCCGAGCGGTCCACGGTGCGCACCTGGCTGGCGCGCGCCAGCGACGCCTCCGCCTCGGCCTTCTCCCGGGCGACGCCGAGCAGCCGCGCGCGCAGGATCCGCAGCGCGGACTCCTTGTTCTGCAGCTGGCTCTTCTCGTTCTGGCAGGACACCACCAGACCGGTCGGGACGTGCGTGATCCGGACCGCCGAGTCGGTGGTGTTCACGCTCTGCCCGCCCGGTCCGGACGAGCGGAAAACGTCGATGCGCAGGTCGTTCGGGTCGATCTCGACGTCGACCTCCTCCGCCTCGGGAAGCACCAGCACCCCGGCCGCGGAGGTGTGGATGCGCCCGGCGGACTCCGTCACCGGCACCCGCTGGACACGGTGCACCCCGCCCTCGAACCGCAGGCGGCCGTACACGCCGTCGCCGGCCGCCGAGCCGCGGGCCTTCACCGCCACGCTGACGTCGCGGTAGCCGCCGAGATCGGACGGGTTGGCGTCGAGGATCTCGGTCTTCCAGCCGCGGCGCTCCGCGTAGCGCAGGTACATCCGCAGCAGGTCGCCGGCGAACAGGGCCGACTCCTCGCCGCCCGCGCCGGCCTTGACCTCCAGGATGGCGTCCCGGGCGTCGTCGGGATCGACCGGGACCAGGTAGGCGCGCAGCCGCTCGTTGAGCCCGGCCAGTTCGACGTCGAGGTCGTCGACCTCTCCGCGGAACGACGTGTCCTCCGCGGCGAGCTCGCGGGCGGCGGCGAGGTCGCCCTCCACCCGCTCGAGCTCCCGGGCCAGATCGACGACCGGGGCGAGCTGCGCGTAGCGGCGGCTCAGGGCGCGGGCCTTCGCGGGGTCGTTGTGCACCGCCGGATCGGCGAGCTGCCCCTCGATCTCGGCGTGCTCCGCGACGAGGCCGTCGAGCGGGGACGTCATGGTGTTTCCTCTTCGCACGTCACGGTCCCGGACGCCGCAGGGCTCCGGAGCCAGGGTCGGCGGGACGGCGCTGCCTGCGGCGCCCCGGACGCAAACGGCGCCCGCCCGGTGATCCGGACGGGCGCCGTGGCCGCACTACTTCGCGCCGCCGACCTTCTCGCCGGGGCGCCGCCGGCCGAACCGGCGCTCGAACTTCTCGACCCGTCCACCGACGTCGAGGATCTTCTGCTTGCCCGTGTAGAACGGGTGGCACTGCGAGCAGACCTCGGCGTTGACGACGCCGTTCTCCTTGGTGCTGCGGGTGGTGAAGGTGCTCCCGCAGGTACAGTTCACGGTCGTCTCGTGGTAGGTCGGGTGGATGTCAGCCTTCATGGTCCCTCTTTCGATGTGGCCGCCGGGTCGCCGTCCGGATGGAGGGCGTGAACCGGAGCCGTCCTGCCACCAGTCTGCCAGAGGCGGACGCCACGTCCGCCGGCACGCTGGCCGTCCACGTCAACGCCGCTGCGGACCGCCCTGTTCCGCCCGGCCCACGCAGGCCGCCCGGCCCACGCAGGCCCCCCGAACCCCGGCAGCCCCTCCCCGCCAAGGCCGCTGATCCGACTGGAGCCCGGCGAGCTGCGGTGCACCGCGCACGGTTGCGGGATGCAGACCGTACAGAACGCACCGCAATGCCGGCATGCACCGCAATCGGCGACACCGACCGATGCGCGTCCCACATTTCACCGAAGACGCAACGGCTCTCCCAGCCGGACCGCCGAAGGCGATCCGGCGTCACCCCGTGTGGCGCCCAAGGACCTGGGGTCCCCACATTTCGCCGAAGGCGAAATGTGGGGCTAATCCTGCGGCGGCGCCGTCTTGGCGATCTGCATGAGGAACTCGTAGTTCGTCCGGGACTGCTTGAGACGGTCGAGCAGGAGCTCCAGCGCCTGCTGGTTCTCCCGGGTGTGGAGCACCCGGCGCAGCTTGTGCATGATCGAGAGTTCTTCGGGGGCGAGGAGGATCTCTTCCTTGCGGGTGCTGGAGGCGTCGACGTCGACCGCCGGGAAGATCCGCTTGTCGGCGATCTTGCGGTCGAGCTTGAGCTCCGCGTTGCCCGTCCCCTTGAACTCCTCGAAGATCACGGTGTCCATCGTCGAGCCCGTCTCGACCAGCGCCGTTGCGATGATCGTCAACGACCCGCCGTTCTCGATGTTGCGCGCCGCGCCGAGGAAGCGCTTCGGCGGGTAGAGCGCGGTCGAGTCGACACCGCCGGACAGGATCCGGCCGGAGGCGGGGGCGGCCAGGTTGTAGGCGCGGCCCAGCCGAGTGATCGAGTCGAGCAGGACGACGACGTCGTGGCCGAGTTCGACCAGGCGCTTGGCCCGCTCGATGGACAGCTCGGCGACGTTGGTGTGGTCGGCCGGCGGCCGGTCGAAGGTGGAGGCGATCACCTCGCCCTTGACCGAGCGCTGCATGTCCGTGACCTCCTCCGGCCGCTCGTCGACGAGGACGACCATGAGGTGGACTTCCGGGTTGTTCGTGGTGATCGCGTTGGCGATGGACTGCAGCACCATCGTCTTGCCGGCCTTGGGCGGGCTGACGATGAGGGCGCGCTGCCCCTTGCCGATCGGCATGACGAGGTCGATGACCCGCGTCGTGAGCAGGTGGGGCTCGGTCTCCATCCGCAGACGCTCCTGCGGGTACAGCGGCGTGAGCTTGGTGAACTCGGGCCGCCCGCGCGCCTCCTCCGGCTCCATCCCGTTAATCGTGTCCAACCGGACCAGCGCGTTGTACTTGTCCCGGCGCTGCTCGCCCTCCTGCGGCGCGCGGACGACGCCGGTGATGGCGTCGCCGCGGCGCAGCCCGTTGCGGCGAACCTGGGCCAGGCTGACGTAGACGTCGGTCGGGCCGGTCAGGTAGCCGCTGGTCCGGACGAAGGCGTAGTTGTCCAGGACGTCGAGGATGCCGGCGACGGGCACGAGGACGTCATCCTCGCGCACCACCGGCTCGTTCTCGGCCGGACCGGCCTGCCCGCCGCGACCGCGGTTGCGGCCACGCTCGCGGAACCGGCCCCGCCGGCTGCGGCCGGCGAAGTCGTCGTCGCTCTGGCCGTTCTGGCCGGAACGGTCGCTACCCGGACGGTCACTACCCGGACGGTCGCCACCGGAGCGGTCACTACCCGGACGGTCGCTACCGGAACGGTCATTACCGGAACGGTCGCCGCCCGAGCGGTCGTTGCCGGAACGGTCACCCTGGGTCCGGTCGGCGCGGCCCGAGGAGCGGTCACCGGACTGCCGGTCCTGACGATCCCCGCCGGACCGACGGTCCGTGCCCTGACGGTCGTTCGTCGGCCGCTCGCCGCCGTCACCGGAGCGACCGCTCTCGCCCGAGCGGGCATTGTCGCCCGAGCGACCGTTGTCACCGGAGCGACCGCTCTCGCCCGAGCGACCGTTGTCACCGGAGCGACCGCTCTCGCCGGCGCGGCCGTTGTCACCGGAGCGGTCGCGGCGGTCCTCACGGCCGCGGGCAGCACCGTCGCCCTGGCGGCCGGGGCTGGTCGCCGGCTGGGGCGGGGCGGACTGGGCGGCGGCGGTCGGCTGCGCGGAGAGGGCCGCCTGCTGCGCCGGGGCCGTCACGACGGGGGCCGGACGGGTCTCGACGACCGTGTCGCCGGCCGGCTCCGGCAGGGTCGGCTGCTCGAGGGTCGGGCTGGCCACGCCGCGCGACGCGCCGCGGCGGGAACGGGTGCGGGTGGTGGTGCTGGAGCCGCCGCCGTCGCCGGCGGACTGCCGGGCCGCCAGGGGCGCCGCGGCGGGCGCCTCACTCGGCGCCGGGATGGGCGCCACCGGTGCCTGGTCGGTGGTGGGAGCGGAAGCGGTGGAACCGCCCGCGGCCTCACCGTTCTGCAGGTTCTGGATCGCGGCGATGAGCTGGCCCTTGCGCAGTCGGCCCACTCCCTGGATACCCATGGACGAGGCCATGGACTGCAGCTCGGGAAGCAGCATCGCGGACAGCCCGGTGCCCTGCCGGCGTCGCCGGGTCGCGGTGGCGCCCTCGGCGGTCGGGGTCGTCGCGGCGGCGGCCCGGGAACCGCGGCCGGCGCGCGCGCTGCCGTTGTCGGCGGCGGGCGCGGTGGTGACGGCGTCTGCGGACGAGGTGCCGGCCGCCGGCCCGCTCTCGTGGGGCGGCGATGCAGGCGTCGCAGGCGCCGCAGACTCACGTGCGCTCACTGGCAGCACGTTGGTGGTGTCGCTCAAGGTTTTCCTTCCCTGAAGGAACTGGCTCCTGATGAGCCGGGCGTAGCTTGTGAACCTTCTTCGCCTGCACAGATGCCGGGTGAAGGGGATGTACAGCACCGGATGGGCGACGTCGCGCCCGTCTACGGCGCCAGCGGCCGAATGCCGCGAGCGAACTCGCCGATCCCGCCCAGGTGTGCCGGTGTGGAGCCGAGGCAACGACGACGAGGCCGAAACACCGGAGTCCCGAACCACGGCCCATCTGGCACTGCCAGAGCGGCACTGCGGGAGCGAGCACGCGCCGCGGTGGCAGCGGGTGCAGTCACCAGACTATCCAGCGGCAGACACCTCGGCAACAACCTTGAGACGTCAGGACTTCCCGATGTGACACACGACCGCGGAGCTGCGGCCCGACCGCCCCACCCCAGCCCGACAATATCACCTTATGAATCCGTTCGACTACCTTTCGGGGTCGAGGCGGGTGACCTGCGCCCCGGAACGGTCAACGCTCAGCGGCGCGACCGAGAACTCGGCGCTCGCCGCGCCCACCGCCGCCGCGGCCTGCTCCCCGCCCACCGCGAGGGCCAACACGGACGGCCCGGAGCCGGACAGGGTCGCCGGCACCCCGAGGGCGCGCAGCCGGGCGACCAGCTCGCCGGTGGCCGGCGCGGCGGGCAGCCGGTAGGGCTGGTGCAGCAGGTCCTCGGTGGCGCTGAACAGCGTGCGGGCGCGCTGCGCCGCGGCCGCGGGCTCGGCGGCGGACATCGTCAGCGCCAGCAGCGCGGCCCGGCCGAGGGTCCGGGCGGCGTCGGGCAACCCGACGAGCACCGGCAGCGCACCCCGCGACGCCTCGGTGGACTGGCGCACGGTCGGCACGAAGACCACCGGCCGCAGCTCGGCGAAGGGGTCGACGCGCAGGCAGCGGGCCCCCTCGACGTCCTGCCAGGCGACGGTGAAGCCACCCGACAGCGCGGCGGCCACATTGTCCGGATGACCCTCGATGTCATGCGCCAGGCGCAGCATCCACGCGGCTGCGGCGGGCACCGAGGTCGCGGGGCCGGCCGAGTCCCCGGGGCCGGGGCCGGCCGCGGCCGCCGGGCCGGCCGCGGTTGCGGTTGCGGCCCGGTCAGCAGGGACGCCGGGACGGGCTACGCCGGGGTCGCCCTGGTTCGCCGCGGGGCCGGCCTCGAACTCCGGGCCGAGATCGGGCCGGTCGAGCGCCGCCGCCGCCACGATCCCCGCCACGATGGCGGCCGCCGACGAGCCGAGCCCGCGGCCGTGCGGGATCCGGTTCACGCAGCGCAGGGCGAGCCCCGGCTGCGGCCGGCCGAGCAGGTCGAACGTCGCCCGGATCGCCCGGACCACCAGATGCGTCTCGTCCTGGGCGACCTCGTCCGGGCCGACCACGTCGACCGTCAGACCGGACGCGGTCATCTCCACGTCGACCTCGTCGTACAGCCCGAGGGCGAGGCCGAAGGCGTCGAACCCCGGGCCGAGGTTCGCGCTCGTCGCGGGAACCCGCACCCGGACCCGCCGGGCGGCGCCGTCGGCACCCGCCCGCCCGGCGCCGACCACCGGCACGCTCCTGTACTCGCCCCGCGCGTCGCGGTCACCCGCGCCCGAGAGGTCGCGGTCACCCGCGCCGGAGACACTGCGGACAGCCCCGCCCGGGTTGTCGCGGACAGCCCCGCCGGGGGCCGCCGTTTCGGCCCCCGGGACCGCGCCGGACAGGGCGGTCACGAAGTCTGCAGCCCGAGCGCCTCGGCGGCGCCCGCGACGGTCGGCCGGATCGTCTCCGGCCGGGCCGCCCCGCTGATCGCCCAGTCGGGATCCTTCAACCCGTTGCCGGTCACGGTGCAGACGACGCGCTGGCCGGCCTCGATGCGACCGTCCGCCCGCGCCATCAGCAGCCCGGCGACGCTCGCCGCGCTGGACGGCTCGACGAAGACGCCCTCCCGGCGGGCGAGCAGCCGGTAGGCGGCGAGGATCTGCCGGTCGTTGACGGCGTCGATGAGGCCGCCGGAGGAGTCCCGCGCGTCGACGGCGAAGTCCCAGGAGGCGGGGTTGCCGATGCGGATCGCCGTGGCGATCGTCTGCGGGGAGGTGACGATCTCGCCGCGCACGATCGGGGCCGCGCCCGCCGCCTGGAAACCGCACATCCGCGGCCGGCCGGCGTCGAGGCGGGCGTCCTCCTCCAGGTACCCCCGCCAGTAGGCGGTGATGTTGCCGGCGTTGCCGACCGGCAGGCAGTGCACGTCCGGGGCCCGCCCGAGCGCCTCGACGATCTCGAACGACGCCGTCTTCTGGCCTTCCAGGCGGTACGGGTTCACCGAGTTGACCAGGGTGACCGGCGAGGTGTCGGCGAGTTCGCGGGCGACCCGCAGGCAGTCGTCGAACGAGCCGTCGAGCTGGAGCAGCCGGGCGCCGTGCACGAGCGCCTGGGCGAGCTTGCCCAGCGCGATCTTCCCGCTGGGGACGAGCACCGCGCAGGTGATGCCGGCACGGGCGGCGTAGGCGGCCGCCGAGGCCGAGGTGTTGCCCGTGGAGGCGCAGATGACCGCCTGGGAACCCGCGCCGACGGCCCGGCTGATGGCCATCGTCATCCCGCGGTCCTTGAACGAACCCGTCGGGTTCGCGCCCTCGACCTTGAGATGAACCTCACACCCGGTGAGCTCGGACAGGTGCTCGGCGAGCAGCAGCGGCGTGCCGCCCTCCCGCAGGGTGATCACCGGCGTGTCGTCGTCGACCGGCAGCCGGTCGCGGTACTCCTCGATGATCCCCCGCCACGGCCGGTGCGACCGGTCGGGCTGGGTGGATGCCGCCGGCGCCGCCGGCCCACCCGGGAACGACCCGGACTGCGCACGAGCGCTGGACTCGGCAGCAGTGCTGGACCCGGCAGCGGCGCTGGCTCCGACGGCGCTGGACTCCGCACGAGCTGTGGACGTCGTGGTCACGGCTCACCTCCCTCGACCCGCATCACGCCGGACACCGCCCGCACCCCGACGAGGCCGCGTAGCTCCTCGACGGTGGCCGACAGCGCCGCGTCGGGCGCGGCATGCGTCACCAGAACGAGGCTCGCGTCGTCGCCGCGGCCGTCCTGGCGGACGCTCCTGATGGACACATCGTGACGCGCGAAGGCACCGGCGACCGTCGCGAGCACGCCGGTCTTGTCGGTGACGTCGAGATTCACGTGATACCTCGTCACGGTACGGCCCATCGGCAGGACGGGCAGCGCCGCGTAGGACGACTCGCCGGGTCCGCGACGGCCCGCGATGCGGTTGCGCGCCACGGCGACCACGTCGCCGAGCACCGCCGACGCGGTCGGCGCCCCGCCCGCCCCCTGGCCGTAGAACATCAACTGCCCGGCGGCCTCCGCCTCGACGAACACGGCGTTGAACGCCTCCCGCACCCCGGCCAGCGGGTGGGTCCGCGGAATCATCGCGGGATGCACCCGGACGCTGATCCCGTCGGTCTCGACGCTGCGCTCGGCCACCGCGAGGGCCTTGACGGTGCAGCCCATCTCGCGCGCGCTCGCGATGTCGGCGGCGGTGACGTCGCCGATGCCGACCCGGTAGACGTCGTCGATGGTCACCGGCGAGTGGAAGGCGAGCTGAGCCATGATCGCAGCCTTCGCGGCGGCGTCGTAGCCGTCGATGTCGGCGGACGGATCGGCCTCGGCGTAGCCGAGCGCGCCGGCCTCGGCCAGTGCCTCGGCGAACGACGCGCCGGTCTCGTCCATCCGGGTCAGCACGAAGTTCGTCGTGCCGTTGACGATGCCGAGCACCCGGCGGACGCGGTCGCCGGCCAGGCTCTCGCGCAGCGGGCGGATCAGCGGGATCGCCCCACCGACCGCGGCCTCGTAGTACAGGTCGGTGCCGGCGGCCGCCGCCGCGTCGTGCAGCGCGGCGCCGTCGGAGGCGAGCAGCGCCTTGTTCGCGGTGACCACCGGTTTACCGGCCCGCAGGGCGGCCAGCAGCCAGTCCCGGGCCGGCTCGATCCCCCCGACGACCTCGATGACGAGATCGACGTCGTCACGGGCGACGAGTCCGGCGGCGTCCGCGGTGAACAGGCTCGCGTCGATGTCGAGGTCACGGACCCGCTCCGGGCGGCGCACCCCGATCCCGACGAGCTCGAGCGGCTCGCCGACCCGGGCGGCGAGGTCACCGGCGTTGGCCCGCAGCAGCCGGACGATCTCACTGCCGACGACCCCGCAGCCGAGCAGCGCGATCCTCACGGTGCCACCGCCGCGCCGGCCTGGTCCGCCGGGTCGATGTCGAGGCGCAGCAGGTCCTCCTCGGTCTCCCGCCGCACGATCAGCCGGGCGGCGCCGTCGCGCACCGCGACGACCGGCGGGCGGGTGACATGGTTGTAGTTGCTGGCCATGGACCGGTGGTAGGCCCCGCTGGCCGGCACCGCGACGAGATCGCCGGGGCGCACGTCGTCGGGCAGCGGCACGTCGTGGGCGACGACGTCGCCGGACTCGCAGTGCCGGCCGACGAGCGTGACCACGTGGGCCGCGGCCGAGCCCGCGCGGGAGACCAGCCGGGCGGTGTACCGGGCGTCGTAGAGGGCGGTGCGGATGTTGTCGCTCATCCCGCCGTCGACGCTGACGAAGGTGCGCAGCCCGGGCAGTTCCTTGACCGTGCCGACCTCGTACAGGGTCACCGTCGTCGGGCCGACGACGGCCCGGCCCGGCTCCACGCCGAGGCGCGGGACGGCAAGCCCCGCCGCCGCGCACTCCTTGCCCACGACGGCGGTCAGCCGCTCGGCGACGTCGGCCACCTCCAGCGGGGCGTCCTCGCTGGTGTAGGCGATGCCGAGCCCACCGCCGAGGTCGAGCTCGGGCAGTTCGAGGTCGTGGGTGTCGCGGACGCGCGCCAGCAGGCCGACCATGCGGTGCGCGGCCAGGCCGAACCCGGCCGTGTCGAAGATCTGCGAGCCGATGTGCGCGTGCAGGCCGACGAGTTCCAGCGAGCCGGCGGCGAGCACCCGCTCCACCGCCTCGGCCGCCGCGCCGCCGGCGAGCGAGAAGCCGAACTTCTGGTCCTCCTGGCCGGTGGAGACGTAGCTGTGGGTGTGCGCCTCGACCCCCGGCGTGACCCGCACGAGGACCCGCTGGCGCACCCCGGCCTCGGCGGCGACGGCGGCCAGGCGATCGATCTCGGCGAAGGAGTCGACGACGATCCGCCCGACGCCGTAGGCCACCGCCGCCCGCAGCTCGGCGACCGACTTGTTGTTGCCGTGGAACAGCAGCCGCCCGGCCGGGAATCCGACCGAGCGGGCCACGGCGAGCTCCCCGCCGGTGCAGACGTCGAGGTTGAGCCCCTCCTCGTCCACCCAACGGGCGACCGCGCGGCACAGGAACGCCTTGCCGGCGTAGTAGACGTCGCAGTCGGAGAACGCGCGCCGCCAGGCGGCGCACCGGGCCCGGAAGTCGGCCTCGTCCAGGACGAACGCCGGGGTGCCGAACTCGGCGGCCAGCTCGTCCACCCGGACACCGCCGACCCGCAGCACGCCGTCGCGGTCGAGCCGGGCCGTCGCCGGCCAGAGGTTCTCCTCCAGGGCCGCCGCCGACGAGCCTCCCGGCGTCGGGCCTCCCACCGTCAGGGCTCCCGCTGTCGGGGCTCCCGCTGCCGGTGCTCCCACCGCCGGGTTGTCGGTCTCGCTCATATCGCCTCTGCCCGTCTCATTCCGCGGCCTGTCTCGTAGGCCCGGCCGGACTCGTTGCCCCGGCCCGACTCGTCTGCGTGGCCGGCCTCGTCGCCGCCGCGGCCGCCGTCAACCATCCGGTCACATCCGCTCGGGCGCGCTGACGCCGAGCAGCCCGAGGCCGTTCGCGAGCACCACCCGGGTCGCGGCGACCAGCAGCAGCCGGGCACCGGTGAGCGGGCCCGCCTCCTCGTCCCCCTGCGGGAGTACCCGGCAGGCGTCGTAGAACCGGTGGTAGACCCCGGCGAGTTCCTCCAGGTAGCGGGCGACCCGATGGGGGCCACGCAGGCTGGCCGCCGCCTCGATCACCCGCGGGAACTCGCCGAGCCCCCGCAGCAGGTCCACCTCGCGCGGATGGGTCAGCAGCGCGACGTCCGCCGTCTCCGACGCGGTCGGCAGGCCCAGCGCCTCGGCGTTGCGCAGCAGCGAACTGATGCGGGCGTGGGCGTACTGGACGTAGAACACCGGGTTGTCGCTGGTCTGGCGGGTCACCAGGTCGAGGTCGAGGTCGAGGGACGAGTCGAGCGAGGACCGGACCAGCGAGTAGCGGGCCGCGTCGACCCCGACGGCGTCGACGAGGTCGTGCAGGGTCAGGAAGGTCCCGGCCCGCTTGGACATCTTCACCGGGGCACCGCCGCGCGAGAGCGTCACCAGCTGCCCGATGATGACGTCGAGGTTGGTCGCCGGGTCGTCGCCGAAGCAGGCGGAGATCGCCTTCAGCCGGGCGACGTAACCGTGGTGATCTGCCCCGAGCAGGTAGATGAGCTGGTCGAAGCCACGGCCCCGCTTGTCGCGGTAGTAGGCGGCGTCGGCGCAGAAGTACGTCGGCTGGCCGTCGCTCTTGACCAGCGGACGGTCCTTGTCGTCACCGAAGTCGGTGGTGCGCAGCCACACCGCGCCGTCGGCGTCGTAGACGTGGCCCTGCGCGCGCAGGTCGTCGATCGCCTTCGTCAGCGCGCCGGCGGTGTGCAGCGCCCGCTCGGAGGCCCACCGGTCGAAGTGGACGCCGAAGCCCTCCAGCGTCGACCGGATCTCGGTGAGCATCAGGGCCAGGCCCTCTTCGGTGGTCACCGCGAGCGCGGCGTCCTCGGGCAGGTCGAGCAGGTCCGGCCGGCCCGCCAGCACCGCCGCGGCGATCTCCGCGACATACGCCCCGTGGTAGCCCTCCGCCGGGATCTCCCGGCCGGCGGCCGCGGCCAGTACCGACGCGCCGAACCGCTCGATCTGCACGCCGGCGTCGTTGACGTAGTACTCCCCGCCCACGGAGAAGCCGGCCGCGGTCAGGATGCGGGCCAGCGCGTCGCCGACGGCCGCCCAGCGCGCCGAGGCGAGCGTCACCGGACCGGTCGGATTCGCGCTGACGAACTCCAGGTTGACCCGCACGCCCCGCGGCTTCGCCGCATGCCCGTAGCTCTCGCCGGCCCGCACCACCGTGCGGGCGATCTCGCCGAGAGCGTCCCCGGCGAGGGTGAAGTTCAGGAATCCTGGCCCGGCGATGTCGACGCTCGCGATCCCGCTCTGGGTGGCCAGCCGGCCGGCCAGCACCTCCGCGACCTCGCGCGGCTTGCGGCGCGCCGCCTTCGCGAGCTGCAGGGCCACCGGGGAGGCGTAGTCGCCGTGCCCGGCCGTCTTCGGTCGC
Source organism: Frankia alni ACN14a (assembly GCF_000058485.1). Classification (NCBI taxonomy): domain Bacteria; kingdom Bacillati; phylum Actinomycetota; class Actinomycetes; order Frankiales; family Frankiaceae; genus Frankia; species Frankia alni. Next base: position 6,455,905 of record NC_008278.1, read on the forward strand.
TCCACCGTGACGGTGGTCGGCACAGTCACGTCCAGGTCGCCGTCGGCGACCGCGCGACCAATGGCCGCGACGATGGCGTCGGCGAGATCGGCGGGGGTCATGTCGCGATGCTATCGGCGCGACGCCCTCCCACGTCCGCCCGCCGATCCCCGTCAACGCCGCCGCGCGGCGAACCAGCGGGCCGGACCCTGCGAACCCGGTGATCCGCCGGCTGAATCCGGCTAGACCGGCTGGCCGGCGGCGAGCTTCTGGACGACGGTGATCAGCTCGTCGGGGTCGAACGGCTTCGTCAGGTAGTAGTCGACGCCGATGCGAGCCCCGCGCTTGACGTCGGCCTCCTGCGCCCGCGCGGTGAGCATGATCAGCTTGATGTCGGCGGTCGACGGGTCCTCGCGCAGGGCAGCGGCCACATCCCAGCCGTTCATCCGCGGCATCATGATGTCGAGCGTGATCACCTGGGGATCGACGGTCCGCACCACCTCCAGCGCGTCGACACCGTCGACGGCGGTATGGACCTCGAAGCCTTCCAGCTCAAGGTTGACGACCACGAGCTGACGTATCACCGCGTCGTCGTCGACGACGAGGACCCGGGGGGCGGCTTGGTACACACCGGAAGCTTACGGCCGACCCGGGTGCGCGATCCGCCGTTCCCGCCTGGTAACGTATGCCGCGTTGCCCCAGAGCCCCCGTAGCTCAGGGGATAGAGCACCGCCCTCCGGAGGCGGGTGCGCAGGTTCGAATCCTGCCGGGGGCACGCGCGACCTTCCATGCTTGTCGCCCTTGGGGCGACTGCGGCTTTGCCCGTGATGTTTGCCGGGGGGCCGAGCCCCCCCGAACCCCCCACGGGGCGACCTTCCATGCTTGTCGCCCTTGGGGCGACTGCGGCTTTGCCCGTGATGTTTGCCGGGGGGCCGAGCCCCCCCGAACCCCCCACGGGGCGACCTTCCATGCTTGTCGCCCTTGGGGCGACTGCGGCTTTGCTCGTCATGTTTGCCGGGGGGCCGAGCCCCCCCGAACCCCCCACGGGGCCAGTGGCTTTGCTCTGGCTTGGTGGGGTGGGGGCGGATCTGGGGCCGATGCAGACCTGTCATCCGAGTGGGGCGGGACATGGATGGCGTGAGGTGCCCTTTGCCGCCCGGGCAGTTTGGTGGGCTCGGCGGCTGCCGACAATGACGGCGGAGCCGGCGGTGCAACGCCGTCGCCTGCTGATCGTTCGCCCGGAGTTACGCAGTCGAGCGACTGCCCGCCGCGGAGCTACCGATCCCCCCGAGCAGGGGGCGCAGTTCGTCGATCAGCGCGTCGATGATGGCCTCGCGCTCGACGTCCCGGGAGATCACGCAGGCCACCGACGGCTGTGCAACGGCCTCGACCAGGTCGGGTCGTTCTTCCCGCCAGGCAACGCCCGCCGCCCCGCGGCCTGGGCGCCGACAGAAATAGTGACAGCTCATCAGGAGCCCGGTCACCGCCTCGACCACTTCGTCGGCGGGTCCGACGACGGTGCAGCTACGGCGGCTGATCTGAGGCCCCAAAAACAGGCAGCAGGGTTCCACGTTCGTGAACAGGACGTGATCCCGAACCACGACGTCCTCATGCCGGGTGGTGCTCTGCCGCTCCTCCGCCGTGCGGATCGAACTCCGGACGCCCGGGTAACGCAGGTTGCTGGCCCGCACAAGCGATAGAGAGTTTGGTTTGCACGGCGGGGAGGAGACGCTCAGCGGACCGTGCAGATGTGCAGGGCGTTCGTTTGTCCAGTTTCAGGTCGCGTTTGTGGTTGTGATCAGGCGGCGTGTCGGCGCCACTGACCCCGGACCGTCGAGGCACCGCCGTGGGAACGTCTGGTCACGGGCGCCGGGGTCGCCGGTGACGTCGGGCTCACCTCCGACGGCGCCGGCCCGGTTCCGCGGAACCGCGGAACCGCGGAACTGCGGAACTGCGGAACTGCGGAACTGCCAGGACCGTGCCAGACCCTCGCGGTGGCAGACCGTACCGCGGAGCACGGTTCTGCGCAGGCAACGATCATCCAGGTCGGATGCGGGAGGCGCTTTGCGGTACGGAATGCACGGTCTGCGGTCCCAGACCGTGCAGAACGCACCGCAATGCGGCCGCGGTGGGCCCCGGCGCCAGGGAACACCATGATCGCCAGGGGTGGGTTCGGGTCGGTCGGGCGGGCTCGGTGGCGTGGGCTGGCCTGAATGGGCGGCACGGTGTCGGATTCGTGTCAAAGCCAGGTCGGCGGCCTGGGTCCGAGCCAGACTCTGCGGCGGCGTGCTGACCGGCTCGCGGCTGGTAGGCGCGGGCGGGCACCGGTTGGCGTGGGTAGAACGCGGTGATGAGGAGCGGGCCGGGATGCGGGTGGACTGGGAGCTTCGGGCCTGCGCGCGCAAGGGTCACGCCACCTATCGGCCCGACGAGCCCGAGCTGGCCGAACGGCTGACCGCTCGGACCGCCGTAGGGGTGAGCTGGCGATGCCTGCGCTGCGGGAACTTCGTCGTCGGCGAGCCGGCGCTCGGCGGGCCGGCGCAGGACGCGCCCGTGCTGCTGCGGGGACGGGCCCTGCGCGACGCCACGGTGCTGCGGCTGCTTGCGGTGGAGCGCCTGGTCCGGGCGCTGCTGATGGTGCTGATCGGCTACGCCATCCTGCGGTTTCGCCGGTCCGAGGACGCCGTGCAGCGGCTGTTCGACCGGGCGGTGCCCGCGGCGCGGCCGCTCGCCGACGTCCTGCATCTCGACCTGGACCACTCCCCGACGGTCGAGCACCTGCACCACCTGCTCTACACCCGGCCGCGGACGCTGCTGCTGGTGGCGGTGCTGCTGTTCGGCTACGCGGCGGTACAGATCGTCGAGGGGATCGGGCTGTGGCTGCTCAAGCGCTGGGGTGAGTACTTCGCGGTGGTGGCGACCTCGGCGTTCCTGCCGCTGGAGATCTACGAGCTCACCGAGCGCATCACGGTACTGCGAATCGGCGCCCTCGTCGTCAACCTCGGTGCGGTGGTCTATCTGGTCGCCAGCAAGCGGCTGTTCGGGGTACGCGGCGGGGTGAAGGCCTTCGAGGCAGAGCGACACGCCGAGTCACTGCTCGAGGTCCAACAGGCCACCCGCGCCGAGGCCCGGACGAGCGGCGACCGTGCGGAAAGCCCCGGCGAGGACAGCCCCGGCGAGGACAGCGCCCGCATGGACACCACCCACATGGACAGCGTCGACCGCTGATCGCGGCTCTGCCGGAGCGCGCATTGCCGCAAAGAGCGGCCCCACATTACGGCCACATGTGCCGGATGCGCGTTTGCCGGGGCGATACGGTGCATCATCCGGCAGAATGGTCCGGATCACTCCGACAGCGAGGGTGATCCCCCATGGATTCCACCGAGGGCCCCCAACCTGCGGCGGGAGAAGCGATGCGCACGTCACGCGACCTTGTTCCGAGAGCTATGGAACAAACATGTCCAAACTTTGAACTAATTACATGACATTCGCCGGCCTCGCCGATGCGCACCGTCACCTTGGTGTGCTCCCGGCCCACCCGTTCTACGGGGGGCCGGCGGTGCACCCGGACGTCTCCGCGCGCGCCACCGTCGCCCAGCTCATCGCGGACCTCGACCGCGAGGGTACCGAGCGGGCCCTGGTCATCCCGAACTACGGAGTGCCGGAGGTCGCGCGGACCTTCGCGTTCAACGAGCTCGTGCTGGAGGCGGCCGCCCGCGACGATCGGATCCGAGCCGGGATCTTCGTCTCGCCGCGGCCGCGGGACGCCGAGCTCAACGCCCGCGCCCTGGCCCTCGCCGGTGAGCCGGGCGTCCGAGCGCTCAAGACGACGTTCCTGCTCGGCGGGAGCGTCGACGACGCCGGCTGCCTCGCCCAGCTCGACCTTCTCTTCGCCACCGCGGTCGAGCGCGACCTCATCGTCCACGTCCACACCTCGCCCGGCGCGGCCAGCGACATCGACCAGGTCGGAAAGCTGGTGGATCGCTTCGGCGACCGGGCGAAGATCCATCTCGTGCATTTCGGTGGCGGGACGAGTGGACACATCAAACTCGCCGGCGGGCGCTTCTTCGACTGGATCGCCGCGGGAAAGCGGGTCTACACGGACCTGAGCTGGGCAGTCGGCTTCGCGCCACGGTGGCTTGCCGCCGAGATGGACCGCCGCGGTGTCGGCCACGACCGGTTGTTGTTCGCCTCCGACGAGCCGTGGGGCGACCACCCCGGCGAATATGCCCGGCTCGCCGCCGCGGTGGGCGACGGCGAGCTCGCCCGCCACGTCTTCACCGCCAACTTCGCCGCCCTCTACGACTGATCCCACCGCCACGAAGGAAACCCGATGACCCTGGACGACACGATCGCCGAGAACATCGCCCGAAGCCTGGCGGAGATCCCGCACCCGTCGCTGCCCAAGGGCAGCAACCTCTACGGCACCACCAAGATCTTCCCGGACTACCAGGCCGAGAACGGCGAGTGCTACTTCACCCTCGTCCACGGCATCGCCCACGAGTCGTCGGTGAGCTTCGTCGCGGTGCTGCAGGCCACCCGCGCGCTGCGCAAGGGGTTCGAGTCGGCGATCTACTTCTACGGCCCCGGCGCGATCAACTGCATCGCCAACCGCGGTTTCCCGACGACCGGCGACGCGGCCTTCCCCGGCGAGACGAACATCAACCTGGCGCTGGAGACGTTCATCGCCGAGGGCGGCACGGTCTACTGCTGCCGCTTCGGGCTCGCCCTGCACGGCGCCCGCGAGGAGGACCTCATCAGCGGGGTCGTCCCGGCGCACCCGCTCGACGTCCAGGACGCGCTGATCCACTACGCCCGCAAGGGCGCCATCATCAACTCCACCTACCTGGTGTGAGCACATGACCAGCACCGCGCTGAGAAGCGATCTCGCCGTCCACGGGGTGGCGGTGGACGCGCCCGTCGCGCGCCGCGGCGGGGCGGGCCCGTCCGACGACGGTCATGTCCTGCTCGGTGGGGTCGGCACCGCGCTGCCGATCGTCCCCACCAGCCCGTACCGGGTGAGCGAGGGGCGCCTGCTGCTCGACGGGGCCGATCTCGGCCTGACCGTCGAGCCGGTTCGCCGGCCGGCGTTCTACGACCTGCGCACCGCCGACGGCGTCCCCTACGACCAGCTCGCCCGCCTGCACGGCGCGGACGTGCTGGCCACCACGGTCGTGCAGACCTGCATCCGCTATCGGGCCGAGGAGCGCTGCCGGTTCTGCGCCATCGAGGAGTCCCTGCGCCACGGCGCGACCACCGCGGTGAAGACCCCGGAGCAGCTCGCCGAGGTCGCCGAGGCCGCGGTCCGCCTCGACGGGGTCCGCCAGATGGTGATGACCACCGGGACCACCGCGGGGCGCGATCGCGGGGCCCGCCACCTGGCCCGCTGCGTGCGGGCGGTCGCCGCCGCGGTGCCGGGCCTGCCCGTGCAGGTGCAGTGCGAGCCGCCCGGCGATCTCGCCGTGCTGACCGAGCTGCGCGAGGCCGGCGCGGTGAGCGTCGGCCTCCACGTCGAGTCGCTGGACGACGCGGTACGCCGCCGCTGGATGCCGGGCAAGGCCACCGTGGCGATGGCGCAGTACCGGGCCGCCTGGCGGGAGGCGGTGCGGGTGTTCGGCCGCAACCAGGTCTCCACCTACCTGCTCGTCGGTCTCGGGGAGAACCCGGACGAGCTGGTCGCGGGCGCCGCCGAGCTCGTCGAGATGGGCGTCTACCCGTTCGTCGTGCCGCTGCGGCCGATCGCGGGGACGCTGGCGTTCGACGTCGACGGGGCGAGCCCTCCCCCCGCGGCGACCGTCGCCGACGTGACCGTGCGGGTCGCGGCGCTGCTGCGCGCCGCCGGCATGGCCGGCTCGGGTCAACGCGCGGGCTGCGCCGCCTGCGGCGCGTGCAGCCCGCTGCCCTCGGCGGGTGCCTGATGGATCTGGGGGGCGTCCTGCTCGGCGTGCCCGCGCCGGCGACCCGGCCACCGGCATGGACGATCGACGTGGCGACCGAGCGGGCGGATCTCGCGGCCTATCGGCGGCTGCGCCGTGACGTCTTCGTCGTCGAGCAGGGGCTGTTCGGCGGCACCGCCCGCGGCGGCACCGATCATGACGATGCGGACGACGACGAGCGCACCGTCGTCCTGCTCGCCCGCGCGGCGGGCGGGGAGCTGCTCGGCGGCGTCCGGCTGCACTGCGCGACCGGCGCCGATCTCGGCTGGTGGAGGGGCGGGCGGCTGGCCGTCGTCCGGCCCGCCCGCGGCGGCGCGGGACATGGCGCGGGACATGGCGCGGGGATCGGCTCGGCGCTGGTCCGGGCGGCCTGCGCGTTCGCCGAGCAGGCCGGGGTGCTGCGGTTCGAGGCGACCGTCCAGGCCGCCGGCGAGCCGGCGTTCCAGCGGCTGGGCTGGCGCTCGGTGCGTCCCTGCACGGTCGCGGGCAAGCCGCACGTGCTGATGCGCTGGCCGATCGACCGCCTCGCCCGCCAGGCCGCGGCGACCAAGGCACCCCTCGGCGCGCTGCTCGGCGGCCTGCGGCCCGGCGGTGCCGGCTTCGTCGGCGACGACGGCGCCCCCGTGCCGGGCAGCGACCTCGTCGCCGCCTGCGACGCCATCGTGCCCTCGCTTGTCGAGCGGGATCCGGAATGGGCGGGCTGGTGCGGGGTGCTCGTCAACGCCAACGACCTGGCGGCGATGGGGGCCGATCCCGTCGGACTGCTCGACGCCGTCGGAGCCCGGGACGCCTCCTTCGCCGCCCGGGTGCTGTCCGGGCTGCGCGCGGCGGCCACGGCCTACCGGCTGCCGATCCTCGGTGGGCACACCCAGTTCGGCGTCCCGGCCGCGCTGACGGTCACCGCGCTGGGCCGCAGCGCGCGGCCCGTGCCGGCCGGCGGTGGGCAGGCCGGGCACGCCGTCTCGCTGACCGCCGACCTCGGCGGGACCTGGCGGCGCGGTCACACCGGGCGGCAGTGGGACTCCACCACCTCCCGCGGCGCCGACGAGCTCGCCGCGATGACCGGGTTCGTCGCCCGCACCGCCCCGGCCGCCGCCAAGGACGTCAGCATGGCCGGCCTGGTCGGCACGCTCGGCATGCTCGCCGAGGCCAGCGGCTGCGGGGCCGTGCTGGACGTCGCCGCGGTGCCCCGCCCGGACTCCGCCGGCGTCGCCGACTGGTTGTCGTGCTTTCCGGGCTTCGCGATGCTCACCGCGGACGCGCCCGGCCGCGGCGTCGCGGACGCGGGCTGCGCCACCTCCAAGGTCTGCGGGGCGCTGACGACCGGCGCCGGGGTGGCCCTGCGCTGGCCGGACGGCGAACTCACCGAGGGCGTGCCCGGCACCGTCACCGGGCTGGGACCGGCCGGTGAGGTCGAGTGATCACCGTCGCCGCGGTCGCGGCCGACTTCGGCCGGGACCTGACCGACGCCTTCGCCCGCATCGCCTCGATCCTCGACGCCGCGCGGGCGCGGGGCGCGGGGCTGGTCGTCCTGCCCGAGGCGGCCCTGGGCGGCTATCTGACCACCCTCGACGGCCCCACCCTCGATGGCCCCACCCTCGACGGCGCCACGGCCTCGGCCCCCCACGCAACCAGCACCGATGGGACGAGCGGCGACGGGACCAGCTCGCTGCCGCCGGCCCTCGACCTCGACGGCCCCCAGGTGCGCCGGCTCGCCGCACTGGCCGGGGATCTGGTCGTCACCGCGGGCCTGTGTGAGGCCGACGGCGACCTGCGTTACAACACCGCGGTCGCGGTCAGCGGCGACGGTCTGCTCGGGGTGCACCGCAAGGTGCACCAACCCCTCGGCGAGGGCGCCTCGTACCGGGCGGGCGACAGCTTCGCCGCGTTCGACACCCCGCTGGGCCGGATGGGGATGCTGATCTGCTACGACAAGGCGTTCCCCGAGGCAGCGCGGGCGCTGGCCCTCGACGGCGCCGAGATCGTGGCCTGCCTGTCGGCGTGGCCCGCGGCCCGCACCTTCCGCGCGCCCGACCTCGCCGACGACCGCTGGACGCACCGGTTCGACCTGTTCGACCGGGCCCGCGCGCTGGAGAACCAGGTGCTGTGGGTGTCGGCGAACCAGTCCGGGAGCTTCGGGTCGCTGCGGTTCGTCGCCAGCGCCAAGGTCGTCGACGCCGGCGGCGCGGTGCTCGCCACGACCGGGACCCGGCCAGGCGTCGCCTACGCCACGGTGGACCTCCCGGCGATGCTGTCGTCCGCCCGGGCGGGCATGTACCACCTGCGCGACCGCCGTCCCGACGCCTACCTCGGGGTCGCCCGACAGGGAAACGCCCGACGTGGGAGCGCGTGACGTGGGAGCGGCCGGCCGGGAATCGCCCGACACGGTCGAACACCTCCCCGTGGCCGTGATCGGCGCCGGTCAGGCCGGGCTCGCGATGAGCTGGCATCTGACCGCCGACGGCGTCGACCACGCCGTCCTCGAACGCGACACCGCCCTGCACACCTGGTCCGACGCTCGCTGGGACAGCTTCTGCCTGGTCACGCCGAACTGGCAGTGCCGGCTGCCCGGCCACGCCTACGACGGGCCCGACCCGAACGGTTTCATGGTGAAGTCCGAGATCGTCGCCTGGCTCGACGGCTACCGCGCGAGCTTCGATCCGCCGGTCCGCGAGCACACCGCGGTGAACTCCCTGCGCCCGCTCGGCGACGGGCCCGGCGCCGCGGACCCGGCCGGCGGCTTCGCCGTGCGCACCACCGCCGGCGAGCTCGTCGCCGACCAGGTCGTCGTCGCCACCGGCGGCTACCACACCCCCGCGATCCCGCGGCTGGCCGAGCGGCTGCCGGCCGACCTGCACCAGGTGCACTCCGCGCGCTACCGGCGCCCCGCGGACCTGCCCGCCGGACCGGTGCTCGTCGTCGGCACCGGGCAGTCGGGCGCGCAGATCGCCGAGGACCTGCACCTCGCCGGCCGGCAGGTGCACCTCGCGGTCGGCTACGCGCCCCGGTTCGCCCGCCGCTACCGGGGCCGCGACGTCATCGCCTGGATGCACGACACCGGCCACTACGCCAGGCCCGTCACCGACAGGCCGGTCGAGGAGCGCAGCGCCGACCGCACCAACCACTACGTCACCGGTCGCGACGGTGGGCGCGACATCGACCTGCGCGCCTTCGCCCGCCAGGGGATGGTGCTGCACGGCCGGTTGACGGGCGTCGACGCCGGCCGGTTCGCCTTCGCCGACGACCTCGCCGCGAACCTCGACGCCGCCGACGAGGTCTACAACGGCATCAACGAGCTGATCGACGCCCACATCGCCGCCAACGGGCTCGACGTGGCGGTCGGCCCGAGTCGCTACACGCCGGTCTGGCAGCCCCCGAGTGCCACCGGGCCGGCCCTCGCCGTCACCGACGTGGCCGCCGTCGTCTGGGCGACCGGGTTCACCCGCGACTACCGCTGGCTACACGCCGGGATCTTCGACGGCGCCGGGCATCCGCAGCACCGCCGCGGGGTGACCGCCGTGCCCGGGTTGTACCTGCTCGGCCTGCCGTGGCTGCACACCTGGGGGTCGGGCCGGTTCGCCGGCATCGCGCGGGACGCCGCCTACCTCGCCGAACAGGTCCGTGACCGCCGCGCGCGCCAGGTCCGCGCGCACCAGGTCCGCGCGGGCACGCTCGCCGGGCCGACGGCGGACGGCGCTCGGATGGTCGGGCAGACCTGGGGCGGCCCCTGGTCGCCGATCGGACGATGAGCGCGATCCGCGGAGAACGCCACCGCGAGCTGCACCACCGCGAGCTGCACCACCGCGCCGGCCGGGAGATCCGGTGAGACGGGAGATCCGGTGCGGGTCGCGCTGCTGACCTACTCCACGCGGCCCCGCGGCGGGGTCGTGCACACCCTGGCGCTGGCCGAGGCACTCGTCGACCTCGGCGCCGAGGTCGACGTGTGGACCTTGGCCCGCGGCGGCGACGGCGGCTTCTTCCGCGCCGTCGATCCCCGCGTCGGCGTGCGAGCGGTGCCCTTCGGGGAGGTGCCGGACGAGCCGGTGGGCCCGCGGATCCTGCGCTCGATCGCCGTCCTGGCCGCCGCCTTCGACGCCGCCGGCTACGACGCCGTGCACGCCCAGGACTGCATCAGCGCCAACGCCGTGCTCGACGCCGCCGGTCCCCGCGGTCCCCGCGGGCCGGCCCACGCCATCCGCACGATCCACCACCTCGACGCGTTCACCACGCCGGAGCTCGCCGCCTGCCACGAACGCGCGGTCGTCGCCCCGCGGGCACACGTCTGCGTCTCCGCCGCCGTGGCCGCCGAGGTCGAGCGCGGCTGGGGAATCCGCCCGACGGTGATCCCGAACGGCGTCGACGCCGCCCGCTTCGCCGCCGCCGCGGGCGACGGCGCCGCCCGGCGGGCCTGGGCGGACCGGCTCGGTCCCTACGTCCTGGCCGTCGGCGGCATCGAACCGCGCAAGGGCACCGCCGACCTGGTCGAGGCGATGGCGCTGGTCCGCCGGGCCCGCCCGGAGCTGGCCCTGGTCGTGGGCGGCGGCGAGACGCTGTTCGACTACCGCGGCTACCGCGAGGCGGTGCTGGCACGTGCGACGGAGCTGGAGGTGACGCCGCTGATCCTCGGCCCGGTCGACCACGGCGCGCTGCCGGCACTGGTCGCGCAGGCGGCGGCGTTCGCGTTCCCGTCGACGAAGGAGGGGTTCGGGCTGGCCGCCCTGGAGGCGCTCGCCGCCGGGGTGCCGGTCGTGGCCCGGAACCTGCCGGTGCTGCGCGAGGTCCTGGGACCGGCGGTGCGCTACGCGAGCACCCCGGACGAACTGGGCGACGCGCTGCTCGCCGCCGCCGGCGCCCGCGACCCGGCGGCGACCGAACGCGGCCGGACCCTGGCCACCGGCTACACCTGGGCCGGCGCCGCCAGCGCCCACCTGACTCTGTACGCCCGGCTCATCGGCGCGAGCGCCGGCTGAGCGGCACGGGCAGCCGGACGCGGCACCTCGGCAGGCGGCGAGGCGGCGAGGCGGCGAGGCGGCGAGGCGGCGGGCGGCAGGCGAGGCACGTGGCCCTGTTGACGCCGGCACGGCGAGTGCTGACGGACCGGCGTGGGCTGACGGCCTGGCGAGGTGTCGCGCAGGTTCAGCCGTGTTCGCCAGGTCCGGGGTTCGGACTGAAGCTGTCGTGCCAGACGGCCTTCGCCCCGCTGTCACCGATCCGGTAGATCTGCACCACCGAGCCGACCGCGACAACCACGCTCAGGACCGCGAGCACGATCATCACGGCCAGCCCACCGGGGCGGGCGGCCGCGTGCGTCCCGCCGTCGGCGGTCCCGCCGAGCTCGCTGCGCCGACCCCACAACCAGACCGCCGCCGCCAGGACGAACAACCCGATCGCCCACGGCAGCAGGCCGTCGCCCAGCTCGGCGTGCCGGCGGACCAACGCATCCGGAGGGACCCGAGCCTCGAGCCATTCCCCGGCATGGGTGGTCAGCGGCACACTCACGACCGCGACCAGGGCCACCAACGGCGTGAGCACACCGAGCCGGCGCCGGGCGGCGGGCCAGACGGCCGACAGCACGACCAGCAGCGCGGTGAGCGGCACGAGCACGACGACGACATGCACGAGCAGCGCATGCGCCGGCAGGCCACTGATCTGCGTTGGTCCCACCGTGACTCCGATCAGGGCCGGCACCGCACATGGGCGGCGACACACATAATCTATTCATGTAGTACTACAGAAATAGTAGCACTACCGTTGTCGTAGTCGGCGGCTAGACTTCCGGCCATGCGTGACAGGGGGCCCGGGCGGCGGGTGGCCGGCGAGCTGGAGTCCGCCGTCCTCGCCGTGCTGTGGGAGGCCGGCGGGCCGCTCACCCCGAGCCAGACCCAGGAGGCCCTGGTCCGGGACGGCCACGAACTCGCCTACACGAGCGTGGCGACGACGCTCGCCCGGCTGCACGGCAAGGGCATGCTGGAACGGACAGTCGCCGGCCGTGGTCACGCCTACACCCCGACGGCGGCGGCGGCCCGGCAGCTCGCCGATCGGATGCGCGGGCTGCTCGGGGACGGCCGCGGCCGGACCGAGGTCCTCAGCCACTTCGTCGCCGGGCTCACGGCCGACGATGAGGCCACCCTCCTCGCCTTGCTGGCCGCCGCCGAGGATGAACCCCCGACCGGCGGTGGCCCGCCGCCCGCCGCCGGCGAGCCACCGGGCGCGCGATCATGAGTAGGACTTCGGCGGGGTCGCCGAGTCCCGGCCGGCCGTCCGCGCGGCAGGCCGGGCTGATGAGTCACCGGGGGCACCGGTGAGGTACATGGTCTGGGTTCCCCTGGTCGTCAACGTCATCGTCGCGGTGTGCGCACCGGCCCTCGCCCGACGGCTGCCCTACCGGGTGAAGCCGGCGGCGCTTACCACCGGCGCCGTGCTCGCGGCGGCGGGCTGGGTGTCGTCCCTGACACTGCTGGCGGCCAGCTTCGCCGATCGGGTGCCGGCTCTCGCGCACCGGCTCGGCGCGACCGTCAGGGCACCGCAGGCCGAGCTTCCGCCGTCACTCGCGGGCGCGACGGCCGTTCTGGCCGTCGGTGCCGCCGCCGGCATGCTGCTGACCGCGGCCGCTCGGATCGGCCGGGACCTGATCAGGGCGGAGCGGCTGGTCCGCCGGCTGCCGCCCGGTCGGGTCCATGTCCTCCCGCAGCGCCGGCCCGACGCCTGTGCGGTCGGTGGCGTCACCGGGGGACGGGTCGTCATCACCGCGGGCATGCTCGACTGCCTGGACAGCGCCGAGCGGGAGGCCGTGCTCGCCCACGAGCACGCCCACCTCACCGGTGGACATCACTGGCTGCGGATGGTCGTCGCCTGCTGCGCGGCGGTGGACCCGCTGCTCAGACACCTGCCCGGTCTCGTCGAGAGCGCCTGCGAGCGGTGGGCGGACGAGCACGCGGCCCGCGCGACTGGGCAGCGGCGCGTCCTCGCGCAGGCGCTCGGGAAGGTCTCGCTGGCGACGCTGCGGGAGACCCAGGGGCACCGACCGGGCGACGCGGGAGTATCCCGGTCAACGCCCACCACGTGCGGCTTCGACCACAGCGGCGTCACGGAAAGGATGGTGGCACTCCTCGACGGGTCAGCCAGCGCCACCCGGGTGCCCGCGACGGTCCTGCTGGCGACCAGCGCGCTCACGGCGATCATGATTGGTTCCGCGGTGCACGCCAGCACGGACTACCTCGCGCTGCTCCGCTAGCCCGCCTCATCATCCCGGTCGCCGTGCGGGAGGCGTCGAGCACCGGTCGCGCGCAGGCTTGAGGGGCGTAGCCACACGACCGGGTACGGGGGCGCGCCGGAGAGGCGGAGCGATGACGGTCAGGACCGGACGGTTCGGGGTGTGCACGGGCCAGCACCAGTGGCCGGCAGAGGCGAGTGAGCGGGCGGAGATCGCGGGCGAGCTGGAGGACCTGGGATTCGGAGCGATCTGGTTCGGCAATGCCGCGGGCGATCTGGACCTGCCGGCGCAGATCCTCACGGCGACGTCGCGGATCACGGCGGCGACCAGCATCATCAACGCCTGGACCGAGCCGGCCGAGCTCGTCGCGCGCCGCCGCGTCGCGATCGTCAGGGATCATCCGGACCGGCTGCTGCTCGGCATCGGCGCCGGGCACAAGGAGTCCGTCGAGCCTCGGACCGGACGCCGCTACGAACGTCCCTACCAGGCCGTCGTCGACTACCTGGACCGACTCGACAAGGCGATCCCGCCGGTGCCGCCCGCCGAACGGGCGCTCGCCGCCCTCGGCCCGCGCCTGCTCGGCCTCGCCCGCGAGCGCACCGCCGGGGCCGTGCCATACCTGGTCACCCCGGCGCACACCCGGCAGGCCCGGGAGATCCTCGGCGACGGCCCGCTGCTGGCCCCCGGCCAGATGGTCCTGCTGGAATCCGACCCGACGGCCGCGCGGGGCGCTGCCCGAGCCGCGCTAGCCGTCTACCTGAGGCGGGTCAACTACACCCGCAACCTGCTACGCATCGGCTTCACCGCGGACGACCTCGCCGACGGCGGCAGCGACCGTCTCGTCGACGGGCTGGTGGCCTGGGGCGACCCGGCGACCGTGGTCGACCGCCTGACAGAGCATCATCAGGCCGGCGCCGACCACGTCAGCATCCACCTGATCACTGCTGGCGGGACGCCGCCCCTGGCGCAGTGGCGCAGGCTGGCCGCGGCCCTGTCGCCGCCCGGCTAGCCTCAGTGCCGTTCAGTCCCGGCGGGAACCGGGCTGCCCGCCGATCTCGCCACGGCCGGAGTCCCCCGACCGGTCGATGCCACCGGTTCGGTTGCGCCGGAGCGGGCCGCGGGGGGCGGCGCGGGCCGCGGCGCCTCGGCCGGTTCCGGGCGCGGCCGACCGCCGCCGGGGACCGTCTCCCGCAGCGTCCGGTAGACCTCGTCGAACTCGCGGACCGCCCGCACGGAGCGGTACCCGCCGAGCCGGCGGGCCAGCATGCGCAGGCGTTCGGCGGTGCGCGCGGAGTTCACCCGGGCGTCGAGCCGGGCGGCGCGGACGGCACGCTCGCAGGCCTGCTCGACGTCGCCCCGCTGCAGGTGGGCCTCGGCGAACCACGTCTCGTACAGCGAGATCTCCCGGGCGCGCAGCGGGTCGTAGCCGGTCAGGCCGTGGCGCAGCCGATCCTCGGCCCGGTCGGGGCGGCGCAGCTCGGTCCAGCACCGGCCGGCCATGACGTCGATCTCGCGGGCGTCCAGCCAGGGGCGAGTGTGGTGGCTGCTGGGCGCCGGGCTGGTGAGCTTCGCCCTGGCCGACTCGCTGCTGCTCGTGATCGTCACCGCCGGGCACACGCCGTCGAACGGGGTGCTGTCCAGCCTGTGGCTGCTGTCGGTGCTGATGCCGGCGCTGGCGTCCTGGCTGCGCCCGCGCTGGCAGCCGCCGGCGAAGATGTCCGGGTGGGGCGTGATCGCCGTGCCGCTGGTGCTGGCGACGGTCGCGCTGGGCCTGCTGGTGCTCGGCGCCGCGATCGACCTGCCGGCGGTCACCGTGGCACTCGCGGCGGCGACGGTGCTCTCCGCCCTGGCCCGCGCGGCCTTCACCTTCATCGAGGTCCAGCAGCTCGCGGAGAGCCGGGTGCTGGCCCGCACCGACGACCTCACCGGCCTGGCCAACCGCCGCGGCTTCATCGAGCGGCTGACCCGGGCCGAGCAGCACACCACCGGGCCGGACACCTTCGCCCTGCTGCTGCTCGACCTCGACCGGTTCAAGGAGATCAACGACTCGCTCGGCCACCAGGTCGGGGACGCGCTGCTGACCCAGGTCGGCACCCGGATCTCCGACGCCCTGCGCCCGGGCGACCTGCACGCCCGCCTCGGCGGCGACGAGTTCGCGGTGCTGCTCGAACACGCCGACGCCGACGCCGCCCGCCGGGTCGCCGACCGGGTGCTGACCGTGCTGGCCGATCCCTTCGACGTCGGAGGTGTGACGCTGCACGTGGGCGCGAGCATAGGGGCGGCCGTCTACCCGGACCACGCCCAGGACGCGCACACCCTGCTGCAGCGCGCCGACGTGGCGATGTACGCGGCGAAGTCGGGCCGCACCGGCGTGGAGTCCTACCGGCCGGGCGCCGACGTGAACAGCCTCGTCCGACTCGACCTGATCGAGTCCCTGCGGGCCGCCCTCGGCACCGGCCAGCTGGAGGTGCACTACCAGGTCAAGGTCGATCTCGGCTCCGGACGGATGGACGCGGTCGAGGCCCTCGTCCGCTGGCGGCACCCGACCAGGGGCCTGCTCGGCCCGGAGGAGTTCGTCCCGCTGGCCGAGCAGGCGGGGTTCATGCGGATGCTCACGATCGAGGTGCTCCACACCGCTCTCGACCAGTGTCGACGTTGGCACGCCGCCGGCCTCGAGGTCGCCGTGGCCGTCAACCTGTCCGCCTCCGACCTGCTCGATCGGGGCTTTCCCGCGCAGGTCAGCGGGATGCTCGCCGGTTTCGGCCTGAGCCCGGCGGCGCTGGAGCTGGAGATCACCGAGACGACGCTCATGCTCGACCGGGTACGGTCGGCCACCGTGCTCGGGGAGCTGCGGGCGCTGGGCGTCGGCATCGCCGTCGACGACTACGGCACCGGCTACTCGTCGCTGGCGCGGCTGCTCGAACTGCCGGTGAACGTGCTCAAGCTCGACAAGTCGTTCATCCAGCGGGTGGCGGACGACAGCCGGGCCGAGGCGATCGTGCGGTCCACCGTGAGCCTGGCCCACGCCCTCGACCTGCGGATCGTCGTCGAGGGGGTGGAGACCGCGGCGGCGGTGCGGATGCTGCGCGATGTCGGCTGCGACCTCGCCCAGGGCTACTTCCTCGGCGAACCCGGCCCGTCCGAGCTGGTTACCGAACAACTCCGGCAGGCCGCGGCGACGGCTGGCACGATCGACCTGGAGACCGCGACGCGGGAGCCGGTCGGGCTCGCGACGCCCCGCGAGGCGAACGCCCGCGAGACGAGCGCACGGGAGACGAGCGCACGGGAGACGAGCGCCCGGGAGGCGACCCGCGATCCCGCGGCCGACCGCGGGGCTCGCCGCACCGGCGGCCGCGCCCCGACGAGGGAGGGTGGCGTGCGCAACACACCGGTGGCCCCCGGACCGACGACGCCGGCAGGCAGCCCGTGGCGGTGACCGCGGCGCCCCGCCCGGTGGGTCCCACCGTGTGGGACGGCTTCTCGCTGCTGCGCAGTCCCGGGCGGGCACCGGTCGCGGTCGGGGGCACGCTGGACCCGGCGACGCTCGTCGGCGCCTACCGGGCGGGGGCGTTCCCGTGGCCCACCGGCGACGAACCGGAGGGCGCAGCGGGCGCCGAGGGTACGGGGGCCGCCGAGGTCGCCGAGGTCGGCGAGCCGGCGCCGGCCGGCGCGGGTGGCCTGCGCGCGCTGTTGCGGGCCGCCGTCGCCGCCCGCCGGGTGCGGCATCTGTCCCCCGGCCGCCCCGGCGGCTACGACCTGCCCTGGTGGAGCCCCGATCCGCGAGCGGTGATCCCGGCCGGCGGGGTCCGGGTGAACCGGTCGCTGCGCAAGCGGCTGCGCAACTGCGGGTGGACGACGACCGTCGACGAGTCCTTCGTCGAGGTGGTCCGCGGCTGCCAGCGCGACGGCACGTCGGGCTGGATCACCGACGAGCTGATCGACGGCTACGCGCGTCTGCACGCCCTGGGCTGGGCGCACAGCCTCGAGGTCTGGGACGGCGACGACCTCGTCGGCGGCGTCTACGGGGTCGGGGTCGGCGGCGTGTTCGCGGGCGAGTCGATGTTCCACGCCCGCACCGACGCCTCGAAGGTCGCCCTCGCCGACTTCGACGCGCGGTTCACCGCCGCCGGGGGCGTGCTGCTCGACGTCCAGATGACGACGGACCACCTCGTCGACCTCGGCGCGCTGGAGATCCCCCGGGCCGACTACCTCGCGGTGCTGGCGCGGGTGCGCGACGCCGACGTCCGGCTCGACCGCGACCGGCGGCCGGTCGCCCGCCTCGCGCCGCCCGCGGGCTGACCGGCCGCCGTCGCCGCCTGCCGGCGGCTCAGCCGGGATCGGGCGGGTCGCTCGCCGCCACCAACGGGAAGCGGTCGCCGGCCTCGGCGAGGACGGCGAGAAGATGATCTATCTCGTCGTCGGTGTTCGCGGCGGTGATCTGCACCCGCACCCCGACCTGGTCGCGGGGGACGACGGGGAAGGGCACCACCGACGCGAAGACCCCCCGCTCGTACAGGAACCGGCCCAGCGGGTCGGCGTTGTCCGCGTCCCGCAGCGGGATCTCGACGATCGGGAATCCGCTGGTGTTCAGCGTGCCCACGCCCAGCCCGCGCAGACCGTCGAGAAACCGACTGGTCAGCCGGTACAACCGGGCCCGCAGCGCCTCGCCTCGTTGCTCGTTGACCCGCAGGCCGACCAGGCCGGTCGCCAGTGACGCGACCGGCGACGGACCGGAGAAGATGTACGGCCCGGCCGCGGACTTCAGGTACTCCTTCACCTCGGTCGGGCAGGCGACGAACGCGAGCAGCGACGAGTACGCCTTGGAGAACCCGCCGACGAGCACCAGGTTGTCGTAGCCGGCGCCGAGATGGCGCACGATGCCGTTGCCGCGGCTGCCGTACGGGCTCGACTCGTCGGGGCCGCGCTGCCCGACGACCCCGAAACCGTGCGCGTCGTCCACGTAGACCAGCGCGTCGTGGGCCCGCGCGAGCGGGAGGAGCTCGTCGAGCGGCGGCCCGTTGCCCGTCATGCTGTGCACCCCGTCGACGCAGATCACCCGGGGGTGGGGCGCGGCGCGCAACAGCCGGTCCAGCCGGTCGAGCCGGTCCTCGCGGAACCGCGCCACGGTCCCGCCACGACTGGCGACCATCGCGGCCCCGTCGTGGGCGGTCTGGTGGGCGTGGAGCTCGACGAACAGCGCGCCCCGGCCGACCAGCGCCGGCAGCACGGAATGCTGGATATGGGTGATGGTCGGCAGCAGCAGCGCATCCTGCGCGCCGAGCAGCTCCGCCAGCGTGCGCTCGATGTCGTCGTAGGGCCGCGGGCTGGCAATCAACCGCGACCAGCTCGGATGCGTGCCCCACAGGTCCAGGTACGCCGGAACCGCCTCGATGATCTCCCGATCGAGATCAAGCCCCAGATAGTTACAGGAGGCGAAATCGGTGAGCCAGTGATCGCCGATCCGTATCCGGCGACCGTCGATCTCGTCGACCGTCGCGTCGTAAAAGGGCGCCTGCCGGCGCATGCGGTCGAGTTCCGTGCGGATACCCAGCGGACGGTCGAGTACGTGCCGCCAGGCCGGCGAGAATGCACTCTGCGCAGGTGGCAGGGGTCGACCCAGGGTTTCAAAGGTCTGGGACATCCCGGCCGCTACCTGGCCGGACGAGGGCTTGCGGGGATCACGCGACCTGGCCTGACGATCGCGGATAGCACAGAATTTCGCGGGGATCCGAGTTTTTGGAAATTCATCGGATCCGACGTGGTGGTCGGGCGCGCCACTACCATCACCCATCCTTGGGTTCACCGGGAACGCACGTCGCCGGGTCAGGGAACGAGGAGAAACCAACGGAACCAAGGGAACGTTGAGCAAGTAAACGATAAACCTCCCGACCCGCCGATTCCACACATCGCGCGCGAGCTGGGCAAACGCATAGCGAGACGCTCCGTCCACCGCACCCGACGCCCGCGCGGCGATACACCGGGGACGGCGCATCTCACCTCGCGCGACCGCCGCCCGCGAGGCACCGACCGGCCCTCGCCCGGGGCCGGCGGACCCCCGTGGCCGGAGTGTTATCGTCCCCGCCATGTCTGACACGGCGGCATCCGCGGCGACCTCCGCCGAGCCCACGACAGCGACAGCGGGGCCCTCCTCGTCGGACGCGGCGCGGTCCGCGGCCCTCCCGGCGAAGGAGGCGACCCCGGCGAAGGGGGCGACCCCGGCGAAGGGGGCGACCCCGCCGACCCAGGCGGCACCGGCCCGGCAGGCGGCCCCGATCCAGCCGGCGGCACCGGCCCAGCAGGCGGCCGCGGGCAGCGCCGCGGACAGCCCGGACGGCGAGGCGCCCCTCGTGCGCACCCTGCCGTACTCCGGCTGGGGCCTCGGCCGGTCGAAGACCCTCTTCCTCGCCCACCGCAAGGAGCCCGTCGACCCGGCGGGGTTCTACTCGCTCATCGCCGCCGACTCGGTGCGCCAGCTCATGCGGTACACCTCGCTGACCGGCCAGCTCGTGCTGGACGTCGGCGGCGGCCCGGGCTACTTCCGCTCGGCCTTCCTCGACGCCGGCGCCCGCTACGTATGGGTCGAGCCGGACGTCTCGGAGATGGAGGCCGGCGGCATCGAGGTCCCTGGCCGGGTCCGGGGCAGCGCGCTGGACCTGCCGTTCCTGTCCGGCAGCGTCGACCTGTGCTACACGTCCAACGTCCTGGAGCACGTCCCCGACCCGTGGCGGATGTGCTCGGAGCTGGTCCGGGTCACCCGCCCCGGCGGACTGATCTTCCTCAGCTACACCAACTGGCTGTCGCCGTGGGGCGGCCACGAGACGGCACCGTGGCACTACCTCGGCGGTGACCGGGCGGCAGCCCGCTTCGAGCGCCGCAAGGGTCAGGCACCGAAGAACATCTACGGCCGGACGCTGTTCCCGGTGTCGGTCGCCGACACGCTGTCCTGGGCCCGCCGCCGCGCCGACGTCGACATCCTCGACGCGATGCCGCGCTACCTGCCGGACTGGGCGAAGGTGATCCTCAAGGTGCCCGGCGCCCGCGAGATCGTCACCTGGAACCTCGCGATGGTGCTCCGCAAGCGCTGAGGCCGCCGCGAACGGACCCTGCGCCGCGACCCGAACGTGGCCCGGCGCAGGGGAGCGGCGCCACCTGTCTCTTCCACAGGGACACATCGGACGCCGAGCCCTGTGGAAGAGCCACGGAGGCGCTCTCCCACGCCTCCCCCGCCGGACCGGACGCGCGGTTCAGACGAGCCTGAGCTGCTGGCCCGTCGATGGACGGCGGGCCCGCGGGCGCGTGCTCGCGGCCTCGCCCGTCGACAGCAGGGCCGGGCCGATGTCGGCGAGGAACGGCGAGGGCCGCGTCTCGGCGTCCGTGCCGGCGCGGCGGCGCGCCGCGGAGGTCAGGATCAGCCGGTGGCGCGCCCGGGTGACGCCCACGAAGAACAGCCGCCGCTCCTCGGCCTCGGCCAGCAGCGCCGCCGCGGCCGGGTCGGCCTGCTCGCCTGGGGCCTGCTCGCCAGGGGCCCGCTCGCCAGGGGCCCGCTCGCCAGGGGCCACGGTGGCGCGGCCGGCGGGCCCGAAGCGCATCGGCAGCAGCCCGTCCTCGCAGCCGACGATGAGGACCAGGCCGAACTCCAGCCCCTTGCTCGCGTGCAGGGTGAGGAGGCTGACGCGGTCCGCCCGCGGGTCGAGCCCGTCGACCTCGCTGGCCATCGTGACCGACGTGAGGAAGCCGTCCAGGTCGGTGCCGGCGGCGGCCGCGACGGGCGAGAGCAGCTCCACGGCCAGCCGCAGCTCGGCCTCGGTCGGCACCCGCCCGCCGGGGAAGCCCGCGAACCCCGCCGGCAGCGACGCGCCCAGTTCGGTGCCGAGCGCGGCCGCCAGCTCCACCGCCTGCGCCGCCGCGTCCCGCAGCAACCCGGACACCGCCCGCCCAGCCGCCGCACCCGCCGCACGGACCCCACCGGCCGCACCCGCCGCACCACCCCCATCGGCGGCGCCGACCGCACCGGCCGCGTGCGCTGCACCGGCCGGGCGCAACAGGGCCAGCAGGGCGGCGACGGCCGGGGCATCGGCCAGCGGCAGGTGCGAGCGGCGTTGGAAGGGGAAGCCCCGCTTCGCCAGCGCCTCCATGATCGGTTCGGCCTGGCGGGCCGTCCGGTAGAGCACCGCGATGTCCGCAAATGACAGGCCCGCCTCCACCGAGCCGTCCACCCCGGAGTCGAGCGCGTGGAAGGAGGTCCCGCCGAGTGCGGCGTCGATGGTGTCGACGACCGCGATGGCCTCCTCGGCCTCGCTGCGGTAGCGCCGCAGCAGCACCGGGCCGTCCCCCTCGGCGCCCCGTACCGCGGTCAGCGTCCGGCCCGGCACCAGGCTCGCCGGAGCGATCACGTCGAGGGCCGCCCGCACGATCGTGCGCGTCGACCGGTAGCCGCGGGTGAGCGCGACCGTGCCCGCGCCCGGGTAGTCCTGCTCGAACCGCAGGAAGAAGCCGACGTCGGCGCCGCGGAAGCTGTAGATCGCCTGGTCCGGGTCGCCGATGACGCACAGGTTCGCCGCCGGCGGGCACAGCAGCCCCAGCAGTCGGTACTGGAGCTCGTCGGTGTCCTGGTACTCGTCGACCCAGACATGGCGCCAGCGGGCGCGGTAGTGCTCGACCAGCTCCGGCGCCGAACGCAGCAGGGTCAGCGGCAGCGCGATCAGGTCGTCGAGGTCGACCATGTCCCGTTCCCGCAGCTCGGCGTCGTAGCGGGCGAGGACGCCGACCAGGTCGTGGTCGCGCTGGACCTGGCCGAGCGCCCGCAGCCGCTTGAGCTCGGCTATCCCGGCCGACACCCGCCGCCGGGCGCGGGAGTCGCCCTCGCCGTGCAGCGCGGCGTCGAGCAGCTCCACCCGCACGGCGTCGTCGGCGACCTGGACCTGCGCCCCGCGCGCCAGCCGCTCGTGCTGCTCGCGGACGATGGTCAGCCCCAGGCCGTGGAACGTCGTCGCGAGCACCCGGCGGGCCCGTGCGCCCAGCATGGCGTCGAGCCGCTCGGCGAGCTCCCCCGCTGCCCGGCGGGTGAACGTCACCGCCAGGCACTGCTCGGCGGGCACGTCGCGCTCGGCGACCCGGTGGGCGATCGCGTGTACCAGCGTGCGAGTCTTGCCGGTCCCGGGGCCGGCGAGGACGAGCAAGGGGCCGGCCGGATGCGCCGCCGCCCGCCGCTGGTCCGGATCCAGCCCGTCGAGCACGGACGGTTCCGCAGCCGCGACCCGACCCGCCGGCTCGGCCACACCCACCGGCTCGACCGAACCCGCCGGCTCGGCCACACCCACCGGCTCGACCGGACTCGACGGCCCGACCGAACCCGCCAGTTCGACCGGACTCGACGGTTCCGCGGAACCGATCGACTCGACCCCAGGCGCCCCCACGGTGTCGGCCCGATCATCAGCCCGTGGCCCCTCCCCCACCGCGGCGAGCGCCTCGTCGAGCGTCGGGCCGCCGTCGGCGACGTCCGTGCCACCCGCCGAGGCCGCCGCAGCGGCGAGTGCGCTGTGACGGGACCGCTGACCACGTCCCGCCTGCCGCGGGATCCGGCCGCCGCGCCCGGCCGCGTCCGGCTCGGCCGGCTCGGCGGGGGTGGCGGGGGCGGGGGCGAGGTCGAACAGGGTGGCACCGTCCCCGGCGAGCTCGCGCGGCTCGAACAGCCGGATGACGCCGTACTCGCCGTCGAAGCCGGCCTGACGGATCACCTCGCCGCGTCGCAGCCGGGAGATCGCCTCGACCAGTTCGGCCGAGCCCACCTCGGCGATCGCCGACACCGGGACGTCGCCGAGGATGCCGAGCTCCGGGCCGAGCCGGGACACCAGCGAGGTGACCTGGCTCGCGACCGCCTTGCTCTTCGACCCCACCCCGAGGATCTCCCCGACGACCTCCGGCAGCGGCACCAGCGAGGTGACCTCACCGGCCGTCGCGGGACGCACGCCGTCCCCGCGGTCGGACAGCGCCTCCACCCGGTTGAGCACGCCCACGGTCAGCAGGCCGCCGCAGGTCGGGCAGCGTCCGCCGACCTCGCGGGTCTGCTCCGGGGTCAGGCACACCCCGCACTTGCGGTGACCGTCGAGGTGGTACTTGCCCTCCTCGGGGAAGAACTCGACCGTCCCGGCGAATCCGTCCCCACCGCGCAGCGCCGCCTCGATGGCGAAGTAGTCCAGCTCGCAGGTGAACGCCGTCGCCTCGCGGCCGAGCATGGGCGGCGAGTGGGCGTCGGAGTTGCTCACCAGGCGGTAGCGGTCGAGGCCGGAGATCCGCCAGAACATCTCCGGGTCGGCGGACAGCCCCGTCTCCAGGGCGAAGATCTCGTCGGCGAGGTCGACGTAGCAGTCCTCGACGGCGTCGAAGCCGGACTTGGAACCCAGGACGGCGAACCACGGCGTCCACACGTGCGCCGGCACGAGGTAGCAGCCCGGGCCGCCGGCCAGGGTGATCTCCAGCAGGTCGCGGGAGTCCAGGCCGAGGATGGGCCGCCCGTCCGCGGCCAGGTTGCCGATGCGGGCGAGGGCCGCGGTGATGGCTCCGGCGGCCTCCCGGGTCGGCGCGTAGAGCAGGTGATGGACCTTGCGGGTCCGATCGCCCCGCTTGTAGATCGTGGAGATCTCGCTGGAGATCATGAAACGGGTCACCGTCCGGCAGGAGGCCGGCAGCGTGCGCAGCACCTCCCGTTCCAGATCCGGCCGCAGCCGGAACAGGCCGGGCTCGGCCGGAACGAGCTTCTCGGCGAGCTCCTGCGACCACGCGGGATGGGTGAAGTCTCCGGTCCCGACGACGGCGATGCCCTTGCGCGCCGCCCACCAGGCCAGGTGCTCCAGGTCGCAGTCGCGGCTGCAGGCCCGGGAGTACCGGGAGTGAATGTGCAAATCAGCATAGAACCGTGACCTCACGGATGCGTATGTTGTCGCATCCGCGCACGGCGACCGGCGGCGGCACGCCGAAGAGGCGGCCCCGGGCGCCCGCCGGCCAACGGCAGGCATACACCGAGGCCACGGCCGATCCATGCCCGCCAGCCCCCGGCCGGCCACGGCGTGGCCCGCGCCGACGCACCACCCGGCCCGCCGCCCGTCGGGGACAACCGTCATTATTTCGTCGTGGCGGAGCCTCGATCATGGCGGCGCGGAGGGGTAAGGGAACGGGAGGGACGGCGGATGGCACCCTACGGCCGACGCCTGCGGCCCGCCGCGGGCGCGAGGCGGGCGCGGCAGGTGATCCGGTGACGGCGCGCCACGACGACGCCGTGCAGCGGGCGGCGCTGGCCGACCGCTGCCACCGGCTGGTGCGCTTCCTGCACGAGGTCGCGGTGGCCCGCTCCGCGCGGGTGCGGACCGTCGAGGAGCACCCGCTCGCCGTCTGGCTCGCCGACATCCCGGCCGGCGTCGCCCTGGCGGAGCACGCCGGCGCCGGCGAGGTCCTGCTGACCGCCCCCGCCGCCGCCACGCTGCCCCCGCCCCCGCCGCTCCCGCCGCTGCTTGCCGGCCGGATCCGCCTGCCCGACGCGGCCGCCGCCGACCCCGACCGCCCGCCGGCATGGCCGAACGCCGACGTTGGCGCCGACGTTGGCGCCGACGCGGACGCGGACGCCGACCCGGGCGCCGACGCCGCGACCGGTCCCGACCCGGCGAGCCCGGAGTACGGCCGGATCGAGGCCGCCTACCGCGAGTGGCTGCCCGGATGGCGGATCTGGGCGACGCGCGCCCGGGCCGACGCCGAACGCCGCGCCCTGCACAACACGCTGCACGCCGTCGCCGCCCGGGTGGCCCAGGAGGGCGACGCGCTGGAGCTGGTGCTGGCCACGGGCCTGCTCACCTGGGCGCCGCCCGGCGGCCCGCTCATCCGCGAGCACCTGCTGTCCACCCGCGTGAGCTGCGAGATCGACCCGGTCAGCTCGGACATCCGGGTGCGGGTCCCGGCGGGCGGGGCCACCCGACTGGGCGACGGCCCGCTGCTCGACGGCCTTCCCGGGTTCCGCCGGGAACGGACCAACCACCTGCACGAACGCCTGCAGAACCGGCCACCGGTCCCGCTCGGCGCCGACGACCCGCGGCTGCTGCGGGACTGGCTGGCCCTGGCGTTGGACGTGCCGGTGGACGGCTTCGACCCGCAGGACGCGCCGCCGCCGCCGTCACCGCCGGACGGCCCGGCCCACCCCCGGGTGACCTTCGCCCCCGCGCTCGTGCTGCGCGTGCGTGACCAGGCCTCGCTGCTGACCTACTACGAGCGGATGCTGGCGGCGTTGCGCGGCGACGGGCCGCCGCCGCTGGGACTCGTCCAGCTCGTCGCCACCCTGGATGCCGACGAGCGGCTCGCCTGGCTCGACGCCGAGGGCGCGACGAGCGGCGCCGAGCTCGGCGCCGACCCGCTGCTGCCGCTGCCGGCCAGCCCCGAGCAGGCCCGGGTGCTCGAACGGCTGCGCCACGACAACGGCGTCGTCGTCGAGGGTCCGCCCGGCACCGGCAAGACCCACACGATCGCGAACCTGATCTCCGCGCTGCTCGCCGAGGGTCAACGGGTCCTCGTCACCAGCCAGAAGGCGCAGGCCCTGCGGGTGCTGCGGGAGAAGCTGCCGCCCGAACTGCAGCGGCTGTGCGTGTCGCTCACCGACGTCGAGGAGGCCTCCGGCCCCGCCGGCGGTGCAGCCGCGACGGTGGACGCCGGCGGGGTCGGTTCGCCCGAGCTCGCCGCGAGCGTCAGCGCACTGGCCGCGGAGAAGGCGGTCTACCACCCCGAGGCGCTCGACCGCCGGATCGAGCAGGCCGCGCGACGGCGGGCCGAGGCGCTGCGCGCCCGGGCCGAGCTCGCCGAGCGGGCCCGCGGCGCGCGGGCCGCCGAGCGCGCCGTGCATCCGGACGGCGAGGTCGGCGCCGCGGGCTGGGGCGGGACCCGGGCGGGCATCGCCGCCCGGGTCCGCGACGGTGGCGAGGCCCACGGCTGGTTGCCGCTGCCCGTGCCGCCCGCGGTCAGCGGCGACGAACGGCCGGCGCCGCTGACCGACACCGAGGCGGTCGAGCTGTACTCCCTGTTGCGTGCCTGCGCCGACGACCCGGTCTCGCCGGCGGCGACGGACGCCGGGCGCCCGGCGGATCCGGCGGACCCGACGGATGTCCCGACCGGCGCGGTACCACCGGTCCTGCCTGCGGCACGCTTCGCCGCGCTGGTGACCGCGGACCGTGCGGCCCGGCGGGCGGCCGAGGCGGCCCGGGCCGAGGTCACCGCCGCCGCCCGCGGCCTGCTGGACGCGATCGCCACGGCCGGCCCCGGATCGTCGCCGACCGGCCCGCTGCGGGCGGCGGTGACCGCGCTCGTCCGCGCCCTCGACGACCTGTCCGCGCACGGCGCCCGCGGGCCGGATCGGGAGTGGATCCCCGCCGCCCTCGATGACGCCCTCGCCGGCCGGGACCGGCTGCTGTGGGCCAAGGTGAGCGCCGCCGCGCCGCTCATCGCCGAGGCGGCCCGCCACGTCGACGACCTCGGCCTGCGCGCCGTCGTGCTGCCCTCCGCCGGCTCCGCCCCGATCGACCCGGCCCGGGTGGCGGACGGCGGCGCGGGCGTCCCCGGCGGCGCGGGCGAACCCGACCGCGCCGTCCCCGACCGTGCTGAACCCGACCGCGCTGAACCCGACGGCGCCGAACCCGACGGCGCCGGGCGGGGCACCGAGCTCGATCCCGCCGTCCTGCTCCCCCGCGCCGAGGCGCTGCGGGCACATCTGGATGAGGGCGCCGAGCTCCGGCGTCGCTTCCGGCCGAAGGTCCAGCGGGACGCCGACGCGCTGCTGCGCCACGTGACCGTCGACGGGGTCGCGCCGACCACCCCGGAACTGCTCGACGTCGTCCTGACCCGCCTGCGGGCGGAGCTCGCCGTCGAGGCCGCCGGTCGCGGCTGGACCCTGGTGGGCCGCCCACCGCGGCCCGGTGATCCGCTGGAGGTCCGGCTGTCCCGGCTGGTCGAGGGGCAGCAGGCCGTCGAGAGGATCGACGCCGTCGTGGCGGCGCGAGACCGGGTCGTCGCCCTCGCCGCCGAGGCGGCGCCCGGGCAGCCGGTCACGATCGACTCCGCTGCGGACGGGCGGGATCTCGCCGCCGCGATGGCCGCGCTCGAGCCGATGGCCGCCGCGGTCGACGCCGACCGGGCGCTCGCCGACCTCGCCGACGCCTACGACCGCCTCGCCGCCGACCCCGACGCCCCCACCGCACTGGCCGCCGAGCTCGGTGCCGTGGCCGCCGCCGCCCGGACCCGCGACGCCGACGCCTACGCCACCGCCCGCGCCGCGCTCGACGCCGCGGCGGCCCGCCGGCAGGCCGCCGCCCGGCAGGCCGTGCTGCTCCACCGGCTGCGTGCGGCGCATCCCGCGTTGGCGGATCTCCTGACCGCTGCCACCATCCACCGATCCGACCGCGGCCCCGGCGGCGAACGGGGGCGCGACGACGGCGGCGATGATCCCTGGCCGGCCCGGCTGGCGTCGTTCTCGGCCGCCTGGGCCTGGGCCGTCGCGGCCGACTGGCTGACCCGAGCCGCCCGCGACGCGGGCGTCCCCGGCGGTGCGGCCACGGCGTCGCCCGACCTGGACGCCCAGCTCGACGCGGCCGAGGACGTCCTCGCCGCGGCCACCGCGGAGCTGGCCGGGGCGAAGGCGTGGAAGCACTGCCTGGAACGGATGGGCGCCGAGCAGTCGGCCGCGCTGCGCGCCTACGCCGACACCGTCGCCGCCGGCGGCACGCTCGCCGGTCGGCATGCCGAGCGCTACCGCCAGGCCGCCCGGGAGGCGATGGAGATCGCCCAGACGGCGGTGCCGGCCTGGGTGATGCCGATCCGGGAGGTGCTGTCGACCATCCCCGCGGTCCGCGACAGCTTCGACGTCGTCATCGTCGACGAGGGCAGCCAGGCCGGGCTCGACAGCCTGTTCCTGCTGTGGCTGGCGCCCCGCGTGATCGTCGTCGGCGACGACCGCCAGTGCACCCCGCCGGTCGACCCGGCGCAGGAGCTCGACCCGGTCCTCGACCGGCTCGACGCCCTGCTGCCGGACGTGCCGGCGTGGCTGCGCGTCGGTTTCACCCCGCGGTCCAGCCTGTTCAGCCTGCTGCGGACCCGCTTCGGCGAGGTGATCCGGCTGCGCGAACACTTCCGCTGCATGCCCGAGATCATCG
This sequence comes from Frankia alni ACN14a, assembly GCF_000058485.1. NCBI lineage: Bacteria > Bacillati > Actinomycetota > Actinomycetes > Frankiales > Frankiaceae > Frankia > Frankia alni. Next base: position 6,484,212 of record NC_008278.1, read on the forward strand.
AGTGGTCGTCGGCGATGTTCTACCGGGACGCGCCGCTGCTGCCGCTGCGCCAGTTCGGCGCGGACCGGCTGACGCCGCTGGTCGCGCGGTTCGTCCCGCACGGGTTCACCACGGCCACTGCGGCGGGGCCGCGTAACCCGGCCGAGGCCGAGGCGCTCGTCGCGCAGGTCCTGGCCTGCGCCGAGGACCCGCGCTACGCCGGGCTCAGCTTCGGCGTCGTGGTCACCCAGGGCACCGCGCAGGCCACGCTGATCCGCGACCAGCTCGCCGAGCGGATGTCGGCCGCCGAGCACCTGCGCCGCCGGCTGCGGGTGGGCACACCGGCCGACTTCCAGGGCGACGAGCGCGACGTCGTGTTCCTGTCGCTGGTCGTCGCGCCGGGCGACCGGCCGGTCCCGCTGACCCGGCTGGAGTACCAGCGGAGGTTCAACGTCGCGGCCTCCCGGGCGCGCGACCAGGTCTGGCTGTTCCACTCGGTGTCGCCGGCCGACCTCGACCACCAGGATCTCCGCCACAGCTACCTCAGCTACGTGCTGTCGGCGGCGCGCCCGGCCGCGCCGCTGCCCGGGGTGACGCCACCGCTCGCCGAGGTCGCCACGGACCGCCCCCATCCCGCCTTCGGTTCGCTGTTCGAGCAGCGGGTGTTCCGCCACCTCGCCGGGCGCGGCTACCTCGTCACGCCCCAGGTGGAGGTCAACGGCCGGCGGGTCGACCTGGTCGTCGCCGGCGGGCGGGCCCGGCTCGCCGTCGAGTGCGACGGGGACGTCGGCCCCGGGCCGGCGGAGATCGCCCGCGAGTTCGACCGGGAACGGGAGCTGCGCCGGGCGGGATGGCGGTTCTGGCGGGTCCGTCAGTCCGACTTCGAGCTCGACCCCGAGGCGGCGCTGGCCTCGCTGTGGCCGCGGCTGGCCGCCGCCGGAATCGCCCCGATGGCGGCCGAGCGGACGGACCCCGACGGGCGGGGGGCGCCGGGCCGCCCGACCGCCCCGAGCGGGCCGGTCCGCGCCGGCGCGGACGAGCTGCTGCACCGCTGGCGTCCGATCACGCTCTCGGAGCTGGAGGGCCTCGACGACGCGCCGGCACCGGCCGGGCGCGGCGATCCGGCCGGTGCACGGCGCTCGCCGGGTACCGGCGCCTCGGCCGACTGACTCACCGGCCCGCCGGACGGCCCCGCCGGTCGGCCGGTCCCGAACGCGTCGTCCCGGCCCGGGGGGACCGGGGCGCACCTGCCGGGGGCGACCCGCCCCTGCCGGGCTCGGCGGCGGGCCGCTCACCGCCCGCCGGTCCCACGGGCTCGTCCGCCGCGCCCACAGGCTCGCGCTCGTGCCCGTCGCCGCCCGCGTCCGCGACACCGCCCGCGTCCGCCACGCCCGCCACGCCGCCCGCGTCCGCGACACCGCCCACGTGCGCCACGTCCGCCACGTCCGCCACGTCCGCCACGCCATCCAGGTCGTGCACGGTGTGCGTGCCATCCACGTCCGGCGCTCCGTCGGCGTCCGGCGCTCCGTCGGCGTCCTGCGCGCCGGCGGCACTGACGATGCGGGTGAACGGCGGCCGGTGCAGCCGGGGTTTCGCCGCCGTCGGCTCCGTGAAGTCCGCCCGGTGGATGCGGCAGAATGCGGTCTGCGTCCCGGGCCCGATCCGACACACCCCGACGTCCGCCGCCGCCGACAGGTAGGCCAGCGCCTCGGCGCGTTCGAGCCCGACACGGCTCTGCAGGAACACCACCGCCGAACGGGTCGCCCGGCGGATCGCCTCGGTCAGATCTGCGTCGACTCCCACGGTGACCCAGACGTTGTCGGTCTCGACGAACGGCTCGCGCAACGCCCCCAGGGCGGCGCGGGCGGCCGCCTCCCGCAGCGCCGTCAGGCGCAGCGTCGCGCGCAGCGGGCCCTCCAGGGCCGTCGCACCGATCTTGCCGTCGCCGACGGCGTAGTGCGGATCACCGACGGCGAACAGCGCGCCGGCGACCTGGACGGGCAGGTAGAGCCGGGCGCCGGTGCCCAGATCGCGGCAGTCCAGGGCGCCGCCGTGCGGGCCGACCGAGGTGGCGGAGATGACCTCGGTGGTACTGTCCACCGCGACCGCCATGACGCCCAGGAACGGGGCCAGCGGGAAGCGGGCTCGTCCGCCGCTCGTGCTGGTCAGCGCGCCGAAGAGACGTCCGCGGCGGCGTTCGACGGCGCAGAAGGTGGTGACGGTGCGAAAGCGCTGCCAGTGCCGCGCGTCGGCATCCGGCTCGGGCGGGTCGCCCTCTGGAAACTCCCCGGCGAGCAGGCCCGCGCCGTGACGGGAGGAGACGATCCCGTACCGGGCCCGCGGGTGCAGCGACAGGACGTCGACGCGCAGCACGTCACCGGGCTGGGCCCCGCGGACGAGCACCGGCCCGGTCACGATGTGCGGGGCGTCCACGCCGAAGCGGTGCGGCAGGCCGGAGGCGGCGATGGCCCGGGCGTCGGCGAGGACCTCGGACGGCGGCACGCCGAGGTCGGCGAGGAACGCGTCGGGATCACGGCCCTGGTCGCCGAGGATCCCCTCCGGGCTGACCGTGTCGAAGGTGACCGCGGCGCCGGAGTCGATGCTGAGCACGGGCCTGGTCAGTGCGTTGGGCAGCTCGCCCCATGTGACGGTCTCGGGGGTGGAGGGCAGGTAGTGCTTTCCCTCGATCTTGCCCCGGCCTGGCTGCAGCGCCACAGGCGGGCCTACCAGGCCCGGTGCCGGCCGGGCGGGTTCCCGCCGTGACGAGCCGCCCGGGCGCGCGGGCGACCGGCCCCCGGGGTCCCGGCGGGCCGGACTCGACATGCGAAACGACAGGACTGGTCATGCACGCGCGTCAGATTTTCAGTGGCATATGACGAAAAGGTGACGCGGATGTTGCGATCACGGTCATTCGCCCGAACGGGGGGTGCTGGGCCGGTGAGCGGGGGGTCGGTGGGCGTAGGGAGACGGTTCGGCGGACGGCACCGGCGCTTCGGTGCCAGCACCGGCACCGGCACCGGCACACCCTTCCGCGCCGGCATCGGCACCGGCGCGCCGTGACCGCGACGCTGCGGGATCTCGGCGAGTTCGAGCTGATCCGTGCGATCACCGCTCGTTTCGCCCTCGGCCAGGACGTGCTCGTCGGCCCGGGCGACGACGCCGCGGTGCTGTCCGCACCGGACGCCCGGGTGGTCGTCACCACCGACCTGCTGCTGGAGGGCCGCCACTTCCGGCGGGACTGGTCGTCGGGCGTGGACGTCGGGCACAAGGCCGCGGCGCAGAACCTCGCGGACGTGGCGGCGATGGGGGCCCGACCGACCGGATTGTTCGTCGGCTTCGCCGCACCCGGCGACCTCACCGTCGACTGGGCGCTGGCGCTGGCCGACGGGCTCGCCGCCGAGTGCGCCCGGGCCGGGGCCACCGTCGCCGGCGGTGACATCAGCTCCGCCGACTCCATCATGCTGGGGGTGACCGCTCTCGGCGATCTCGAGGGCCGGGCGCCGGTGCTGCGCTCGGGGGCCCGACCGGGTGACGTGGTCGTGCTCGCCGGTTCCCTCGGTCGGGCCGAGGCGGGCCTGGCCCTGCTCACCGCGGGCCTGGGCCACGACGCCGATGCCGACGCCGACGCCGATGCCGACGCCGGCTGGACGGGGCTGGTCACAGCGCACCGGCGCCCGCGGCCGCCCTACCCGCTCGGCCCGGCGCTCGCCGCGGCGGGCGCCCACGCGATGTGCGACGTCTCGGACGGTCTGGTCCAGGACCTCGGCCACATCGCCACCGCGTCGGGGGTGAGGATCGATCTCGACCTGGGCGGCCTGACCGCCCTGGCCGCCGCGGAGCCACTGCCCTCGGCCGCCGCTGAGCTGGGGGCGGACCCGCTGGACTGGGTGCTCACCGGCGGTGAGGACCACGCGCTCGTCGCCTGCCTGCCCCCGGCGGCGGCCATCCCCGGTGGCTGCGAACGGATCGGGCTGGTGCTGCCGGGAACGGGCGTCACCCTGGCCGGGCGGCCGACCGCCGGCCGCGGGGGCTGGAATCACTTCAGGTGACCGTGGGCCCAGCGGCGTAACCACCCGGCCGGCCGCGGCCGCGGCCGCACATCGCACCGCGGCGGGCGATCCCGCCGGGCGGGCGGCGGGCTCGGTGCGGGGGAACTCGGTGCGGCGGAACTCGGTGCGGGTGGACGGGCCCGAACAGCAGAAATCGCCCCGGCGATCCGCCGGGGCGAGCTGCGTTATTCGAACCAAGTAGACGCCGGCCCGCCAGGTCGCCTCACGGGCGTAGGTCGCTCGAAGCGACTTTTATTGGGTCCGGGGGCCATGATGCGGGCCGGCGACACTCAGTTTAACGGATGGATCGCCCCAGGTGTTCCCCACGCGGGAAGCCGGACGAACGACCCGCATCGGGTGCTGGCCGCCAGGCCGGGGCGAGTCACCCTCCGCTTCCGACCCGGCACGCGACGACCGACCAGGTGGACGGCAGGGCGGCGTCGACCCGGCACGCACCGTGCCTGTGACCCGACCGGGCGGGCCCGCCCCTGCCCTGGGTGTCCAGAGCGGGTAGCCTGAGCAGACGGTGGCAGAAGGGCCTTTCGGAGGCCGTGAAGTGAGACCGTGGATAGAGGCGAATGGCCCCGTGACAGCACCGACGGTTCCTGCGTCAGGACCTGACTTCGGACCTAATGAATGGCTGGTCTTCGAGATCTACCAGCAGTTTCTCGAAGATCCGCAAAGCGTGTCGCCGGAGTGGCGGGAGTTTCTCTCCGACTACCGGCCCACCGCGCCGCCGGCCGGCCCCGGTGCGGACGCGCCCGCCGCGGAGGTGGCACCAAGCGGGATCTCGCCCGACGGTGAGGTCGCGCACACGGCGCCGCCCGCGGCGAAGCCTACTCCGCCTGCGGCCCCGGCGTCCGTGCCCACTCCGGCCCCGCCCGCGAAGCCCGCCGCGGCGGCGCCCGCGAAGCCCGCCACGCCCGCACCCTCCGCGCCCGCGAAGCCGGCAGCCACCGCGCCCGCCGCGGCCGCCAAGCAGCCGGCACCCGCCCCCGCCGGCGCGCAGGGCTCGGCCACCACGCCGCTACGCGGCGCGGCCGCCCGCGTGGTCAGCAACATGGAGACGTCGCTGCACGTCCCGACCGCCACGTCGGTGCGGGCGTTCCCGGCGAAGCTGCTCGCGGACAACCGCATCGTCATCAACCGGCACCTGGCCCGCTCCAGCGGCGGCAAGGTGTCGTTCACCCACATCATCGGCTACGCGATGGTCAAGGCCCTGGCCGACCACCCCGCCATGAACGCCTCCTACGCCGAGGTCGGCGGCAAGCCGGCGCTCGTCCAGCCGGAGCACGTCAACCTCGGGCTGGCCATCGACCTGGTGACCCCGAAGGGCCGCCAGCTCGTCGTCGCCGCGGTGAAGAAGGCCGACACGCTGGACTTCAACCAGTTCTGGGCGGCCTACGAGGACCTGGTCCGCCGCGCCCGGTCGAACAAGCTGACCACCGACGACTTCACCGGCGTCACCATCAGCCTGACCAACCCGGGCGGCATCGGCACGGTGCACTCGGTGCCCCGGCTGATGGAGGGCCAGGGCACGATCATCGGCGTCGGCGCGATGGAGTACCCGGCCGAGTTCTCCGGCGCCGCGGCCAACACGCTGGCCCGGCTCGCGATCTCCAAGACGATCACGCTGACCAGCACGTACGACCACCGCATCATCCAGGGCGCCCAGTCCGGCGAGTACCTGCGCCGGATGCACCAGCTCCTGCTGGGCGAGGACGGCTTCTACGACGAGATCTTCCAGTCGCTGCGGGTGCCGTACGAGCCCATCCGCTGGGTCTCGGACATGCCCGTGGTGCACGAGGGCGACCTCGACCACAACGCCCGGGTGCTGGAACTGATCCACGCCTACCGGGTGCGCGGCCACCTGATGGCCGACACCAACCCGCTCGAGTTCGCCATCCGCAGCCACCCCGACCTGGACATCATCAGTCACGGGCTGACGCTGTGGGACCTCGACCGCGAGTACGCCGTCGGCGGGTTCGCGGGCCAGCGGACGATGTCGCTGCGCGACGTGCTCGGCGTCCTGCGCGACTCGTACTGCCGCCGGGTCGGCATCGAGTACATGCACATCCAGGAGCCCGACGAGCGGGCCTGGATCCAGGCTCGGGTCGAGCGCTCCGCGGAGCGCCCGGACCCGGCCGAGCAGCTGCACGTGCTGGAGCGCCTCGGCGCCGCGGAGGCGTTCGAGTCCTTCCTGCAGACGAAGTACGTCGGCCAGCGCCGGTTCTCCCTCGAGGGCGCCGAGTCGACCATCCCGACGCTCGACGAGGTGCTGGAGCGCTCCGCCGACGCCGGCATCGACGAGGTCGTCATCGGCATGGCCCACCGCGGCCGGCTGAACGTGCTCGCCAACATCGTCGGCAAGTCCTACCGGCAGATCTTCGCCGAGTTCGAGGGCCACCTCGACCCGCAGACGGCGCACGGCTCCGGCGACGTGAAGTACCACCTGGGCGCGGAGGGCGTGTACACCGGCCGCGAGGGGCGCAAGGTGCCCGTCTCGGTCGTGGCGAACCCGTCGCACCTGGAGGCCGTCGATCCGGTCACCGAGGGCGTCGTCCGCGCCAAGCAGGACATCCTGGACAAGGGCACGGCCGGCTTCACCGTCCTGCCGATCCTCGTCCACGGCGACGCCGCGTTCGCCGGGCAGGGGGTCGTCGCCGAGACGCTGAACCTCTCCCAGCTGCGCGGCTACCGCACCGGCGGCACCATCCACCTGGTCATCAACAACCAGGTCGGGTTCACCACCTCGCCGGAGTCGAGCCGGTCGTCGGTGTACGCCACCGACGTCGCCCGGATGGTCCAGGCCCCGATCTTCCACGTCAACGGGGACGACCCGGAGGCGTGCGTGCGGGTGGCGGCGCTGGCCTTCCAGTACCGCCAGGCGTTCAACAAGGACGTCGTCATCGACCTGCTCTGCTACCGCCGCCGCGGCCACAACGAGATGGACGAGCCGTCGTTCACCCAGCCGCTGATGTACGACACCATCGCCAGCAAGCGCTCGGTGCGCAAGCTCTACACCGAGGCGCTGATCGGCCGCGGGGACATCACCCGCGACGAGGCCGAGCAGGCGATGAAGTCCTACCGCGCGGAGCTGGAGAAGGCGTTCGCGCAGACCCGGGACACCACCCCGTCGGGCACCGCGCCGCAGCCGCGGATCGTCACCACCCCGGAGGAGGCGGCCGCCGCCGCCGCGGTCAGCACCGCGGTCTCCGCCGAGGCCGTGAAGAAGGTCGTCGAGACGCAGGTCAACCTGCCCGACGGCTTCACCGTCCACCCGCGGCTGCGCCCCCAGATCGAGCGGCGCGCCCAGATGGTCGAGACCGACGCGATCGACTGGGCGCTCGCCGAGACGCTGGCGTTCGGCACGCTCATGCTCGACGGCCGCTCGGTCCGCCTGACCGGGCAGGACAGCCGCCGCGGCACCTTCGGTCAGCGGCACGCCGTGCTGGTCGACCGGCACAGCGCCGAGGACCACACCCCGCTGCGGACGCTGCGCTACGGCGTCGACGGGACCGAGCACAACGACGGCGTCGGCACCTTCTACGTCTACGACTCGCTGCTCAGCGAGTTCGCGGCGATGGGGTTCGAGTACGGCTACGCCGTCGCCCGGCCGGACATGCTGGTCCTCTGGGAGGCGCAGTTCGGCGACTTCGCCAACGGCGCCCAGTCGATCATCGACGAGTTCATCAGCGCGGGCGAGGCGAAGTGGGGCCAGCGCTCGGCGCTGGCGCTGCTGCTCCCGCACGGCTACGAGGGCCAGGGGCCGGACCACTCCTCCGCCCGCATCGAGCGGTTCCTGTCGCTGTGCGCGGACAACAACATGACGGTCTCGGCGCCGTCGTCGCCCGCCAGCTACTTCCACCTGCTGCGCCGGCAGACCCTCTCGCCGGTGCGGCGCCCGCTGGTCGTCTTCACACCCAAGTCGATGCTGCGGCTGAAGGCCGCCACCTCGACGGTGGCGGAGCTGACCGAAGGTGGCTGGCAGCCGGTGATTCCCGACGACTTCGTCACCGACCCGTCGACGGTCCGCCGGGTGCTGCTCTCGGCCGGCAAGGTCTACTACGACCTGGCCGCCGCCCGGGGCCGGCACGACGACGCCGAGCGGTTCGCGCTGCTGCGGGTCGAACAGCTCTACCCGACTCCCGGGCCGGAGCTGGCGAAGGCGCTCGAGCGCTACCCGAACCTCACCGACGTCGTCTGGGTGCAGGAGGAGCCGGCGAACCAGGGCGCCTACCCGCACATGGCGCTCAACCTCGGCGAGTTCCTGCCCGGCGGGATCCGCCTGCGCCGGATCTCCCGGCGGGCGGCGGCGGCACCGGCGTCGGGTTCGTCGCGGGTGCACGAGCGCGAGCAGCAGGCCCTCGTCGAGGCCGCGTTCGAGGACTGAGCAGTCACCGCCTGAGCGACACCTGGCGGCTACGTTACGGACGGCCGCCAGGTACGGCATCGACGAGGAGGACGGACGGTACCGGCAGCACCGGTACCGTCCGTCCTCAATGCCGTCGGGCAGCAGGATGCCGTCGGGCAGCAGGGTGCGGCTGAACAGCGGGACGCGCGCGAGACGCCGCCGGGGACGACGGGAGCGGGATGTACTTCACCGACCGAGGCATCGAGGAGCTCGCCGACCGCCGCGGCGCGGAGACGGTGACCTACGAGGGGCTCGCCGACTCGCTGCGGGCGTTCGTCGACGTCCATCCGGAGTTCGAGGAGGCCGTCGAGCGCCTCGCCACCTGGCTCGCCCGCCCCGACGACGACGCCGACCTCTGAGCCCCGGCCGGGGCCGTCAGGGCGTCAGGGCGTCAGGGCGTCAGGGCGTCAGGGCGTCAGCACCAGCTTGCCGAAGACGTCCCCGCCGGCGAGCTGCTCGAACGCCGCGCGCGCCGCGGACAGCGGGCGCACCTGGTGCACGGGCGGGCGGACGCCGGTGCGCTCCAGGAAGGCGAGCAGATCGACGAGCTCGTCGCGGCTACCCATCGTGGAGCCCACGACGGACAGCTGCAGGAAGAAGATCCGGGTGAGCTCGGCCGGCGGGTTCGGGCCGCTGGTCGCGCCGGAGACGACGATGCGCCCGCCCGGCCGCAGGGACTTCACCGAATGGCTCCAGGTGGCGGCGCCGACGGTTTCGATGACGGCGTCGACCCGCTTCGGCAGCCGGGCGCCGGACTCGAACGCGCCGTCGGCGCCGAGAGCCGTGGCCCGCGCCCGCTTGCCCTCGTCCCGCGAGGTGACGAACACGGTGTGCCCCGCGGCCTTGCCGATCAGCAGGGCGGCGGTCGCCACCCCGCCGCCGGCGCCCTGGACGAGCAGAGTCCCGCCGCCGGCCGCCGGCAGGCCCGCTCGGGACACCACCATCCGGTAGGCCGTGAGCCAGGCGGTCGGCAGGCACGCAGCCTCCTCCCACGTCAGCCCGGCGGGCTTCGGCACGAGGTTGCGCCGGGGCACCGCGACCCGCTCGGCGAGGGTGCCCGGATGCAGTTCGGACAGTAGGGTTCGCCGCGGGTCCAGCGTCTCGTCGCCGGCCCCCGCAGCCGGATCACCGATCACCGCGTGCACGACGACCTCCTCCCCCTCGGCGGTCACCCCGGCGGCGTCACAGCCGAGGATCATCGGGAGGCGGTCGGCCGGCAGGCCCACTCCGCGCAGACTGAAGAGGTCGTGATGGTTCAGCGAGGCGGCCCGCACCGTGACGGTGGCCCACCCGTCCGGCGGCGCGGGCTCAGGCTGCTCGCCGAGGGACAGACCGTCGAGAGGGGCATCGGGATGCAGGGAAACCGCGGCGGCTGCGAGCACCCCACGAACCTACGACCGCCCGGTCGCGGGCGCGAGCGACGCGAGGCGGCCGCAAGGGGGATGCCGGGGTCAATTCCGACGAACAGGGATCATCCGCCCCGGTCCGCGCGTCCCCGGGTCCGTTGTGCTGAACTCATCGCCGTGGGTACGACAAGCGTGGACGGTGCGGTGAACAAACCGTGGTGACCCGGGATGACCCGTCGGAGACGCCCCCGCGGCGCGGCGCGCACCGGCGGCTGAGCTTCCGCCGCCGGCACGTCGTCCCGATCCCGGAGGCACCCGCCACGGTCATGGTCGACGGCACACCGGTCATCACCGTCATGTCGGCGGACTTCGTCTGCTGCTCCTACAAGGGCTGCGGGACGCTCCGCCCGCTCGACGACGCCGTCGAGCACCGGCCCTGCCAGGGGTGCGGCCGCGTCTGAGGACGCGCCCGCTCGGGCCCTGCTCCGCCGTGGACGACGGGGACCCCGCAGGCGGCTGCCCGCGGGGTCCCCGACCGTCCGGGATCTTCCGTCAGCGCCGGGCGACCCCGTCGGCCCGGGCGGCCGCGGCGACCGCCGCGGAGACGGCCGGAGCCACCCGGGGGTCGAACACGCTCGGGATGATGAGGTCGTCGGCCAGCTCGTCGGCGATCACATCGGCGAGCGCCGTGGCGGCGGCGAGCTTCATGCCCTCCGTCACCCGGCTGGCCCGCACGTCGAGCGCACCGCGGAACACCCCGGGGAACGCCAGCACGTTGTTGATCTGGTTGGGGTAGTCGCTGCGCCCGGTGGCGACGATGCGGGCGTACTTGTGGGCGATCGCGGGCTCCACCTCGGGGTCCGGGTTCGCCATCGCGAAGATGATCGCCTCGGGCGCCATGGTGGCGACCGCCTCCTCCGGCACCTGCCCGGAGGACAGACCGAGGAACACGTCCGCGCCGCGCAGCGCGTCGGTGATCGAACCGGTCAGGCCGGCGGAGTTGGTCTCGGCGGCGAGCGCGGCCTTCACCGAGGTGAGGGCCTCGCGGCCGGGGTAGATGATGCCGCGGCTGTCCCCCACCGCGATGTCGCCGATGCCGGCGGCCAGCAGGATGCGGGTCACCGCCACTCCGGCCGCCCCCGCGCCGGACACCACGGCACGCAGGTCGCCGAGGGTGCGACCGGTCAGCTTGGCGGCGTTCTCCAACGCGGCCAGGGCGACGATCGCGGTGCCGTGCTGGTCGTCGTGGAAGACCGGGATGTCGACGCGCTCCTGCAGGAGGCGCTCGATCGCGAAGCACCGCGGCGCCGAGATGTCCTCGAGGTTGATTCCACCGAAGCTCGGCGCGAGCCGGACGACGGTCTCGACGATCTCCTCGACGTCGGTGCAGGCGAGCGCGAGCGGGACGGCGTCGACGCCGCCGAAGTGCTTGAACAGGGCCGCCTTGCCCTCCATGACCGGCAGGGAACCCAGAGGGCCGATGTCACCGAGGCCGAGCACGGCGGTCCCGTCGGTGACGACTGCGACGGTGTTGGACCGCCAGGTGTAGTCGTCGGCAAGCGCCGGCGTCTCGGCGATCGCCGTGCACACCCGCGCGACCCCGGGAGTGTAGGCCAGCGAGAGGTCCTCGCGGTTCTCCAGGGGGACGGTGAGCGCGATGCCGATCTTACCGCCGCGGTGCAGGGCGAAGGCGGGATCGTCGTCGGACGGGCGCGGGCTGACCCCGGCCAGTTCCGACGCGGCGGTGGAGTCGAGGGTCGAGTGGTCAGTGGTTGCGGTCACGGAGATTGCTCCTCGGACATGCCGCCGGTGGCCCCGTGGGCGATCGTGGTACCACCTGGGCGGCGCTACAAGACGCCCGCCCTCCGTGCGTGCCGTGTCCGCAGGAGGGCGGGCCTGAGCGGCCCCACTCCACGATGTTTGGTGATCGTGCAGCGGGACGAGCGCCCGGGGGTTGCCCGGGGTTACATCCAATATCGCACGCCGACCCGCTCCAGCTCTCGCCGAAGGTTCGCCCACGGTGAACCTCGGACGAACCTCACCGCAACGCAAACGAAACATGTCGACACGGAGCGGGTGTGCGAGCGTAGCGAAGACGTCACATGATCAGGGTTTGGTGCACTCGGACACCGCCCACATCACGTAACGCTCCGCCCGAATCCTGGAGGTCATCAGTGCACAGCGGCGTTTTTCGTCATGGTGCGAGGATATCTGCCCTGGTCATGAGCCTCGCGTTGCTGACGATCGCGGCGGGCTGTGGCGATGATGACTCCGACTCCACGGTCACCCCGGCGACGGCCACCGCCGCTGACAGCGTCATCGCAGGTCAACTACCCCAAAGCAGTCGCGACAAGGGGACGCTCACGGTGGCCACCGACCCGTCCTACGCGCCGAACGAGTTCTTCGACACGGACGGAAAAACCATCATCGGAATGGATATCGACCTGGCCCGCGCACTCGGCGGTGTCCTGGGTCTCAAGGTCCAGCCCACGCAGGTGGTCTTCGACTCGATCCTGCCCGGTCTCGCCTCCGGCCGATATGACGTCGGCATGTCGTCGTTCACCGACACCAAAGAGCGGGAGAAGCAGGTCGACTTCGTGACCTACTACTCCGCGGGCACCTCCTTCATGACCCGCGGCGAGGACGGCGCGGAGATCGCCACGCTGGCCGACCTGTGCGGACACACGGTGGCGGTGGAGACCGGCACCACCCAGCAGACCGACGCCGGCGACCAGAGCGGCCGGTGCACGGCCGCGGGCAAGCCCAAGGTCACCGTCCAGAACTACGACGACCAGAACGGCGCCAACCTGGCCCTCACCTCGGGCCGCGCCGAGGTGTCGATGGCGGACTCCCCGGTCGCCGACTACCAGGCGAAGCTGTCCGGCGGAAAGATCCGGATCGTGGGGAAGCCCTACGGGACCGCGCCCTACGGCATCGCCGTGCCGAAGAACTCCGGCCTGGCCGCCCCGCTGCGCGCCGCCATGGCGAAGCTGATCGACGACGGCTCCTACGCGAAGATCCTCGACCGATGGGGGGTCCGTGACGGGGCCATCAGCGACCCGCGGCTCAACGGCGCGGCCGGATGACGGCCGCGGACGCCCCGCCGCCCGGCGCCCCGCCGCCCGGCGCCCCGCCGCCCCCGCCCGGCGCCGCGCCGACCGCCGAGCCCGCCCTCGCCGCCGAACCCGCCCTCGCCGCCGAAGCCGCGCCCGCCGCCGAAGCCGCGCCCCCCGTGGCCGGGGGGGACGTCGACGCCGTGCCGCTGCGCCATCCCGGCCGGTGGGCCGCGGGTGTGGTCATCCTGGTCCTCGCCGCGATGGGGGTGCACTCCCTCGTCACCAACCCGCATTTCCAGTGGGGCACCGTCGGCGACTACCTGTTCGCCGAGCCGGTGCTGCGCGGCCTGTGGGCCACCGTCTACCTGACGGTGATCGCGATGGCGATCGGGATCGTCGGCGGAATCGTGCTGGCCATCCTGCGGATGTCGCCGAACCCGGTCGTGGCCGGCGCCGCCTGGCTGTACATCTGGTTCTTCCGGGGCACCCCGCTGCTGGTACAGATCCTGTTCTGGAGCTTCGTCGGCGCGCTGTACCCCCGGCTTTCGCTCGGAATACCGTTCGGGCCGAGCTTCGTCTCCGGCGACGCCAACCACATCGTGCCGCTGTTCGCCGCGGCGGTGCTCGGGCTCGGCCTCAACGAGGCCGCCTACATGGCCGAGATCGTGCGCGCCGGCATCAACGGCGTCGACGCGGGCCAGACCGAGGCGGCGTCCGCGCTCGGCATGTCCCGGGCGCTGGCCCTGCGGCGCATCGTGCTGCCGCAGGCCATGCGGACGATCATCCCACCCACCGGCAACGAGACCATCTCGATGCTCAAGACGACCTCCCTGGTGAGCGTGATCTCCTACAACGAACTGCTCAACGCCACGCGCATCGTCTACGCCCGCACCTTCCAGACGATCCCGCTGTTGATCGTGGCGGCGCTGTGGTATCTCGCCCTGACCTCGGTGCTCACGCTCGGCCAGCACCAGCTCGAGCGCCGTTTCGCCCGCGGCACCCTGCCCGGCGCCGGGGACCGCCGGTGAGCGGCAGCGCGGTGCCGATGGTCCGCGCCGAGCGGGTGCGCAAGTCCTTCGGCCAGCACGCCGCCCTTCGGGAGGTCTCCCTGACCGTGGTCCCCGGCGAGGTGACCTGCCTGATCGGGCCATCCGGATCCGGGAAGACCACGTTCCTGCGCTGCATCAACCACCTGGAGCGGATCAGTGGCGGCCGGCTGGAGGTCGACGGGGAGCTCGTCGGTTACCGCGAGCACCGTGGGCGGATCCGGGAGCTGCGGCCCCGCGACATCGCCCGCAAGCGCCAGGAGATCGGGATGGTGTTCCAGCGGTTCAACCTCTTCCCGCACCTGACCGCCCTGGAGAACATCATCGAGGCCCCGGTCCGGGTGCGCGCCGAGCGGCGATCCGAGGCGGTCGACCGGGGCCGGGCGTTGCTGGCCCGGGTGGGCCTCGCCGATCGGGCCGGCGCCTATCCCGCGGAGCTCTCCGGCGGGCAGCAGCAGCGGGTCGCGATCGCCCGGGCGCTGGCGATGCGTCCCAAGCTGATGCTGTTCGACGAGCCGACCTCCGCGCTCGACCCCGAGCTGGTCGGCGAGGTGCTGGAGATCATGCGCCAGCTCGCCGCCGAGGGGATGACGATGATCGTGGTGACGCACGAGCTCGGGTTCGCCCGCCAGGCGGCCGACACCGTCGTCTTCATGGACGCCGGCACGGTCGTCGAGTCCGGGCCGCCGGCCACCCTGCTCACCGCGCCGGCGCACGAGCGCACCCGCGCCTTCCTGTCCAAGGTGCTCTAGCTTCACGACGGACTCCGGCCGCACCACCACCGGAGCCGGCGCTCCGCACGAGCCACACCTGAGCACCAACGCGCGCCGACCCGACGGTCCGGCCTGCTGGGAGGCAACCGGTCGAACCGGTACCTTCGCTGTCGTGGAGATCAGCGAACTATCGGTTCCGGACGCCTGGGTGTTCACCCCTCGTCAGCACTCCGACAGCCGCGGGACCTTCCTGGAGTGGTTCCGCTCCGACGCTCTTGCCGAGGTCGTGGGCCATCCGCTGACCCTGTCGCAGGCCAATCACAGCGTCAGCCGGGCCGGGACGCTTCGCGGCGTGCACTACGCTCAGGTGCCACCCAGTCAGGCGAAGTACGTGACCTGCGTACGCGGGCGGGTGCTCGACTGCGTCGTCGACATCCGCACCGGATCGCCAACGTTCGGCACCTTCGCCGCGGTCCTGCTCGACGACGTCGACCGGCGCGGCCTGTACGTCTCGGAAGGTCTGGGGCACGCCTTCATGGCGCTGACCGACGACGCGGCGATCTCCTACCTGTGCTCGACGCCCTACACCCCCGGCCGCGAACACGGCGTCGACCCGCTCGACCCCGATCTGGCCCTGCCCTGGCCCGACGACCTCACGCCGCTGCTGTCGGAGAAGGACGCCGCCGCCCCCTCCCTGAAGGAGGCCGAGTCGGCGGGCCTGCTGCCCACCTACCGCGACTGCCGGGCCTTCTACGACGAGCTACGCGCCGCCGGCGCCATGGCGGGCGGATCGCGATGATCCGGGTGGCCGGCCCCGGCGACGTCGAGGCCATCCTGGAACTCGTCCGGGCGCTGGCCGCCTACGAGCGCGAGGCGGACCAGGTCACCATGACCCCGGCCGAGCTGCAGGCCGCCCTGTTCGGCCCGATCCCGGCCGCCTACTGCCTCGTGGCCACGGCGGACCAGCCACCCGCGGGTGCTACCCCGACCGGGGGACCACCCCCGTCCGGGGGACCACCCGCAACCGATGGTGCGCCTCCGACCGGCGGCACGACGGCGACCGGCGGCACGACGGCGACCGGTGGTGCGCCTGCGACCGGCGGTGCGCCTGCGACGGGCGCGGACCGTCCGCCCCCGATCGTGGGCTTCGCGATCTGGCATCCCACCTTCTCCACCTGGACTGGCCAGTCCGGCATGTACCTGATCGACCTGTTCGTGCAACCGGGGCACCGCCGCAGCGGCCACGGCCGGGCGCTGCTCGCCGCGCTCGCCACGGTCTGCGCCACCCGCGGCTACCGGCGGCTCGAATGGGCCGTGCTCGACTGGAACACCCCGGCGCAGGCGTTCTACCGCTCGTTGGCGGCGCGGCCGCTGACCGGGTGGTCGACCTGGCGGGTGGACGGCGACGCCCTCACCGATCTCGCCGCTCTGGCCCGCCCGCGCCCGTGCACCGGGACCGGCACCGGCGATCCGTCCTGATCTCGCCGGGTTGGCCCGGATCGGGCCCGGCTCGGCGGTTCGTCTCCGTTCTCGGCCCCGCGCACCCGGCCGGGACCGGCACCGGCCAGGCACGGAAAGAGGCCGCCGGTGCGGGCTTACGATCACCCGACCTGCGGGACCCACCGGCGGCTGGGTACGGTGGAGGCGGTGGCCGTCGCCGGCCGCCGACGGAGCGGATCGCGAGCGGCCATGAGGGACGTCACGGCCGCCGCGCAGATGCATGATGCCGTCGGTGGACGGGAAGGCAGTCATTCACAACATCATCGTTCGGCCGGCTCCGGCCGGCGGACCACCCGCGAGGGTTCCTCCTCGCACTACGCAGGCTCTTTGGGGGTAGGAACGTGGATCCGACGCCTTCGACCGGCGGCGCGGAGAACTCCGACACCATCGACAGCCAAACCGCCCATTCCGGCGGACTGCGCGACGTCGTCGCGCTCACCCTGCCCGCGGCCAGTGCCTACCTGACCGTGCTGCGCACGGCCACGGCCTCCCTCGCGGCTCGGCTCGACTTCACCCTCGACGACATCGAGGACCTGCGGATCGCCGTGGACGAGGCGTGCGCGCTGCTGCTCGTCTCCGCGGTGCCCGGGTCGTCGCTCGACTGCACGTTCACGCTCTCGCCCGGAGTGATGCACGTGCTGGTGACGGTCGAGAGCCTCGACGGCGAGCCGCCGTCCGAGGACACCTTCGCCTGGACGGTCCTCAAGGCCCTCGCGGGCGATGTCGACACCTCCACCGGCCCGGGCAACAAGGTGAGCATCACGCTGCAGAAGCGCCGGGGCGTGCGGGCGGATCTCGGCGAGCCGCCGGCGGGGCACGTCCGCGGATCGGGTGCCGCCGACCAGACACCACTGGGTGACGCGGTAGGTACACCGTGACGTCAACCGGCAGAACCCCGACTCCGCCCCGCACGGCAGCCGGCCAGGACGCCCCCGCGGTGGACCCGGTGGCCGCCCTGAGCCAGCGGGGGGCGGCCCTGGACGAACATCCCGCCGAGCGAGGCCAGGAGGCGGACCTCGGTGCCGAGGTCGCGGCCCAGCCGGTGCCGACCGCCGAGCCCGAGCGCGAGAGCACCGAGCGCACCCACTCTCCCGACCGGGCGATGGCCCGGGCGCTGTTCGTGCGCCTGGCCGAGCTGCCCGAGGGTGACGCGGAGCGCGCCGCCATCCGTGACCAGCTGGTCCGGATGCATCTGCCGCTGGTGGAGTACCTCGCCCGTCGCTTTCGCAACCGTGGCGAGCCGCTCGACGACCTCGTCCAGGTCGCCACGATCGGCCTGATCAAGTCGGTGGACCGGTTCGACCCGGAGCGCGGGGTGGAGTTCTCCACCTACGCCACCCCGACGATCGTCGGCGAGATCAAGCGGCACTTCCGCGACAAGGGCTGGGCGATCCGGGTTCCCCGCCGTCTGCAGGAGCTCAAGCTCTCCCTGACGAAGGCGACGTCCGAGCTGTCCCAGACACTCGGCCGCTCCCCCACCGTCAGCGAGATCGCCCGGCACCTGCAGATGAGCGAGGAGGACGTCCTCGAGGGCCTCGAATCGGCCAACGCCTACTCGGCGGTCTCCCTCGACGCGCCGGACTCCGGTGACGACGAGGCTCCCGCCGTGGCGGACACCCTCGGCGTCCAGGACGAGTCCCTGGAGGGCGTCGAGTACCGCGAGTCGCTCAAGCCGCTGCTGGAGAAGCTCCCGCCGCGGGAAAAGCGCATCCTGCTCCTGCGCTTCTTCGGCAACATGACCCAGTCGCAGATCGCCACCGAGCTCGGAATATCCCAGATGCACGTGTCCCGGCTGCTGGCCCGAACCCTGGCCCAGCTACGCCGCGGCCTGCTCGAGGACGGCTGACCCTCCCGCCTCCGGCCACCTGGCCACCCCCGGCCGTCCGGCCGCCCCGCCGGGCCGTCCGGCCTTGCTCGGCGAACGTCCTGACCCGGCCACGCGCCGCCCCAGGACCGCCCTCATCACCCGAAGAACCCGCCACCCGCGCAAACCCGAACACCCGAACCCGAACACCCACCGGGCGCGGTCTCAGGGATGCCGCGGCCCGCGGGTGACCTGCCGGCCATCGCCGCGTCCGGCGTCCCCGCCCTCGTCCTGCCCCGCGTGGGTGGCGGGGCCGCGGGCGTCGGAGGCCGACGGACCGAACCCGACCGAGGCCAGCAGGGCCACGATGATCACGAGCGGGACGACGAACAGCGGAATGCCGTAGCCGTAGTCGCCGGCCTGCACCAGGCCCCAGGCGACCGGCAGGCAGAGGATCTGCACGACGAGCGTCGGCGACCGGTAGGACGCCCCTCGCCGCAGCACTCCGGCCGCGAGCACGGCCACGCCCACGGCGCCGAGGATCGCGAGCACCCCACCGGTCTCGGCGCGCCCCACGTCGTCGATGTCGGACCCGAACCCACGCAGCACCTGCAGGACGCCCAACGCCAGCAGGACGAGCGCCTCGGCGACGAGCAGGACGCTGGCCACCCAGGTCGTGACAGACGCGGTGCGCGCGGCCGCACGCAGTTCGTCGAACCGGCCGCCCGCCGGCTGCCCGGGACGGCTCGTGGATCCCATGCCTGCGACACTACGTCTCCAAGGCCTCAGACCGGTCCCCCAAGGGCCCCAGAACGTTCTCCCGGGGCCCCAGACCGTCCTCCCAGGGACCCTGCAGACCGATCCTCCGAGGGCCCCCGGCCCCCAGACCGGTCTCCCACGACCCCAGGCTGTTCTCCCCCGGGCCCCGCCGGACCAGACTCTCCCGGGGAGCCGGTCCAGTCCCGCGATCTCGAAGTGGCGCGCCCTCCGCCCAGCTGGGCGCGTATGGGGGTCGCCGTCACCGTCACACGACTCCCCCGGGCGCCCGTTGCGGGCGATTCCTACCGATTCGAGGCGGGCGCGAGATCCGCGGAGCGCGACGGCGCCGACACCCGGGCCCCCCGGTTTCACCGATGTGAGAGTTTTCCCAGCCGCCGCCCGGGATGGGCGGGCGGACTACGGTAGAGGCATGCGAGGGCTGCTGGTCGTCAACCCCGTCGCCACCACCACAACGGAGCGTGTTCGTGACGTCCTCGCCAGCGCGCTCGCGGCGGACGTCGCGATGGAGACCGTGCTGACCAAAGGCCGCGGTCACGGGGTCGAGCTGGGGGCGCGAGCGGTCGAGCTCGGGGTCGATGTGGTGATCGCCCTGGGCGGGGACGGCACCGTCAACGAGATCACCAACGGGCTTCTGCAGAACGGCCCGGGCGACGACGGGCCGGCGCTCGCGGTGGTGCCGGGTGGTAGCACCAACGTGTTCGCTCGAGCGCTGGGTTATTCGGCGTCGCCGGTGGAGGCGACCGGTGAGCTGCTGAACGCGTTGCGCGAGGGGCGCAGCCGCCGGATCAGCATCGGTCGGGCCGAGTACGGCGACGTGAGTCGCTGGTTCACGTTCTGCTTCGGCATCGGGCTGGACGCGCGGGTGGTCGCGCGGGCCGAGGAGAAGCGGCACAAGGGGC
Source organism: Frankia alni ACN14a (assembly GCF_000058485.1). Taxonomy (NCBI): domain Bacteria; kingdom Bacillati; phylum Actinomycetota; class Actinomycetes; order Frankiales; family Frankiaceae; genus Frankia; species Frankia alni. Next base: position 6,503,798 of record NC_008278.1, read on the forward strand.
GCCGCAACAGCGCCGGCCTGTTCCTGCGGACGGCGGCGGGTCAGGTGACCCGCGGCGCGGACCGGGGCGCCCCACCCATCGCCCTGGAGACGACCGCCGCCCACAGCCTTCCTACCGGCGACGGGCCCCTCACCGACGCCGCTCTCCCCACCGGCGCCGCTCCGCCTGCCGACGCCGGCCCCTTGACCGACGCCGGCCCGCCGAGCGACGCCGGCCCGCCGACCGACGCCGGCCTGCCGACCGACGCCGGGCAGGCCGCGGATGCGGCGGCGGCCGGGAGCACCGAGGAGCGCATCGCCCTCGGCATCGTCTGCAACACCCGCCCGTGGACCTACCTGAACTCCCGTCCCGTGCTGGCCTGCCCCGAGGCGTCGTTCGACACCGGGCTGGATCTGCTGGCGCTGCGCCGGGTGCGGCTGTCCAGCGTGCTGCGCACTGCCTCGCAGATCCTGGGAGACGGGCGCGGTCCGCGCGGGCGCAACGTCGTGCGCCGCCACGACGCGGCTGTGATCCGGTTCCTCGCGGATCACCCGCTGCCGCTACAGATGGACGGCGAGTACCTCGGCGAGTACCTCGACGTCACGCTCACCCACCACCCGCGGGCCCTGCGCGTCATCGCCTGATCCGGCAGGTGCCGCGAGACCGGATGGTCGAGGCCAACCGGACGGGTACGGCCGAGGCCCGCACCTACGTCCGAGGCCCGCACCGCCGGACGGTCCGCTGCCCACGGCTCGGATTCCGGGCAGCCCGCGGCCGCCCGCCCGCCGCTGTGATCGATCGTGCACGGAATCGTGCCGAGGCTTCGGTACGGTCCGCGCCCGGAATGCCGTCCTTATCCCTCGGCGTGATGTGGCCGCATTCTGGCCTTGACTCCCGCCACGACGATCCAGGGTAGGGACGCGCGTCGTCGCCGTCTCGGCTCAGTGGTCCGGGGAGGCGCCCGAGGCCGGAGAGGCGCCCGAGGCCGGGGAGGCGCCCGAGGCCGGGGAGGCGCCCGAGGCCGGGGAGGCGCCCGAGGCCGGGGAGGCGCCGGGGGTGGGCGAGGTGTCCGGGGCAGGCGGGGCGGCCAGGGCTCGGCGGATCTCGACCGGGTCGTCGCAGATCGCCCCGTCGACCCCGGCGTCCCGCAACCGGCGCGCGGCGTCGACGGCGGTGACCGTCCACGTCACCAGGCGCACGCCGGCCTGCCGGGCGCGGGCGCCCGCGTCCGGCGAGCCGAGCACGGCGCTGATGTGGGCGTGCAGCTCGGCGTGGCCCGCGGACCGCGCGTAGGCGAGGCCGCCGCTGACGGACATCCGCGGCATCGTCAGGAACGCCGTCGTGACCGCCAGTTCCGCATCGCGCAGGGCCTCGATGGCGAACCAGTCGAACGACGACACCGTGATGCCGCCGGCTCCTGCGTCGAGGTCGGCCACGGTGGGCCGTGGCCCCGTCCAGCCCCGGGCGCGCAGCCGCTCGGCGAGGGCCCGCGCCGTGCGCTCCCGGGGGGCGTCGAAGTCCGGCTGGCCGGGCTGGTTCTTGATCTCACAGATCAGCCGGCCGCGGCCGGCCCAGACGTCGAGGATCTCGTCGAGCAGCGGGATCCCCCGGGCGCGCAGCGCCTCGGTGGGCTGCCGGACGATCGCCCGCCCGGCCGGCCTGGACAGCCGGGCGTCGTGCACGCACACCAGGTCCCCGTCGGCGCTGCGGCGGACGTCGATCTCGACGCCGTCCGCGCCTGCTCGCAGCGCCGCATCCACCGCCTCGACCGTGTTCTCCGGGCCGGGGACCCTGCTACCGCGATGACCGAGAACCTCCATGGGCCAACCCTGCCATCTCCGGCGGGCCGCGCGTGTCACGGCAGGCGGGGAGGACGCCGCCCAGCCGCGGCCGGAGTAACCCGGATGCGCGCAGACGAACATCGATGCCCAGATGGCATGACGCCGGCCACTTGATCGGGAAGAACCCGCCCTGCGCCGCGCGCACCGGCCCGTCGGCAGCCGGGTCGTGCCACCGCATCCCCTGTCAACCAGGACTTCTGTGGCGCTTCAGCAACCGTCGGAGACGGTCGCACCCCGTGGCCCATCTGTGTCCCTGCCGGACAAGTGCAGGCCAGGCAGGGTGTGAAGACGGTTGCAGGTTCTTGCGCCCCTGCCCGTTCCGGTGGGAGGGTGGCGAATGTCCGAGGTGGATGCACGTGCACCCGGGCTCACCGACAGCCAGGAACCCGCTCCACGGCCCGCCGACGGGGCCGAGCAGACAACCTGCTCATTTAATTTTCATCCGCGGCACAACCGTAGCGGCTCGCAAAGCGTCTCATGTGCAGTGTGGCCCGAGACGAGAGAGGGAGTTGGACGCATGGACTGGCGCCACAGAGCGCTCTGCCGTGACGAGGATCCCGAGCTCTTCTTCCCGATCGGTACTACCGGTCCGGCGGAACGCCAGGTCGAAGAGGCAAAGGCCGTTTGCGCGCGGTGCGCAGTCACCAGTGACTGCCTCAACTGGGCACTGGACACCGGGCAGGACTCCGGTGTCTGGGGCGGGTTGAGCGAGGACGAACGCCGGGCGCTCAAGCGCCAGGTCCGTCTGCGGGTGCGAACCGCCTGAGTGCACGACCCCCGGTGGCCCAGCGCCGAGGACCGGGGTGCTCCAAGGACGTGCCACGTCCGCATCACCACAACCACCCGCGGTAGATCCTGCCCGCCGTACCTCGCACCATCGGCGGACCACAGCGGTCCCCGCACGACGCCACGCCATGACCCGTGCTCAGGCACGGGGGTGGCTGGCAGCAGCATCGGCCGTTCTGTCCGCGCGTCCGCCGCAGCGATGCGGCGCGACGCGGACGGGGCGGCCGTAATGTTTTCGACCCCCGCCGCGGCCCCCGCGCGCCCCGCCTGCGGGCGCGGAACATCGCCGCACCGGCCGCGAGCGAGGGACACATGATGGGGGATACCCCCGCGCGCGCACCCTAAACACTCAACTTTCAGAAAGTGGGATGGACAGGAGCGCCTCGGTGCCCCGCTCCGGGCCGGCCTGCAGCCGGATGGTGCCGTGCATCTCGCCGAGCACGAGCTGACGGACGATCTGCAGCCCCAGCCGGGGCGAGTGCTCGAGCTGGAAGTCCTCCGGCAGGCCGGCCCCGTCGTCGGCGACCACGACGTCCAGCCGGTCCACCGCACGCTGCACGCGGATCTCGATCGAGCCCGCCGAACCATCGAACGCATGTTCTACAGCATTCTGCAGAAGCTCCGAAAGCACAAGGGCCAGCGGGGTGGCGAGTTCGCCGGGCAGCCGCCCGAAGGAACCCGACCTGCGGGTGTTCGCCCGCGCGCCGGTGGACGCCAGGTCGACGGTCACCGACGTGATCTGGTCGGCGATCTCGTCGAACGGCACGCTCTCGCCCAGGCTCTGCGAGAGCGTCTCGTGCACAACCGCGATCGAGGTCACCCGCCGCACCGACTCCCGCAGGGCCGATCGCGCCTCGTCGACCTTGGTCCGACGCATCTGCAGCCGCAGCAGGGCGGCCACCGTCTGAAGATTGTTCTTCACCCTGTGATGGATCTCACGGATGGTGGCGTCCTTGCTCAGCAGCAGCGCCTCGCGCCGGCGCAGATCCGAGACGTCCCGGACGAGGACGAGCACCTCCCGGGTGGCCCCGGGAAACAGCGGGATCGCCCGCAGCATCACCACCGTGCTGCCGACCCCGGCCTCGACCTCCACCGGCCGGCGCCGACCGATCGCGTGCCAGACGGCGGGCGTGGTCGCGGGCAGGTTCAGCGCCCGGTGCACCGTGCGCAGGTCCTCGCCGGTGACGTTGCCGGTGTAGCCGAGGCGGCGGTACGCCGACAGCGCGTTCGGGCTGGCGAAGATGACCTTGCCGGCGCCGTCGAGCCGCATCATCCCGTCGCCGACCCGAGGTGACTCCGGCAGCTCGGCCGAGCTCCCGCGGAACGGGAAGGCGCCCTCGGCGATCATCAGGGCCAGGTTGTTGGCGCCCTGCAGGTAGGAGGACTCCAGATCGCTGGGGGTGCGGGGGTTGACGAGGTTGGTGTCGCGGGCGAGCACGGCGATCACCTCGTCCCCGTGGCGGACGGGGATCGCCTCCGTCCGCACCGGCACCCCGCCGTCCCACTCCGGCTCGCCCTCCCGGGCGATGCGGTGCTCCCGCCAGGCGTTCTGGACCACCCACCGGTTGATGACGACGCTGCCGACCTCGTCGTTGTGGTACGCGGTCGGGCCCGTCGTGGGTCGGACCTGGGCCACGACGAGGAACTCGGTCCCGCTGGTATGGCCGCGGCCCGACCCCGAACCGGAACGGACGGGTACGAGGAGCAGCAGATCAGCGAAGGACAGGTCGGCGAGCAGAGCCCAGTCCGCGACGAGCGCGTGCAGGTGGTCGATGTCGTCGTCGCTGAGATCCGTGCTCGCGCGCAGCATGTCGGCGAGGGTTCCCACGGGTCGCAGACTGCCAGACGGACCGGGGCTGCGAGCTGGCGGGCACCCCCGCGGGACCGTCCGGGCCCGTACGCTCGCCGTCGTGACCGTCGACAACGCCACCGCGGCCGTGGTCCCCGCCACGCGCACGAAGCCGCAAACCGCCACGAGCGTAGCGAATACCGCCACGGAGCCCACCGGCGGCCCGCCCACGGCCGATCCGCTGGCCTGGCTCGCAGATCATGCCCGCGGCCGGGAGGCGGCCGGCCTGCGCCGCCGGCTGCACCCGCGCCCGCGGACGCCCGCCGCGGACGGTTCCCGGGTGCGCGTCGACCTCGCCGGCAACGACTACCTCGGCCTCGGCCGCCATCCCGCGGTCGTCGAGGGGGCGGCGCGCGCCCTGCGGGAGTGGGGCACCGGATCCACCGGCAGCCGGCTGGTGACCGGGACGACCGCCCTGCACGGCGAGCTGGAGGCGGCACTCGCCGACCACGTCGGCTTCGCCGGGGCGCTCGTGTTCTCCTCCGGCTACACGGCGAACCTGGGCTGCCTGACCGGGCTCGCCGGCCCCGGGGATCTGATCGTCTCCGACGCGCTCAACCACGCCTCGATCGTCGACGCCTGTCGGTTGTCCCGGGCTCGGGTGGCCATCACCCCGCACGGCGACGTCGCCGCCGTGACCGCCGCCCTCGCCGCCGGCGGCTGGCGCCGCGCGCTCGTGGTGACCGAGTCGGTGTTCTCCGCCGACGGCGACGCCGCCCCCCTCGCCGAGCTGCACGCCACGGCCCGCGCGCACGGGGCGGTCCTCGTCGTCGACGAGGCGCACGGGCTCGGCGTGGTCGGCCCGGCCGGACGCGGCGCGCTGGCCGCCGCCGGGCTCGCCGGCGAGCCGGACGTGGTGGCCACGGTCACCCTGTCGAAGGCGCTCGGCGGCCAGGGCGGCGCGGTCCTGGGCACGGCGGCCGTGCGCGACCACCTCATCGACACGGCCCGCGCCTTCATCTTCGACACCGGCCTCGCCCCGGCAAGCGCCGGTGGGGCGCTGGCGGCGCTGACGCACCTGCGGGCCCATCCGGAGCTGCCCGCGGCGGTCCGGCGCCGCGCCGACGAGCTCGCCGCGCTCACCGGGGCGCCGCGCCCGGCCGGCGCGGTCGTCTCGGTCCTCCTCGGCGAGCCGGAACCGGCGGTGGCCGCGGCGGCGACCTGCCTGGCACACGGGGTGGCGGTCGGCTGCTTCCGGCCGCCGACGGTGCCCGCGGGCACGAGCCGGCTGCGCCTTGCCGCCCGCGCCGACCTCACCGACGCCGACCTGGCGCTCGCGACCGAGGCGTTCGCCGCCGCCGGCGTCCTCGCTTCCGAGGTTCTCACTTCCGAGGTTCTCGCCGCCGGGGTGCCCGTCACCGAGGCGGTCACCCGGTGACGCTGCTGGTGGTCACCGGGACCGGCACCGAGGTCGGCAAGACGGTGGTGACCGCGGCGCTGGCCGCGCTCGCCCACGACCGCGGCCACGCCGTCGCGGTGGTCAAGCCGGCACAGACCGGGGTCCGGCCCGACGAGTTGGGCGACGTCGACCTGGTCGCCGGCCTCGCGGGCATCCGCGACGTCCACGAGCTGGCCCGTTATCCCGACCCGCTCGCACCGGCGGCCGCCGCCCGCCGAGCCGGACGACCCGCCGTCGACCTCGGCGACGTGGCGACCCGGATCGGCAAGCTCGCCACCGACCACGATCTCGTCCTCGTCGAGGGGGCCGGCGGGCTGCTGGTGCGCTACGACGACAACGGCGCCACCCTGGCCGATCTCGCCCGGCTGCTCGCAGCGCCGGTGCTCGTCGTGACGACGGCGGGTCTCGGTGCGTTGAACGCCACCGCGCTGACCCTGGAGGCGCTCGCCCACCGCGGCCTCGACCTCGCCGGCGTCGTGATCGGATCCTGGCCGCGCGAGCCGGATCTGGCCTGCCGCAGCAACCTGGCCGACCTGGCCGACCTGGCCGGCCGGCCGCTGGCCGGCGCTCTGCCTGCGGGCGCCGCCCTGTTGAGCCGGCCCGAGTTCCTGGCGGCCGCCCGGCAGTCGCTCGAACCCGCCCTCGGCGGTACCTTCCGTGCACAGCAGTTCCGTGCACGCCACCCCCTATAGGGCGATTCCCTTGTCTTTCCGCGGCTCCGCCCGTCCGCGTTGTCCCGGTAGAAAGGCAAGGGAGCGCGGGAGCGCGGGAGGGCGGGTGGCCGGCGACGGAGGCGGAGGCGGAACGCCGGCGGAGGCAGTGGGCCGGCGGCGGAGACAGTGGGCCGCGGCCAAGGCGGGTGGCCGGCGGGCGCGGTGACAGCGAAGGCGAGTGGCCGGCGGGCGCGGTGACGGTACACGCGGGTGGCCGACCGTCGGCCTGTGCTCCTGCGCCGGAGGCGGGCGGGTGACGAACGTGCCCGATGTCGCGTGGGAAAACCGGGCGGCCGGGCGGGCCCGGGTTCGACAATGGAGGGCGCACTCCGACCGATCTGACGACAAGTCAACCCGAGAAACCCGACAAAGTCTGCTTAACCGCATGAAACCGGACAAGCAGGATCGGGAAACCGATTCGATCAGACCATCCGACGACGACCCCAGACCATCCGACGACGACCCGACCCGACCACCGAGCGCATCTCCTCTGCCGACGTCCCGCCTGGAGGCCCCCGTGACCGCACCCGTGACCGCGCACATCGCCCCGGCGACGGTGCCACCGTCGGCGCCGGCCGCCGCCGGGCAGGACCCGGCCGCCCTGCTCGCCCACGCCCGGCGCGAGGTGCTCGAGGCCGGGCGGGGGCTCGACGAGGCCGGCGTGCTCGCCGTCCTGCGGCTGCCCGACGAGTACCTGGGCGACGCCCTCGCGCTCGCCCACGAGGTCCGAATGCGCTGGTGCGGGCCGGAGGTCGAGGTCGAGGGCATCATCAGCCTGAAGACGGGCGGCTGCCCGGAGGACTGCCACTTCTGCTCGCAGTCGGGCAAGTTCGACTCGCCGGTGCGCTCGGCGTGGCTCGACGTGCCCTCGCTGGTCGAGGCGGCCCGCCAGACCGCGGCCACCGGCGCCACCGAGTTCTGCATCGTCGCGGCCGTTCGCGGACCCGACGCCCGGCTCATGTCCCAGGTCCGCGAGGGGGTCGCGGCCATCCGCGCGGCCGTCGACATCAACGTCGCCTGCTCGCTGGGCATGCTGACCCAGGACCAGGTCGACGAGCTCACCGCGATCGGCGTGCACCGTTACAACCACAACCTCGAGACGTCCCGCTCGCACTTCCCCAAGGTCGTCACCACCCACAGCTGGGAGGAGCGCTGGGAGACCTGCGAGATGGTGCGCGCGGCCGGAATGGAACTGTGCTGCGGCGCGATCCTGGGAGTCGGGGAGTCGCTGGAGCAGCGGGCCGAACTCGCCGCCCAGCTCGCCGTGCTGGAGCCCGACGAGGTGCCGCTGAACTTCCTCAACCCGCGGCCGGGTACGCCCTTCGGCGACTACCCCCCGGTGCAGCCGCGCGACGCGCTGCGCGCCATCGCCGCGTTCCGGCTGGCACTGCCCCGGACGATCCTGCGCTACTCGGGCGGCCGGGAGATCACCCTGGGCGACCTGGAGGCGCAGGGGATGCTCGGCGGTATCAACGCCGTGATCGTGGGCAACTACCTGACGACGCTGGGCCGGCCGGCCGAGTCCGATCTGAAGATGCTCGCCGACCTGAGCATGCCGATCAAGTCGCTGCAGGCCACGCTGTAGCACCGCGCCCGTCTCCGGCCGGCTGGCTCGCGCGCGGCGCGGGCCCCGGCCGGAGGTGCGGCGGGCGGAATCAGGCGTTGGTGGCCGTCTTGAGGCCGTGCTCGGTGCAGCGCGCCGACCAGCCCGCGGGGGTCACCTGCACCACCAGCCGCCGCCGGCAGACCCGGCAGTAACGCGGGGGTTCGAGCTCACGGGCCCGCGCGCACGCCTCATGACTGCCCACACTGGCCAACTGACCGCAACGGTCGCAGAACGAAGCGTCCACGAACGTCAGCTTAGGGCATGACGCGACCCAGCCCACGGCCGACGGCGGGGACGGCCTGCAGGCGGCCCGCCGCGGATCCGAGCGGGCCCGACAGTCACGCCGGGCGCCGAGCGGAACGCCACCCGCGGAACGCGACCGGCGGAACGGACCGGAACGAGCCGCGCCCGGTGGACCGGCCCGGCTGTTGCCATCCCGGGTGGACCGGGCGGAGGCCCGGGTGGGGCCGGGTGGGGCTCAGCCCGCGGCGACCGGCTCGACCACGGCGATCAGGTCGCCGTCCTGGACGACGTCGCCCTCCTGGACCGCGATCCGGGCGACAGTGCCGCCGTCCTCGCTGATCACCGGGATCTCCATCTTCATGGAGTCGAGGATGACGAGGGCGTCGCCGGCGGCCACCGGATCACCCACACCGACGACGACCTTCCAGACGTTGGCCACCATCTCCGCGCGGACTTCCTCGGCCATCGGGCTCCCTTTCAGCGGCGGATCGAACCTGGCAAGAGCCTAGTGCCACCGGTCACCCGGACCAACTGCCCTCCGCCCACAGGTGTGTTCGCACCGCAGCACAGAGGCGACTCGACCGCCCGGTGTTGGGACTGTCCGCCATAACCACGCAGACTACGGATGTGCTCGTACTTCTCGTGCTGACCCTGGTGTGCGGGCTGGGCGTCGGCCTGGCCCGTGGCGGAACCCTCGGCGCCCTTGCCCGCGTCCACGTCCTGCGTCCGTGGTTGTTCGCCGCGGTGGTCCTGGTACTGGCGGTGGGCGGGCTCGTCCCGGCGCTGCACAGCCCCGCCTGGATCGTGGCGGCGGTGCTTGCCGCGTTGTTCGCCGGCATGAACAACCGGCTGCCCGGGCTCGGCCTGCTGGTGACCGGCATCATCGCCAACGCCGCCGTCATCACGGCGAACGGCGGGCAGATGCCGGTGTCGTTGTGGGGCGCGGACCGGGCCGGCGTCCCGATCGACGACATCCTCACCTCGGCCTTTCACACTCCCGCCGGGGACGGCACGAGCCTGCGCCTGCTCAGCGACATCATTCCGCTGCCCTTCCCGGGGGCGCCGGCGGTGGTGAGCATCGGCGACGTGGCGATGGCCGCGGCGCTCGGGCTGTTCGGCGCCGTGACTCCGGTGCGGGCCTGGCGCACACTGCGAGCCCGGCGTCAGGCGGCGCTGGCCGGCGCGACGCTGGCGGGGTACGGCGACGCGGCCGAGCTGATCGGCTCCGACGACCGCTTCGGTCCGGACGGCCGCTTCGGCCGCGACGAGCGCCTCGCCGACGACGACCAGCCAGGTCCCGATCGTCACAGCGACGAGCCCAGTCACCAGGGCGAGCCAGGTCGCCGTGGCCGACCCGGTGACGACGACCGCGCCGACTGGGAGGAGCCCGACGCTCGTCCCTACGCGGACGACGTGCTCGCCGACGACTCACCCAGCGGCGCCGCGGTGGTCTCCGGGGACGGTGCCGTCGGGAACGTCCGCCTGGTCGGGCAGGCCGGCGGCGGGCGTGGTACGGAGGGCGACGCGGGCGGCGAGAGTGAGGGCCCCGCGGGCAGGTCGGTCACCACCCGCCGGCCCGGGCTGGCACGATGACTCCACATCCGATTGACGGAGGGGAGGACGCCATGGCGAAGAAGAAGCGCAAGCGGCGCGCGCGGGCCAAGAGCAAGGCCAACCACGGCAAGCGCCCGAACACCTGAGCCGCCCAGAACTGCTGGGAAGCCCAGAACAGCTGAGCAGCCCGGCGGGCCGTGCGCGCACGGCCCGCCGCCAGGCTCCGCTCAGGCCGCGGCGACGGTCTGCCGGCGCAGCCAGGCGACGGTCCGCGCCAGACCCTCGTCGAGGTCGACCCTGGGTCGCCAGCCCACCAGCCGCTCGGCCAGGTGCACGGCCAGGGCGATGCGGGCCAGCTCGCCGGGACGCGCCGGAGCCCGCAGGGGGGTGTCGGGCACGCCGACGATCGCGGCGATCCGGCTGTGCAGGTCCCGGACGCTGGTCTCGACGCCGGTGCCGATGTTGAGCCGGGCGCCGGCGGCGGCGTCCACCGGCAGCACCCGGACGAACGCCTCGGCCACGTCGCCGACGAACACGTAGTCCCGGCTCGCGGTGCCGTCGCCGAAGATCTTCGCCTGCCGCCCGGCCAGCATGGCCGTCCCGAAGATGGCGACGACGCCCGCCTCTCCGTGCGGGTCCTGCCGCGGCCCGTAGACGTTGGCCAGCGCCAGGGCCGTCGAGGCCAGGCCGTGGGTGGCCCGGTAGACGTTCAGGTACAGCTCGCCGGCGGCCTTGCCGGCCGCGTACGGGGACTCGGGCGCCACCGGCGCGGTCTCGTCCACCGGCAGCCGCGCGGGCGAACCGTAGATCGACCCGCCGGACGAGGTGTGGATGACCTTGGACGCGCCGGCGAGCCGGCCGGCCTCGAGAACGTTGATCGTGCCGAGCACGTTCTGCCTGGCGTCGCGCAGCGGGTCGGCGACGCTGACCCGGACGTCGATCTGGGCCGCCAGGTGGGCGACCACGTCGGGCCGCACCCGGTCGGCGAGGGCGTGCAGCTCGGGCGAGGTGACGTCGAGCTGCTCGAAGGAAAAGCGCGGGTCGGCCGCCGCCGCGGTGAGGTTGGCCAGGCGGCCGGCGGACAGGTCGTCGACGCCGACGACGCTGTGACCGTCGGCCAGCAGCCGGTCGGTGACGGTGGAACCGATGAAGCCGGCCGCGCCGGTGACGAGGATGCGCACAACGCAGGACGGTAGCCCGCGATCCTGTGCAAGCCCTGTACGCCGCGTGGCCGTCAACGCCGTGACGGACAGGCGTTCGTCACGGTCGGTCTCGCAGGCGGCGGACGAGGTCAGGCGCAGGGCAGCCCGCGGTCGGGGCTGCCGGCGCCCTACTCGGCCCGGAACTCGGTGGCGTCCGCCTCCACCCGGGCCGACCGCAGCCGGGCCAGGACGCTGGTCCGCAGCGAGTCCGGCGCCCGTTCCCCGCCGCACTTGCGGGCGACGAGCATCTTCACCTCGTGTTCCACGCCGAACTCGCGCAGGCACGGGGAGCACTCGTCGAGATGGGACCGGATCAGGTTCTGCTGCCCGCCGTCGCACTCGCCGTCGAGATACAGGAAGACCGCGTCCAGCACCTTCCGGCAGTCGATCTCGTGCTCACCACCGCAGCTCACGACGCACCACCCTCGCCGTCCGCGGACCCCGCGCCCACCAGCCCACGACCCGCCGCGTACTGCTCCAGGGACTTGCGCAGACCGCGTCGGCCACGGTGCAGCCGGGACATCACGGTCCCGATCGGCGTTCCCATGATCTCCGCGATCTCCTTGTAGGCGAAGCCCTCGACGTCGGCGAGGTACACCGCCATCCGGAAGTCCTCCGGCAACGCCTGCAACGCGTCCTTGATGTCGCTGTCGGGCAGGTGCTCCAGCGCCTCGGTCTCGGCGCTCTTCAGGCCGCTGGACGTGTGCGACTCGGCCTCGGCGAGCTGCCAGTCCTCGACCTGCTCGGTCGGGCTCTGCAACGGCTGCCGCTGCCGCTTGCGGTAGGTGTTGATGAAGGTGTTGGTGAGGATCCGGTAGAGCCACGCCTTGAGGTTCGTGCCCTCCTGGAACTGGTGGAAGGCCGCAAACGCCTTGACGAAGGTCTCCTGGACGAGGTCCTCCGCGTCGGCCGGGTTGCGGGTCATCCGCAGGGCGGCGGCATACAGCTGGTCGAGGTACGGGAGGGCGTCGCGCTCGAACCGCGCGCCCCGCTCCTCGGTGGTCTCGTCGACCAGGATCACTCCCTCACCGCTACGCTGTGCAACGGCCCGCTCCATGTTTCGGGTTTCGGACCGGACGGAACCGGACCGTCTCTCCGGAGCGGACGATACCCCGACCACGGCTCCGGCGCGCATCGGCACGATGGCCACAGGGGGCCATTGTGGGACATGTCGCGGCTGCGCCGGCGGCTGCCGGTGGGTGGCGTTCGCAGGAGTCATGGGACCTCCGTGACCTCGTGAGACAACGACGTCAACGCCGATCACCCCACAGCTGATTCCCGCGCCGCAGCCAACGGGCCCAACCGGTCGAGCAGGAATGCGGCGCCGACCCGGGCGGCCTCCGCGACGGCGTCGCCGGCCGGCCGGCCGTCCCGCACCCGCGTCCGGAAGGAGTGGTCGCCGCCCGCGACGAGGTGCACCCGCCGGTCAAGCGCCGGATCCGGCTCCGGTCGGCCGAAGGCGTCCCGGTCACCCTGGACGACGAGGACGGGCACGCCGGCGCCGTCGAGCTCCCCCTGCCGCGACGGCTTCGGACCGCCCGCCGCGGTGGTGCCCGGCGGCCGCAGCGGGAAGCCGAGGGCGAGCACCCCGCGCGCGCCGGATCCGACGGCGACCCGCATGGCCACCCGCGAGCCCATCGACACCCCCGCCAGGACCAGCGGGCGCGGCGTCCCGAGCGCCTCGATCGCGGCGGTGGCCACCGCGTCGAGGCGGGCCGGCCGGTCCGGCGCACGGCGCCCGGCCACCCGGTAGGGCATCTCCAGCCGGGCGACCCGCACCCCGGCGGCGCCCAAACGGACGGCCAGCGCCTCGAACAGCGGCGTGTCGACGCCGCTGCCGGCCCCGTGCAGGAACACGACGGTCGACGCGCCGATCCCGGGAACCACCGACAGTCGCCCACCGTCCACAGCTAGGAAGGCACCGTCGGCCACGCCGACACCGTCGGCCTTGTCGACGCCGTCGGCCTTGTCGACGCCGTCGGGGGGTGGCGGAACCGGCGTGCATCGATCCGACACAGCAGGGAAGGACTCAGCGTGGTCGAGCGTGGAATCTGTCAGACTTCCACCTTGAGTGTGTGACTTGCCTCGCATCATCGCCTCCCGAAGGGTAGGAAAGCTTCATGCTGCCTGGCCCCGACGCCGATCCGGGCCCGCCTCGTGGACGAGCAAACACCCTGGTCTGCGAGGCTCCGGCCGACAGTGACGATCCGTACTGGGCCTTCTATGAGGAGGTCGCGTCGGCGCAGCTGCGGGAGTGGCTGCCGGCGCAGCCGGCGCGGGTACTTGACGTCTCCGGCCCACGGGCCCGCTTCGCCCGCCAGATGGTGACCGCGGGTCACCAGGTCGTGCGGGTCGTGGCCCAGGCCGAGTCGGCCGACCCGGCCGTCGGCCCGGGCGCGCTGCTGCCGGTGGTGGGCGACGCCCGCTCGCTGGACTGGTTCTCCCCCGCCTCGTTCGACGCGGTGCTCGCCGAGGCACGGGCACTGTCGTTCTGCCTGGCCACGGAGACGACCCTCGACGAGATCCACAGCATGCTGCGCCCGGGCGGGAGGCTGCTGCTCTGCGTCGACTCACTGCTGCTCGGCCTCGCCCGCCTCGCCGAGCAGCATCGCTGGGCGGAGCTGTCCGACGTCCCCCGCGCCGACGTCGTGCTCGTTCCCGCCGAGGACGGCACCATCACCCGCTGCTTCTGGCCGGAGGAGCTGCGGGCACTGCTGACCAGCGCCGGCTTCGTCGTCGACTGGATCCGGCCGCGCACGGTGCTGTCCGCCGAGGCGGTCAAGCGGGCCGTGGCCGAGGATGTCTCCTGCTTCCCCACCCTCGTGCGCACGGAGGTGGAGCTCTCCGCCGAGCGCGAGGGCGAGTCCATCGGCATCCACCTGATCGCCTCCGCTCGCCGACCCGCCTAACCCGCCTCACCGGTCCACCGGTCCGGCTCCGGCGACGGCCAAGGGGCGAGGCGTTCGAGGGCGGCGACGAGGCGTAGCAGTCGGTCCTCCTCGCCGTGACGGCCGACGATCTGCAACCCGACCGGGAAGCCGTCGGCGGTGAAACCCGCGGGCACACTCACCGCCGGCTGCCCACTGAGGTTGAAGGTCCAGGTCAGGCTCACGCTGCGGACCTCGCCCGGGCCCGCGTGCGGATGCGGCCGGTTGGGCGTGGTCGGCGTGAGCAGCACGTCCGCCTGAGCGAACACGCCGGCGAGGCAACGGTCGTTGTGCGCGCGCACCGCCGCGACGTTCGATGCGGCAGCGGTTCCAGCGGATGTCCACCCAGCGGACGCCGGCCCAGCGGACGCCGGCCCAGCGGACGTCGGCGCCGGGGCCGCCGGCGCCGCTCTCAGCGCGGTCCAGGCCGCCTCCGGGTCAAGCAGCTCGACGGGCATGTCCGTCCAGGTCAGCACACCCGCGGCGGCAAGCCGGTCGGCGGCGGCCCGGCTCACGGCGACCACCTCGGGCTCCGGGTCGGCAAAGCCGAGCGTCGCCGACCAGACTCCGGTCCCCAGCGAGCGGTCCGCGGGCGGGTCTGGCGGACTGCGGTGCGGTTCGTACGGATTCGGAGCGCCGACCGCACCCGATGCACCGCAATCCTCACCCGGCAGGCCGAGCGGCGCGTACAGGCCGGGAGTCGGCTCCCCGCCGACCGAGTGCCCGCGGGCCGGCGCATCGCGTTCGGGCGACAGCGTCGGCGGCTCGCGGGCTCCGGCGACGACCGCCCACCAGGCGGCCGCGTCGGCGGCGTGGCGGACGATCGGGCCGGGCACGGTCAGGCCGGCGGGGTCGGAGCCGGGGAATCGGCCGTTGGTCGGCTTGAGCCCGACCACGCCGCACCAGGCCGCCGGGATGCGGGTGGAGCCGGCGCCGTCGGCGGCGGTCGCGAGGGGGACGACCCCGCTGGCCACGGCGACCGCCGAACCCGCCGACGAGCCGCCGGGCACCCGATCGGGCCGCCACGGGTTCACCGTCGGGCCGCGGCTGGTGTGCCCCCAGGTCTGCCAGGGATGCGCGGCCCGGATCGGCACCGCCGTCGCCCCGATCACGATGGCCCCCGCGGCGATCAGCCGGCGAGTCGTGGGCGCCGTCACGCCGCCGCCCGCCTTGACCGCGATCGGCACACCGGCCAGCGGCAGCTCGGCGCCGCGGGCGAGCGCCCGGCCGACCAGGCCGGCCCGATGCGTGGCCAGGTCCGGCCAGCAGGCGGTGAAGGCCCGCAGCGCGCCGTCGGTCTCCCGCAGCCGGGCCAGGGCCGCCTCGACCGGGGCCTGTGGGGAGATCAGCCCGGTGCGGACCAGCGCGGCCAGCTCGATGGCGCCGAGCGCCGGGTAGTCACGGCGCACACGATTCACCGACTCGTACGGTACGGACGCGTCGGGGGCGGCCGACCATCCGGCATGCTGTCATGGTGAGCATCCTGACCGGCATCGAGGCCACGGGCACGCAGTCCGACCCGTGGCCGGCCCCGACCGCGCAGCGTCCCGTGACGGCCGTCGTCCCGGTGCCGGGGGCGAAGTCCGGCACGAACCGGGCGCTTGTTCTGGCCACCCTGGCGAACGGGACGTCCCGGCTGCGTGGGGCCCTGCGCTCGCGCGACACCCTGCTGATGGCGGGAGTGCTGCGCGCGCTGGGTGCCGAGATCAGCACCGACGGGCCGGACTGGATCGTGCGACCCGCGCCGACCACCCGCCTCGCCGCCGGGGCACGGGCCGAGTGCGGCAACGCAGGCACCGTCGCCCGGTTCACCCCGGCCCTGGCCACCCTGCGCGAGGGCGACGTCGCGTTCGACGGCGACGCCCGCATGCGTGACCGGCCGCTCACCCCGCTGCTCGGCGCGCTGCGCCGGCTCGGCGCCGACATCGACGGCGACCGGATGCCCTTCACCGTGCGCGGCCGCGGCCGGCTGCCCGGCGGCGAGGTCACCGTGGACGCCTCCGACTCCAGCCAGCTCGTCTCCGGCCTGCTGCTCGCCGCCCCCCGCTACGACGCCGGGGTCACGGTCGTGCACCGCGGGACGCGCCTGCCGTCGGGCCCCTATCTCGACATGACGGTCGCCGATCTGCGGGCGGCGGGCGCGGTGGTCGACGTCGCGCCGCCCGGCGCCGACGGCAGCCGGCGCTGGCGGGTCGAGCCGGGCGAGCTCACCGCCGCCGACCGGGCCATCGAGCCGGACATGAACAGCGCCGCGGCCTTCCTCGCGGCCGCGCTCGCCACCGGGGGGCGGGTGGTGGTGCCGGACTGGCCCGAGGCGACCGAGCAGCCCGGCCGGATGCTCCCCACACTGCTGGCGGCGATGGGCGCCACGACCGAGCGCACCGCGGCGGGCCTGGCGGTCAGCGGCGGCGGCGGGATCCACGGGATCGACGTCGACCTCGGCGACTTCGGGGAGGCCGCGCCCGTCCTGACCGCGCTCGCCGTCCTCGCCGACTCGCCGTCCCGGCTGCGCGGCATCGGGCACCTGCGCCTGCAGGAGACCGACCGGCTCGTCGCCCTCGCCCAGGAGCTCGGCAGTCTCGGCGCGCGGATCACGGTGACCGACGACGGGCTGGCCATCGAGCCGGCGCCCCTGCGCGGCGCGCGCCTCGACCCGCGGGCCGACCACCGGCTGGCGATGGCGTACGCGGTGGTCGGCCTGGTCGTGCCGGGGATCGTCATCGACGACATCGCGACGACCGGCAAGACGGTGCCCGACTTCCCCCGCATGTGGACGGCGATGCTGGCCGGATGAGCGCTGGCCGGATGAGCACCGAGCTGATCACCACCGAGCGGATGAGCGGCGCGGCGAACCGGGCCGTGGGCTAGCCGATGGCGCGCGAGCTGGACGAGGACGATGTCCGGGTGCGACCGGGGCGCAGCTCGCGTCCCCGAACCCGGGAGCGGCCCGACCACGCCGAGGCGGTGCCGGCGGTGGTGGTCGGGGTCGACCGCGGCCGCTACACCTGCCGGCCGGGCCCGACGCCGCAGCGGCTGGTCGCCGCGGTGCGCGGCGGCTCGATGCGCCGCACGTCGGTGGTCGTCGGGGACCGGGTCGCGCTCGTCGGCGACGTCTCGGGGACGTCCGGGGCGCTGGCCCGGCTGGTGCGCCGCGAGGAGCGCACGAGTGTCCTGCGGCGCACGCCCGACGACACCGACCCGGCGGAGCGGCCGATCGTCGCGAACGCCGACATCCTGGTCATCGTCTGCTCGGTGACGGATCCCGCGCCGCGGCCGGGCCTGATCGACCGCTGCCTGGTCGCCGCCTACGACGGCGGGCTGTCCCCGGTGCTGTGCCTGACCAAGACCGACCTGGCCGACCCCGCGCCGCTGATCGAGCTGTACCGGCCGCTGGGATTCCCGGTGCTGACGACCCGGCCGGACTGCGACCTCGACCCGCTGCTGGCGCTGCTGACCGACCGGGTCAGCGTGTTCTTCGGCCACAGCGGGGTCGGGAAGTCCAGCCTGGTCAACCGGCTGGTGCCGGCCGCGGACCGGGCGATCGGCGAGGTCAACGCCGTGACGGGCCGCGGGCGGCACACGTCGTCGGCGGCCGTGGCGCTGCTGCTCCCGGCGGGTGGCACAGTGATCGACACGCCTGGGGTGCGGTCGTTCGGCCTCGGTGCGGTGGCGCCGAACCGGGTGCTGCGGGCCTTCTCCGACCTCGCCGCCGCGGCCGAGCACTGCCAGCCCGGCTGCGAGCATCTCGCCCCGTCGCCCGACTGCGCGCTGGACTCGGCGGTCCGGGACGGGGCGGCCGACGCCGCGCGGCTCGCGAGCCTTCGCCGCCTGCTGGCGGCCCGCGGAACGCCCCTGTGAGAGTGCGGTCGCGAGATTCGTCACACTCTTCCCGCCACGCGGGGCCCGCCGTCCGCGTGACCGACGCGTGAGTGGGCTCGACTCGTAGTCTCGCAGGCGTGACCCCGCCTAACCCCACCTCCGTGGGCACCGCATCGACCGAGGACAGCGACGCCGTCGCCGTCGCCGACGATCTCGCGCTCGCGCTGAGTCTCGCGGACGCCGCCGATCGGATAACTCTCTCCCGCTTCCAAGCCGTTGATCTGCACGTCGAATCCAAGCCGGACAACACGCCGGTCTCCGATGCCGACACCGCCGTCGAATCCATGATCCGCGAGCGGCTCGCCGTCGCCCGGCCGGGGGACGCCGTCCTCGGTGAGGAGGAGGGGCTCGTCGGCGCGGGCGCCCGGCGACGCTGGATCCTCGACCCGGTCGACGGCACGAAGAACTTCGTGCGCGGCGTGCCGGTCTGGGGCACTCTGCTCGGCCTGGAGGTGGACGGCCAGATGGTCGTCGGCGTGGCGAGCGCACCCGCGATGAGCCGGCGCTGGTGGGGGGCCCGGGGCACCGGCGCGTTCACCCGGGACGCCACCGGCGACACCCGGGCGCTCAAGGTCTCCTCGGTCAGCCGGCTGGGGGATGCGTTCCTGTCCTTCGCCTCGGTGGAGGGCTGGCGGACCGCGGACCGCCTCGACCAGTTCCTGCACCTGGCCGACCAGGTCTGGCGGACCCGCGGCTACGGCGACTTCTGGTCGCACATGATGGTCGCCGAGGGCGCGGTGGACCTCGCCTGCGAGCCCGAGGTGTCCCTGTGGGACATGGCGGCGCTGCAGGTCATCGTCGAGGAGGCCGGCGGCCGGTTCACCGACCTGGCCGGTCGTCGCGGCCCGGGCCACGGCACCGTGCTGACGACCAACGGCTACCTGCACGACGTCGCGCTGCGTTCCTTCAACGACTGAGCCCCCAGCAGAACCACGGGCCCACACGCAACCCCCAGGAGATGAGTGGCGGCCGGTGATCGGCTTCGCGCACCGCGGGGCACCGGCCCCGCACCAACGGGAGAACACCCTGCCCGCGTTCCGGCGGGCGCTGGCCGGCGGGGCCAGCGGGCTGGAGTCGGACGCCTGGCTGACCGCCGACGGGGTGCCGGTGCTCCACCACGACGGGGTGCTCGGGCCGCCCGGCCGGCGGCGGCGGATCAGTGATCTGACCGCCGACCGGCTGCCCGCCTGGGTGCCGTCGCTGACCGCGTTCTACGCCGAACTCGGCACGTCGTTCGAGTTCAGCCTCGATCTGAAGGGTCCGCCCGATGGCTGGGCGCCCGCGGCGGACGCCGTGGTCGCCGTGGCCCGAAGCGCGGGCGGAAGCTCGGCGGTCCGGCGGCTGTGGCTGTGCGGGACCCTCCCGGAACTCGCCGCCTTCCGGGATCGTGACCCGGACGTGCGTCTGGTGAACTCCACCTCGATGCGCACCGTGATGGATGGTGGGGGGGTCGGCGCCTACGGCGGGCGACTGCGCGCCGCCGGTGTGGCCGCGCTGAACCTACGGACACGGGAATGGACACCACCACGGGCCGGGATCGTCGGCGTTCTGCGCGACCTCGGTATCGCCGCGTTCGGCTGGGATGCGCAGAGCACAGGCACCCTGACACGCCTGGCCGGATACGGGCTGGAGGCGGTCTACAGCGACCATCTCGCGCGGCTGGTGCGCGTCACCGGTTCCGCGCGGCATAGCGCCGGACCAGCGGCATAGGGCCGGGTCAGCGGCATAGCACCGGGCCAGCGGCATAGCACCGGGCCAGCGGATGAGTCGGAAGCGCGGGCGGCACACTGGACGAATTGGTTGACGAAGCCGACGAAGCCGCCCATTGCGTTGTGCGCAGCGTGACCCGGCTCCGGCGCACTGTCATATCGTCGACTGTTAGGTTAGCTTGAGGTAGCTATAGGGACCACCGACGGAGAGTGGCCACGAAAGATCCGCCGACCGGCCCGATGGATTGGCCCGCAGAAGCGATTACCGCGCGGCCGACGACGGTGGGCGACCATGGCTCACCGTGGCACTTTCCTGACACCGGGATGACGGGCGACTCCGCTCAGTCCTCCTCGGCGACTTTCAGCATCTGCTCCGGAAACCCGGTGCGTTCCGCCACATGCTCGACGGAGTAACCCTGTCGCACCAGGTCACGGGCCTGCTCCAGCGTCCAGCCCCGCCCGGGGTCAACCCGGCTGACAACCACTTCACTCGCCTGGTGCCGTTCCTGCGGCCAGCTGAGTCGTGCACGGCGTGCCAAGGGTGGACCTCCGAGATTTGAGGACTTTGGTGTTACGCCACCAAGGATAGGCCATATTGACGCCGGCCTGCCCGTTGAACTCCACGATAGCGGGTGGCGACCTGTTAATGCAGACCCGCGCCGAAGACTGTGCATCATCCGAACGCCGGGTGGCCCGAACAGGTGGGCCATGCACAAGGTACGAGTGGGCAGGATCTCCGTCGACCCCGGGAACTTCCCGGTCGCGAAGAGCGTCGAGGAGAGCGGTTCAAGCCGAGAAGGCATGACCGCATCTGTCCGGGGCCTTCCGGCCCACCCATCGCTTAGCCGTCCATCCGCGGCCGCGAGGGCATAGACCCGACCGCGGCGGGGGAGGCCGGCCAGGCCGAACCCGTTTCGGCCCGATACCGGCCCGCGGGCCTCAGCCGACGGCTGCGCCCGGATCGCGCGGCCCGCCCCGGCCGTTCCCCCCCGCCTGCCGCCTCCCCGATCCCGACCGCCCCACCCGCGCCTTCCCCGCCCCCGACATCCCCGAACGGGGGGACTCGGCGGTGGTGGCGTTCTCGACGCCGGTGCTCGTCTCGACGCCGGTGCTCCGCTCGCCGGCGGCTCCCGACCCGCCGGCGCCCGACCCGCCGGCGCCCGACCCGGCGGCTCCCGACCCGCCGGCGCCCGACCCGCCGGCGCCCGACCCGGCGGCGCCCGACCCGGCGGCGCCCGACCCGGCGGCGCCCGACCCGGCGGCGGCTCCCACCCCGGCGGCGGTGTGCTCGGCGACAGCCCTGGCAGCCGCCGCAGGTGGGGGCGCGGCGCCGAGGTCGCCCGCCGGCCGGGTGGTGCGCGGCTCCCGTCCGTGTTCGCGCAGCATCGTCCGCCACTGGCGCGGCGAGTGGCTCGCCGGCCTGGTCGTGGCCAGGAAATCCTCAAGAACCCGCCGGAAGCGCGCGGGATCGCTGTGATGCGGGAAATGCCCGGCACCGGGGAAGATCTCCAGTCGGCTTCCGGGCATGGCCGCATGCGCGATCCGAGCGTGCTCGACCGGGATCACCGCGTCCCGGTCCCCCCAGACGATCAGCGACGGCATCCCGGCGGCGAGATAGCAGCGGTCGAGCATCGTGATGGCCTGCCCGTGGGCGTCGACGACGCTTCGCAGTGTCCGCAGGAAGGCCGCCCGCGCCGTCGGCACCCCGAGCGAGTCGCAGACGTGCAGGATGTCCTCGGCATCGCGGCCCAGGGCGGTGTGCAGCAGCCGCAGCGCCCGCAGCCCGGCCCAGCCGACGAGCCGCACCGGCGGGACGCCCATCAGCGATATCACCGCGCCGGCGCCCGGCAGCGCCGCGGCCCGAAGAGCCGGGTGCAGATCGGGCCCGACCCCGCCGGTGGCCACCAGGACGAGCCGCTCGCAGCGCTCCGGGAACTGGTAGGCGAACTGCATCGCGACCCCGCCGCCCAGCGAATGCCCGACGACCGTCGCCCGCTCGATGCCGAGCACGGTGAGCAGGTCACGCATACCGCAGGCATAGCCGGCCACCGAGTAGTCGCCGCGCGGCTTGTCCGACTCCCCGTGCCCGAGCAGGTCGGGGGCTATCACCGTGTGGCGCCGCGCGAGCTCGCCGATGATCGGCGCCCAGGTGCGGGCGTTGTCCCCGATGCCGTGGATCAGCAGCAGCACCGGCCCGCGGCCGGCGCGCAGGTAGCAGCGCCGATACCCGTGGACCGTGACGAATCGCGAGGTCAGCTCCCCAGGCCCCACACTCGGCGCACCGACGGTCATGGCCACCCCAGATCAGAACTCGATGTTGCTCATCACGTGCTTGATCCTGGTGTAGTCCTCCAGGCCGTACACGGACAGATCCTTGCCGTAGCCGCTCTTCTTGAATCCGCCGTGCGGCATCTCCGCGACGATCGGGATGTGAGTGTTGATCCATACGCAGCCGAAGTCCAGGCGGCGCGCGACCCGCATGGCCCGGCCGTGATCGCGCGTCCAGACGCTGGAGGCCAGGCCGTACTCCACGCCGTTGGCCCACTCCACCGCCGTGTCCTCCGAGTCGAACCGCTGCACGGTGATGACCGGGCCGAAGACCTCCGACTGGATGAGTTCGTCGTCCTGGCGCAGGCCGGCGACGACCGTCGCGGGATAGAAGTAGCCGGGCCGGTCGAGGGCCGCACCGCCGGCGAGCACCGCGGCGTGTCCCGGCGCCCGCCGGACGAACCCGCCGACCCGGTCGAGTTGACCGGCGCTGTTCAGCGGGCCGTAGTCGACGTCGGTCTCGTCCGGTGAGCCCGTCGCGGTGCCCCGGGCCGCCTCGGCCAGCGCCGCGGCGAGATCGTCGTGGATCCCCGGCGCGGCCAGCACCCGGGTCGCCGCGGTGCAGTCCTGGCCGGCGTTGAAGTAGGCGGCGCCGGCGATCTCCGCGGCGACGGCGGCCGGGTCCACGTCGTCGAAGACGATGACCGGCGCCTTGCCGCCGAGCTCGAGATGAACCCGCTTGAGCGAGTCCGCCGCCGCCCGTGCCACCTCCATGCCGGCGCGCACGCTGCCGGTCACCGACACCATCGCCGGCCCCGGGTGCGCGACCAGCGCCCGCCCGGTGTCCCGGTCTCCGCAGACGACGTTGAGCACGCCCGGCGGAAGGAACTCGGCGGCGATCTCGGCGAGCAGCAGGCTGGACGCCGGGGTCGTGTCCGACGGCTTGAGGATGACCGTGTTGCCGGCCGCGATTGCCGGGGCGATCTTCCACACCGCCATCATCAACGGGTAGTTCCACGGCGTGACCTGCGCGCAGACCCCGACGGGCTCCCGGCGGACGTAGCTGGTGTGCCCGGCGAGGTACTCCCCGGCGGCCCGGCCCTCCAGCAGGCGCGCGGCCCCGGCGAAGAAGCGAATCTGGTCGGCGGACGGCCCGACCTCCTCGTCGACGGTGAGCTGCAGCGGCTTGCCGGTGTTGGCGCTCTCCACGGCGGCGACCTCGTCGGCACGCTCCTCCAGCGCGTCCGCGAGGCGCAGCAGCGCCCGGGCACGTTCGGACGGGGTGGTGTCGCGCCAGGTCTCGAACGCCGTGGACGCGGCGCGGACGGCGGCGTCGACGTCGGGGGGACCGGACCGCGGGGCCTCGGCGAACAGCTCGCCGGTCGACGGGTTCAGAATCGACATCGTCTCGCCGTCGGCGCTCTGACGGGAGACGCCGCCGACGAAGTTGGCGAGGATCGCGTCCATACGTTGCTCCTAACGCTGATGGTCCCCCGACCGTCCGGCCGCCCGACATGTCGACACAACGATTACGATGGTTACACGAACCTCGTGCCACGGATAGCGTGAACAAAGGACCGTGACGCCACGGAAACACGCTACCCGGGCCCGGTCCAGCGCAGGGCGCACGGCCCCGAGAAAGGCAGGTCGAAACGATGCCGGGCCGCCGACGTCCCGCCGCAACCCCAGCCGCCACAACCCCAGCCGCCACAACCTCAGCCGCCGCAGCCGCCGTCCCGTCCCTGTGGCACGACACCGCCGGCCCCGCCCCGGCACCCCGGCCGCGCCTGGTGGGCCGGCTCACCGCCGACGTCGCCATCGTGGGCGCCGGCTTCACCGGCCTGTGGACCGCCTACCACCTGCGCCGCGACGACCCGACGCTGCGGGTGGCCGTCGTCGAGCGGGAGACCGCCGGCTTCGGCGCGTCCGGGCGCAACGGCGGCTGGTGCTCGGCGCTGTTCCCCGTCCAGTCGATGGCGCCGGCGATGCGCGGCCCGCTCGCGGCCACCATCGACGACATCGACGCCGTCTGTCGCGCCGAGGGCATCGACTGCGACCTCGTCAAGGACGGCTTCCTCGAACTCGCCACCACCCCCGCCCAGCTCACCCGCCTGCGCGCGAGCCTGCTCGCAGCCTTGCCCGCCGTCGCGTCCTCCCCGCCCTCCCCGTCATTGCCGTCATCCCCGCCATCGCCGACCTCCCCGTCATTGCCGTCATCGCCGACCTGGCTGGACGCCGACCAGGCCGCGCGCCTCGTCCGGGTACCCGGCGCGCTCGGCGGGATCCTCGACCCACAGTGCGCCGCGCTGCATCCGCTCAAGCTGGTCCGGGGCCTCGCGGCGGCGGCGCAGCGCCACGGCGTCGAGCTGTTCGAACACTCCCCCGCCGAGAGCATCGACCCTGGCCGGGTCGTACTGGCCGACGGCGAGATCCAGGCGGGCGTCGTCGTGCGGGCCACCGAGGGCTACACCCCCGCCCTGCCCGGCCTACGCCGCGAGCTCGCCCCCGTCTACTCGCTCGTCATCGCCACCGAGCCACTACCGGAGTCGGTCTGGGCGGAGATCGGCTGGTACCGCCGGGTCACCCTGTCCGACGGGCGCCGGCTGCTCATCTACGCCCAGCGCAGCGCGGACGGCCGGATCGTCCTCGGCGGCCGCGGCGCGCCGTACCACTTCGGCTCGCGCACCAGCCCGGCCTTCGACTCCTCCCCCGCCGTCTTCGAGCATCTCCGCCGCGCCCTGGCCACCCTGTTCCCCGCCGCCGCGAACGCCCGGATCACCCACCGCTGGGGCGGCCCCCTCGGCGTCCCGCGCGACTGGACCCCCGGCGTCTGCTTCGATCCCGACACCGGCCTGGCGTGGGCCGGTGGCTACGTCGGCGACGGCGTCGCGGCGGCGGCCCTGGCCGGCCGCACCCTCGCCGACCTCATCCGCGGCCGGCACTCCCCCCGCACGAAGCTCCCCTGGGTCGTCGACCACCGCCGCCCCTGGGAACCCGAACCGGCCCGCTGGCTCGGCATCAACGCCGGCCGCCTGCTCGCCGCCGCCGCCGACACCCGCGAGAACCGCACCGGCCGCCCCTCCCGCCTCGGCCCCGCCCTCGACCACCTCACCGGTCACTGACCCCCCGCTCCGGCCCGCCGGTTCTCCTCCGCCCCGCTGGCTCTCCTCCGCCCCGCTGGCGCGGCCGGCTGTCCCGGGCCAGCCAAGCGATCAGGCAGCGGCGGAGCGCTCGCCTTACAAGCGAGTGGTCGCACGATCGCAATCTCGCGGACGATCATCGACTGCGCAGGAAAGCCCTGCTCACCTGGAGAGCAGACTCACCCTTCTTGCCAGGCGCGCCGGTGCGCGGCGTCCGGAGCAGGCGAAGGCTCGATCGGCGGAACGGCTGCGGGACTGACCTGGCAGGCCGGAAGTCCGGGCGGGCTCTCGTCAGGCGGTGAGGTCTCGGGCGAGGTAGTCGAGGCTGTCGAGGTAGCGGTCGACGTCGGCGTCGGTGTGCTGGACCGAGAGGGTCCACTCCTCCTCGCGGCCGGGGGCCATCAGGACGCCGCGATTGGCGTTGTAGAGCCAGGCCAGCTCGGGCAGGGCGGCGTTCTGGTGGGCCATGAAGGACGTGTAGTCGCGGATGGGGGCGTCGGTGAAGTGGACGCAGCCCTTGGAGCTGATCCCGACCGTGTAGCCGGGGATGCCGTGGCGGGCCAGGATCTCGTCGCAGCCGGCGATCAGGCGGTCGTTGAGGTGGTCGAGGTGGGCGTAGGCCTCGGGGGTGAGCACCTCCAGCAGGCTCGCGCGGGCGGCGGCCATGGTCAGCGGGTTGCCGTTGAACGTGCCGACCTGCTTGACCCGGTCCGAGGCGACGACCTCCATGATCTCCGCGGTCGCGCCGATGGCGCCCGACGGCAGGCCGCCGCCGAGGGCCTTGGCCAGGGTGATCATGTCGGGTCGCACGCCGAAGCGCTCGGTGGCGCCGCCGGCAGCCACGCACAGGCCGGTCTTGACCTCATCGAAGATCAGGATGATGCCGTGCCGGGCGGTGATCTCCCGGACCGCCTCGAGGTAGCCGGGCTCGGGCAGGACGACGCCCAGGTTCATCATCGCCGCCTCCATGATGACGCAGGCGGGCAGGCGGCCCTCGGCGGCGAGGGCCTCGATGCGGTGTTCCATCGCGGGGGCGTCGTTGAACGGGACGGGCACGGTGAGGTCGATGACGGCCTGCGGGATGCCCGCGCCGTAGCCGAGGGAGTTCATGTTGTCGGCCGGGCCGATGTCGTCGTAGGGCGCGCCGATCGACACCATCACGTAGTCGTGGTGGCCATGGTACGAGCCGAAGATCTTGATGATCGTGTCGCGGCCGGTGACGCCGCGGGCGATGCGGATGGCGTCCATGGTCGCCTCGGAGCCCGAGTTGACGTAGCGCCACTGCGGCAGGCCGAACCGGCGGGCGAGCTCCTCGCTGACGACGACCGAGTCCTCGGTCGGCATGGCGAAGTGGGTGCCGAGGGCGACCCGCTCGGTCACCGCCCGCACGATCGCGGGGTGGGCGTGGCCCTGGATCATCGAGCCGAAGCCGTTGTGGAAGTCGGCGTACTCGTTGCCGTCGACGTCCCAGACGAGCGAACCGCGCCCGTGGGTCAGGTAGATCGGCCACGGGTCACGGATCTGGTAGGACGAGGGCACCCCCGACGTCATCGACCGCGCCGCCCGCGCGTGCAGCTGTTCGGAACCACGGGTCCGGCTCTGCAGGCGGGCCTCCTCCCGATCGGTGAGTTCCGCCGCCCGGGCGTGAAGTGCGGCCTGGGTCACACTTGCCTCGGTAACGATCAGATTCGACACCGTCCACGCATCCCTTCAGCCGAGCGCCTACCGAAAGCGTAGCTCGACTGGCCACTCGGCGAGTGAATCCGCAGACAAAAGTGGATTCGGGTATCGCTTCCCCGTTCGTTCGCTCGTAGCCATACGATGACAGCGGGACGCCCTCCGAGCGGCCGGGCCGGTGCGGCCCGACGCCTCGGCCGGCGATCGGACCGGCGCAGCGCCGGGCGAGACGAGGAGGATGCCGGGTGCAGTCTCGACGGACGCCCGGCCAGCGCTCCGCCTCAGACGGGCTGCTGGACGACATCAACAAGGCCATCATCGAGCAGCTCCAGCAGGACGGCCGGCGCTCGTACGCGGCGATGGCGGCCGCGGTGGGGCTGTCCGAGGCCGCGGTGCGCCAGCGGGTCCAACGGCTGCTCGACGCCGGCGTCATGCAGATCGTCGCCGTCACCGATCCGCTGCGCGTCGGCTTCCATCGGGAGGCGATGATCGGCGTCCGAGTCACCGGCGACACCCGGGTGGTCGCCGCCACCATCGCCGATCTTCCCGAGGTCGACTACGTCGTGCTTACGGCCGGCTCGTTCGACCTCATCGTCGAGATCGTGGCGGAGGATGACGAGCACCTGCTGGAACTGATCAACGACCGGATCCGCGCCCTTCCCCAGGTTCTCGCGACGGAGACCTTCGTCTACCTGCGTCTGGTGAAGCAGACCTACGCCTGGGGAGCGCGCTGACGCACCACCGCGACGGGGACGGGCGGGCAGGGATGACGCGGGCTTCAGGGGCACGAACGGGACGGCGGCCGGTGGCGGCAAAGCGCGACGACGACGGCAAAAAGCCGTGGTCACGGGCGCACCCGAGCCGGAGTCGGCGGATGGGCGCCCGTCGCCGCGGGTGAGGCGCCTCGCGTGGGGAACGGACGCGGAGTCACGCCGCCGACACCGTTCCCCGAACAACCAAGCAGCACCAACAAGAGTCCAACACATGCAATGACACAACAACTCGGCCCAGACACGATGGGGTGAGCATGGCGCTTGTCCACCATGACCCGCAGGACGGCATACTCGTTACTCGCATTGGCCAGGCCGAGATCACCGTACGGCCCGAGCCGCCGGCGAGCGCCGGCAAGGCTCCGGTGATCCTTCTCCGCCTGGACGCGCCCATGCTGGATACGCTCGCCGCCGCCTATCTCGACCCCGACGAGGCCCGCAGCCTCGCCCAGTCCCTGCTCCGCGCCGCCGAGGCAGCGCGCCCCAGCAGCCCCTGGCGCACGCCCCGCCCCCGCTGACCCGCCCCAGGCAGGATCGAGGCCGGCAGGCGGTCCCGGCCTCCGGGCGGGCCGGGCCGGGGCGTCAGGGCGCCCATCTGCTCGCTCCGTGTCACCGGTCGGCTGCGGAGCCGAGCCGAGGTCCGGGTACGATTTTCCGGTCTGAAACCGTACCCAGACCTCGGCATGATGTGGTGGCGATCTGGCTGGGACGACGAGTGCTTGCCCGCCGGCGGAGGTGCTGAGCCGCAGCGCCCGGCGGTCTCGGTCTCGGTCTCGGTCGGCGAGGAAGGCTGCGGCCGGCGACGGCGCGACAGAATGCGAAAAGGCTCCCGGAGAATCTCCGGGAGCCTTTTCGTTTGGTAGCGGGGACAGGATTTGAACCTGTGACCTCTGGGTTATGAGCCCAGCGAGCTACCGAGCTGCTCCACCCCGCGTCGGTGTGCCTTTACTATACAGGGCCGCCACCGGCAGATGTCAAACCGATGGCGGCCCCAATTTTGGGCGCTTCCCGGCGAAGATCGCAAAGGGTGCGGATCGTCGCGATTCGCCCGGTGTCAGCCGGGCGGGGGTGCCGCCCGTGGCTGCTGCGGCGGACCGGCGGTGGCGCCCGCCGGGCTCGGGGGACCCGAGGGGCCCGCGGGAGCAGCGACGGCGGGCGTGGTTCCCGGCGGCGCCGAGCCGGCGGCGGTGCCGCGGGTCGTGGGCGCGGCCGAGCGGCTCGGCGTGGGACTCGCCGCAGGTGGGGTCGTCGGTGGGCTGGCGAGAGTCCGCAGCCGGCTCAGCGCGTCGGCCAGGTCGGTCTGCGCCTGACCGTAGGCGTTGAAGTCCGGCGGATTCTTACGCAGGGCGTCCTGGCCGGCCTTGTAGGCGCTGTCGGCGTCGTTGACGGCGTCCTGCAGCCCGGAGGTCCCGCCCGGTGGCGCGGCCCCGGTGCCACCGCCCTGTGTCGTGGCCTGACCGCCACCGCCGGTGGTCGTGGTTGCGCCGGTGCCGGCTCCGGCCGCCGCGGCCCCGGCTCCGGAACCGAAGACCTTGTCGAGCGCCTCCCCCAGGGAGGTGCCGAAGCCGATGCGCTCCCCGAAGGCGGTGGCGATGCCCTGCAGCGTGGGATAGCCCGAGCCGCCGCGGGCCTGGACGTAGTAGGGCTCGACGTAGAGCAGCCCACCCGCGACCGGCAGCGTCAGCAGGTTGCCCTCGATGGTCTGGGAGCCGGCGCCGCGCCACAGCGTCAGCTTGTTCGCGACGTCACCGTTGGACTCGATCGCGTTCTGCACCTGCACGGGGCCGTTGATCGTGCCCCCTGGCGGGAGTTTGAGCAGGGTGAACTGCCCGTAGTTCGACGGGTCGCTCGAGACCGCCATGTAGGCCGCGAGCTTCGACGACCGGGCCGAGATCAGCGGAGACGTCAGGTTGTACGACGGACCGGACCGGTCGGGCAGCTTGCTGTACACGTAGAACGGCGGCTGTGGCTGCCCGCTGCCGTCGGGCGACTCCGACACCTGCCAGAAGTCCTCCTGCGAGTAGAAGTCCCGCGGGTCGGACACGTGGTACTGGCCGATCAGGTCGCGCTGGACCTTGAACAGGTCCTCGGGGTAGCGCAGGTGCGCCATGAGCGACGGGGAGATGTCCTTCTTCGGCTTCACCGTGTCCGGGAAGGCCTTCATCCAGGTCCGCAGCACCGGGTCGGACTCGTCCCAGGCGTAGAGGGTCACCGTTCCGTCGTAGGCGTCGACGGTCGCCTTCACCGAGTTTCGGATGTAGTTGACCTGGTTCGCGGCCTGCCGGGCCCGGTTGCCGCTCTGCGCGGTGACCGAGTCGGCGGTGACGTCGCCCAGGGTCCGCCGGGCGGAGTAGGGGTAGCCGTCGGACGTGGTGTAGCCGTCGAGGATCCAGGTGATGCGGCCGTTCACGACCGCGGGGTACGGGTCGCCGTCGAGGGTGAGCCAGGGCGCGGCCTTGCTGACCCGGTCCCGCGGGTTGCGTTCGTAGAGGATCCGCGAGTTCTTGGTGATGTCGCCGGACAGCAGCAGGTTCTTCTCGCCGAAGCGCAGCGCGAACAGGGCCTGCCGGAAGGTGGAGCCGATCGAGACGCCGCCGTCGCCGGTGTAGGTGGTCGTGACCTGCGTGTCGGCACCGGGGCCGGGGCCGTCGATCTCCACCTGGCGGGTGCCGACGACGGAGTAGTTCGGCGACATCTCACCGAAGTAGACCCGGTTCTCCCTGACGTCGAAGTCACCCTTCTGCGGCAGGTTCTGCTCGCCCTCGTCGAACGCGGGCTGGCCCTCGTCGACGGTGTTCGACGGGGCGGCGACGAAACCCTTGCCGTGGGTGTAGGTGAGGTGCTCGTTGATCCAGTTGCGCTGGTCGGCGCCGAGCCCGGCCTGGTTGAGCTCCCGCACGGACACGACGTAGTCGCGGGTGGTCTGCTTCTTGTCGGCGCCCGTGACGGTGTACCGGTCGACGTCGAGGGTCTTCGGGAACGTGTAGTAGCCGCGGATCTGCTGGAGCTGCTGGAACGTGCGCGACAGCTTGCTCGGGTCGAGCAGGCGGGTGTTGGGCACCGTGCCGGTGTCCGCGGCGACCTGCGCGGCGGTGACGTCGGTGCGCGCGGCGTACGACTGCGGCTTGACGTTCTGGATGCCGTAGGCCGCACGGGTCGCCGCGATGTTGCGTTCGATGTACGGCTGCTCGCGGGTCGCCTCGTTCGGCCGCACCTGGAACTGCTGGATGAACGCCGGGTAGATGCCGCCGATGACCACCGACGACAACACCAGGATCCCGGCGCCGAGCAGCGGCAGCGTCCAGCCACGCTGGAAGATGTTGTAGATGAACAACACCGCACAGGCCAGCGAGATGAACAGCAGGATCAGCTTCGCGGGCAGCACGGCGTGAACGTCGGTGTAGGACGCGCCGGTGGCGACGCCGCGCGAGGAGAACACCGAGCCGAACCGGTCGAGGTAGTAGGCCCAGGCCTTCAGCAGCGCGAGCAGTCCGAGCAGCACGGAGATGTGCGCCTTCGCGGCGGGTGTCACCCGCTCCCCCGGCGTCTGCAGCCGGATGCCGCCGAACAGGTAGTGGGTCAGCACGGTGACCAGCAGGGACAGCAGCACGGCGGTCAGCAGGAAGCCGAGCAGGAAGCGCTGGAACGGGTACGTGAAGGCGTAGTAGCTGATGTCCCGGTGGAACTGGGGGTCCTTGGTCCCGAACGACTCGCCGTTCACCCACAGCAGCCAGGTCCGCCACCGGCCGGACGCCGACAGCCCCGCCGCCAGGCCGAACACCGCCGCGACGGCGACGAGGACCAGCTTCATGTACGGCTCGATGGCCGACCGGTAGCGTTCGAGGTTCTGCTGCTCGGTGGACAGCGGCCGCAACTGCGGGCGAAACCGGTAACCAAGTACGATGTTGGTCCCGATGACGACGGCCATCACCGCGCCGAAGATGAGGAACAACAGGATCCGGGTGTAGATGACGGTCGTGAAGACCTTGCTGAAATCGACCGAGCGGTAGAACAGCAGGTCCGTGTAGAGCCGCGTGAAGATGGCGACGAACGCGATCACGAGGGCGACGGCCAGCAGCACCGGGACGATCACCTTGGCGCGGGTCAGCACCGGGCGGCGACTGGTCGTTGCCACAGTTCCTCCGTGCGGTCAGGACGGTCGGGTGTTCATCGGAAGGGTGGATCCGGGGTTTCCGGATCCATCAGCCGGGTGGTGCCGACGCGAGGGGCGCGTACCGCCCCAGTACGGCAACCTACGCCAGGCACTCAGGGGAGATCGGAGAGGATGGGTCGGTGAGCAGCCCGAACATCACGGAGTTGACCTCCGTCGTACTCGAGGTCGAGCGGCACGTCGCGGACTCCGGCTGGGATCAGCCCAGCCAGGTCTACGCCCTCGCCGACACCGCCGACCTGCTGGCGCGGGAACCCGCGTTGGCCCCCCACATCGGGGATTCGCCGCCCGGTTCGCTGACCCCGGTCGAGCAGGAGCCGCTGCCGGTGGGCCGGCTCGACGAAGTGCTCGCCGGGATCGGGTGGCCCCCTGAGGTGCTGGGCTGCGTGCTGGTGACCGAGCTCGTCGTCCTCCCGCCGAGCGCGGAGGAGGAGGCGCCGTACTCCGACCACGAGATCGAGTACTGGGCCGCGAACCACCCGGAGCGCCAGGACGTCCGGCTCGCCGTCGGGGTCACCCGCAGCGGCCTGCACGCGTCCTGCCTGCGGGTCCGCGGGGACGACGAGCTCGTCGTCGATCCCGACCTGGCCGACAACCTCGTCGACGGGCTGCTCGCGACGTTCCAGTGACCTGGGCCGCCGGGTGGGGCGGCCGGCAACCCGCGTGGCCCGGGGGCCGTCCGCACGCCCCACCCGGCCGGCCCGGACCACCCGGCCGGCCCAGGCGACTCGGCCGGCCCGGGTCACTCGGCCGGCCCGGATCACTCGGCCGGCCCGGGCCAGCCGGCCGGCCCGGACGGCCGGAGCGCTCAGCAGGACGGCACGCTCGCCGCCGGATTCGTCCGCAGCGCGTCGACCGCCTTCAGGGCGTCGGTAAGGGTGTCGACCTTCACCAGGCGGGGGGCGCGGCCGGAGTCCACCGACGTGGCGTCGGCGCAGTTCGCCGCCGGCACGAGGAAGATCGACGCCCCGGACGCCTTCGCGCCGAGGATCTTCTGCTGGATGCCGCCGATCGGCCCGACCTCGCCGGCCGCCGTGATCGTCCCGGTACCGGCGATGGTCTTCCCCCCGGTGAGTGCCCCGGGCGTCAGCAGATCCACGATGCCCATCGCGAACATCAGGCCGGCGCTCGGCCCGCCGACGTCCGACAGCCGGATGCGGACGGTGAACGGGTAGGTCCGCTTCTCGGTCGTGGTGACGCCGATCATGGCCCGGGTCGGGTCGTCGGTTGCCGGGCGGGTGGTGATGGTGACGGTGGCCGGCTTGCCACCCCGCTTGTAGGCGATGGTGACAGCCGCGCCGGGGCGGACCTTGCCGACCTGGGCGCGTAGCTGGTCCTGGGTCGCCACGGCGACCCCGCCGACCTGGGTGATGACGTCGCCGGCCGCGAGTCTGCCCGCGGCGGGCGAGCCGTCCGGAATGGTGTAGACAGCGACCGATCGGCCCGTCGCCTTGATGCCGAGCTGGGCGAGCGCGGCCGCCGTGGCCTGGTCCTGCGAGTCCAGCATGGCCTGGGCGTTCTCCTGCTGGACCTGCTCCTGACTGGAGCCGCGGGGCCGGATGAGCTCGGTGGGGACGACCGCCCGGTCATCGTCGATCCAGTCCTGCAGGGCGCTGACCAGGTTGAGCTTCGGGGTCTCCTCGACCGTGGTCAGCTCGAGCCGACCGGAGGTCGGGTAGGTGCGGTGCCCCTCGATCGTGATCAGCCGGGTGCCGTCGACGGCGCCGAGCGTGTCGGTGACCGGCCCGGGGGCCAGAGTGACGAACGGTACCGGCATCCACAGGCCCACGACCAGGAGCACCAACGCCAGTACCGACGCCACCACGAGAGACTGGGTGCGCCGGGCCATGAACGCAGTCTATGTACCGGCCCTCACCCGGTCGGGCCGGCGTCCGGGGCAGTCGACCTCAGCCCCGGACGCCGGATGTCCGACGCACGGTCAGGGTGTCTCGGGCGGACGACCCCTGGCCTGGCGCCGCAGCGACGACACGTCGATGGGCACCGTGTCGGCGTAGGGCGACACCTGGGCACCGGTGGCGACGCCGAGGTCGTCCAACTCGCCCAGACCGACCATGTTGGCTAGGTCGTCCAGGTCGTTCGTGGAGAGCGGGCCGTTCGGGGAGAGCGGGTCATCGTCCGGTGGCGGTTCGGGGTAGCCGGATTCGTCGAGGTCGGCGCCGGTCCGCGTGGCGGACTGGGCGGGGATCGGGCGGGCCAGCGCGGCCATGCTGCGCCGGTAGCCCGCGATGGTGATCATGGCTTCGGAGGTGCGGTCCGGCCGGCCGCGCAGGGCGACCCACACGGCCGTCAGGAGCAGGGCGACAGGGGGGATCAACAGGAACCACATGGGAGCCTCGACGTCGAGACGAGTAAGAAGATGACTTATTTCTATCGTAGGTGCCCCGCTCAGCAGGCGCCTACCCATTCAGCCGCGCCGTCCTCAAAAACCTGGTGTTTCCAAATCGGAACCTGTGCCTTGATGTCATCGATCAGACGACGACAGGCGGCAAATGCCTCCGCACGGTGGGCCGCTCCCACGGCCACCACGACCGCGGTCTCACCCACCCGTAGGTGCCCCGTGCGGTGGGCCACCGCGATCGCCCGCACCGGCGCACCGGCCGCCACCTCGGCGGCGACGCGCTCGATCTCGGCGGCGGCCCGCGGATGCGCCTCGTAAGCGAGGTCCGTCACCGCCCGACCGCCGTCATGGTCGCGAACGGTGCCCACGAACAGCGCAATCCCGCCCACGTCCGGGAGCAGGACGGCGGCCATGCACTCGTCCACCGACAACGGGGTGTCACGAATGTCCGCGAGAACGACGCGGGCCGGAGCCGCGGTCCCGAGCTCGGCGCCGGCGCCGGAGCCGGGACCGGAGCCGGCGGCCGCGGCCGGCTCCCCCGACGCCGGGGACGGCCCACCCGCCCCGACGGTCGCGCGCGCCGGGGCATCGGCCGGTGGGACGGGTGCGGGAGAACGCGTCGAGTCCACGTCCACGACCGTAACCGGCCGTGGCGGCCTCCGTTTCGCCCGGCGGGCAGAAAACGCATTACCGTGGGTTCATGCCCCAACCGCGCGTGCGACGTCCCGCTCCCCGATCAGGCCACGTCCGATGAGTGGCGACTTCCCGTTCGGCTTCGCGTCCTCCGGAGGCGGCGGCGAGGAGCCCAGGTCCCCCTTCGGCGGCGGGGGTCCCTTCGGCGGCGGCGCCCCGTTCTTCGCCGAGCTGGAGCGGCTGCTGTCCTGGCAGGGCGGTCCGGTCAACTGGGAGCTGGCCCGGCAGGTGGCGGTGCGCTCCCTGGGCGACGGCGAGTCGAGCGTCCCCATGGGGCAGCAGCACATGGTCGCCGAGGCACTGCGGATCGCCGACGTCTGGCTCGACCCGCTGACGACCCTGCCCGCCGGCGCGACGACCGCCGGCGCCTGGTCGCGGGTCGAGTGGATCGAGAGGACGCTGCCGGTCTGGAAGACGCTGTGCGACCCGATCGCGGCCAAGGTCGTCGAGGCGATGCGCACGGGGATCTCCAGCGGGCTGAGCCAGCTCGGCGGGGGTGGCATCGAGCTGCCCAGCGAGCTGCGCGACGCCCTGCCGGCCGGAGTCGATCTCGGTGCCCTGATGGGCGCCGGTGGACCGATCATGCAGATGATGAACCAGGTCGGCGGCATGCTCTTCGGCGCCCAGGTGGGCCAGGCGATCGGCACCCTGGCCGCGGAGGTCGTCTCGTCGACCGAGGTCGGCCTGCCCCTGGGTCCGGCCGGGACGGCCGCGCTGGTCCCGGCAGGGGTCGCCGCGTTCGGGTCCGGTCTGGAGATCCCCGAGGACGAGGTGCGCATCTACCTCGCGCTGCGGGAGGCCGCCTCCACCCGGCTGTTCGCGCACGTGCCCTGGCTGCGCGCCCACGTGCTCGGCGCGGTCGAGGAGTACGCCCGGGGCATCGCGGTGGACACCGAGGCCGTCGGCCGGGTGATGCGGATGGTCGACCCGACCGCCCTGATGAACCCGGAGCGGCTGGCCGAGGCGCTCGGCGAGGACGTGTTCAACGACGCGACCACCCCCGAGCAGAAGGCGGCACTGGCCCGCCTCGAGCTGATCCTCGCCCTCATCGAGGGCTGGGTGGACCACGTGACCGACGCCGCGGCCACCGGTCATCTGCCCGCCGCCGGCCGGCTGCGCGAGATGGTCCGGCGCCGCCGTGCCGAGGGCGGGCCCGGTGAGCAGACCTTCGCCACGCTGGTCGGGCTCTCCCTGCGCCCGCGCAAGCTGCGCGAGGCCGCCGCGCTGTGGGCCGCGCTCGCCGAGGCCCGCGGGCGGGAGGGGCGCGACGCGGTCTGGGCTCATCCCGACCTGCTGCCCACGGCGGCCGACCTGGCCACCCCGGACGGCTTCGTCACCGGTGCGTCGGCCAGCGTCCTGGACGACCCGATCGGCGAGATCGAGAAGCTGCGCGACACGCCGCCCGCCGAGGGCGGCGGGAAGTCCCCCGGCGGCCCCACGGACAAGCCGGACACCCCCGGCGACTCGGACCCCGGCACCACGAGCTGACCGATCAGTACGCTCCGTCGCGGTACTGACGCACGCCGGTCCCGGCCGGGCCCCGCCGGCCTTGGCCAGGCACGCCCGGACCCGGCAGATCGGACCCGGCAGATCGGACCCGGCACGATCCACAGGGTGGTCCACAGCCTCTCCACAGCGGCCGGCGCGGTCTCGCGTTCTGTCGGACCCGCGTGACACGGTGGGGATCAACCGGCCGGCCGGCCGGTCGTCCTGATCCGCGTCCGGTGGCTTCGGCCGCCGGCGGACCTGCGGGGGATCCATGCGCCCGATCCTCAAGCCCGGCCTTCGTCGGCTCTGGCACAACAGCTCCACCCTGCAACTCGGCATCGACCCGGCTCGTGCCGTCCTCGTCACCGACCTCGGCCCGCCGCACGCGGCCCTGCTGGAGGCCCTCGACGGCCGGCGCACGCTGCAACAGCTCCGTCACGACGGCGGCGCGGCCGCCCGCGATCTGCTCGACCTGCTCGGTCGCGCCGGTCTACTCGACGACGCGGCACCGCCCCCGGGTGCGGCGCCGCTGCCTCCGGCCGAGCGCGACCGCCTGCTGCCCGACCTCGCGGCACTGTCGGTCCGCTCCGTCGATCCGGCCCGCCCCCGCCGGGTGCTCGCCGCGCGCCGCGCCGCCCGGGTGCTCGTGCGGGGCGCCGGGCGGGTCGGCGCACAGATCTCGACCCTGCTCGCCGCGGCCGGGATCGGCCGGGTCGTGGTCGACGACGCCGCGGTGACGACCGCCGCCGACGTCTCTCCCGGCGGGCTGCGCCTGGAGGACATCGGCCGGCCCCGGGCCCTCGCCGCGGGGACGGCGATGACCCGGGTGCGCCGGCAGGCCGATCGCCGCCCCGGTCTCGGCCCGGCCGGCTCGACGCCTCTGCCGCCCTCGGGGCACGCGGAGGGACCGGGGGTCGACGGCTTCGAGGCGGATCTGATCGTGCTGGCCCCGGTGGGCCCGCCGACCGTCGCGCCCGGCGCCTGCCTCGATCTCGAACGCCGCGGGACCGCTCATCTGCTGGCCGGGGTGCGCGAGACGACGGGGATCGTCGGTCCGCTCGTGGTGCCGGCCGCGACGGCCTGCCTGCACTGTCAGCACCTGCATCGGCACGCCCGCGACCCGGTGTGGCCGATGCTGGCGATGCAGCTTGTCCGTCCGCGCACGGCCGGCCACGACCCGTGCGAGATCACCCTCGCCAGTCTTGTCGCCGCCATCGCCGCGATGCAGGCGCTGGCCTTCCTGGACCTCGCCGTCCCACCGTCGCCCGACCCGGGCCCGAGGGTTCACCAGTCCGACAACCCGGACTTGCTCCACGCAATCGCAAGCACCAAAGATGAGATGTTCGACACACCGGACTCCTCTCTGAAGATCTTTCCGGTAACCGCGGACGGGGCGCTGGAGCTCGCCCTGCCGGACTGGCGCATCCGCCGGCGAAGCTGGCCGGTGCACCCCAACTGTCCCTGCCGCACCGCCCGATCCATGGTGGGGCGGGCCGACGGGGATGCCTGAGATCCGAGGGTCGCAGGCTCGCGCGCCGGCCGTGGCGCCCGGGCTCGGCGGCGGCAACATCGCCGCGACCGTTACCCACAGTCCGCGCCCCCCACGCCTCGGAACAGGGCACGATGGAGCGGTGTCCGACATCCCACGGCGGGCCGTCGTCCGCACTGCCAAACTGGCCACCCTCCCGATCGGAATCGCCGGCCGAGCCACGCTCGGTGTCGGCAAGCGGATCGGCGGCCGTCCCGCGGAAGTCGTCGCCTCCGAACTCCAGCAGCGCACCGCCGCCCAGATCTTCCGCGTCCTCGGGGAGCTCAAGGGCGGCGCGATGAAACTCGGCCAGGCCCTGTCCGTGTTCGAGGCGGCCCTGCC
The DNA here is from genome assembly GCF_000058485.1 of Frankia alni ACN14a. Taxonomy (NCBI): domain Bacteria; kingdom Bacillati; phylum Actinomycetota; class Actinomycetes; order Frankiales; family Frankiaceae; genus Frankia; species Frankia alni. The sequence goes on from NC_008278.1 coordinate 6,541,921, forward strand.
CGACGAGGTCGCCGCGCCCTACCGGGCCGCGCTGACCAAGCTCCAGGAGGCGGCGCCCCCGCTGCCGGCCTCCGTGGTCCACCGCGTCCTGGCCGAGGAGCTCGGGGCGGACTGGCGGTCGTTGTTCGTCGAGTTCGACGACGCGCCGGCCGCGGCGGCGAGCATCGGCCAGGTCCACCGGGCGGTCTGGTCGGACGGCCGGCCCGTCGCGGTCAAGGTCCAGTACCCGGGGGCCGGGCCAGCCCTGGTCGCCGACCTCACCCAACTCGGGCGGGCGGCCCGGCTGTTCAGCGCGGTGACCCCGGGGCTGGATATCAAGCCGTTGGTCGAGGAGCTCAAGGCCAGGATCACCGAGGAGCTCGACTACCGGCTGGAGGCGGCGTGGCAGTCGGCCTTCGCGCAGGCCTACGCCGACGACCCGGACATCGTCGTCCCGCGCCCGCTCGCCGGTTCGGACCGGGTGCTCGTCAGCGAGTGGATCGACGGGGTTCCCCTGTCCGCCATCATCGCCGACGGCTCCACCGAGCAGCGCGACGCCGCCGGCCTGCTGCTCGTGCGGTTCCTCTACTCGTGTCCCGGACGGGCCGGCCTGCTGCATGCCGATCCGCATCCGGGGAACTTCCGCCTGCTGCCCGACGGCCGGCTCGGCGTGTTGGACTTCGGTGCCGTGAACCGGCTGCCCGGCGGGCTGCCCGCGCCGATCGGCCGGCTGGCCCGCCAGACCCTGGCCGGCGACGCGCAGGCCGTCGCCGCCGGCCTGCGCGACGAGGGGTTCATCCCGCCGTCCGCCGAGATCGACGCCGACGACCTGCTCGACTACCTCGCGCCGATGCTCGAGCCGATCGCCGAGGAGGAGTTCACCTTCTCCCGCGCCTGGCTGCGCAAGGAGGCGGCGCGCCTGAGCGACTGGCGCTCCGCCGCGGCGCAGCTCGGCCGCCAGCTCAACCTCCCGCCGTCGTACCTGCTCATCCATCGGGTCACCCTCGGCGCGATCGGGATCCTCTGCCAGCTCGGCAGCACCGGCCACTTCCGCGCCGAGATGGAGCGCTGGCAGCCGGGATTCGCCGAGCCCGGTTCCGCGGCCGCCCTGGCCGCCGAGGAGGCCAACCGCCCGGATCGTCCGCTGCCCGTCCTGGCGGTCAGGGACGAGGCCGGGGTCATCCGGCCGATGCCCGGCCCGGTCGTGCTGCCCGGAGCCCCGACCGCCGGCCGTACCCGCCGGACCACCAAGGCCACCAGGACCTCGAAGCCGGCGCGAGCCGCCAAGCCCGCGCGGACGACCACGCCGGAGCCGAGCGCACAGCCGGAGCCGAGCGCACAGCCGGAGCGAGCCACAGGGGCACCGGCCGATCAACGACCTGACCGGTCGACCGGCGAGACGGCGACGAACCGCAGCGCGCCGCGACGCGCTCCGGCGGCCACGCGCGCCAGGAAGCCTGCCGGTGATCCGGCGCCCCAGCCCGCTCCCGCCACAGACGCGGTACCCACGCAGGCCGAACCCGCCGAGACGAGCCGGCCCGCGCGGTCATCACGGCGCACCGCCAGGACCGCCGTCACCCCCACGACCGACCCCCCAGCCGCACCCGCGGCCCCCGGCCCCCGACGCGCCGCGGGCCGGGCACGGGCGGCTCCCCCGCGCCAGACTTCCCGGGAGGACACGCCCTCCGACCCGATCACCGCCGAGGACTGACCGCGACTGCGACTCCTCCGACGCAGCCCTCGGCCACTACCACGGTCACCAGATCCCAGCCCGGTACCCGCCCGGAGGGGCCCAGGCATCGCGGTCCTGCGCGCGGGTCCCGTCAGGAGGAGGCGACCCCGACGGCCGAGTCGTCCAGGCTGAGACCGTCGAGGACGGACTCGCCGAGGTAGAGAAAGCCGTAGCCCTCGTCGCGGAACCGAACCCCGGCGGCGCGCAGGGCGTCACCCCAGTCGCCGCGGCAGGCCGGGTCCGCCGCCTCCGAGCCGTGGTCGGCGGTCAACAGGATCGCGGTCTCGGCCAGCAGGCCGCGCTCGGCGAGCAGATCGAGGAAGCTGCCGAGGCGGGCGTCCGCGTCCCGCAGCGCGGCGCGGGACTGGTCCGAGTAGGGGCCGCCGCCGTGATGGCCCGTGTCGGTGACCGTGGTGTTCCACCACATGACGTCGGGTGGGGTCGTGCCCGGCGCCCAGAGCTGGACGACCTGGGCGAGGCCCAGTGCGTCCACCCGGGTGGACCAGGCGTAGTCGGCGCTCTGCTGGACCCAGCGCGCGCTGGCGTGCGGGTCGCCCTCGGCCGCCGGCAGGTAGTCGCCCATGTCACCGGCGCCACCGGCGTTGCCGGCCGCCCGGACCAGGCCGAACGTCGAGTAGTGCGCGCCCCGGTCGACGGGCTCGTTCACGCAGGCACTGACCGCGCCGGGGCGCTGGCGGGCGACGGCCTCGAAGAGCGTCTCGACGCCGTCGCGGAGCTGCTCGCAGGCGGCGTGCCAGGTCTTCACGTCGTTGACGATCACCTGGCGGCCGGTGGCCCGGTCGAAGTAGACGTTGTGCAGGATCCCGTGGCGACCGGGCCCGACCCCGGTCAGCGCGGAGGTGTGGTTGGTCAGCGTCACGCTGGGAAACTCGGCGATCGCTCCGCCGGTCAGCGCGGTCCCCTCGGCCAGCAGGCGGGCGACGTTCGGCAGGGCACCGGTCTGGGCGAGGTGCAGCAGGTCGTTGCAGTTCGCGCCGTCCCACAGCAGGCCGACGACGTGGCGCGCGCCCGGACCGGCGAGCTCGGTCAGCGCCGTCCCCTCGGCGCCCGGCAGGGTGACGCCGGCCAGCGCGGCGAGGGTGGGCGCGACGTCGATGATCCGCGCCGCACCGGGCCGCAGCCCCCGGCCGCGCACGCCGGGGCCGGACAGCACCAGCGGGGCACGGGACTGGCCGGCGTTGAGCGAACCGTGCTCGCCGAGGTGCCCGCCGCGTTCGGGCCAGTAGTGCCGCGGGGTGTGCACGACGATCAGGTCGGGCGAGCGGGTGGCGTCCCCGAACGCGGACAGCAGCCGGCGGCCGGCGAAGGGGTAGGCGTCGCGTTCGTTCGGCGGTGACGGATCCGCCAGCGCCGCGGCCAGGGGCACCCCGTGCATCGGGTCCTGGCTGGCCAGCGGATGCCGCCCGAAGCGGACCTCCCAGGGGCCGTCCGGATCGCTCACCGGCAGCCGGGCCGAGCCGCCGGCGTTGGCCACGTAGAGCCAGCCGGCGTCCACCCAGGCGGTGAGATCCACGATCTCGGCCAGTGCGGGGCTGGTGAGGGCGGCGACGGCGAGGGACAGGTCGTCGGACCCGACCGGTTGCGGCGCCACGCCCGGCGCCGTTCCCGTTCCGGTCGACATCGGATAGACACGCTCGCTGCTGGGCACGCCGGAACAGTACCGGTGCCGACCGGAGCGCCGAAAGAAATCCACGGCCAACGGCGGCGGGCGGGACGCCGACGAACCGGTGTCCCGCCCGCCGCGGCCGTCAGGCCGCGACCTCCTCCGGGCGGACCTTGCGCGGCCGACCGCGGGGCCGCTTGCGGGGCACGACGGTGCCGGTCACGACCAGCTCGCCACCCCACACCCCCCACGGCTCGGCCCGGTCGAGGGCCGCGGCCAGGCACGCCACCCGGACCGGGCAGGTACGGCAGACCGCCTTGGCGGTCTCCACATCCGCCGGGGACTCAGCGAAGAACATCTCAGGATCGACGTCCCAGCAGGGCAGGACGAGCCGATCCCGCTCGATCCGGGAGACGATCGAGTGATCGAACACCGGTGTCACCTCCGACACGGGTAGGTCTTCGAGCGGATAGAAGGAGCGAAACGACAAAGGCCGCGATCCCCATGGGGATCGCGGCCTCGGCGTCGGCTCCGCGGAGCTAGTCCGGGAGCGGATCGCGAGCGGATCCCGAGATGAGGTGACGGTCTGCGTGCTGGGCCGCCTGGGCCACGGCGGAGCGCGGGTTCCCGGACACGGCGAACCGACGCGTCGGCTCGCCGGCCGGACCCTCGACGATCGCGGTGGACGTGACCAGGCCGAGCACCGTGCCCGAGACTCCGGCGGCGGGCGCACCCGTCCCCTGGGCCTCGGTGCGACGGCAAGCCGCCAGCACACGGACATCCGCCATCAAGGAAGCGCCAAGGGCAGGGCTGCCGAGGGCGGCTTTGCCGAGAACGACGGACGCCTCGACGGCGGCCGCCACGAGGACGACCGCACCCATGGCCGACGGGCCGGGCCGATATCCCCGGGGACGGGCGATCTCGGTGCCAGCTTGGTCCATCACAATGTTCAGCACGGCGAGATCACCTCCTTCTCGGGAAGCCCTGGGGCGCAGCCGATTCCGGGCCTGCGTCGGGCGTCGTGGGTAACGGTAGAAGGTCGGCCCGCGATCCTCAACGTATTTTCTGTGTCGCGTGTCGGACACCCGCAGTCACGAAGGCTCGCGGGCGGACGGCGCCGGCGGGGTGCGCCCGGCGACGAGGCCGAGCACCGCCTGGCCGTAGCGGTCGAGCTTGGCCTGGCCGATCCCGGGGATCCGGACAAGCTCCGCGACCGAGCTCGGCCGGCATTCGGCGATCGCCTGCAGAGTCGCGTCGGTAAGGACCACGAAGACGGGCATGTGCAGCTCGCGCGCGGTGGCCGCCCGCCAAGCCCGCAGCCGCTCGTACAGCCCGGCGTCGACGTCGCCGGGGCAGCCGTCGCAGCGCCCGATCCTGGCCTGGGCGCCGGTCAGGGCCCGCCCGCAGACCCGGCAGCGCACCGCCGATCGCCCCCGGCCCGACCCCCCGCCGTCGGCGCCGCTCTCCTCCCCCGCCCGCCGACGCCCCGCCGCACCGCCAGACCCCCCGGTGCCGCCAGACCCCGCTCCACCGCCGGGGCCGCCCCGCCCGCCCGCGGCCGGGCCGAGGCCGCGGCGCACCGGGCGCAGATCGTCGAGGAAGCGGGACGGCCGCCGCGAGCGCCGTCCGTCCGCGCGGGCCAACGCCCAGGACAGGACGAGGTGGGTCCGGGCCCGCGTCACGCCCACGTAGAGCAGGCGGCGTTCCTCGGCGATCTGCTCGGCGGTCTTCGCGTGAACGAGCGGCAGCGTGCCGTCGGTCAGCCCCACGAGGAACACCGCGTCCCATTCCAGGCCCTTCGCGGCGTGCAGCGTGGACAGCGTCACCCCCTCCACGGTGGGCTGGTGTTCGTGGGTGACGCGATCGCCGAGCTCGGCGACGAACTCGGCGAGGCCGGCCTGCGGGGCTCGGGCGGCGAGGTCGGCGGCGAGGCGGTGCAGGGCGGCGAGGTTCTCCCACTGCTCCCGCTCCGCGCCGGAGCCGGCCGACGGCCGGTCCGCCCGCCAGTGCAGTGCGCCGAGCACGTCCGCGACGGTGTCGGCGAGCCCGGCGGGCCGGTCGGTGTCGGCCGAGCGCAGGGCGGCCCGCAGCAGCCGCAGCGCCGCGACCACCTCGGTCCGGGCGAAGAACTTCTCGCCGCCGCGGACGAGGTAGGCGATGCCCGCCGCGCCGATCGCGGCCTCGTAGGCCTCGGACTGGGCGTTGATCCGGTACAGCACGGCGATGCGGCTGGCCGGCGTCCCGCGGGCGATCAGCGTGCGGATGCGACTGGCGACGGCGGCGGCCTCGTCCGCCTCGCTGTCGCACTCCAGCCAGACCGGCGGCGGGCCGTCGGGCGCCGCGGCGACGAGCCTCGTGCCGGGCGCGGCCTGGACGAGCCGGTTCGCCAGCCCGACGACCTGCGGGGTCGACCGGTAGTCGCGCACGAGTCGGACGACCGCCGCGTCCGGATGGCGGCGCGGGAAGTCGAGCAGGTAGCGGGGCGAGGCGCCGGCGAACGAGTAGATGGTCTGGTGCGGGTCACCGACGACGCAGAGGCTGTCGCGATCGCCGAGCCAGGCCTCGAGCACGCGCTGCTGCAACGCGTTGACGTCCTGGTACTCGTCGACGACGAGGTGGCGGTAGCGGGACCGGACCTCGGTGGCGACCCAGTCGTGTTCCTCGATCATGGCCGCGGTGAGCAGCAGCAGATCCTCCATGTCGACGACGCCGGCCTCCCGCTTGACCTCCTCGTACGCGGCGTAGAGCCGGGCGACGGTCGGCGCCGGGGTGGCGGTCTCCCGGCCGCCGGCCGCCGCCATCCGGGCGTAGTCGGCGGGCGCGACGAGGCTGGCCTTGGCCCACTCGACCTCGGCGGTCAGGTCCCGCAGCTCGGCGCGGTCCGGGCTCAGCCGCAGGCGCCCCGCGGCGCGCGCCATGTTGGGGATCTTGCTGGACTCGGGCCGGGGCAGCGGTCCGCCGGCCACGGCCGGCCAGAAGTGCTGCAACTGCCGCAGCGCCGCCGAATGGAACGTACGCGCCTGCACGCCGGGGACACCCATGGCCCGCAGCCGGCCGCGCAACTCCCCCGCCGCCCTGGTCGTGAAGCTCACGGCGAGGATCTGACCGGAGCCAACCCCCCGGTCCACGACCATGTGGGCGATTCTGTGCGTGATGGTGCGTGTCTTGCCCGTACCGGCACCGGCGAGGATGCAGACCGGTCCCAGGGGGGCGTCGGCCGCGGCCCGCTGCTCGGGATCGAGCCCGGCGAGCAGGTCCGCGGCGGCCGGGGCGGCCGGTGACGCCGGGGAGGCCCCGGTGGAGGCGGCCCGCGCGGCGGGGGCAGGCGATCCGGACATCCCCCGACACGGTAGTCCCCACCCGTGCCGGGAAGCGTCGCAGGCACGACGCTGTTGAACCAACCGTTGCGTCCCAGTGGCTTGGAGGCCCTTTCGTGCTCACGATCTACACGACTTCCTGGTGCGGCTACTGCGTTCGGCTGAAGAGCCAACTCGACCGCGCCGGGCTGGAGTACAAGACCGTTGATATCGAGAACGACCCGACAGCAGAGCAACTTGTCCGCGATGCGAACAACGGGAACGCGACCGTACCGACCGTGCTCTTTCCCGATGGCACTGTGATGACGAACCCGAGCGTCCGCCAGGTCACCGAGAAGGTCACTTCTGCCGCATAACGGATACGTAGAGCAACGACATCCCGGGAGTTCTTACCTTCCCACCGCACACGCGGCCGGCTCGTGGGACGGTGTCCGTCACTGCCCGTGAAGTTTGTGGGAGAGTTCGGCCTGTGTCGTCAGCACCTTCAGAACAGGCGTGGAGCACCGTCGATGCCGCGCTGCGGGCCGTTCGCGCCCTGGACCGGATGGAGACAGCCTGTTTCGTCGTGGTATCTGCGACGACTGCGAGCTATCTCCGTGTGACCGGAACCTTCGCCGATCTCGGCGAGGGAACCCACTATCCCCGGGCGGACAGCGTCATCGCCCGCATGATCGACGGTGCGCCCGCGGCGGCGGCCGGAGTCGGTCCGGGGCATCCCGCGGCCGACACGGCCGAGCATCGCCAACTGGGGGTGCACAGCTATCTCGCGATGCCGGTGATCCCCACGGACGGCCGACTACTCGGCTTCCTCGTCGGCCTGGACCACGGTGAGGTGAGCGTGTCCGCGGACACGCTGGCCCTGGTCCGGGCCATCGCGGACGCCCTCGCGGCCACGGGCGACATCCCCGCGCCGCCCCCGCCGGCCGTCTCGCCCAACGGCCCGCGGCCCGGCGATCGTTCACGGGAGGCCGGCGGCTCTGCCGGTCAGGCCTCGGTGGGCGGGGGTGGCGCGGTCGGCGAGGGTGGCGCGGTCGGCGCAACGGACGAGGAGCGCCCGGCCCCGGCGGCACGTGCGGCACGTGAGCAGACCGCGACTCGGGAGGAGACGCCGGCCCAGCCCGGCCCGACGCCGGGCGGCGAGCAGCGATCGACTCCCGCGGCCCTGTCGCCGGGCGCCGCCCCCATCCCGGGCGGGGGTGACTCACGGCACGGTGACGCGTCACCCGACTCTGACACCTCCCCGAGCACGGACACGCCACGCAGCAGCGACGAAGGGTCGCGAGGCGGCGAGGCGTCACCAGGCAACGGGGGACCGACCCGCGATGAGCGGCCGGCGGGCGGCGAGAGGCCGGCGAGCGGGCCGGTGGCACACGGTGCTGCCGCGGAGTCCCCGCCGCCGGCCGGCCCGTCCCGGCCGCCCAGGAGCGCCACGCCGGGCATCGGGGAAAGGGCGGAGCCGGCTGCGGCCCCCCCGACTCCCCCGCGGCCACCGGGCCGGGTGCCGACGCCCCAGGCCCTCGCGCGGGCGGTTCGCCCCGGACCACCCGGCCGGGCCGGGCCGCCGCGACCGACACCGCCGCCCGCGACCGGCACCGGCCCGGCGGGGACCGGCGCCCAGGTGACCGGCGCAGCCAGGCCGGCTCCGGCCGTCTCGCGACGTTCCACCGCGGACATGCGGCTGCGGCGGACGCCCGCCGGCTGGGTCGTGGAAGGTCCGGGAGCGGAGATCCGCCCGGTCGGTGACCTTCTCTCCGCGATGGTTCTCGCCGACCTGCTGGCCGAGGACCTCGCACCGCCCGGCCGCCCGCGCCGGGCAGAACGTGACCTTGGCGAGATCGAGCAGCTGCGGCTGTCCGTCGTCCAGCTCGAGCACGCCCTGGCGTCCCGGGTGATCGTCGAACAGGCCATCGGTGTGCTGGCGGAACGCCATCAGATCCGGCCGCGGGAGGCGTTCGAGCGGTTGCGCCGCACGGCGCGAGGGATGGGCCGTCGCGTCCATGACCTGGCCCGACAGGTCGTGGATTCGGTCGGGGACCCCCGAGCGGTTCTCCCGGGGGAGCTCGGTGGCCGGGGCGGCCCGGCCGGCGGCGGTCCCTCCGGCGCGACGCCGGGGCCCGGCCCGGGACCGGGTGGCGCGCCCCGCCCGGCACCACCGCGGTCCACCTCCGGCCGGCACTGACCCGCTGGCCTTAACCCGCTGGCCCCGACCCGCTGGTCCTGACCGGCCTGCACTGACCAGGCGGCACCGCTCGGCCGGGGCTGGAGCGCATGCAGGAGGTTGTCGGCGGTTTCCGACACCGAAGGCGCGGACGACCTCCTGCGCTCGGCCCGCCGAGCCCGAACGGTGCCAGCGGGGCGAGGCGACCTGGTCCTGGCGGGCGAAGGGGGTCGTTCCGGGCCGCGGGTTCCTCCGTGGATCTCGGCCGGAGCCCGGGTCACACCCCGGCGGGTGGCGTCAGGACTCGATCAGTCCGAGGGCCCCCACCGCCCGGACGATCTTGGATTTGTCGCCGACGAGGACCGTGATCAGCCCGGTGGGCGCCAGCAGGTCGGCCGCGACGGCCTGGACGTCGGCGGTCGTCACCTCGGCCAGCGCGCGCGGGTGGTCGCGCAGGTACTCCACGCCGACGCCGACGCCGGCCAGCGCGGACAGCGTCGAGGCGAGCCCCGCGGCGGTGGCGCTGCCGATGGCGAGCGTGCCGACGGCGTACTGGCGGGCCGCGTCGAGCTCGTCCTGGGTCGGCGGGAGTACCGCCAGTCGCCCGAGCTCGTAGAGGATCTCCAGCAGGGCCGGGCCGGTCACGTCGGTGGCGACGTCCGCGGCCACGGTGAAGCGCGAGCCGACCTGGTAGTGGTCGATCGAGCTGCGCGGCGAGTACGTGTAGCCCTTGTCCTCGCGGATGTTGTTGACCAGCCGGGAGCTGAAGTACCCGCCGAAGATCGTACTGGCCAGCCGCTGCGCCGGGTAGCCGGGAGCGGACCGGTCCAGGGCCGCCCCGCCGAGGCGGATGTTCGTCTGCACGGCGCCGGGGCGGTCCACGATGACGATCGGGCCCGTACGCAGCGCGGGCAGGGGCGGCGCGCTCGCCGCGGGCTGCCCCGACCAGTCCCCGAGCGCCGTGGAGACCGCCGCCAGCGCCCGTTCGGGCGACACGTCGCCGACGAGGGTGAGGATGGCCCCGGCCGGCGAGACGCGCTCAGCGTGCAGGCCGCGCACCTCCGCCGGGCCGACCTGCCCGACCACGTCCGGGTCGGGGATGGCGGTGGCGTAGGGGTGGTCGCCGAACAGCCGCTCGAGCAGGGCCTCGCGGGCGATCACGGCGGGCTGGCTACGGGCGACCGCGGTGTCCTCGACGATCCGCTCGCGCTCGCCGGCGACCTCGTCGTCGGGATAGGTGGCGCCGAGCAGCACGTCGGCCAGGATCTCCAGCAATGGTTCGAGGTTCGCCGCGAGCGCGGAGCCGCCGATGGAGAGCCGGTCGCTGTCGACTCCCGTCGACAGCGAGCCACCGAGGCGCTGCACCTCCGTGGCGAGCCCCACCCGGTCGAGCCGCCGGGATCCGGTGAACAGGGTCTCCGCCAGCACCTCGGCGCGGGCCTGGTACACGGGCCCGAGCCCGGCGAAGGGGATGCGCAGCCGCACCTCGACGATCGGCACGCTGCCCCGCTGCACCACCAGCACCCGCAGGCCGTTGGGGAGGGTGCGGTCGGTGACGGCTGGCAGCGCCGCCGGCTCGGTCGGCCGGACGGCGGGGATCACGCCCGCCGGGGCAGCCGCGGTGGCGGTGGCCGGGGTGGCGGTGGCCGCCGGCGGAGTCGAGCGCGCGGAGTTCGTCGAGGTCGAGGTCACAGCACTCCCGATCATGAGGCGGCGCCGGCATGCAGCTCCAGCACCGAACGGCCCTGGTCGAGCAGGGAACCGGCGGCGGCGGCGACCGCCTCGCCGGTGACGGCCGACAGCTCCGCCGGCAGTTCGTTCACCAGCTCGGGTCGGCCGCGGTGCAGCTCGTGCACGGCCATGGCCAGCCCGCGGCCGAGGGCGTCGTCGGCCTCCCGCAGCAGCGAGGAGGCCACCCGGGCCTGCACCCGCTCCAGCTCACCGGCGTCCAGGCCGTCCCCCGCGAGCCGGGCGAGCTCCTCGTCGACGGCCGCGAGGACCGCGTCGGCGCTGGACTCCTCGGACTGGCGGGCCTCCAGGGTGAGCAGCAGCGGGTCGCGCTGGTCGAACGGGTTGCCGAACGCGCCCAGGTAGGTGCTGACCCCGATGACCGAGCGGTCCTTCTGGACCAGGCGGCGCTCCAGGCGGCTGGCGTCGCCGTCGCTGAGCACCTCGGTCAGCAGGTAGTAGGCGAGGTAGGCGGGCAGGTCGGCGATCGGGTCGGGGACGCGGTAGCCGACCGCGAGCGCCGCGCGGGGGGCGAGCGGATCGGTGAGGACCGCCCGGCGCTCCGCCGCGGGCACCGGCTCCGCGAAACTCGCCCGCGGCGGCACCGCGCGGGCGGGGATGTCGCCGAAGTACCGGTGGACGAAGGTCAGCGCCTCGTCGGAGTCGAAGTCGCCGACGATGGTGAGCACGGCGTTACCGGGCGCGTAGTACTTGTCGAAGAAGTCCTCCGCGTCGTCGAGGCCGGCCGCCGCCAACTCCGAGAAATCCCCGTAGCCGTTGTGCGCGTTGGGAAAGGTGTCGAACGCCACCGGCGGCAGTTTGATCCAGGGAAATCCGCCGTACGGCCGGTTGAGGACGTTGACCCGGATCTCCTCCTGCACCACGGCGATCTGGTTGTCGAGGTTCTGCCGGGTGATCTTGGGCGCCCGCATCCGGTCCGCCTCGAGGAACAGGGCCAGTTCGAGCGCGCCGGCCGGCAGCAGCTCGAAATAGTCCGTGTAGTCGGGGTGCGTGGAGCCGTTGAAGATTCCACCGGCGGCCTGGACGTGCTTGGGATGTTCCGCCTTCCCCACGTTCGCGCTGCCCTGGAACATCAGGTGCTCGAACAGGTGGGCGAAACCGGTGCGGCCTTCGGGCTCGGACCGGAAGCCCACGTCGTAGTGCACGGAGACGGCCACCACCGGAGCCGTGCGGTCGGGAGCGAGCAGGACCCGCAGGCCGTTGTCGAGCCGGGTCCGCTCGATCGGATAGGAGGATGCCGGCAGGGCCGACCTCACCGCGGCGGTGCCGACCGGACCGGGTTCTCTAGGCGAGGACACAGTCGCCAACGCTACTGCCCGTCGGCCCGGCCCGGTGGCGAAGAAGGCCGCCGGCCGGTCCTGCGCCGTCCGACGCGGCGTTGCGGGGCGCCTGCTGCGGTGTGACGCAGTCGTCCGAGCCCTCGCCGGCCCGGGGTACGCCGCGGGTGCCGGGCGGTCCCACCCATGGACGCCCGCATCCGGGCACCCGGCCCGCGGCCCGGAATCACCACACAGCCGCGCCGGGCGCCGACCGGTACGCCCGCGACCCTGCGCTCACCATCCTCGCGCCGCACCCCGACGATCGCGCGCGCGGCGCCGACCGCCCGAGCGCGCGGCCCCCCGCTCGCGGCCCGGGGCGCCGCGGCGCCGCACTGCGGAGCCCGTCGCCCGGCCGGGCGCGCCAGCCGCGGAGACCAGAAAGACCAGCGTGGCGGCGATCGCGACCTGCAGAAGTAGGGTCACGGGGGCGCCTGCGTCGATCGCCGCGGCGACCACCAGCCCGAGGGCCGCGCCGAGCAGACCCAGCAGGATGGTCATCACGCAGCCGATGGGGGCTCGCCGGGACCGGGGAACGAGGGCCCGTCCCAGCAACCCTATGATCACGCCAGTAATCAGAGCGCTGATGATGCCGGTCAGAGCGTTCACGGGCCGATTCTGCCGGCTGGGGACGATCGACGACCACGAGCGACCCGGCTCGGGTGACGAGGTGCGGGAAATGGCGACCACCAATCGGCAAACTGTCCCCATGGGACAGTTTCCGGCCGGTCTACCCGAGAGCCTCGCCGTGGAAGTTGACTCGCTGGGCGAGGAGATCATCGCGGCGATCGCCCGCGAGGTGCCCGCCTACGCCCGCCCGTTGGAGGGCCGGTTCGGCCGCGGGGTGCGCCGCGGGGTCGCCGAGGCCCTGCACCGCTTCCTCACCGTGGTCGAGGCCGGCCCCCACTGCGCACCGGATCTTGCCGCCAGCCGTGAGGTGTACGTCCGGCTCGGCCGCGGCGAGGTCCACTCCGGCCGGTCGCTGGACAACCTTCTCAGCGCCTACCGGGTCGGCGCCCGCGTGTCCTGGCGGCGCTTCGGGGAGGCCGCGGTGCGCCACGGCGGCGTCGACGCCGCGGGCCTGGTCTCCCTGGCCGAGATGATGTTCGCCTACATCGACGGGATCTCCGCGGCCTCCGCCGAGGGCTACGCCGCCGAGCAGTTCGCGGCGGGCGGCGAGCGGGAGCGCCTGCTCGACCGCATCGGCGAGATGCTGCTCACCGGCGCCCCCGCGGACGCCGTCGCCCAGGTCGCCGACGCGGCCAGCGTGCGGCTGCCCCGCCGGCTGGCCGCGGTCCTCATCCCGGCCCGGCCCGATCCGCAGCCGGCGGCCGGACGCGAATCGGCCGCGTCCGTCCCCGCGGGGCTCCTCCTGACGGGTCCCGTCCCGGCGGAGTTCGTCCCGGCCGGATCCGCCCCGAGCGGACTCGTCGCGGGCGGATCCGTTCCGGGCGCGCCCGTCCCTGGCGGATCCGTGCCGGGCGGGCTCGTCCCCGGCGGATCCGTTCCTGGTGGATCTGGCCCGGGTGGCGTCGGCCCGGGTGGGTTCGGCCTCGCCGAGTCCGCGCCGGCAGCGCCCGGCCGCTTCGAGCCGTTCATGCTGCCAGCGGACTGCCCGCGGGCCGTGCAGGGCCAGGACACCTGGCTGTTCGTGGGCTCGGCGGAACGCGGCCCGGCGCGGGCGGCGCTGGCGAAGCGGCTGGCGGGCCTCGCCGCGGTGGTGGGACCGGCGGTGCCCTGGGGCCAGGCCAAGGCGAGCGCCGCCCGGGCCCGGTTCGCCCGCGACGCGCGCAGCGCCGGCCGGCTCGCCGCCGCGGGCGCCGCCGACCCGCTGTTCACCGACGAGCACCTCAGCGCGCTGGTGCTCGCCCGCGACCCGGGTCTCGTGACGGATCTGGCGACCCGGCTGCTCGCTCCCCTCGACGGCCTGCCGAGTCGCACCCGCGAACGGCTGGCCGAGACCCTGCTGCACTGGCTGTCGCTGCGGGGGCAGCGCGGCCTGATCGCCGAACGGCTGCACATCCACCCGCAGACCGTCCGGTACCGGGTCAACCAGCTCCGCGAGCTGTTCGGGCCGTGCCTGGAGGATCCCGACGTCCGCTTCGACCTCGAGCTGGTGCTGCGCGCCGGCGCCACCGCTCCCCGCGCCGAACCGGCGCTCGGCCCGAGTGGCGCGCTCGGTGCGGGCGGTGTGGCCAGTTCGGGCGGTGTGGCCGCGGCCAGCGGGTCTGACCCGACGGCGGGCGCCGCGACCAGGCGCTGACACCCGGGCAACGCGCAGCCGGCAGCGAGGCCCGGCGCCCCTGCGTCGCCGAGGAGTCCGGGACCGTCCGATCCGGTACGGTCCAGGCGTGCGGCTGGGCTCCTTCAACGTGATGCACGGCCTGTCCCTCGCCGACGGGCGGGTCGAGCCGCATCGTTTCGCCGCCGCCGTCGCCGGGCTGGGCGCGGATGTGCTCGGCCTGCAGGAGGTCGATCTCGACCAGCCACGATCCGGCGGAGTCGATCTGGCTGCCGAGTCCGCGGCGGCGCTCGGGGCCGCCGACGGGAACTGGCGGTTCGTCCCGACCGTGTTCGGCACGCCGGGGGCCGGCTGGCGGCCCGCCGAGGGCGCCCGCAGGCCCGGTGAGCCGGCGTACGGCATCGCGCTGATCAGCCTGCTGCCGGTCCGCGAGTGGCGGGTGATCGACCTCGGCCGGGCCCCGGTCCGCTCCCCCATCGCGATTCCGGGTGGTCCGAACGGACCGGGACGCCTGATCCTGCTGGACGACGAGCCGCGGGTCGCGGTCGCCGCCCGGATCGACACGCCCGGCGGGCCGCTCACCGTCGTCACGACGCACCTGTCGTTCGTCCCCGGGTGGAACGCGCTGCAGTTGCTGCGGCTGTCCCGTCGCCTCGCCGACGTCGACGGTCCGCTGATCGTGCTCGGGGACCTCAACCTGCCGGGCCGCCTGCCGGCGGCACTGACCCGCTGGCGACGGCTGGCGGTCACCCCGACCTATCCCGCGCACGCTCCCCGCGTCCAGCTGGATCACGTGCTGGCCCGCGGGCCGGTGGGCGACGTCACCGCCGTCCTGTGCCAGCGGTCCGAGATCTCCGACCACCGGGCCCTGCTCGTCGATCTGGCCAACCAGCCGATCTGACCGGGCCGACCCGCCCGAGCGCGCCGGCGGTTGACCTTGCCCCATGGGCAGGCCGAAGCATGGCCGCAGCCGGGCGCCGTGCCTGGCACGAGGAAGGCCCTGGGCCGAAGAAGGCCCCGGGCCGAGGAGGCGGTGGCGATGGCGATGGCGCTGCTGACGATCGGGGAGTTCGCCCGGTTGAGCCGGCTGTCCCCGAAGGCGCTTCGGCTCTACGACGAGCTCGGGTTGCTCCGTCCGCGGCAGGTCGACCCGCTGACGGGCTACCGCCGCTACGCGCCGGAGCAGCTCGAAGAGGCCCGGCTGGTGGCCTGGCTGCGCCGGCTGGGGATGCCGCTCGCGCGCATCCGGCGGATCCGCGAACTCGACGGGCCCGCCACGGCCCGCGAGGTAGCCGCGTTCCTCGCCGACGCGGTCGCGCGGGCGAACCGGGCCGTCCGGGACCTTGTCGACCTCGATCCCGATCCCGATCCCGGCGCCAACGCCGGCGCCGAGGTCGACCCTGCCGGCGCATCGCGGGCGGTCGGCACGACGCTGACCGCCCTGCTGTGGACCGGCTCCGCCCTGGCGCTCGTCCACATCGGCGATTCGCGGGCCTACCTGCTGCGCGGCGGCGAGCTGCGGCAGATCACCCACGACCACACGTTCGTCCGATCGATGGTCGAGGACGGGCGCCTTCGCCCGGAGGAGGCGGCGACCCACCCGCAGCGGCTGCTCCTGCTGCGCGCGCTGGACGGCGGCGCGGCGACCTTTCCCGACATCGGGCTGCGCGAGGTGCGCCGGGGCGACCGCTACCTGCTGTGCTCCGACGGGCTGTCCGGCGCGGTGCCGGCGGCGGAGCTGCACCGGGTACTGGTGACGACGACCGAACCGGAACAGGCGGTCCGCGCGCTCGTCGCCCTCGCGAACGGCTCCGGTGGCGCGGACAACGTCACGTGCGTGGTGGCCGACGTCGTCCCGGCCGTGACCTGACGGCGGGCGGCGGCGGGCGACTGCGGTGCGTTCTGCCCGGTCTGCCTGTCAGAACCGTGCAGAACGCGCACCGCAACAGGCCGAGCTTCGGGGCGCGGCGGTGTCAGTCTGCGGCGCGGGCAGCTGGCGGGGGCTGTGCGCGTGTTTCCGGGGCTGGCGGGTGGTCGGGGGCGGCGAGCAGCGCGGCGAGTTCGTCCTCGGTCACCAGGGGCGGGCGGACGACGGCCCCGGTGCGGACGTAGAGGAAGGCGGCGTCGACGGCGCTCGGGTCGACGCCGCGCAACCGGGCCCAGGCCAGCCGGTAGACGGCGAGCTGGAGCTCGTCCGCGGACGACTGGCCGGTCTTCCAGTCGATCACCTCCCACCGGCCGCCACCGAGGTCGTAGACGGCGTCGATGCGGCCGCGCACGATCCGCCCGGCGAGGGGGAGCTCGAAGGCCTCCTCGATCGCGGCGGGCCGGCGCGATCCGTACGGGGTCCGCAGGAACGCCTCCTGCAACGAACGCAGGTCGTCGTCGGTGAGCTCGGCGTCCTGGGCGCCGGGCAGGTCCTCGGCGTCGATCAGCGCCCGATGGTCGAACAGTTCCTCCACCCAGGCGTGGAAGCGGCTGCCGCGGCGGGCCGCCGCGACCGGCTGACGCGGCAGCGGGCGGACGAGCTCGCGGGCGAACGCCGCCGGATCGGCCTGCAGCCGGACGATCTCGGACGCGGTCAGGTTCGCCGGCATCGGCACGTCGAGCTGCGGGACGCGGGCGGCCCGCTCCTCGACGACAAGCAGCTCCGCCTCGCGGTCGAGCTCGGCCAGCAGCGCCCGCTCGGCCACGGTCAGCCCCGACGGGTCACCGCCGCCCAGAACCGCCGACGCACCCTCGCGAGAGGGCGTCGGCGTGGCGTGTGGCGTCGGCGATGTCGACGTTGTCGGTGGCGTCGGCGTGCCCGGTGGCGTCGGCGTGCCCGGTGGCGATGTCGATGTCGAGGTCGGTGGCGTCGGCGTGCCCGATGTCGATGGCGATGGCGTCGGGGGCGGTGGAGCGGTGGGGGACGGCGGGACGTCGGCGCCGAGCGGGGGCGGGGTGAGCGCCGCTTCGAGTCGGGCGAGGACGTCGCGGGCCGCCTCGACCCGGCGGGCGTACGGCTCGGGTTCGTAGGGGATCGGCCAGGCGAAACGGCGGGGGGTGGCCAGCGCCGGATTCGACTTCTCCGCGGGCCGCGGGGCCCAGAGGTCGACCCGTCCGCCGCCGCCGCGGGCGTGCTCGGCGAGTTCCGTCAGGAAGACCGACGCGCCTCGCGGGCGCTTCTGCGCCGGCCCCCACCAGTGCCCGCTGGCGAACAGCAGCGACTTCGCCCGGGTCACCGCGACGTAGGCGAGCCGGCGCTCCTCCCGCTCGGCGTAGGCGCGGACCTCGGCCGCGAACGCGTCGAGGTCCGCCTTCTGGTCGGAGACCTCGAAGGCGGGCAGGTCCGCGGCGTCGCCGCGCAGCGGCACCGGCAGCACGCCGGGCGAGGTCGTCCACTGGTCCCGGACGGTGACGTCGGGGAAGACCCGCTCGCTGAGGTTCGGCACGGCCACGACCTCCCATTCCAGCCCCTTGGAGCGGTGCATCGTCATCAGGGCGATCGCGTCCGCCCCGGAGGGGCCGCTGACGTCGAGGCCCCGCTCGTGCTCCCGGGCGGCGCGCAGGAAGCCGAGGAAAGCGTGCAGGGAGGTCGTCCCGTCCGGGTCGGTGAAGTCGGCGG
Organism: Frankia alni ACN14a; assembly: GCF_000058485.1. Taxonomy (NCBI): domain Bacteria; kingdom Bacillati; phylum Actinomycetota; class Actinomycetes; order Frankiales; family Frankiaceae; genus Frankia; species Frankia alni. The sequence continues at coordinate 6,559,645 of NC_008278.1, forward strand.
CGACGTCGAGGAAGGCCGCGACGTTCTCCTGGCGGCGGGCGCGCACGGCCGCCTCGGTGGCGGTGAGCTCGACGTCCAGCCCGATCGTGGCGACGACGCGGTGCAGCAGGTCGAGCAGGCCCTCGCCGATATGGGCGCGCAGCTCGGCGATCTCGGCGGCGAGCCGTCGCACCCGCAGTCGGCCCTCGGCGGACATCTCGGGGCCGGGGTCGTCGAGGACGTCGGAGAGGGCGACGACGTCCGCCGGGTCGACGTCGGCCACCGCCGCGGCAAGCGGATCCGCACGCCCCGGCAGGTCGGGCTCCGCGTCGGCGACGGGCGGGGGGCTGCGGACGACCTCGCGGGCGTGGCGGCCCAGCGCGGCGAGGTCGCGGGCGCCCAGGCGCACCCGCGGGCCGGTGAGCAGGCGGACGAGCGCGGCGTTCGCCGTCGGCGCGTCGAGGACCTCCAACACCGCGACGATCTCGGCGACCTCCGGCACGGTGAGCAGGCCGGTCAGCCCGACGACCTCGACCGGCAGCCCGACCGCCTGCAACGCGGTCAGCAGCGGCGGGATGTCCCCGCGGGCCCGGACGAGGACGGCGATGTCGCCGGGGTCGGTGCCCGCGTCGACCACCGCGCGCAGCCGGTCGGCGATCCAGGCCACCTCGTCGGCCCAGCTCGCGTGCAGGGCCACGACCGTCTCGCCGCGGTCGGCGACGTCGGCCCGTGGGCGCAGCTCGACGACCCGGTGGCGCGCGCGCAGCTGGGCCGCCACGGCGTTGGCGAGATCGAGCAGCCGGCCACCGCTGCGCTGGTTCACCGACAGCTCGTAGACGTCGGCCGGGCGACCGTCGGCGCGCGCGAAGTGGGTCGGGAAGTGGTCGAGGTTCGCCACCGACGCCCCACGCCAGCCGTAGATCGCCTGACACGGGTCGCCGACGGCGGTGACCGGGTGGCCGCCGCCGAACAGGCCGGTGAGCATGCGGCGCTGGGCGACCGAGGTGTCCTGGTACTCGTCGAGCAGGACGACGGCGGCCCGGGCCCGCTCGGCGCGGCCGACCTCCGGCATCGTCTCGGCGAGACGGGCCGCGTAGGTGACCTGGTCGCCGAAGTCGAGCACGTCCCGCTCGCGGCGGGCGGCGCGGTAGTCGGCGACGAGCGCGGCGAGCTCCGAGCGCCCTCGGGCGGCGGCCGCGAACCGGCGCAGCCGCTCCTGCACACCCTTCGTGCCCCGCCGATCTCCGGCGGCGGCCAGGGCAGCCAGTACCTCCTCGCCGAAGGCGGTGTCGAAGGCGACGAGCGTCGCCGGGTCGACGAGGTGCTCGCTCATCTCCGCGTCGAGCGCGACCAGCTCGCCGACGACGGCCCCCAGCGAGCGGGTCAGCGCCTGCACCGGGCCGTCGTAGGCGCGGGCGACCCGCGCGGCGAGCTGGTAGCGCGCCGCCCCGGACAGCAGCTGGACGTCCGGTTCCAGGCCGAGGCGCAGCGCGTTGTCGACGACGAGCCGCCCGGCGAAGGCGTGGTAGGTGGCGACGGTGGGTTCGCCGTCCACCTCGGCATCCGCGGCCGATCCGGGCGCGCCCGGCCAGCCGCCGGCGTCGGCGGCGCCCGCCTTGCGCAGCGCGAGGCGCACCCGGCCGGCCAGCTCCCCGGCCGCCTTCGTGGTGAAGGTCAGCCCGAGCACCTGCTCCGCGCGCACCTGACGGGTCGCGACGAGCCAGACCACCCGGGCCGCCATCACCGAGGTCTTCCCGGAGCCGGCGCCGGCGACGATCACCCCCGGTTCCAACGGGGCGGTCGCGGCGGCGATCTGCTCGTCGGTGTAGGGGACCTCGAGCAGGTCGCGCAGGTCCTCCGGGTCGAGCCGCGGACCGGCGGGCGCGCCGTCGGCGTCGTCGCTCGGATCGCCGCCGAACCCGGGCAGGAACGGCTGGCGGGACGCCGACCCGCCGGCGCCCAGGTGGCCCCGGCCAGCCGGCGGACGAGGATGACCGGATCCGGCCGCGTTCACTCGATCACCTGCCGTCCCTCGGGGCGGGTGGGGCAGCTCGTCTGGAACGTGCACATCGTGCAGTGCTCGCCCGGCGTCGGCCGGAACGCCTCCGCATCGATGGTGCGCACCGCCTCGCCGAGGACATCGTCCATCCAGGTGGGTCCCTCGGCGGGCAGGGCCTCCTGCGCCTGGACCTCGGGCGGGCCGGGTGCCTCGCCGGGCAGGCGGGGCCCGGCGCCGGTGCCACCGGCATCGCGGCGAAGCTGGACGAGCTCGGCGCCGCCGGGCACCGCGGAAGTCGCCACGGCGGGACCGCCAGCAGCCGGGTCGCCAGCAGCCGGATCCACAGCGGCCGGGTCGACAGCGGCGGGGCGACCGGCGGCGGGAGTGGCCGCGGCGATCGCCGCGTCGAGGGCGCCGGTCCGCACGGCGAGCTGGTAGCTGCCGAGCTGGGGGTGGGTGGCGAGCTCGGCGCGGCCGGGCGCGCTGCGGCCGGTCTTGAAGTCGATGACATGCACCCGGCCGGCGTCGTCGAGCTCCAGCCGGTCGATGAACCCGCGCAGCATCACCTCCCGGCCCGCGACGTGGAGCCGGCAGGTGAACCGGACCTCCGCGTCGACGACCCGGCGCCCGCGCTCGCCGGCGTGCCAGGCCAGGAAGCGGGCCAGCGCCTCCCGGGCGGCGGCCCGCTCCTGGTCGCTGCGCCAGCGGGCCTCGTAGTCGAGATGCCGCCAGACGGTGTCGAGCCGGGCGTCGAGAGCGGCCAGATCCGCCGGGGTGCGCCCGGTGGTCACCTCGTCGGCGAGGGCGTGCACCACCTTGCCGAAACCCTGCGCGGTCGAGGCGACGGTGACCGCGTGCGCCTCGTGCTCCAGGAACCACCGCAGTGAGCAGGTGCCGATGCTCGACAACGACGAGCCGGACAGCCGCAGCGGCGCGCCCGGCGCGACGACCGGCACGTCGGAGTCGGTCACGTCGAGCAGCCCCCACCAGGTGGTCGGGTGCGCGGCGGGGACGAGCGGGCGGTGGGCGTCGTCGCGGGCGGCGGCGAGGGCGGCGAGGCGGCGGCGGGCGGCGGCGCGCAGGGCCGGACTCGACGTCGGCTCGGTCGCCAGCCGGCGCAGCGTCGCGACGAGGCCGACGAGGGTCAGCGGCCGGGCCGGGCGACCGGAGATGTTCTCGACGGCGACGCCGAGCTCGTCGAGCAGCCGGCTGGGCAGGCTGCCGTCGTCGTCCGGGCTGTTGACGGCGGTGACCAGCAGACGCCGCCGGGCCCGGGTGAGCGCGACGTAGAACAGCCGGCGCTCGTCGGCGAGCAGGTCCTGGCGGGTCAGCGGCGGGCGCAGGCCGCCGCGGGCGGGTGCGTCGAGCTGCTCGGCGCCGAGCAGCGAATGCCGCTCCCGCAGGTCCGGCCAGATCCCGTCCTGCACCCCGCAGACGGCGACGACGTCCCATTCCAGGCCCTTGGCGCGGTGCGCGGTCAGCAGCCGCACGCCGCGGCGGCGGGCGTCCTCCCCCACCGGCGCGATGGCGTCGGCGGCGATCTGCTGACGGCCCAGCTCGTCGACCAGCGACGCGGCGCCGGTGCCGGGCCCGCGCCGCTGGGCGAGGCGGGCGACGGCGTCGAACAGCGCCACCACCGCGTCGAGGTCGCGGTCGGCTGCGCGCCCCGCCGCCCCGCCGGCCGCCGACGCCGCCACCAGCGCCTGCTGCCATCCGCTGGCCGACCACAGCGCCCACAGCGCCTGCTCGGGCGAGCCGGCCGGCTCCCGCAGCGCCCGGCGGGCCACGACGAGCAGGTCGCCGACCCGGCGGGCGGGCCGGGCGACCGGATCGGCGACGCGCACCAGCCAGCGGTCCGGATCGGCGACAGCCTGGCGGACCAGCTCGGCCGACGCGGCGGGCTGCCGGGCACCGGCGTCACGATCGCCGCCACCCGCGTCACGATCGCCGGCACCCGCGTCGCGATCGCCGGCACCCGCGTCGCGATCGAAGGCACGCAGCGCGCGGCCCAACTCGCGCAGGCCCGCCGGGTCCGCCCCGCCGAGCGGGGAGGTGAGCAGGGTGCGGGCGGCATCGGCGGTGAGCGCGCCGGCGGGGTTGTCCGCGCAACGCAACGCCAGCAGCAGCAGCGCCGCGGCGGGTTCCTGCGCGACGGGCAGGTCGTCGCCGTCGACGCTGACCGGCACGCCCGCGGCGGTCAGCACCCGGCGCAGCCGGGCGATGCGGTCCGCGGTGCGGACGAGGACCGCCATCGCGGGCCAGGGGGTGGCGTTCTCCAGGTGCTCGCGGCGCAGCAGGTCGGCGACGGCCTCCGCCTCCGCCCCGGCACTCGGGTAGGTCCGGACCTGGACCCGGCCCGCGCCGAGGTCGGTGCGCCCGATCAGGTCGCGGTGCGCCCGGATCTCGGCCACCGGGAGCCCGGCCGCCGGGATTCGCCTGGCCACGTGCCGGCTCGCCAGCAGCGGGGCGGGCGCCATCCGTCGGCCGGTGCGCAGCGCGACGATCGGCGCCCCGCCACCGCGCCCCGGCGTGCCGAACCGCTGCGGGAAGTCGAGCAGGCCGGCGACCTCCGCCCCGCGGAAGGCGTAGATGGACTGGTCGGGATCGCCGAAGACGACCAGGTCGCGCCCGCCGCCGGCGACCGCGCGCAGCAGCCGCTCCTGAGCGGGGTCGGTGTCCTGGTACTCGTCGACGAAGACGTGGCGATAGCGGGCGCGCAGCGCCTCGCCCGCCTCGGCGCCCTCGGCGACGACGACGGCCCGGTGCACCAGGTCGGCGTAGTCGAGCGCGCCCTCAAAGCCGAACACGTCGAGGTACATCTCGTAGAACTCGGCGAGGGCGGCCCAGTCCGGCCGGTCGGTGCGCCGGGCCAGCTGGGCCAGGCCCACGGGCTCCAGGCCGACCTCGCGGGCCCGCGCCAGCAGCGCCCGCACCTCCTCGGTGAAGCCGCGGGTACCCAGGGCGCGGGCGAGCTGCGGGGGCCAGACGGGACGGCCGTCCTCGCGCGAGCCCTCGATGAGCTCCCGCAGCCGGCTGTCCCGCTCCGGGCCCGACAGCAGCCGGAACCCGCCGTGGGGCGCCGGCCGATCGTGCGCCCGCAGCAGCGCCAGGCACCAGGCGTGAAAGGTCCACGCCCCCGGCCCGCCCCCGCTACCGGGGCCGCCCCTGGAGGCGGAGCCGCCGGGACCCAACCGGGCGGTGATCCGCTCCCGCAGTTCGCCCGCGGCCCGGCGGCTGAAGGTGAGGACCAAGATCGACCGTGGGTCCGCTCCGGCCTCGATCCGGGCGGCGACCGCCTCGACCAGGGTCGCCGTCTTACCCGTGCCCGGGCCGGCGAGCACCAGCAGCGGGCCCCCCGGGTGCTCGATGACCCGGCGCTGCGCCGGGTCGGCGACGAACCGGCGCGGCGGCGTGAGCGGCGTCGGGACGAGCCGGTGGCCGGCGGGCGCGGCGGGGGCAGGTGCGGCAACCACCCCGACAGCACACCACGCGGGTCCGACAGCCTCGCGACGGCTCCCGACCATGCCGCGCCACGCGGGGATGCGCCGGGGTCGGGGTCGGGGTCGCGTGCACGCGCCGGCCGCGACATGGCACTGTCATGGCCCATGACCGAATGCAGCGGCAAAGTTGCGCTGGTGACCGGGGCGGGATCGGGCATAGGCGCCGCCTGCGCCCACCGCCTGGCGAGCGCTGGCGCCCAGGTTGTCGTCACGGATCGCCATCCGGACGGCGTCAAGGAGGTGGCGGCGCAGATCGAGCGGGACGGCGGGGCCGCGATCGCGCTGGAGGCCGACGTCACCGATCCCGACGCGCTCGAACGGGCGGTGCAGGCCGCGGTCGGCACCTTCGGGCGGCTCGATCTGGCGGTGAACAACGCCGGCGTCACGGCCGGGCGTGAGCCGGTCGGGACCACTCCCGCCGAGGACTGGCAGCGGGTGCTCGACGTGAACCTGTCCGGGGTCTTCTACAGCATGCGGGCCGAGATCACGGCGATGCTGCACGGCGGCGGCGGCGGCTCGATCGTCAACATGGCCTCGGTGTTCGGCACGGTCGGCTTCGCCGGGTCCGCGCCGTACGTCGCCGCCAAGCACGGCGTGATCGGGCTGACCAGGACCGCGGCCCTGGAGTACGCGACGCGGCGGATCCGGGTCAACGCGGTCGCGCCCGGCTTCGTCGACACCCCGCTGCTGCACGTCGACGGCCGCCGCCAGCGCGGCGCAGCGCTGCTGGCACCGATCCAGCGGCTCGGCACCGCCGAGGAGGTCGCCGAGGTGGCCGTGTTCCTGCTCTCCGACCGGGCGTCGCTGGTCACCGGCAGCGTCTACCTCGCCGACGGCGGCCTGTCCGCCCGTTGATCAGCAGCCGGGCGGCCGTCCCAGCGGGCGGCGGCGAGGTCTACTCGTTCGCCGTTCGCCGACAGCGGGGTGCGGTCGACGGCGAGCCGGCGCAGTGCCTCGGCCGGCGCGGCCGGGTTCGGCTCGCCGCTCGCCCGGATGACCCGGTGCCACGGCAGGTCGTCGTCCGCGTAGCGGGACAGCGCCGCACCGACGGTCCGGCCGGTGCCCGCGCCGACGTACTCGGCGACGTCGCCGTAGGTCATCACCTTGCCCGCCGGGATCCGGGCCACCGCGTCGAGCACCTCGGCCGCGTGCGGGCTCGGCTCGGCCCCGCCGAGGCGGATCCGGGTGCCGAGCCCGGCGGACACGCTCGCCGGCGGCGCGTCGCGCCGGCCGCGTGGCCGGCTCACCGCGACCCCGCGGACCGGCGCACGCCGGTGACGGACCCGCCCACGCTCAGTAGACCGGCAGGGACTTGTCGACCTGGGTGGCCCAGGCCGTCACGCCGCCCTGGACGTGCACGGCCGAGGAGAACCCCGCGCCCTTGAGCGTCGCGAGCGCCTCGGCGGAGCGCACCCCGGACTTGCAGTAGACGACCACCCGCCGGTCCTGGGGCAGCTCGGCCAGGTGGGCCGGCAGGTCGCCCTTCGGGATCAGCCGGGCGCCGGGGATCCGGACGATCTCCCACTCCGCCGGCTCGCGCACGTCGACCAGCTCGATCGGCTCGCCGGCGTCCAGCCAGCCCTTGAGCTCGCTCGCGGTGATCGTCGAACCGGCGGCCGCGAGCTGGGCCTCCTCGGAGACGACGCCGCAGAACGCCTCGTAGTCGATCAGCTCGGTGATCGTCGGGTTCTTCCCGCAGAGCGGGCACTCCGGGTCCTTGCGGACCTTGATCGCCCGGTAGGTCATCTCGAGGGCGTCGTAGACCATCAGCCGGCCGACCAGCGGGTCGCCGATCCCGGTCAGCAGCTTGATCGCCTCGGTGGTCTGGATGGACGCGATCGACGCGCACAGCACGCCGAGCACGCCGCCCTCGGCGCAGGACGGGACCATCCCGGGGGGCGGGGGCTCCGGGTAGAGGCAGCGGTAGCACGGACCGTGGTCCGCCCAGAAGACGCTGGCCTGGCCGTCGAACCGGTAGATCGAGCCCCAGACGTACGGCTTGCCGAGCAGGACGGCCGCGTCGTTGACCAGGTACCGGGTGGCGAAGTTGTCGGTCCCGTCGACGATGAGGTCGTACTGGCTGAAGATCTCCATCACGTTGGAGGTATCCAGCCGGGTCTCGTGCAGGACCACGTTGACGTACGGGTTGATGTTGAGGACCGAGTCCCGCGCCGATTCGGCCTTCGACCGGCCGACGTCGGACTGGCCATGGATGATCTGGCGCTGCAGGTTCGACTCGTCGACGGTGTCGAACTCGACGATGCCGAGCGTTCCGACGCCCGCGGCCGCCAGGTACATCAGGGTCGGTGAGCCGAGCCCGCCGGCGCCGACCGCCAGCACCCTGGCGTTCTTCAGCCGCTTCTGGCCGTCCATGGCGACATCCGGGATGATCAGATGCCTGGAGTACCGGCGAACCTCGTCGACGGTCAGGCCCTCGGCGGGGTCGACCAGGGGCGGAAGGGACACGCTTGCTCCTCGCGTTCGGTGTCGTTCTTCGACGATGCCACACCCGCGCGCGGCCTCGTCGGGAATGAGCCATCCCGCGCCCGATCCGCGTGCGTCCGCTGCCGCTTCGGCTCGCGGACCTCGCCCGGAACGACTCCCGTCGGTGCAGCGCCTGGCACCCCCGGCGTGTTCCCCGGACCCCGCTGGGTACACCGACGATGACCTGATGACCACACCCCGTGGGGAGTTGAGTGCGGTGTCCTTCGTTGACAAGGTCAGGAACAAGGTGGACGAGCTGCGAGGACGGGGCAAGGAGACGGCCGGGAAGGCCACCGGCAACCGGGACCTGCGGGCCGAGGGCCGGGGCGAACGCGGCGTCGCCGACCTGCGCGACGCCGGCGAGAAGGCCAAGGACGCCTTCCGCCGCTAGCTCCCTCCCGCGGCGGCCGGCCCCGGCCGGCCCCGCGGTCGCCCCCCGGCAGCCCCGGTTCTGGCCTGCGGGAAGCCGGTTGCGGTGCGGTGCGCACGGCCTGCGAACCAGGACCAGGCAAAACGTACCGCAACCGGCGTCGGGGGCAGGGCCGGCAACCTCGGCTGACAGCGCTACCGCTCCGGTGAGATCAGGCTGAGCGTCGGGTGGGCGCAGCGGTGTGTGCAGGCGCGGCCTTCGATTTCGCGGCTCCCCGGGCGGTCTCGCCTTTGGCGGCCGCGTCCTTGGCTGCAGTGCCCCTGGCGCCGGTGCCCTTGGCCGCCGTGGTTCTGGCAGGCGCGGACTTGGCCGCCGTCGTTCTGGCGGCCTTGGCCGCCGTCGTTCTGGCAGGCGCGGCCTTGGCAGGCGCGGCCTTGGCTGGGGCGGTCTTCGACGCCGTGCCTCTCACTTCTGGTGGGCTGGCCTTCTCGTCGGCGGGCTCGGCGGCAGCGACGGGTTCGGCGGGCTCGGCGGCGCCGGCACCGTCGGGGTGGTCCCGCCGGGCGGCGGCGATGCTCGCGCGCAGCGCGGCCATCAGGTCCCCGACCGGCTCCTGCTCCGGGCTGGCCGGCGGGCTGACCACCTCACGGCCGGCGATCTTGGCGTCGATGACCGACTGCAGAGCCTCCCGGTACTCGTCGGTGAACCGGGTGGGGTCGAAGTCGGCGGCGAGGGTGTCGATCAGCGAGGCGGCCATCGCCAGCTCCTGCGGACGCACCTCGACGTCCTCGTCCAGGAACGGGAAGTCCGGCTCGCGCACCTCGTCCGGCCAGATCATCGTCTCCAGGACGAAGACGCCGTCGCGCACCCGGAGCGTCGCGAGCTGCTCGCGCTGCCGCAGAGCTATCTTCACCAGCGCGACGCGGCCCGATTCGGCGAGCGCGTCGCGCAACAGGACGTAGGGCTTCGCGCCGGTGCGGTCCGGTTCGATGTAGTAGCTCTTGGCGAAGTAGATCGGGTCGACCTGCTCCAGCGGGACGAACTCGAGCACATCGATCGCCCGGGAGGTGGACAACGGCAGGTTCGCGAAGTCCTCGTCGGTGAGCACGACGGTCTGGCCGTCCGGCAGCTCGTAACCCTTGGCGATGTCGGCGTAGTTGACCTCGTCCCCGTCGGCCTCCGCCACTCGGCGATACCGCACGCGGGACCCATCCGAGCGCCTGACCTGGTGAAATGCGACATCCCGTTCCTGCGTCGCGGAGTAGAGCCGGACCGGGATCGACACCAGGCCGAAGGAGATCACACCCTTCCAGATCGAACGCATGTTCGCCCCTCACGTCGATTACCCACCATGGTGACCCACCGGACGCCCACGAGTAAGCCAGATGAGGGAAACGCCCAAAGTTATCAGCAGACGCGACCCTGGGCAGGGCGGTTCGCGAGCGGGACACCGCTCGGATGACGCCGGGTTGCCACCGTCGGCACCGGCCGGAAGGGGTGAGGACGTGCCCGGCACATCGGCGGGAGCGGCGGGCACGGCGGGCACGGCGGGAACGGGGCCGGGATGAGCGACGCGGCGCACCAGACGACGGTCGAGGTCGATGGCCGCCAGCTCCGGCTGTCCAACCTGGACAAGGTCCTCTATCCGGCCACCGGCTTCACGAAGGCCCAGGTCATCGACTACTACCACCGGATCAGCGAGGTCGCCGTGCCGCACCTGGCGGACCGGCCGCTGACCGTCGTCCGCTTCCCGAACGGCGTCGCGGAGTCGAGCTTCTTCACCAAGAACGCGCCCTCGCACCGGCCCGACTGGACCACCACCGCACGGCTGCCCTCGCCCGGGTCCACGAAGGACCGCTCGACGATCGACTACCTCGTCGCCACCGACCGCGCCACCCTGGTGTGGCTGGCCAACCTCGCGGCGCTCGAACTGCACACCCCGATGTGGCGGATCTCGACCGGGCTGCCCGACCTCGTCGTCGCCGATCTGGACCCGGGCGCGCCGGCCACGGTGGTCGACTGCGCCCGGGTGGCCCTGCTGCTGCGCGAGGTGCTGCCCGAGCCCCTGTGCGTGAAGACCAGCGGGTCCAAGGGCCTGCAGGTCTACGGACGGGTGTCCGACGGGCGAACCGCCATGCAGGTCCGGGCGGACATGCGCGCGGTGGCCACCCGGCTGGAACGTGACCATCCCGACCTCGTCGTCGCGAACATGCGCAAGGATCTGCGTGGCGGTCGGGTGCTGCTCGACTGGTCGCAGAACAACCCGGCCAAGACGACGGTGAGCGTCTACTCGCTGCGCGGGCGGGAACGCCCCACCGTCTCCACGCCGGTGACCTGGGCGGAGGTGCGCGGCTGCCGGCGCCCCGAGGATCTGGTCTTCACCGCGGACGAGGTGCTGCGGCGGGTCGACGACCACGGGGACCTGTTCGCCCCCCTGCGCACGGACCCGTCCACCGGCGGGCGATCGGCCCGACCGGGTGGGTCGGATGGTTCCGCGTGAGACGGCCCGATTCCGGGCACACCGCGATCCGGACCCGGCCCGGGCCCCGGACCGCATCCGGCACCCGCCGCGGCGGGCCGCCACCCCGACGAGCGCAGGAGGACGTCCCCATGGGAGTTCCCACCGATCTGCCAGTCTCCGGCCTTCCTCTGGAGACGCCGGACGCCGACGCGGCCGAGCAGGCCCGGGAGGTGCGCCCACCGGCGGGCGCCCCGCCGGTGCCCCCCGCGCGGCCGAGTGAGGCCGACGAGTTCGACGTCGTCGAGCAGAGCATCGTCGTCGAGACCGACGAGGACGACTACGACCGCTGACCCACCACCGCCGACGCCGCCCCACCGCCGACGCCGCCCCACCTTCGCCCTACCGCGGACGCCGCCCCGACCTTCGGCCCACCGCTGACGCCGCCCCGACCTTCGGCCTACGGATGATGCCGCCGCCCGACGTTCGCCACCCCCGGACGTCCGGCCGGCCCGCTGTGCGACAGTGAGCCGGCCGGCGGGGTCCGGTGATCGCGATCCGGTGCCCGCGCCCTGTCGGAGTCCGCGGGTAGTGTTGACCACATCGACCAGGAGGTGCGCCGGTGACCGCCGAGCCAGCCTCGCCCGGCACGCGCCCGGGGCGGACTCCCCGGCTCCCTCGCACCGCCCGCCGCTTTCAGCTCCTCGGAGCCGCGCGCGAGGTGTTCGTCGCCCAGGGCTACCACGCCGCCGCGATGGACGAGATCGCCGAGCGGGCGGGCGTCAGCAAGCCGGTCCTCTACCAGCACTTCCCGGGCAAGCTGGAGCTGTACCTCGCGCTGCTCGACGAGCACGCCACCCAGCTCGTCACGAGCGTGCAGGAGGCGCTCGCGTCGACCACCGACAACCACGCGCGCATCGCGCGCTCGGTGCGCGCCTACTTCGACTTCGTCAACGACCCGTCGGGCGCCCACCAGCTCGTGCTGGAGTCGGACCTGCGCAGCGTGCCCGCGGTGCGCCAGCGCATCGAGACCGCGTTCGCCCAGTGCGTGCGTTCCATCGCGGCGACCATCGTCGCCGACACCGGGCTGACCCAGGACGAGGCCGACCTGCTCGCCGTCGGGCTGGTGGGGCTCGCCGAGACGGCCTCCCGGTGGTGGCTGGTCCGCGGTGGCACCGTGGCGAAGGAGCGGGCCATCGAGTCGATGGTGGAGCTGGCCTGGCGCGGCATCGGCGGGTACCCCCGCACCGAAGCACCCGATCCCAGGCCCGCGCACGAGGAGCGCCGGTCCGACCGGTGAGCGCCGGGTGTGCCGGGAGCGAACACGCCGTTCCCGTCCCGGTGGAGAAGTCCCGGAAGCCATAGTGTGGGCGGTGATCCAACCTCGGCGGCGGGTGTCCGCCGGCGGTAGGTGCGACGAAGGCGGAGGTCATCGGTGGAGGTCAAGATCGGCGTGCGGCAGGTCAGCCGGGAGCTGGTGCTGGAGAGCGACCAGTCGGCGGAGGCCCTCGCCGCGTTGGTGGGAGAGGCGGTCAAGACCGACAACGGCGTGCTGAGCCTCACCGACGACAAGGGTCGGCAGGTGGTGGTTCCGGTCGCGTCCCTGGCCTACGTGGAGATCGCCGCCGGCGGGCCGCGGCGCGTCGGTTTCGGCGGCTGATCGAGGACTGATCGCGAGCTCGGCGTGCCGTGCGGCCTGTCCGCCCGGCACGCCCGGCGGGCGATCAGGCAGACAGACGGACAGGCGGACAGGCCCGATGCGGCGGCGGCGCGGCGATCAGGCGGACAGACCCAGCGCCGCCATCCGGCGGCCGTGCGCGGCCATGATGCGGTTGAAGATCGCCGCCAGCGCGTCCAGGTCGCCGACCCCGACCAGCAGGCCGGTCAGCGCGTCCCGGTCGACGCCCACCCGCTGCGCCTGGGTGAGCGCCTCGCCGACCAGTCGGCGGGCCCACAGCGCGAGGCGCCCGGCGACCGTCGGGTTGGCCTCGATCGCCGCCCGCACCCGGTCGACCGCGAATGCGGCGTGGCCGGTGTCGTCGAGGACCTTCAACACGAGTTCTCGCGACGGCGAGGGCAGGCGCGCGGCGATCTCGCGGTAGAAGTCGGCCGCGATGTTGTCGCCCACGTACGCCTTGACAAGGCTCTCCAACCAGTCGGCCGGGGCGGTCGAGTTGTGGAACGCGGTCAGCGGCCCGATGAACGGCGCCATCGCGTGCTCCCGGTCGACGCCGAGCCGATCCAGTTCCCCGCAGATGGCCTGAAAGTGGGAGAACTCGGCGGCGGCCATGGCCGCAAGGGCAATCTTGTCACCGAGGGTGGGGGACATCCGCGCGTCGGTGGCCATCCGCTCGAAGGCGGTCAGCTCGCCGTAGGCCAGCAGGCCCAGCAGGTCGACGGTCGCCTGGTCCGGCTGGCCGGCCAGGTCCGGTCCGGGCGCGTCGGTCGGCGGGAAGGATGTCTGTGTCACAGCCGCGATTCTGGCACCTGCCGCCGTCGCTGTCGGCAAACCTCGGCCGAGGAGCCCCCACTCGGCGCGCACACCAGCTATGCTAGGTCTTAGCCAGAGGTCATTATGTCACCTCGGCTGTCGCGTAGCAGGCGTCGCCTCGTCACCTGTGCACCCAGAGTAGCCATCTATGGCGCCGGGGCACACGGACTTCGGGTCGCGGGCGCCGCGCGGCTCACCGCGAGCGGGTTCAGCGTAGACACCGCTCAGAGAAGACCAGGAGCGTCCCGCTGTCCGTCACAGCCGCAGCACCCTCGGATGATCTACCCACTCCCCAACCCCTGACCGACACGCCCGCAACGCCGGCCGCGCCCACGTTCGCCGACCTCGGGGTTCGCTCCGAGACGGTCGAGGCGCTGACCGAAGCGGGCATTGTGCACGCTTTCCCCATCCAGGAGCTGACGCTTCCGCTCGCCCTGGCCCGCAACGACATCATCGGCCAGGCCCGCACCGGCACCGGCAAGACCCTCGCCTTCGGCATCCCCATCGTCCAGACGGTGCTGGCGGCGAGCGAGGGCGCCGACGGCCGGCCGCAGGCCCTCGTCGTCGTGCCGACCCGCGAACTGTGCGTTCAGGTGACGTCCGACGTCACCCGCGCCGGCGCGGGCCGCGGCCTGCGGGTGCTGTCCGTCTACGGCGGACGCGCCTACGAACCGCAGCTCACCGCGCTGCGCGCCGGGGTCGACATCGTCGTCGGCACGCCGGGGCGGCTGCTCGACCTCGCCCGGCAGCGGGTGCTCGACCTCGCCGCCGTGCGCACGCTGGTGCTCGACGAGGCCGACGAGATGCTCGACCTGGGCTTCCTGCCCGACGTCGAGCGCATCATGGCGCAGCTGCCGACCAGCAGGCAGACCATGCTGTTCTCCGCGACCATGCCCGGCCCGGTCATCTCGCTGGCCCGCCGCTTCATGCAGCGGCCGGTGCACGTCCGCGCCGAGCAGCCGGACGAGACGCGCACGGTGCCGACCACGCACCAGCACGTCTTCCGCGCCCACGCGCTGGACAAGATGGAGGTGCTCGCCCGCGTCCTGCAGGCGGGTGGCCGCGGGCTCGCGATGGTGTTCGTGCGCACCCGCCGCACCGCCGACAAGGTCGCCGAGGACCTGGACAAGCGCGGCTTCGCCGCCGCCGCCGTGCACGGCGACCTCGGGCAGGGCCAGCGCGAGCAGGCGCTGCGCGCGTTCCGGGCCGGCAAGGTCGACGTCCTCGTCGCGACCGACGTGGCCGCCCGCGGCATCGACATCAGCGGCGTGACCCATGTCGTGAACTACCAGTGCCCCGAGGACGAGAACGTCTACCTGCACCGGATCGGCCGCACCGGCCGCGCCGGCGAGAGCGGCGTCGCCGTCACGTTCGTCGACTGGGACGACCTGCCCCGGTGGACGCTGGTGAACAAGGCGCTCGCGCTGCCGTTCGACGGCCCGCTCGAGACCTACTCCACCTCGCCGCACCTGTACGAGGCGCTCGGCATCCCGCCGGAGGCCAAGGGCACCCTCCCGCACGCCGCGCGCACCCGCGCCGGGCTCGATGCGGAGGACCTCGAGGACCTCGGCGAGTCCCGTCGTGGTGGGCGCCGCGGGGCGCGTTCCGGGCGCGAGGCGCCCCAGGCGGACAACCCGCCGGTGCCGGCCCGCACCCGCACCCGTCGCCGCACCCGCGGTGGTGGCGCCGCGGCCGCCGCGACCGGCCTGACCATCGCCGCCGACGGCAGCGAGCAGGACGACCCGGCGCCGGATCTGGATCTGGACCTGGACCTGGACGTCGTCGCCTCCGACGGCACCGCCGACACCGCGCACGTCGTCTCGACGCTGTCCCCGGCCGGGGGCGGCGAGCCGGTCCGTCGCCGCCGTCGCCGCCGCGGCAACCGTGGGCGCGGCTCCGGTACGGCCGGCGACCTGACGGAGGCCGACGGCGACGCGATCAGCTCGATCGGCGCGCTCGACGACGAGTCTCCGCGGGCCGAGTCCGCCTGACCAGGCGGACCGCCCCCGCTCATCCCGTCCAACGCCGGCCCGCGTGGCCCCCTGGCCCGGCGTTGGTACCCAGCGCGGCAGCCGTTCAGCCCGCCGGGCGCAGGTGCAGTCCGAGCCGCACCCAGCTCATCCGGCGGCAGGTCGGGCAACGCAGCAGCGAGGGGTGCCGCGGGCGCACCAGCGGTAGGTGGACGCTGGGGGTGAGAACCCGCAGCGCCTGCCACGCGCTGAGCAGGCTGGTCTGCCCGCAGCGGGAGCACTCGACGCGCAGGCTCGTGTTCGGCGGGGTCGTCGGCCTCAGCCCGCTGTACAGCGCACGCTTGCCGTGCGCGTCCCGTCCCACCGATGGACCCGACGGGGTCGGCGTCGCCACCGGTGGTCGGGAACCGCGCGGGCGCAGCCGGTCGAACCCGGCGGACGCGCGCTGTTGGGCGCGCGGCGACCGTGACGGGTCACTCGGCCCCCCACTCACCCCCGGGCTCCATTGACCCCGACCGGCACCTGTCCGCCCCGAACCGCTTCGAGGGGCGCTGCTTCGAGGGGCACCGGCTCCAGGGGCTCGGCGCCGACCGGCTCGGCGTTGCGGGGCTCTGTGCTGCGCGGGTCGACGTTGTGGGGCTCGACGTCGTGGGGGTCGGCATAGTGGGGCTCGGCGTCGTGCGGCCCTGCTCCGACCGCCTCGGCGATGGCCCGGGCATGCGCCCGATAGGCCTCGGCGCCCTTCGATCGCCGCGCCGTCGACAGAATCGACCGGCCCGTGCCCGGCGCCTCGGCGAACCGCACGGAGCGGGCGATCGGCGGCGTGAGCACGGCGATGTCGTACCGCGCGGACACATCGGCGAGCACGGCCCGGCAGTGCGCCGTCCGCCCGTCGAACAGGGTCGGCAGGACGCCGCGGACCCCGAGGCCCGGATTCGTCAGTCGCTGCACGTCGTGCACCGTGTCGAGGAGCTGGCCGACACCGCGGTGCGACAGCGTCTCGCACTGCAGCGGCACGATCACCTCGGCGGCGGCGGTGAGCCCGTTGATGGTCAGCACGCCCAGCGACGGTGGGCAGTCGACGAGCACGAAGTCGTAGGCGTCGATCACCTCGGCGAGGGCGAGCCGCAGCGCGTGCTCGCGACCGGTTCGCGACAGCAGCACCGCCTCGCATCCGGCCAGCTCGATCGTCGCGGGCAGCAGGTCCATGCCGTCGGAGGTCCTGGTGATCACGATGCCCGCGGAGAGCCGTCCAAGGAGCACGTCGTGCACGGACAGCTCGAGGGTGTCGGGATCCAGGCCGAGGGAGAAGGTCAGGCACGCCTGGGGATCGAGATCCACCAGCAGGACGCGGCGCCCCAGCTCGCTCAGCGCGGCGCCGAGGCTGGCCACGGAGGTCGTCTTGGCGACGCCGCCCTTCTGGTTCGCAACCGCAAGTACGTGTGCCACACCGATCAGTGTGGATGCGTAATCGTGTGGTCACAACACTTGGCGTCCCGAAACCTCGACGCGCCTCGCCGCTCGCGTGCCAACCGCCACAGACCGGACACCCGCCCGCCGGGCGCCGCCCGGGCGAGACGCGGACGTACCGTGGCCCTGCCCCGGTGTGCGGGCCCGGGCCGCCGGGTAGCGCAGCACCAGCGGCCCCTGCCCGCGATTCCCTCTCTGGATGACGGACGTGATGCGACGGTGACCATGCCCGCCGGGATCGGCGGCGCCGGGTGATGCAGGCGATCGTCTACCTCGCGATCGTCGTGGTGCTGATCGCCGCCAACGCGGTGTTCGTGGCGGCGGAGTTCGCCCTCGTCGCGGTCGAGCCGCACCAGGCGGAGCAGGCCGCCCGCGCCGGCGATCGGCGATCCCAGGCCCTGTCGGCCGCCGTGCGCTCGCTGTCGTTCCAGCTCTCCGGCGCGCAGCTCGGCATCACGGTGACCTCGCTGGCCGTCGGCTACCTCGCCGAACCGGCGCTGGCCGCGCTGCTGCATCCGGCGTTGCACGCCGTCGGCCTGCCGGACACGCCGAGCTCGGTGCTCGCGCTGGTCCTCGCCCTGTTCGCCGCGACGGTGAGCCAGATGGTCTTCGGCGAGCTGGTGCCGAAGAACTGGGCGATCAGCGAGCCGCTGCGGGTGGGCCGGGCCGTCTCCTGGCCTCAGGTCGGGTTCTCCCGGGTGTGCGGTCCGCTCATCAGGCTGCTCAACGGGGTCGCGGGCGCGATCCTGCGCGCTCTGGGGGTGCAGCCGCAGGACGAGCTGCACGCCGGACGCTCCCCCGCCGAGCTCGGCTCGATCGTGCGGGCCTCCGCCCGCCAGGGCACCCTGCCGACCACGACGGCGACGCTGCTGCGGCGATCGCTGCGCTTCGGTGACCGCCACGCCGCCGACGTGATGACCCCGCGGGTCCGGACCACCTGGGCCGACGCCGACATGCACGTCGCCGACCTGCTCCAGGTGGCGCAGCAGTCCGGTCATTCCCGGTTCCCGGTCCGGGGACGGGCCGAGTCGGAGCGCGCCGGCGGGGATGGGGCCGCCGACGTCGACGGCGTGGTCGGGGTCGTGCACGTCAAGGACGTCTTCCGGATCCCGGCCGCGCGGCGCGCCGCGGTGAGCGTGCGCGAAATCATGGTCCCGCCGCTGCTGGTGCCCGCCTCGCTGGGCTGCGACGCGCTGCTGTCCCGGCTGCGCCGGCACGGGCTGCAGCTCGCCGCCGTCATCGACGAGTACGGCGGGACCGCCGGGATCGTCACCCTGGAGGACCTCGTCGAGGAGCTGGTCGGCGAGGTGTCGGACGAGCACGACCTGCCGAGCATCCCCGGCGTGGTACCCGACGGGCCGCGATCCTGGCTGCTGTCCGGGCTGCTGCGACCCGACGAGGCGGTCGAGGCCACCGGCGTCCGGCTGCCCGAGGGGCCGTATGAGACGGTCGCCGGGCTGGTCCTCGCCCGCCTGGGTCATCTCGGCGCGGTCGGGGAACACGTGGAGGTCGACGGCGTCACCCTGACGGTCGTGGCGGTCGATCGGCACCGCATCGACCGGGTGCGGCTGACCGACCCGCCGGCGCGGCCACCCGAGGCCCGTCAGACCGGGCACGGGCCGGCGCGGCAGACCGGGCACGGGCAGACCGGGCACGCGCAGACCGGGCACGGGCGGGCGCCGAAGGCCCGGACGGAGAGCGGACCGTGACCCTGCTCGCGATGCTCGCCGGGCTCGCGCTGACAGCCGGCAACGCGTTCTTCGTCGGCGCCGAGTTCGCCTTCGTCTCCGCGCGCCGCGACCGGCTGGAACCCATGGTCGAGGCGGGCGACAAGCGGGCCCGCTCGGTCATCGGCGCCCTGGAGCACCTCTCCCCGCTGCTCGCCGCGACCCAACTTGGCATCACGCTGTGCTCGCTGGCCCTCGGCGCCGTCGCCGAGCCGGCCGTCGCACGGCTGCTGACGGATCTGCTCCACGCGCTCGCCGTCCCCGGGGCGGCACGGCACGCGATCGCCTTCGCCGTCGCGCTGATCGTCGTGTCCGCGCTGCACATGGTGCTCGGCGAGATCGTGCCGAAGAACCTGTCGATCGCCGGCCCCGAACGGGCCCTGGTCTGGTTCGGGCCGCCCCTGATCGCCTTCGCCCGGGCCACCTCGCCGTTCGTGCTCCTGTTGAACGCCTTCGCCAACCGGGTGCTGCGGTTGCTGCGGGTCGAACCCCGCGACGAGCTCTCCTCCGCCTACACCCCGCAGGAACTCGCCGCCATCATCGCCGAGTCGAAGCAGGAGGGGCTGCTCGAACAGGCCGAGCACGAGCGACTCACCAGCGCCCTGGAGCTGTCCGACCGGGACGCGGGCGCCGTGATGATCCCGCTGTCGCAGGCCGTGACGATCGCCTGGACGACCACCGCCCGCGAGCTGGAGGACGTCGTCGCCCGCACCGGCTACTCCCGTTTCCCGGTGCGGGTACCCGACGCCGGGACCGAGATCGCGGGGTTCCTGCACGCCAAGGACGTCCTGGGAATCGCGCCCGAGGACCTCGACACCCCGCTGGCCCCAGCAAGGCTGCACCAGATGGTGGAGCTGGCCACGGACACGCCCCTGGACCAGGTGCTGCGCCGGATGCAGCGCGCCGGCAGCCACCTGGGCCGGGTCGTCGACGCCGCGGCAACGACCGTGGGCGTCATCGCGATGGAGGACGTGGTCGAGCAGTTCGTCGGCGAGGTCACCGACGCCAGCCACCACGACTGAGCAGCGCCGGCCTCAGACCGAGCCGGCCTCAGGCAGCGCCAGCCTCAGGCGGAGCCGGGCGACGCCGACTGCACCACCTCGAACGACCACAGCGTGGCCCCGGTCGCCGCGGGGGCGCCGGCACCGCCGTGACCGCCCGGCCCGCCATGACCGCCGGCACCGCCATGACCGGCGGCACCGCCATGACCGCCGGCACCGCCATGACCGGCGGCACTGCCGTGACCCGCGGGCGCGCCCTGCCCGGCCGGCGCGCCCGAGGCGGCCGCGGCCTCGGCGGCCGCCCGACGGTGGCCCTCCTCGAACGCCTGGGAGGACTGCCACTTCTGGAAGTCCTCCTCGCTACGCCAGCGGGTGTAGACGAGGTAGGTGTCGGTTCCCTCGATCGGGCGCAGCAGTTCGAACCACTCGAACCCGTCGGCCTGCTCGACCATCCCGGCCCGGCCGGCGAACCGCGATTCCAGGGCGGCCCGCATCTCGGCGGGCACGGTCAGCGCATTGATCTTGACGACACTCATGTCTTCACCGTAGTGCGAAGGCCCCGGCGCGGCGCCACTAGAGTGCCCGAGCGTGACAGGTCTTCCCCGGGTCGCCGTCCTCGGCGTGGACGCGGCCACCGCCGCCGCGACGATCTCCCTTGTCGACGGGGGGCTCGCGGTCGCCGCCTTCTCCGCCGGCCCCGTGCCGCCGGCCGCCCACGACCGCCTCGCCGCCTACGGCTGCGCGGACCAGGTCGTCGCGGTGTCGCCCGACACCCTGCGCCTGCTGACGGCCGGCCCGGCGGCACCACCCTTCGAGGTCCATGGCGTGCGGGCCGATCCCCGGCTCCCGGCGTCGCCCCCGTCCCCGAGCGCCAAGGAAGCCGGCGCGGGAAGCGGCGCGGGAGGCGGCGCGGGAGGCGGCTACGGAGCCGAGGCGGGAGGCGACCTGCTCGGCGTCTTCGACGCGGTCGTGCTGGGCGTCGACACGGCCAGGCTGGGGCCGGGCGGGCCGCACTCGCCCCGCTTCGGCGGCGTGTTCGACCTGGCCGCCGCCTGGGTCTTCCACGTCGACGGAGCCCCGGAGCTGGCCGGCGCGCGGGGCCGGTGGATCGGGGAGTACCTGCGCGGCCGCTACGCCCCGCCCGAGCCCGCGGCGATGAGCGCCCGCCCGGCCCTGCTCGGCCGGTCGACGCGCGGCGGCGTGCGCGCCGAACTCGCCGAGCTGGACCGCGAGCTGCGCGCCGGCCACGCCCGCGCCGCCCGCCTCGGCTACCGGCTACCCACCCCGCCGCCCCCGCTCGCCCCCGCCGATCCCGCCCCGACAGCCTGACCCACGCCGGACAAGGCCGGTTGCGGTGCGTTCTGCACGGTCTGAGCCTGCGGACCGTGCACATCGCACCGCACCGCGTCTCCCGCACACAGCGACGGATCAGCCGTCGGCGGCCGGGCGGCCCAGCCGGGCCAGGCGGTCCGCCGCGGCCTGCAGTGTGGAGAGCTTCTTGGGGAAGCCGAACCGGATGATGTGGCGGCCGTCGGCGGGATCGGCGAAGAACGACGAGCCGGGCACGGTCGCCACCCCGATCTCGGTGACCAGCCGCCGGGCCAGCGCCACATCGTCGCCGCCCGGGTCGATCGCGCGGGTGTCGCACATCACGTAGTAGGCGCCGTCCGGCTGGCGGAACGTGAACCCGGTATCGGTCAGCGCGGCGCACAGCAGGTCGCGGCGGGCACGGTACTGCTCGGCGAGCCCGTCGTAGTAGGCGGGCGGCAGGCCCATCGCCGCCACACCGCCGGCCTGCAACGGTGCGGCCGCGCCGACAGTCAGGAAGTCGTGGACCTTGCGGATCGCCGAGGTGTAGGCGGGTGGCGCGATCGTCCACCCGACCCGCCAGCCCGTGACCGCGTAGGTCTTCGACAGGGCGTTGATGGTGACGGTCCGATCCTCGAGGCCGGGGACCGTCGCCGGCGGGATGTGACCGCCGGGTCCGAGATAGTGGATGTGCTCGTAGATCTCGTCGGTGAACACCAGCGCGTCGTGGCGCTGGCAGAGCTCGGCGACCAGCTCCAGCTCGTCGCGGCGCAGCACCTTGCCCGTGGGGTTGTGCGGGGTGTTCAGGACGATGGCGCGGGTCCGGTCGCTGAAGGCCGCGCGCAGCTCGGCCGGGTCGATCGACCAGTCGGGGGCATGCAGGCGGACCAGCCGCGGGCGGGCGCCGGACAGGATCGTGTCGGGCCCGTAGTTCTCGTAGAACGGCTCGAACATAATCACTTCGTCGCCGGGGTCGACCAGCGCCAGCATGGTGGCGATCATCGCCTCGGTCGAACCGCAGGTCACGCAGATCTCGGTGTCCGGATCGACCGACCAGCCCGGGTAGGTCCGCCCCACCTTCGCGGCGACCGCGGCGCGGAACTCCGCCGCCCCCCAGGTGATCGCGTACTGGTTCACGTCCGCGTCGATGGCGGCCTTGGCCGCCTCCTTGAGCTCGGGCGGGCAGGCGAAGTCGGGGAACCCCTGGGCCAGGTTCACCGCGCCGTGCGCGAGCGCAAGCCGGGTCATGTCCCGGATGACGGACTCGGTGAAGGTCATCGCCTTCGCGGAGACCCGCGGCTGGGCGGGGGCGGTGGTCTGCTCGGACACAGTCCCATGGTGACATCCGGCGGGTCCCGCGGTGGCATCCGGCGGGCCCTGCCGGCAGCTCGCAGGGCCACGGCGTCGTCCAGGGGGCGGGCTCAGTCCTCGCCGAGAGCGGCCCAGGGCTGGCGCTCGGGACCGGCGGCCTGGCCCTCCGCGCACAGCCGCCGGAAGTCGCACCACGAGCACAGCGAGCCGGGGCGCGGCGGGAAGGCCCGGTCGGGTTCGCCGCCGCCGCGCAGCGCCTCGGTCGCCTCGACGGCATCGGCGGCGACCGACTCGGCCCGGCGGACGTGGCGGGCGATGCTGTCCTCGGTGTGCTCGGCGACGGCGACCCGGCCGCTGGGCACGTGGTGCAGCTCGACCCGCCGGCAGGGCTGGCGCAGCATCCGGCCCGCGGCCAGTGCGTAGAGCGCCAGGGCCCGCGAGGTCCGGGCGTCGTCGTCGGTGACGGGTCGCCGGCCGGTCTTGTAGTCGACGACGACGAGCTCCCCGTCCCGGTCGTCGAGGCGGTCGATCCGGCCGGAGAAGGCCAGCGCCTCGGTGCGGGCGGCGACCGAGCGCTCGACCCCGCGCGGCTCGGCCGCCGGGTCCAGGCCCTCGACATAGCCACGGACCATCCCGACGGCCCGTTCCCGCCAGTGCTGCGACTGCTCGGGATCGCGGAACCCCTCGTCGATCCAGCCCAGGCGCAGCAGCTCGGCGGCGCGCAGCGGGGTGCGCCGCTGATGCGGCTCCTCCCACCACCGGCGCAGCGCGTTGTGCACGCTGACGCCGAAGGAGGTGTGCGCCCACGGCGGGCCCTTCGGCGGGCGCGGCCGGTCCAGATAGATCATCCGGTAACGACGGGGGCAGTCCTCGAACGCGGCCAGTCGCGACGGCGTGCAGGCGAACAGCCTGCGGGGCATGCCGCCGAGCTCCATCTGTGCCATCGACCGATCATCGCACCCCGCACCAACCCCGTCGGTCAGGCACCGATCGCCCGCCGGCGGCGGGCCAGCGATCGGGCAGACCATCCGGGACGAGGAGGGCGGTTTCGGCGCGGCGTCGGTTCCTGGACGGATTCGCGCCGGGCTGGCATGCTTGCTGTATGGAGAGCAGCCGAACCTCGCGCCCCGGCGCGCTGCTGCCTCCGTTTTATGGGGACCGGGCACGGTCCCCGCTCCACCGCTGACCTCACGCGGTACGAGCGTCAGACCCAGGCCCGGTCCGCCCCGGGTCGTCTCGGCCTGGGCTGCGCCGGGCCTCCGATCGAAAGGCCCATTCGTGGACAACCTCGTCGACCGTCCCGACGCCGCGATCCCCGCGCCCACGGCGCCGGGCGCCACCCTTACCGGCGCGGGGCGCGCGCCGCTCGCGGGCGAGCCGCTGACGATCAGCAACATCCCCGCGGGGCGCCAGCAGATCGACGACATCGACGCGCAGCTCCGCGAGCTGCTCGCCACCCGCCGCGACCTGTCCCGGCAGATTCAGGCGCTGCGCTCGGCCGAGGGCGGCCCACGGATCGAGCACGCCCGCGAGAACGAGATCATCGCCGTCTGGGCGGACGAGCTGGGTCCCCGCGGCGTCGAGATCGCGATGGCGGTGCTCACCCTCTGCCGCGGCGCGGCCGGCCAGCCCTAGAGCCCCTGCCGCGGCCGCCCGACCAGCCGACCGGCCGGCCTGCCACACCCGACCCGACGCCGCCGACGTCCAGCACCTCCTGACCACCCACCTGGCCAGCAGGTGGCGCGGGCGATCGTGCTGCCCGGCTGGCGGCCCGCGCCCCGGCGGCAGCGGCGGTCAGCGCTCTTCCGGCCCGCCAGGCGGCCCTCCAGCGGGCCGGGCGCCGTCCTGGTCCGAGTCGCGCCCCCGCTCTCCGGCCGCGGCCCGCTCAGCGGCAGGGCCGCGTGTTTCGGCAGGCGCGCGCTCCCCCACAGGGGCCCGCTCGGCGGCGCGGGGCGCGCTTCTCGGGCGGGGAGACGCCCGGTCGTAACAGCCCGGTCGGGGCGGTCGCGGCGGTCGCCCTCGCGGCGCCGGCGCCGGTCGCGGCGGTCCCGGTCGCGGTCGCGGTCGGCCGCGTCCAGCTCGGCGAGCAGGGCGCGCAGCTCCGAGCGCAGGAAGTCGCGGGTGGCCAGCTCGCCGATGGTGATGCGCACGGCGGCCAGCTCCCGGGCCAGGTACTCGGTGTCGTCGCGGGTGCGGACCGACTGCTCCCGGTCCTGGGCGAGGTTCGCCCGGTCCCGGTCGTCCTGGCGGTTCTGCGCCAGCAGGATGAGCGGCGCTGCATACGCGGCCTGCAGCGACAGCACCAGCGTCAGGAAGATGAACGGGAACTCGTCGAACCGCGCGGAGCCGGGGACGAAGACGTTGTACGCGACCCACACCACGATGACGATGCTCTGGGCGACGAGGTAGCGCGCCGTCCCGATGAACCGGGCCACGCGTTCGGCGATCCGGCCGAACGCGTCCGGCTCGTAGGCGGGCCGCAGCGACGCGCGCCGCGACGGCCGCGGCTGGTCCAGGCGCGCGCCGCGCTGCCGCCCTCTCACGAAACCGCCGGCGGGCTGGCGCCCACCCCACCCAGGGAGCCGGGTTCCCCACCGCCCGGGGGCGGGGCGAACAGACCCGGCGTCGTGTGGGTGTCGACGTCGGACTCGAGCTGGCGCTCGCGCCAGTCGGCCGGCAGCAGGTGGTCGAGGACGTCGTCGACGGTGACCACGCCGACGAGCCGTCCGCCGCGGTCGAGCACCGGCGCGGCGACCAGGTTGTACGACGCCAGCAGCCGGGTGACCTCGGCGAGCGGCGTCTCCGGCCGCAGCGACGCCATGTCCACGTCGATCACGCCGCCGACCAGGGTGGACGGCGGCTCCCGCAGCAGCCGCTGGAAGTGCGCGAGGCCCAGGTAGCGGCCGGTGGGGGTCTCATACGGCGGGCGGACCACGTAGACCTGCGCGGCCAGTGCCGGGGACAGCTCCGGCTCGCGGATGCGGGCGAGCGCCTCGGCCACCGTCGCGTTCGGGGCGAGCACGACCGGCTCACTGGTCATGATCCCGCCGGCGGTGTCGTCGGCGTAGCGCAGCAGGCGGCGCACGTCGGCGGCCTCGTCCGGCTCCATCAGCCGCAGCAGCCGCTCGGCGTCCTCGGCGGGCAGCTCACCGAGCAGGTCCGCCGCGTCGTCGGGGCCCATCGCCTCCAGCACGTCCGCGGCGCGTTCCTCGGCGAGCCCGCCGAGGAGCTCCACCTGCTCGTCCTCGGGCAGTTCCTCCAGGACGTCGGCGAGCCGTTCGTCGTCGAGGGCCGCGGCGACCTCGGCACGCCGCTTGTCGGACAGGTCGTGCAGCAGCGTCGCGAGGTCGGCGGGGCGCAGCTTCTCGAACGCGGCCAGCAGGTTCGCCGCGCCCTGGCCCCCCTCGGCCAGCGACAGGCCGGTCACCTCGTCCCAGGCCACGGTGCGCACCTCGCCGCGCCGCCCCCGCCCGGTGCGGACCGCCACCTGGTCGAGCACCCAGTCCCCGCCGCGGATCGGCTCGATCGCGGCGTCGACGACGGTGACCTCGGTGCCCGACGACAGCAGCGTGGCGCGGCGGTCGAGCAGCTCGCCGAGGACCCGGGTCTCGTTCGGCCGTTGTTGGAAGCGCCGCCAGCTCAGCCGGGCCGAGGAGAGCACGACCGCGCCGGACTCGACGCCGGTGACCCGCCCGATCGGCACGAAGATCGGGCGGCGCTGGACCTCGACGGCGAGGCCCAGCACGCGCGGCGGCTCGTGGCCGAGGCGCAGCGTGACGATGATGTCGTGGACCCGGCCGACCTGGTCGCCGTTGGGGTCGAGGACCAGCAGGCCGGCCAGGCGGCGGCAGTACACCCGGGACTGGGTGGGGCGCGTGGGCATCGTGGTCACTGACCGTTCCCGGCATGGGCGGACATACCGCCGCGGGCCGGCGCCGCAGTCCTGTTCACGGCCGGAGGCTACCCGCGCGGGCACGTCCCGCAACCCCGACCCCGGCATACCCGCCCGCCTGGGCATTCTCGGGGCCGGTGCGGCCGTCCGGGCGCGGCCGCGGGCACCGGCCGCGTCGCGGACGTCGCCGTTGGTCGTCGATGATCGAAGGAGACGCAGGCGGCCACAGGTCGGCACAGGTCGGCCGGGAGTTGCTCACCGAACGGATCGATCCGGGGATCCGGAACCGAGAGCGAGCACGATGGGTAACGAGTCGATAGCATAGAGATCATGCCGCAGCGTTCCCGCCGATCGTGTCTGGCCGTCCCCGGATCCTCGACGAAGATGCTCGGCAAGGCTCAGGGCCTGCCCGCCGACCAGGTGTTCTGCGATCTGGAGGACTCGGTCGCGCCCGGCGCGAAGGAGGCCGCCCGGGCGAACGTGGTCGCCGCGCTCAACGAGGGCGACTGGGCGGGCCGGACCCGGGTCGTCCGGGTCAACGATCTGACGACCCGCTGGACGTACCGCGACGTCATCGAGGTCGTCGAGGGCGCCGGGGCGAACCTGGACTGCGTCATGCTGCCGAAGGTGCAGTCGGCCGCCCAGGTGGCCTGGCTGGACCTGCTGCTCACCCAGATCGAGAAGGTGCTGGGGTTCGAGGTCGGCCGGATCGGGATCGAGGCGCAGATCGAGACGGCGCTCGGCCTGTCGAACGTGCGCGAGATCGCCTTTGCCAGCCCCCGGATCGAGACCGTCATCTTCGGCCCGGCCGACTTCATGGCCTCGATCAACATGCCGTCGCTCACCGTCGGCGCGCTCAGCCCGAACTATCCGGGCGACCCCTTCCATTATGTGCTGTTCAAGATTCTCGAGACGGCCCGCGCCCGCGGGGTGCAGGCGATCGACGGCCCCTTCCTCCAGATCCGCGACACCGCGGGATTCCGGGCGACCGCCGCCCGCTCGGCCGCGCTCGGCTTCGACGGGAAATGGGTGCTGCATCCCGGCCAGATCGAGGCGGCCAACGAGATCTACGCGCCGCGCCAGGACGACTACGACCACGCCGAGCTGATCCTCGACGCCTATGCCTGGCACACCTCCGCCGAGGGCGGACTGACCGGCGCGGTGATGCTCGGCGACGAGATGATCGACGAGGCCAGCCGCAAGATGGCCGAGGTCGTCGCCGGCAAGGGCCGCGCTGCGGGGCTCGCCCGCACGCGGAAGTTCGAGCCGCCGGTCGGCGTCGGGCGCTAGCCGGCCGCGCCGGCCGCAGGAGGGGGACGACCGATGAGCAGGATCGCGCAGACCGACGACCTGACCGACGTGCAGCGCGACATCCTCGCGGCGGTGCGCACGTTCGTCGACAAGGAGATCCTTCCGTTCGCCACGCAGCTCGAACACGCCGATGAATACCCGGAATCCATCGTCGAGTCGATGAAGGAGATGGGGCTGTTCGGGATCACCATTCCCGAGCAGTACGGCGGGCTGGGCGAGTCGCTGCTCACCTACGCGCTGGTCGTGGAGGAGATCGCCCGGGGCTGGATGAGCGTCGCCGGGGTCGTCAACACCCATTTCATCGTCGCCTACCTGATCGGCCGGCATGGCAGCGCCGAGCAGCGCAGCCGGCTGCTGCCGCGGATGGCCACCGGCGAACTGCGCGGCGCGTTCTCGATGAGCGAACCCGGCTGCGGTTCGGACGTCGCGGCGATCACCAGCCGGGCCGACCGGAAGGCCGGTGGCGGCCGGAACGGCGAGGGCGAGGGCGATGGCGATGGCGACGTCTACGTGCTCAACGGGCAGAAGATGTGGCTGACCAACGGCGCGCGAGCCGGAATCGTCGCCACCCTGGTGAAGACCGACGAGGGCGCCGAATCGGTCTACCGGAACATGACGACCTTCCTGCTGGAGAAGGAACCGGGCTTCGGCACCCACGGCGGGATCACCATTCCCGGCAGCATCGACAAGCTCGGCTACAAGGGCATCGAGACGACCGAGATGATCCTCACCGACCACCGGGTGCCGGCCGCGTCGATCCTCGGCGGCGACGACGGCCGCGGCCAGGGCTTTTACCAGATGATGGACGGTGTCGAGGTGGGCCGGGTCAACGTCGCCGCCCGGGCCTGCGGCATCATGATCCGCGCCTTCGAGCTCGCCATCGCCTACGCGCAGACCCGGCGGGCCTTCGGCCGGCCGATCGCCGAACACCAGGCCATCGCCTTCAAGCTCGCCGAGATGGCGACCAAGGTCGAGGCCGGTCACCTGATGATGGTCAGCGCCGCCCGCAAGAAGGACTCGGGGCAGCGCAACGACGTCGAGGCCGGAATGGCCAAGTACCTCGCCAGCGAGTACTGCCACGAGGTGACGACGGAGGCGTTCCGCATCCACGGCGGCTACGGCTACTCGAAGGAGTACGAGATCGAGCGCCTCTACCGTGAGGCGCCGTTCATGCTCATCGGCGAGGGCACCTCCGAGATCCAGAAAAGGATCATCAGCCGGGCCCTGCTGCGGGAGTACGAAACGGCCCGCTGACCCGCCAGGGCCGGACGCGAACGCGGGCGCCGACCGCGCCGGCCGCGCGGTCCGACATGCGTAGTCTGCTCCTGACCGACCATCCGGGACATCCGGCCAGCCGGGACGACCGGCCAGCCGGGACAGGAGCACGCTGATGCAGGTTGGGTTCGTCGGCCTCGGCACCATGGGCTTCCCCATGGCCGGCCATCTCGCCCGCGCCGGTTTCGACACCGTCGTGTACAACCGCACGGAGACGACCGCGGCGCGCTGGTCGGCCGTGCAACGGGGCCGGGTCGCGGCGACGCCGGCGCAGGCCGCCGCCGGATCCGATGTGGTCTGCGTCTGCGTCGGGGCCGACGACGACGTCCGCTCGGTGCTGCTGGGGCCGGACGGCGCGCTCGGCGCGCTGGCGCCGGGGGCGACGATCGTCGACCACACGACGACGTCGGCGGAGCTGGCCGTCGAGATCGCCGCGCGGGCGGCGGAGGTGGGAGTCGGCTTCGTCGACGCGCCGGTGTCCGGCGGGCAGGCCGGTGCCGAGGCGGGGCGCCTGAGCGTCATGTGCGGCGGCGAGGTGGACACGGTGGAACGGGTCCGGCCGGTGCTGGCCGCCTACGGCGCGACGATCACCCGCATCGGCCCGGTCGGCACCGGCCAGCTCACGAAGATGGTCAACCAGATCCTGGTGGCCGGGGCGATCGAGGGCGCGGCCGAGGCACTCAACTTCGCGGCCGCCGCCGGTCTGGACCTGGACCAGGTGCTTCCCGCCGTGTCGGGCGGCGCCGCGAGCTCCTGGTACCTGACCAACCGCGCCGCCACCATGATCCGCGACGAGTTCGACTTCGGCTTCGCCGTCGACTGGATGCGCAAGGATCTGCGGATCTGCCTGGCGGAGGCGGCCCGCCGGGGCGTGCCGGTGCC
The DNA here is from genome assembly GCF_000058485.1 of Frankia alni ACN14a. Taxonomy (NCBI): domain Bacteria; kingdom Bacillati; phylum Actinomycetota; class Actinomycetes; order Frankiales; family Frankiaceae; genus Frankia; species Frankia alni. Next base: position 6,589,073 of record NC_008278.1, read on the forward strand.
GCTGACCGAGCTCGCCGAGGGCGATCTCGCCGCCTCCCAGGCGCGCGGCGACGGTCAGCTCGACGCCACCGCCGTCATCCGCCTGCGCCGCCTCGCCACCGCCCAGCCCGCCACCACCGCCCAGCCCTCCGCCACCGCCCAGCCCGCCGACGACACCCGGCCCGCCGATGCCTGACCCGCCAGCCGCCTGACCCGCCGACACCCGGACCGCGGGCGCCGGTCGGTGCCGACAGCCGTCAGAGGTACTGCTTCGACGGGTTGACCATCGCGCGGACGGTCTTGCCGTCGTGGAACTCGCCGATCGCGGTCATCGCCCAGCTCTGGCCGCCGGCCTCACGCTGTACCCGGCACATCACCAGTCCGGTGGACGGCTTGGACTCGGACAGGTCGAAGCGGACGAGCTCCTGGCCGGTGACGTCGTCGTAGAGCCGGCAGTAGGCATTGCGCACGTCGGTGAACGGCTGCCCCTGGAAGCTGTTCACCGTGAAGATCAGCGTGGTGACGTTCGGGGGCAGGGCGGCAAGATCCACCTGGATCGTCTCGTCGTCGCCGTCGCCACGGCCGGTGAGGTTGTCGCCCGAGTGGCGCACCGCGCCGCGCGCGCCCTTCTTGGACATGAACCACACCTTGTCGACGTCCTTGCCGCGCTCGTCGAACAGGATGCAGGACGCGTCGAGGTCGATCGACCGGCCGCGCTGCGCCGGATCCCAGCCCAGGCCCATCCGCACCCGGGTGAGCGGGGGCGCGCCGGTCTTCACCAGCGACACGCTCTGGCCCTTGGTCAGCGACACCCGGCCCTTGTCCAGGTTGACCCGGCCGCCGGGCTGACCGGGAGCCGGTGGCGGCGGCCCCCACTGCTGGCCGGCGGGCGGCGGGGGCGGACCCCACGGCTGACCGGTGGGCGCGGGCGGCGCGCCGGGCGGACCCCACTGCTGGCCGGGCGGCGGCGGGGCGCCCCACTGCGGCGCCGCGGGCGGCGGACCCCACTGCTGACCGGGCGGCGGCTGCTGACCGGGCGGCGGCTGTGGGGCGCCCCACTGCGGCGCCCCACCGGCCGGAGCCGGCGCGGGCGGGACGGGCGCAGGGCCCCACTGCTGGCCGCCGGGCGGCGGTGCGGGCGGGCCCCACTGCTGCCCGCCGGGCGTGGCCGGCTGCGGGCGGGGTGGGGCGGCCGGCGGCCGGGCCGCGGCCGGCGCCGCAGCGGCGGCCGGCGCGGGACCGGAGGTGCCGGGATCGTCGACGGCGATGCCGAAGTCGGTGGCGATGCCGGCGAGCCCGGAGGCGTAGCCCTGCCCGACCGCGCGGGCCTTCCACGCGCCGGCCCGGCGGTAGAGCTCGACCAGGATCAGCGCGGTCTCGGCACCGAGCCCGGCGGGATCGAACCGGACCAGCTCGGCGCCGCCGCGGGAGTCGCGCACCGAGATACCCAGCCCCCGCACGCCCGCGAAGGTCACCGGGCCGGAGCCGTCCAGGCTGCCCGTGACGACCACCTTGTCGATGTCCGGCGGCACCGCTGCCAGGGTGAACTCCAGCGCCGCCGGTGGCAGCAGCCGCACCCCCGGGCCGGTCGGCTGGTTGAAGAACACGAAGTCGCCGTCGGTGCGCACCTTGCCGGCGGCCGTGACCAGAATCGCGGCGATGTCCAGCGAGATCGACGAGGCGATCTCCACCCGGACGTCGGTGGTGGGCAGCGGCGCGTTGCCGCCCTTCGTCAGCACCTGTCCCATAGCCGCAGCTCCTCCAAGGTCGCACCACGTTGAACGCCCCTGCCCGGTGCGGAGGTTCCCGCAGGCCGACCGGCGGCACGGGCGCTCCCGCCGACCCTACGATCGAACGCATGCGAACTGCGGCACGGGTCCCGTGAGCGACAGCGCCCTGAGTCGATCGGTCGAGGGGCACGTCACGGCGCTGTTCGGCCGGGACACCGGCCGCGCGTCGGTGACCTTCCTCGGTACGGAGCAGCTGGACGTGCTGCGGTTCGGTCCCGACCGCGGCGGCGTCGTCCGGTACCTCACCCTCGGCATGTCCCGGGAGCCGATGACGGCGTCCGACTCCGCCGTGCGCGACCCCGCCGGACCGCGGGCCGAGCTCGTGCTGTCGCTGCGCGGCCACCGCGACAGCGTGCTGCGCCGGCTCGCCGTGCTGGCGGCCGTCCCCGCCGTCGAGGGCCGGCCCGTCGCCCCCGGCGCCGGCCTGGACCTCGGCGAGCCGCTGTGGGACGGCGCGCCGTTCACCGCGGTGCTCGTCGGCGAGCCCGGTGGCCTGATCCCCGACCTGCCGATCGCCGACGCTCTGGACGACCCCGCGTTCGCCGCCGCCGCGCCCGTGCGGTTCCTGCCCGTCCTGCCGATGACCACGAACGAGGCGGCCTTCAAGCGGGTACACGGCCCCGAGGCGCTGCACCAGCGCTGGCTGGCCGCGGGCACCGACCTGCGCGACCCGAACCGCCGCGAGGTCGGCCTCGGCTGAGGCGGACACCCGAGGCGGCGACGCAGCGTTGCAGTTGGCTACCCTCTGCATTCAAGGGTGCGTGTGGCGCGCGCTGCGTCCGGAGGGGGTCTGTCATGCGGTTCGGCCGCTGGTTCGAGGAGTTCGAGGTCGGGGACGTCTACCGGCACTGGCCGGGCAAGACGGTCACCGAGTCCGACGACCACCTGTTCTGCCTGCTGACGATGAACCACCATCCGCTGCACCTGGACAGCCACTACGCCGAGCGGACCACCCAGTTCAAGCGGAACGTGGTGGTCGGCAACTACGTGTACTCCCTGCTGCTGGGCATGTCGGTCCCGGACGTCTCCGGCAGGGCCATCGCGAACCTGGAGGTCGAGTCGCTGCGGCACGTCGCGCCGGTGTTCCACGGCGACACGATCTACGGCGAGTCCACCGTGCTCGACAAGGTCCCCTCCCGCAGCCGCGACGACCGGGGCGTCGTCACCGTGGAGACCCGGGGCAACAACCAGGACGGCACGCTGGTCTGCGTCTACCGGCGCAAGGTGCTGGTGGCGACGCGGGCCTACGGCGAGGCGCACGGCGGCGAGCAGCCCGGCCGCCCCGAGCCCGCCCGCACCTGACCCGCGGGCCGGGTGCGGATCCGGCCCTTCTCCGCTGGTCCCGACGCACTACTCTCATGACGTTGTGACCGGTGATGCCACGGCGGGCCCCTCTCGTCCCCTTCGATCTCTGTTCGCCGGCGCCGCGTCCACCCCCCAGGGTCGCCCGCACCGGCGGGCGGTCCTGCTCGGTGGGCTGGGGCTCGGGGGCGCGGCGGCGGCCGCGGTGGGGCTGGCGGCGTGCGGCGGCTCGGGCGGCCCGACGCCGATCCCGGGGCCGACGCTGCGCGCGCCGACCCCCGTCCCAGGGGTGACCGACGGGGTGTTCGCCCTGGGGGTGGCCAGCGGCGACCCGCTGCCCGACGGCGTCATCCTGTGGACCCGGCTGGCGCCGCGCCCGAGCGAGGGCGGCGGGATGCCCTCACGCGACGTCCCGGTCGACTGGCAGATCGCCGCCGACGAGAACTTCCGTTCGGTGGTACGCGCCGGCACGCAGACCGCGCAGGCGGCGTTCGCCCACTCGGTGCACGTCGACGTCCGCGGTCTGGAGCCGGGACGCGAGTACTTCTACCGTTTCCGGGCCGGCACCGTGCTCAGCCCCGTCGGCCGCACCAGGACCGCCGCCGCCCCGCAGGCCGACGCGGCCGCGGCCGGGGGCGCGCTGACCCTGGCGCTGGCCTCCTGCCAGGACTTCCAGAACGGTTACTGGCCGGCCTTCGACGCCATCGCCGCGGACGCGCCGGACCTCGTCGTGCACGTCGGCGACTACATCTACGAGTACGACCCGGACAGCCGGTTCCCGGACCGCGTGCACACCACCCCCCAGCAGCCCGGACTCGACCAGCTCCAGACGCTGGCGGACTATCGCAACCGCTACGGCCAGTACAAGGCGGACCCGGCCCTGCAGGCGGCCCACCACGCCGCGCCCTGGGTCGTCACCTGGGACGACCACGAGGTCGAGAACAACTACGCGGGGCTCGTCGACGAGGCCGGCGACTCCGGCGACCGCCATCAGGACCCGGCCGTCTTCGCCCGCCAGCGGGCCGCCGCCTACCAGGCGTACTACGAGCACATGCCGATCCGGGTCGAACTCAACCCGGGCTCCCCCGACCTGCGCATCTACCGCCGCCTCGCCTTCGGCGGCCTGCTGACGCTCAACGTCATGGACACCCGCCAGTACCGGACCCCGGTGCCGGGCAACTCGCCGGAGGCCGTCGGCCCGGCCGCGCTCGGCGCCGGCAACATCGGCGGCACGATGGCCGGGGCCGCCCAGGAACGCTGGCTGCGCGCGGGGCTCGACGCCTCCCGGACCCGCTGGAACGTGATCGCGCAGCAGACGATGATGGCCCAGCTCGACGGCCAGCTTCCCGTCGGGTCCGGGAGCATGCTGACCAACCTCGACCAGAACGACGGTTACCGCCCCTACCGCCGACGGCTGCTGTCCGGGGTGCGCGACAGCCGGGCGCGCAATCCGGTGGTGCTCTCCGGGGACCTCCACTGCGCCTGGGTGAACGACCTGCGCGTCGACTTCGACCGACCGGAGACCCCCGCGGTCGCGACCGAGTTCGTCTGCACCTCGATCAGCTCGGCCTTCTTCCTCATCAACGACGACTTCGTCCGGGAGAACAACGCCCGCCTCAACCCGCACGTCCGCTACTTCCGCGGTGATCGCCGGGGGTACACCCGGATCCGGGTGACGCCGACGGAATGGCGCGCGGACATGCGGGTCGTCGCCGACCTCTCCCGGCGGGACTCGCCGGTCACCACCGACGCCACCTGGGTCGTCGAGGACGGCGTCCCCGGCGCCCGACCCGCCTGAGCGCAACCCGTCAAACTCCGCGAATCCCCCAATCGCCCGGCGGGGCATCGCGAAACATATCGAAGAAAACTCGACCAGCGTCCAACCGGAATCCCTCCCGGCACGTTAGGCTGCCGCCGGCCGACCACCGCCGGCCGCGGTCGCCTGCGGCGTCGGTGCGGATCGTCGGCCGCCGCCCGCCCACCGCGGGCCACTCGCGGGCCACCCGCGGGCCGCGCGGACGACGAGGAACCGGGAGTCGAGCGTGACGATTCTGGAGGAACCGCGGGAACCAGCGGCACCCGCTCGGCCCGACCCGCAGGACGTCGTCGCGGCGCACTCCAGACCACGCACGAACGTGCTCGGCTACCTGCGGACGACGTCCCACAAGGACATCGCCGTGATGTACTTCGTCACCGCGTTCGGTTTCTTCCTGTTCGCCGGGATCCTGGCCGTCATGATGCGGGCGGAGCTCGCCCGGCCGGGCCTGCAGTACTTCTCCAACGAGCAGTACAACCAGTTGTTCACGATCCACGGAACAATCATGCTGCTGCTGTTCGCGACGCCGTTGGCGTTCGCGTTCGCCAACCTCCTGGTGCCGTTGCAGATCGGCTCCCCCGACGTGGCGTTCCCCCGGTTGAACTCGCTGTCGTACTGGTTCTTCCTGTTCGGCGGGCTGACCGTCATCGCCGGGTTCCTCACCCCCGACGGCGCCGCCGACTTCGGCTGGTTCGCCTACTCCCCGCTCAACAGCAGGGCCTACTCGCCCACCACCGGCGGCGACCTGTGGGTCATGGGCCTGGTGGTGTCCGGGCTCGGCACCATCCTGGGCGCGGTCAACATGATCACCACGATCCTGACGCTGCGCGCACCCGGGATGACGATGTTCCGGCTGCCCATCTTCTGCTGGACGTTCCTGGTGACGTCGATCCTGGTGATCGTCGCCTTCCCGGTGCTGGCCGCGCAGTTGTTGTCGCTGGAGGCGGACCGCCGGTTCGGCGCGCACGTGTTCGACGCGGCGAACGGCGGCGCGATCCTGTGGCAGCACCTTTTCTGGTACTTCGGCCATCCCGAGGTCTACATCATCGCCCTGCCGTTCTTCGGCATCATCAGTGAGATTCTGCCGGTCTTCTCCCGAAAGCCCCTGTTCGGCTACAAGGGGCTGGTCTTCGCCACGATCGGGATCGGTGTGCTGTCGCTCACGGTGTGGGCTCACCACATGTTCGTCACCGGCGCGGTACTGCTGCCGTTCTTCGCGCTGCTGTCGTTTCTCATCGCGGTGCCGACCGGCATCAAGTTCTTCAACTGGATCGGCACGATGTGGCGTGGGCAGCTCACCTTCGAGACGCCGATGCTGTTCGCGCTCGGCTTCCTGGTGACGTTCCTGTTCGGCGGACTGACCGGGGTGATGCTGGCCAGCCCGCCGATCGACTTCCATGTCAGCGACAGCTACTTCGTCGTCGCCCACTTCCACTACGTCGTGTTCGGCACCGTCGTCTTCGCCGCGTTCGGCGGCACCTACTTCTGGTTCCCGAAGGTCAGCGGCCGGATGATGAACGACCGGCTGGGCAAGGTCCATTTCTGGACCATGTTCTTCGGCTTCCACACCACGTTCCTGGTGCAGCACTGGCTCGGCGTGCGCGGCATGCCGCGGCGCTACGCCGACTACGGTCCGACCGACGGTTTCACCACCCTGAACACGGTTTCGACGGCCGGCGCGTTCCTGCTGGCCATGTCCACGCTGCCGCTCATCTACAACCTGTGGCACTCCTACCGGCACGGCGCCCTCGCCACCGTCGACGACCCCTGGGGGTACGGCAACTCGCTGGAATGGGCGACGTCCTGCCCGCCGCCGCGGCACAACTTCCGGAGGCTGCCCCGGATCCGCTCCGAGCGGCCCGCCTTCGACCTGCACTACCCGCAGGTCAGCGGCCTCGTCGACTACCACTCGACGCCGGAGATCGCCGACGCCGACGCCGACACCCAGCCCGCCCGGCGGGCGGACTGACCGCGCCCTGATCTCTGCCTCTGCAGCTGCCGCTGCCGCTGCCGCCCGGAACGGTCACGGCGCGAGGACCACACTGCGGTGCGGTGCGCACGGTCTGCGGCTTCAGACCGTGCAGAACGCACCGCAGGCGGATCATGATCGACGGGGCGGGACGAGCAGGCGCAGCGCGTCCGGGCGGACGACGATCTCGGCCGGCAGGTCGGCCAGCGGGTCGCCGTCGGCGTACACCGCGAACGGCCGGTCGGCGCCGATGTGCAGCCGCTTCCCCCGCAGCACCCGCACGTGGCGGGTGTGGACGTGCCGGCCGGTGAAGACCCGCGGGAACAGCGCCAGGAACGTCAGCCGGGACGTCCGCGAGATCAGCACGATGTCGAGCAGCCCGTCGGCGAGGTCGGCGTCGGGGGCGAAGCGCATCCCGCCGCCGTAGTAGGCCGCGTTGGCCGCGGCCACCGTCCAGCCGTGCAGCACCTCGGGCGGACCGTCGTCGATCGCCACCGTGAACCGCGCCGGCCGCCAGGCCGCCACCGCCCGCAGCGCCGCGTAGGTGTAGACGTGCCGCCCGCGCAGCAGGCGCGTCCGATTGGCGATGACCTGCACGTCGGAGTCGAATCCGACGCTGGCGATCCCCAGGTACGGCCGGCCGCCGACCTCGGGCAGGTCCACCCGCCGCTCCTGGAACCCGGCGAGCTCGGCGGCGACGCGGCGGGGGTCGGCGGACAGGCCCAGCCCGCGGGCGAAGTCGTTGCCGCGGCCGCCGGGCAGCACGGCGAGCAGCCCACCCGCCCGCGCCACCGCCCCGGCGACCGCCCCGGCGAGGCCGTCCCCCCCGAGCGCCGCCACCACCCGTCCCTGCGCGGTGGCCTCGGCGGCGAGCCGACCGGCGTGCGCGAGGTCGCGGGTGGGGGCGACGCGCACGTCAGCAGCCCACCGGTCGAGCTCGGTGCGGACGCCGTCGAGCAGGCGCAGCGCCCGCCCGCGCCCCGCGCTCGGATTGACGATCACGGTGACCAGCCGCCGGTCGACCGCCGCGGCGGTCGGCGCCGGGAACGACGGTTGCGTCATGCTGCCCGAGTCCCTTCGCCGGCCGATCCGATCGGATCAGCCTACGGCCGCGGGAACCTCACTCACCGGACCGAGGACGGCGCGACGGTGAGATGCTCGCTGACAGCGCCGAAGAACGACCGTTCACCGATTTCGGGGGCGTCCCGCACATCGCGAAGCACCAGGTGCTCCAGCAGGATCAGCGCCGCGTCCGCCGGCCAGAGCACCAGCCACAGCCACACCCCGCGGGCCTCCCCGACGAAGGCGGCCCGGTCCGGCGGGACGGCCAGCGGCCACATCGCGGTGGGATGCCCCGCGGCCTCGACCTTGGCCTCGGGCACGCCCGGCAGCGCCTGCGGGTCGAGGCCGGTGATGCCGGCCAGCCGGGCGCCGAGGCCCACCCCGGGTGCCTCGGCGACGAGGATCATCTCCGCCGGGCCGCCCAGCGGGCAGGGGCCGGCGAGGGCGAGCGCGCTGGCCCGCGGTCCGGTGCGCTCGTCGCCGGCCCAGCCGACTCCGCTGACGTACCAGTGCACCGGCATGGGCTCGGGCAGCCACACGGGCACGGTGGAGGACGTGGCCAGGGCGTGCAACGCCTGCTCGCGGGAGAAGACGGCCGTCCGGTACGGGCTCACCTCCCCGTGCTCGTCGCAGCGGTACTGGCTGCTCCACAGGTCGGGTGGGCGGAGCGGGCCGAGACAACGAGGGCAGGCGGCAGCAATGCTCACCGGGCGCCTCCTGGCGTAGGTGGAGGGGGCCGCCGGACCTCGGCGGTTCCGATACCGCTGTTCCCGTCCTGTACCACGAGCAACCGCCCCACCAGCACAGATGTGCCGAACCGCCGGGCAGGTACGCCGAACCGCCGGGCAGTCAGCGGGCGGCGGTGACCTCGGCGAAGGCCTCGTCGAGGACGTCGAGACCGGCGAGCAACAGCGCAGGGTCCATGACCAGCGGCGGCAGCAGCCGCAGGACGTTGCCCCAGGTGCCGGCGGTGAGCACGATCAGGCCGCGGCGGTGGCAGGCCGCCGCGACGGCGCCGGTCAGCTCCCTGTCCGGGCGGGTGTCGCCCCCGCCGCGGACGAGTTCCAGGGCGAGCATCGCACCTCGCCCGCGGACGTCCCCGATCACGTCGTACCGCGCCGCCAGGGCGCGCAGCCGGGGCAGCGCGAGCTCGCCGATGCGCCGCGCGCGGGCGGCGAGGTCCGCGGACTCGATGAACCCGATGGCCGCGAGTGCCGCCGCGCAGGCCGCCGGGTTGCCGCCGTACGTGCCGCCGAGCCCGCCGACCTGCGGGGCGTCCATGATCTCGGCCCGTCCGGTGACGGCCGCCAGCGGCATCCCGCCGGCGATGCCCTTCGCGGTGGTGATGAGGTCCGGCACGACGCCCTCGTCCTCGCAGGCGAACATCGTGCCGGTGCGGGCGAAGCCGGTCTGGATCTCGTCGGCGACGAACAGGATGCCGGCGTCCGCGCAGAACTCGGCGAGGCGGGGCAGGAAGCCGCGGCCGGGGACGATGAACCCGCCCTCGCCCTGGATCGGCTCGATGACCAGCGCGGCCACCTCGCCCGCGCCGATCTCGTCCCGGACGAGTTCGATCACCCGCGCCGCCGCCTGCTCGCCGCAGTGCTCCCGACCGGTCGGCCAGCGGTAGGGGTAGGCCAGCGGCACCCGGTACACCTCGGGGGCGAAGGGCCCGAAACCGGCCTTGTAGGGCGCCGACTTCGCCGTCATCGCCAGCGTCAGGTTCGTCCGCCCGTGGTAGGCGTGCTCGAAGACGACGATCGCGGCGCGCCCGGTCGCCGAGCGGGCGATCTTGACGGCGTTCTCGACGGCCTCCGCCCCGGAGTTGAACAGCGCCGAGCGCTTGTCGTGGTCGCCCGGGGTCAGCCGGTTCAGGGCCTCGCAGACCGCGACGTACCCCTCGTAGGGGGTGATCATGAAGCAGGTGTGGGTGAACCGGCCGACCTGCTCGCGCACCGCGGCGACCACGCCGTCCGCGGCGTTGCCGACGCTGACCACGGCGATCCCCGAGCCGAAGTCGATCAGCGAGTTGCCGTCGACGTCGACGACGACCCCGCCGCCGGCCGCGTGCACGTACACGGGCAGGGTCTCGCCGACTCCGCGGGCCACCGCGCCGGCCCGGCGGGCGGCCAGCGCGCGCGAGCGGGGCCCGGGGATCTCGGTGACGAGGCGGCGGATCTGGGGCAGCCCCGGCCCGCCGCGGGCCGGCACGTTCGGAGGGTTCATCTCATCGGCTCCCGCCTGCTCGCCGGCCGCTGTCCACCAGGGCATCGTCCCCCGCCCACGGGCTCGGGGCCGGCCTGTCCGCCCAGCTCAGCGCCGCTTCATGGGGTGGCATGCGCCGATGGCCCGGTGGGGCGCGTTGGAACCGCCGGGGCGCCGACGATGCGCCTAGGATGGCGGCTGATGGCGACGACATGGGCGGAGCGCAATGGCTGACGTCACCTCGTTCTGGCTGGCGGGCAACCGCGCCGAGGGGGCCACGACCATCGACGTTCGCCACCCCTTCGACGACGGCCTCGTGGCCACCGTGGCGCAGCCCGACGCCGACCAGGTCGAGCGCGCCGTCGCGGCCGCCGCCGAGGTGTCCCCGCGGTTCTCGGCGCTGCCGGCGCACGTGCGCGCCTCGGCGCTGGCGCACGTGTCCAGGGAGATCGCGCGGCGCGGCGACGAGCTCGCCCGCCTCATCACCGCGGAGAGCGGCAAGCCGCTGACCTGGGCTCGGGCCGAGGTGGCCCGGGCGAGCTCGACGTTTCGCTGGGGCGCGGAGGAGGCCCGTCGCTTCACCGGCGAGCTGACCCGGCTGGACACGGACCCGACCGGGGAGGGGCGCCTGGCGCTGAGCCGGCGCTTCCCGCGCGGGCCCGTGCTGGGGATCACCCCGTTCAACTTCCCGCTGAACCTGGTGGCGCACAAGGTCGCACCGGCGCTGGCGGTCGGCGCCCCGATCATCGTCAAGCCCGCCCCCCGCACACCGCTGTCCGCACTGTTCCTCGGCGATCTGCTCGCCGAGACCGACCTGCCCGAGGGGTCCTGGTCGGTCCTGCCCGTCCCGAACAGCGAGGTCACCGGGCTCGTCACGGACCCGCGCCTGCCGGTGGTGTCCTTCACCGGCTCCGGCCCGGTCGGCTGGTCGATCCGCGACGCGGTGCCCCGCAAGCACGTGGTGCTCGAACTCGGCGGCAACGGCGCCGTGCTGGTCGCGGCCGACTACGCGGCGCCCGGCGACCTCGCCCGGGCGGCCGGGCGCATCGCCCTGTTCGCCAACTACCAGGCCGGCCAGTCCTGCATCGCCGTGCAGCGCGTCTATGCCGACCGGTCCGTCCACGACGAGCTGCTGCGCGAGATCGTGACCGCGGTGCGAGCGCTGCGCGGCGGCGACCCGACCGATCCGGCCACCGACGTGGGCCCGCTCATCGACGAGGCCGCGGCGCGCCGGGTCGAACAGTGGATCGCCGAGGCCGTCGCCGCCGGCGGGACGCTCGTCTGCGGCGGATCGCGCACCGGTGCGTCCATCGCGCCGACGGTGCTCACCGACGTCCCCGCCGATGCCCGGGTCGTGCGCGAGGAGGTCTTCGGACCGGTCGTCGTCGTGGCCGCGGTGGACGGCCTGGACGAGGGCCTCGCCCGGGTCAACGACAGCGAGTTCGGTCTGCAGACCGGCGTGTTCACCCACGACCTGGCCACCGCGTTCCGCGCCCACCGCGAGCTCGCCGTCGGCGGGGTCGTCATCGGTGACGTCCCCTCCTACCGCGCCGACCAGATGCCCTACGGCGGCACGAAGGGGTCCGGCATCGGCCGGGAGGGCGTCCGCGCGGCCATGACCGACCTCACCGAGGAGCGCGTCCTGGTCCTCACCGGCCTCGATCTCTAGCCTCCCGAACCGCCGAACCGCCGAGTCGCCGAGTCGAACCGCCGAGCGACCGCGATGCTCGGCCGGCCCGCGACGCGGTCCCGACTCGGTGCGGCCGGCGGGGACGAGCTGCCAGCATGGGCGAATGACCATCGACCTGCACACCCACTCCACCGCGTCGGACGGCCTGGTCTCACCGGAGGATCTCGTCCGGCTCGCCGCCGAGTCGGGTCTGTCGGTCATCGCGCTGACCGACCACGACACCACCGCCGGCCTCGGGCGCGCCGCCGCGGCGCTGCCCGGCGGCCTCACCCTGGTACCGGGCGCCGAGATCTCCTGCTCCGTCGACGTGCCCGGCGGGTCGATCTCCCTGCACGTGTTGGCCTACCTGTTCGACGCGGCCGAACCCGCCTTCGCCGCGGTCCGCGCCCGGGTCCGCGAGCATCGGGCCGTCCGCGCCCGCCGGATGGCCGACCGGTTGGCCGCCGACGGGCACCCGATCCGCTGGGAGCGGGTGGCGGAACTCGCCGCCGGGACGGTTGGCCGCCCGCACGTCGCCGCGGCGATGGTCGAGGCCGGGCTGGTGCCGACGGTGGCGGCGGCCTTCACCCGCGACTGGATCGGCACCGGCGGGCCGTACTGGGTCGGCAAGGAGCAGCCGGACGTCTGGCAGACCCTGCGGCTGATCCGCGACGCGGGCGGGGTCAGCGTGTTCGCGCACCCGTTCGCCAGCCGACGCGGGGTGACGGTCGGGCCCGACGTGATCGAGCAGATGGCCCGGGCGGGGCTCGGCGGGGTCGAGGTCGACCATCCCGACCATGACGCCGACGAACGGCGCCGGCTGCGCGGACTCGCCGCCGACCTCGACCTGATCGTGACGGGATCGAGCGACTTCCACGGCAGCAGCAAGCCGCAGGGCCTCGCCGCCGAGACGACCAGCCGCGCGTCGTACGAGCGACTGCTCGCCGCCGCCACCGGCGCCGCACCGCTCCAGGGCCCGGCCTCGACCTGACCACCGGGGCCGAGCTCACACCCCCTTGCCGCACCCCCGGCCACCGGTGTCGGAGCCGCGGCCCGGGCTGAGCCGCCCGAGCAGCTCGGCGAGCTGCTCCTGTTCCGCCCGGCTGAAGTGGGACAGCACGTGCCGTCCCACCCCCTTCAGGTGGGTGCCGGAGGCGGCCCGAAGCCGGTCGAGACCCTGCGGCGTCAGGGTGGCGAGCGTGCCCCGGGCGTCGGAGGGACAGGATCGCCGGGTGACCAGCCCCTCGCGCTCCAGCCGGTCGACGAGCCGGGTCAGCCCACTGCGGGACAGCAGCACCGCCTGCGCCAGCTCGCTCATCCGCAGCTCGCGGTTCGGCGCCTCGGCGAGCTGGACGAGCACGTCGTAGGAGGCCAACGGCAGGTGATGGATGGCTTCCAGCTCCGCCTCGAGCACCCTGGTGACATGCGCGTGCGCCTGCAGCAGCCCCCGCCAGGCTCGCATGCCGCGCTCGTCGACCCAGTCCGCGTCGGTCTCGGAGCTGGCGCCGATCACCTCTTCGACTGCCATCGCGTCCTCCCGCTGCCGCCTCGATCAGCCTATGCCGTGACGTGCCCCCGTCGGCTCTCCCGCCACGGCACCGGCCGGAGCCGGGGCGCCGCCGCGCGCCCGACATCCAGGTCACGGCCATCGGCCCGGGGTGGAGTCAGATTCCCGACAGGCCCCGGGAACCAGCAGGCCGCACCGATCGACAACCACCGGTACCGCCGGATTCATCCAGGTCCTGGCACCCGTGGCGCACACCTGGCCGGCGGGCCAACGCCGACGGGCTTCCCGCGGGCTATCGTGGAGCGAACGGCGGCTCCGAGGGCCGCATCTGATGCCAATCAGTGACTGAGGTTTCCCTTGTCCCCATCCCGGCCTTCCTCCGACGCGATCCAGTCGGCTCTGGCGACGGTGCACGATCCCGAGATCGGCCGCCCCATCACGGAGCTGGACATGGTCTCTTCGGTCCACGTGCTCGACGACGGCTCGGTTGACATCACGGTGCTGCTCACCGTGTCCGGCTGCCCGATGCGCGATGAGATCATCAACCGTGTCAGCCGAGCCGTCAGCGCGGTCGAGGGGGTGCGCGAGGTCCGTGTCGACCTGCAGGTCATGTCGGACGAGCAGCGCACCGCCCTGCACACGAAGCTGCGCGGCGGCGTCGCCCCGAAGGTGATCCCGTTCGCCCAACCGGGCTCGATGACCAGGGTGTATGGCGTCGCCAGCGGCAAGGGCGGCGTCGGCAAGTCCTCGATCACCGTGAACCTCGCGGCGGCGATGGCCCGATCGGGCCTGTCCGTGGGCGTGCTCGACGCCGACATCTACGGCCACTCCGTGCCCCGGATGCTCGGCATCGAGCGCCCGCCCACACAGGTCGAGAAGATGATCATGCCTCCCCAGGCGCACGGCGTCCGGGTCATCTCCACCGGCATGTTCACCCGCGGAAACCAGCCGGTGACCTGGCGCGGACCGATGCTGCACCGCGCCCTGGAGCAGTTCCTGTCCGACGTCTTCTGGGGCGACCTCGACGTCCTCCTGCTGGACCTGCCGCCCGGCACCGGTGACATCGCCATCTCCCTGGCCCAGCTCGTCCCCTCCTCCGAGCTGCTGGTGGTCACCACCCCGCAGCTCGCCGCCACCGAGGTCGCCGAGCGCGCGGGCACCATCGCCGTGCAGACCCGGCAGAACGTCGTCGGCGTGGTCGAGAACATGGCCTGGCTGCCCTGCCCGCACTGCGGGGAGCGCGTGGACGTCTTCGGCTCCGGCGGCGGCGCCGCCGTGGCCGAGCGCCTCACCCGCGTCCTCGGCCACGACGTCCCCCTGCTCGCGCAGGTCCCCGTGGACGTCCGCCTGCGCGAGGGCGGCGACAACGGCCTGCCCCTCGTCGTCGCCGAGCCGGACGCCGAGGCCAGCAAGGCCCTGCGCGCCGTCGCCGAGCGCCTCACCTACCGCTCCCGCGGCCTCGCCGGCCGCAGCCTCAACCTGACCCCCGCCGGTCGCTGAGGCGCAACCCCGAAGCACGGCAACCCCGAAGCACGGCCCACGCCCGCGGGCGCCCGGCCTCCGGTGACACCACCGGCCCCGGCCGCCCGCGGGCGTCCTGCTGCCGCCTAGCTCCTGCCTGGAAGGATCGAGCCCCAGTCCACGACTCCCGACGTAGTCCGTCGACGCGGCCCAGATGATCAAGGGTGGGCCCCACCGCGGCCGCGTTGCGGTGCGCCGTGTACGGTCTGGGCCCGCAGAACGCACATTCCGTACCGCAATGCGCCGCCTCCCGTCATGCAACCTGGATGATCGTCGCGCCCGCGGAACTGTGCCCCGCGGCATGACCTGTCACCGCGAAGGCTTGGCACGGTCCGGTCGGTTCCGCGGAACCGCGTCGGCGCCGTCGGAGGCCAGCCCGACGTCAGGACAACCCCGACGCCCACCGCACGTTCCCCCACGACCATGCCTCGATGGTCGGGGGTCAGGTGGCACCACCACGCCTCCTGATCACAACCACACACGCGACCTAGAGATGATCAGCGACCCCGCCGAGGCCTGGCCCGCTGTTGCCGCAGCCATGTTGCGATCCCTCTAGGGATGATCAGCGACGCGCCCTCGGCGTCGCCGGGATGGCCGTCCAGGAGCTGTTGCGATCCCTCTAAGGATGATCAGCGACATGAGTTGGCTGACGCCGGCCATCCGGGACATGCAGGGGTTGCTATCCCTCTAGGGATGATCAGCGACCTCATCCGCGGCATCCCCGCCGGCTACCCCTGGCTGTTGCTATCCCTCTAGGGATGATCAGCGACGCCTCCCCCGCGGTCCCCGTGGGGCATCCCCGAGTTGCGATCCCTCTAGGGATGATCAGCGACCCCATAGTAAAGGTGCAGGTCAGGGCGGCGGTTGAGGGGGCGGTTTCTGGGGATCTTGCAGCGGTTCGGCGGTGGTGCAACTTCGCAGGTCAGGGCTTTGATCCATCCGGGGCGGCGATGGGCTGACGCCCGCCATCGGAGGGCGCGTGGCGCAGCAGGTTTCGCCGGCCGCGCCGACGACAGGGCAGAAGCTGTCTCTTGCACCACGCGTCCGGCTGCGGTGACCGCCAGCCCGGGGCAACGCCCAGGGGCCTGGTCGGCCGCGGGGAGAGAGGGCTCAGGTGGCGTCGGGATCGAAGGGGGCGGCGTCCGGCTGGACGGTGGGCTGGGGCGGGACGGCGCGGGAGGCAGTCGCCTTGGAGGGCGACGACTTCGACAGCAGCGCGGGCGTTGCCGGGGCCGACGGCGCGGGGGCGTCGACGGGGCGGCCGGGCTCGCGGGAGACGTCCTTCGGCAGGGCAGACTTCGTCAGCGACGGGGTCGCGGGCGTGTCGTCGCCAAGGAGCAGCGCGTCCAGCGCGGTCCGCTTCGTCAGGTACGGCGGGAGCGGGGGCTCGTCCTCGAACAGGTGCTTGCGGACGAAGGTCTTCGGATGCAGATCCCGGATGTCGAGATCGGCGAATTCCGGGCCAAGCTCGGACCGGAGATCGTTGCGCATGCCGTTGGCCATCTGCCGGAGCTGGCGGAGCATGCGCCCCGCATCCCGGGCCGCCTTGGGCAGCCTGTCCGGGCCGAAGACGAACAGGCCGATCAGCAGCAGGACGACGACTTCACCCCACCCGACACCGTTGAACACCGGCTGAGCGTACCTCTCCCCATGTTGCTGCGCGGAACTCCTGGGCAACGAAAAGATGTCCAATGCTCAGTTCTGTTGTTCCTGGAGTGTCATTTGGGTGGTTGCGGTGGCACCGCCGCGCACGTAGGTGACCCTGACCTTGTCGCCCACCCGGTGCAGTCGGGCCGCCACAAGCAGATCGTTCGTCCCGCGAATCGTATTCGTGTCGATCCGGGTGATGACGTCGCCGACCCGCAGGCCCGCCCGGGCCACCGGGCCGTCGGGAACGAGGCTCACCAGCCGAGCACCGGGCACCCCGCCGGTCGCCGTCGCCTCCCCCGCGGTGACGGTGGCGGCCGAGGCGCCGACGTAGGGATGGGTGGCCCGACCGGTTGCGATGAGCTCCTGCGCGACGGAACGCGCGAAGTCCACCGGAATGGCGAAGCCCACGCCGATGCTGCCGCTCTGGGTCTGCTCCTCGTGGCCGGGGACCGCCGCGATCGCCGCGTTGATCCCGACGACCTGTCCGAGCGCGTCGAGCAGGGGGCCACCGGAGTTCCCGGGGTTGATCGCCGCGTCGATCTGGATCGCGCCGATGAGGACCGTGGGAGCGCTGCCGTTCTCGGCCGGCACGGTCGGATTACGGTCCAGGGCGCTGACGACGCCGGTCGTCACCGTCCCGGACAGACCCAGCGGCGCCCCGATGGCGACGACCGGCGCCCCGACCACGAGGGAACCGGACTGGCCCAGCGTGGCGGCGGGCAACGGCGTCGGGGCGGGAATGCGCAGCACGGCGAGGTCGGTCTGCGGGTCACGCCCGACGAGCTGGGCCTGGATCTGGCCGAACTCCTGGTAGCGGCGCACCGAGATCGGGCTGCCGCTGGCGACCGCGGACGCGATGACGTGGTTGTTCGTGAGGATGAAACCGTCCGAACTGATGATCACTCCGGAGCCGGTGCCACCGCTGCCGTCGTCGCCCACCCCGCCGACGTCGACCGTCACCACCGTGGGCAGCGCGGCCGCGGCGATCGCGGCGACCGTGCGGCGGTCGGTGACGGGAGCCGGGCTGCCGACAGCAAGCGTCTTCACCGGCTGGACGGTGGTGTCGCCCGTGGTGATGGCGACGGCAAGGCCGCTGATCGCACCGCCCACCAGCCCCGCGACCAGCACACACGCCAACAGCACCCGCCGGCTGAGGACGACCGGGGCACTCCCCGGCCCCGCGCCGCCGCCCGGCGCCGACCGTCGCGCCGGGAACGCGGGATGCGCGGCGCCGGCGTCACGATCGTCATCACGGGCTCCATCGGCCCCACCAGCTCCACCGGCTCGCGGATCCGGCTTCGCCTCCCCACCGGGGCCGGCGACCCCGACGCGCCGCGCGGGCCGCGCGGCACGCAGTGCCGTCACCGATCCGGTTCCCCCACGGGACTCCCGCGCCGGCGCGACGCCCACCCCCGCCCCGGTGCCTCCGTTCGAAGCCGGCCTGGATTCCGTGACCCGGCCAGCACCCTGCCCGCGGGCGCCGGTCACCGCCGACCCGCCGCGGTCACCCGCTACCGGCCGCGACCCGGCAACCCCAGTGAAGATCCCCGCGGCCTGAGCCGTGGGCTGTCGGCCACCCGCCGTCGCCGACGTCGCCACCGCCGGCCGCTCCACCCTGCTCGCGGCCGTCGGGGCACCGACGGACTCACCGCGAAGGTCGGCGGCCCCGTCGCGGGCGGCTCCACCGCGTTCCGCACCGGCCCGTTCGACTCCGGCCCGTTCGGCTCCGGTGCGCAGGCTCCAGGTCCGGCCGCCGGCCCGGGTGGCGCGGTCCGCACCGTCCGGGGTGGCCGCCGTGGCACCAGGGCCGCCGGTACCGCGGCCGGAGTGCCGCCCGTGCCGGGCTCCGGTAGACGGGCGCTGCCCGCCCTCGCCGGGCGGCGGCACCGGAGGCCGGCGGGCCGCGGGACGCGCTACCGGAGCCGGAGCCGACCGATCCTGGCGGGCCGTTTCCGACCCTGCCGACTCCGCACGAGAGCCCACTGCGCCGCTGGTGTGCACGCCGTCGAGCACCTCCAGCCCGTCCGGCGCGCCGGCGGCGCTCGCCCTCGATCCGGCGTCGTCCCGGGTGGGCAGCGCGCCGTCGGCCGGCGGCAGCGCGGGGCCCTCGGCCGACGCAGCGCCGGTGAACGTACCGGCCGCACGTGCGCGCTCGGCTCGTGGTGCCGGCTCACGATCTCCCGCCGGCCCCGCTCGACGCGTCGGCGCAGCTCCTGACGCCGGTGCGGTCCCCGGCGTCGGTGCGGTCCCGTGCGCCCGTGCGGCCCCCGACGTCGGCGTGGAGCCATGCGTCGGCAGGACGCTCGAGGTCGGCGTGGGGCCGTGGGGCGGGGTGGGGCCCTGGGGCGTGGGGCCCTGGGCCGCAAGCGCGTCCTGAGTCGGCGTCCTGTCCTGGGCCGGAAGGGTGCCCCGGGCCGGGCCGGCCGCCGCCGGCGGTGCGGACCTCCGGGCTCCCGAGATCGGCGGAGACACCGCCGGCGGAGGTACCGAGGACGGAGGCGCGCAGGGCCGGACGGTCGGGGCTTCCTCGGCCGAGAAGGCACTGGGCCGAGGGGCGGGCCGGGCGGCTGGAGCCGCTCCGTTGAGGCTTCGGGGCGGCGGGCTCGCGGGCATCCCCGCCGACGTCGACGGGATGGTCGTCTCGTCACGGACGCCGGGGCCGGCCGACCGCCGGTCGGTGTTCCGCTCGGCCGGAGCCGAACCACCGGCCCGGAAGGCAGGCCCAGCAGCACCAGCAGCACCGGCAGGACCGCCGGAGGCGCGGGGATCGCCGGAGGCGCGGGGACCGCCCGAGGTGGCAGGACCCCCCGAGGTGGCAGGACCGCCGGACGTGGCAGGACCCCCCGAGGTGGCTGGATCTCCGAGGGCGGCTGGAGCGGCGGGGCCGGTCGGAGTGGCAGAAGCTGCCGGGCCGGCGGGGACGGGGGCATCGGTATCACCGGCGACAGGCAGGCCGGCGGCCCGACCGGCCAGTCCCGACGGTGCGGTGGTCGCACGGTCGGGCGCGGGGCCGGCGGGCGCGGGGCCGGCGGGCGCGGGATCGGTACGGGCCGAACGGCCGGACGGCTCGCCGGCGTCGGTGTACCGCCCGGCGGGCTGAGTTCCCCCGGCCGGTTCGGTCCCGCCGCACCCGGGCATGGCGGACGGGTCGATGACCACGGACGACCGTTCGAGGCGCCGCGGCCTGACCGGCGTGTCGACCGGTTCCATGCTGGCGATCGCCGCCTTGTCGTCGTTGCCGTCCACCACGACCTCCCGACTCGCTCGTCGCGCGACACGGCGGAACACCGGCAACCGGTTCCGTCCTGGGAGGCCCCGCGCAACGACTCCGAGCGGGTAACACGGTAAAGCCTCACATCAGAGCAGAGGAGACCTCTCCCGCTGAACAGTCGAAAAAAGACTTTTCAGGTATCGCGCGGGAGCATCCGCCCGCCACCCTGACGGGGGTGAAAGCGCCGGCGGTCGCCGCTGCTGGGCGGGATGACCGCCACGTGCGGGCACCCCCGGAAGGGAACACGGGGGCAGCACGGATGCGACCGGCGCAGGCCCGGCGGGTGAGCAAATGTTTCCGCGACGTTCAGTACTCGTCAACGGCGGACGTCCGGGAACACCGCGTCAACGGCGCAACGAAACCTTCATCGGCGCGAACATGGGGATCAGGCGCAGTGAGCCACCGGCCGGGGAGCCTGGAGCGACCACCGAGGAAACGGTCGGTACGGCGATGGGACCGGCCGGCCGGGCGTTGCCCCGACCGTCCGAGATGGCGGCGCCGGTGACGGCGATCATCAGTAGAGCGGCGGAACCGAGCAGGGTCCGACGCATGCTCGAGCGGCCCTGGCCGGGCCGCGGGGGTGACGACGGCCGACGAAGCCGATCATGCGACCCACCCGGTCGAGCGCCCTGCCGGCGCCCGGCGCCCCGCGGTGCGGTCCGGGACCCGTGCCTCGTCCGGCCGGACGCCTCGGCGGATCCGCGGCGCGATCTGCGCCGGGACGCCACCCGATCGATCGGCTGCGCCGCGGGCCGGCCGTGGCCGGTGGCATCGGGCCGGCTGGGCGGCGGCGAGGGCGAGAGGCGGGGATCGCCCACCGCGCTGCGGCTCGGCCACGGCTCCCCCACGCCGGGTACGCCAGGATCGGGGCGGGCCGGGCCGGGCATCCCGGCGCCGATACGCAGCAGCCGCGCGGCGACGTCGTCCGGCAGCGCGGGATCGTCGAGTGCGACCAACCGGGCCTTCACCTGGCGGAGCGCCACCACCTCACGCTGGCAGTCCACACAGACGGCGAGATGCGCGAGGGCACGGTCCCGCGCATCGTGATCAAGCTGGTGATCGATGAGGGGCGAGACCCGGTCGCCGAGATGCTCGGTCACGCGGGCCGCTCCGCGGGAGCACCACCCTTGCCTCCGGCGGGGACGGCTCCACGCCGCCGCCCGCCCCTGCCACGCCCGTCGTCGCGGTTGCGGCGCGACCCGGGCGACGCGTTCGTCTGATCATGCTCGACACCGGCGATGCCGGGCGCATCGGCTCGGCCGGCGGAAACCGCGGGACCGGCGTAGAGGTCCTCCGCGTCCTCGGCGGCGGCCAGCACGGCGCCATCAGCCGTGCGGGGCGCCCGGTCCGCCAGCGCCGCCCGCAGCATCGCCCGCCCGCGCGAGATCCGGCTGCGGACCGTGCCGAGCTTCACGCCGAGCGTCTGGGCGATCTCCTCGTAGGAGAGCTGTTCGATATCGCACAGCACCACGGCGGCCCGAAAGTCGGGGGGCAGAGCCGCGAGCGCCGCCTCGACGTCGGCGTCGAGATGGGCCTCGGCGTAGACCGCCTCGGGACTCGCCTCGCGCCCGGCCAGCCGCTCGGTGTCCTCGGGCAGCGCATCGAACCGGATCTTCTGTTGCCGGCGCATGCGGTCGAGGAAAAGATTGGTCGTGATCCGGTGGAGCCAGCCCTCGAAGGTGCCGGGTGTGTAGTCCGCCAGGGACCGGAACACGCGCACGAAGACGTCCTGCGTGAGGTCCTCGGCGTCGTGGGCGTTGCCGGTGAGACGGTAGGCGAGCCGATAGACCCGGTTGCCGTGCTCGCGGACCACGTCCTCCCAGGACGGGGGCACCCAACCGGAAGCATCTGAAGTGGCGGCGGCGCCGGCGGCGTCGGAACCCGCCCCGGAGTCCTGTGCAGCCACGGCCGCCTCTCGGTCGGTTCGCGTCGAACGTACCCGACGAGCCGGCCAGGGAGCGGCGAATCCCGCTGCGGACACCGATGTTTCTCCCCTCGAACCTCGACACGATGCGCGTTGACCAGATGAACGCGCCTCTGTGCTCTCCCGTTCCCGTAGGCTGCGGGTGTCATGCCGGACACCGACATCGGCGAGCTTGACTCCGCCGCCGCCTACGCCGAGGGCTTCCTCCTGGAAGACCCGATTCTTCGTGCTGCCCGCGCCCGCGCCGAGGAGGTCGGGATCGTCCCGGTCAGCCCGGGCGCCGGTGCGGTCCTGCGTTTCCTCGCCGCTGCCGTGAGCGCCCGCGCGGTCGTCGAGATCGGCACCGGGACCGGGGTCTCCGGTACCTGGCTGCTGCGCGGGATGCGGCCCGACGGAACCCTAACCACCATCGACGTCGAAGCCGAGCACCTCCGGCTGGCGCGCCGCACCTACGCCGACGCAGGAATGGCGCCGGGTCGCAGCCGGCTCATCACGGGCCGCGCCCTCGACGTCCTCCCCCGCCTCACCGACGGCGCCTACGACCTGGTGTTCTGCGACGCCGACCGCCGAGAGGGCACCGAGTACCTCACGCAGGCGCTGCGGCTGCTCCGCCCGGGCGGCGTGGTCGTGTTCGCGGGCGTGCTGGCCGAGGGCCAGGCGGCCGACCCGGGCGCCCGCGGCCCGGATGCGGTCGCCGTCCGCGAGCTCGCGACGGCCGTACGTGACGATGTGCGGCTCACCCAGATGCTCCTCACCACCGGCGGCGGTCTACTGGTTGCCGTGGTCGCCAAGTCCTCGCCGGTCGGTTAGGGCAGTCGGGGTAGCCCGTACGGGTCATCGTCCGGCCGATCGGCCGCCCGGCAGCCGCTCGCCCGGACGCGCCACCCAGGCCCGGTGGCGGACTCGACCGGACCCGCCCGCCGCCCCGGCACGTCGAGGGTCCGACCCGCGCGGCGCGTAAGGTGCCCTCAAGCGTGACATTTCGACGCCTTGGGGAGTGGATGGCACCGGCGGCCCGGGACTACCGGCGCTACGACGATTTCGGCGGGTACGAGGGCGACGGTCGCGGTCGCCACGCCGATCGCGATGCTCACGCCACCCGCGCCGACCGGGCCCGTCCGGCCGCCCATCCCGACCATGCTCCCGGAGATCGCCGGGACTACGGCGGCCGCGGCGGGCACCAGAATCACGGCGGATACCAGAACCACGGCACCCACGACGACGACGGCTACGACCGCGGCGGGGGGTACGCCGATCCCCCGGCCTCCTTCGCCGACCGCCGCTACGACGACAGCGGGGACCACGGCAACCGCGCCGGTCACGCCCCCTACCCGCGCGACCCCTACGACGGGCGTGACGCCTATGGCAGCCGCGGTCGCCCCGACGGCCGCCACGGCCGCGGAGACCAGGCCGGCCGCGACGGCCAGGATGGCCCCGGTCGGTACGACCGTCCCGATGAAGACGTCGGCCGCGGGGGCTACGGCGATCGCGGCACCCAGAACGGTCGAGACACCCAGAACGGTCGAGACACCCAGTTCGGTCGGGGCACCCAGAACGGTCGCGCCGCCCAGGACGATTTTGGCGCCCGGGGCGATCTCGACACCCGGGGCGATCTCGGCACCCACGGTGGTCGCGGTGGCCGCCCTGTCCACGATGACCACACCGACCCCGGTCTCCAGGCGAACCGCCGTGAGATCGTCGACCGCGGGGCCCCTGTCGGCCAGGGCGGTGCTGGCCGCGAGGGCACCATCGGCCGCGGGAGCTACGGCGGCGGCCGCTCCGGCGGCGACGGGAGCTACCGCGGCGGGGCGGGTCTCGGCGGCGGGAGTTATGGCGGCGGCGCGGATCTCGGCGGCGGCCCGGACTACCGCCCGCGGGCAGGGGCCGGTCCTCGCGGCGGGGCCGACGAGCGGGACGCCGGGCCGCCTGGCGCCCCCGCGCGGGAGGGTCTGCTGCCCTACGTCGCGTTCGTGTTGCTGGTGGCCGTCCTGGCCGGCGCCGGCGGCTACGCGCTGAACCGGATGGTGGGCCCGGCGCACCGGGCCCGCAGCGCGCCGATCGCGAGTCCGGGCCCGGCGAGCCCACCCGCGGCGAGCCCGGGGGCGGCCGGTGCTCCCGGACTGCCCACGGGCACGACCGGCACGACCGGCACGACCGGCCCAGTCCAGGGCGGTGCCGGCGGTCTGCCGACGAACCTCACCGCCGAGCAGGTCGCGATCAGGCTGGCCGAGGCCGGCCTGCCGTTGCACACGACCGTCGTCTACACCGCCGCCACCGACCCCGACCGGCTCCTGGGCACGGCGGGCGGCTACTCCAGCCGGATCGCGTTCAGCGACTCCCGGGTGGGCTCGAACGAGGTGGCGGGGGCGCCCCGGGGGGCGATCGAGCGCGGCGGCGCCGTCGAGTCGTTCCACGATGCGGCGGCCGCTGCCCGGCGGGCCGCCCGGCTCCTCACCGTCACCGAGGACAATCCTCTGGTCACCGAGTACGTCTTCGTGCGGGGCGGCGTGGTTCTCCGCGTCTCCCTGGTGCTGACCGAGGCGCAGGCCAAGGGTTACGAGGCGGCGCTCCAGCGACTCGCCTC
The DNA here is from genome assembly GCF_000058485.1 of Frankia alni ACN14a. Taxonomy (NCBI): domain Bacteria; kingdom Bacillati; phylum Actinomycetota; class Actinomycetes; order Frankiales; family Frankiaceae; genus Frankia; species Frankia alni. Next base: position 6,613,322 of record NC_008278.1, read on the forward strand.
CTAGGATGCGATCATGCCCTCGCCTCGACGGCCGGATCATGGAACGACAGCGCGCGAAAGCAGTGGGGCGCCCGGCCACTGCGCGCAGGGTCGGCAGGGCTGACGGGGCGGGGCCGGCCAGGGCGGCGTGGGAGCGGCCACCGACCGGCGTCCGGCCGTTTACGCGGGTCCGTCCCGCGGGGATGGATGCCCCATGAACATCCGGGAGTTCTACGGCGAGCAGCCGCGGCGGCAGGCCTCCACCGAGGTCCCCTTCGGGGACGGGTGGACAGACCACCATGACATGCACAGCACCTACCGGCTGAGCTGGGTCGAGGCCACCCGGGAGATCTACTCCGTCCGCGAGCCGCACCCCGGCGGGATCCTCGCCCGTTACCTCGACCAGCTCCGCGTCGATCAGGCGGACATCGACGAGCTACGGGTCGAGGTCCTCGCGGTGGCGGACCGCGAGGCGGTCGAGGCGGCGCTGGCGGGCTGGCCCGCGGTGATGGACGAGCACGACAGCCTGCGCTGGGCCCGCCGCCAGCTCACCAGCCTCAGCGCGGCCGGGGCCGCCTCCTGACCGGCGCTGGCGACCAGGGCAGGCCGGAAGGCACCGCGGGAACCGTCCCCCTGCAACCCGGTGGCTTCGGCCGCCACGAGATCCCCGTGCTGCCGCCGGTCGCTACCCGACCCGAGCGGACGCGTCCGCCACGGCGGTAGCGGCGGCGGGGTCCGCGGCCAGCCAGCGCAGCAGGGTGCGGACTCCCCAGCCCGTGCCGCCGCGGCTGATCTCGCCGTCGTCGGAGTCGGACCGGGCCGTGCCGGCGATGTCGAGATGGGCCCATGGCAGTTTCCCGGCGAACTCGCGCAGGAACAGCGCGGCGGTGATGGACCCGCCGCCGACGTCCAGCGCCCGGCCGATGTTGGCCAGGTCGGCTACCGGCGAGTCGATCGCCGGCCGGTAGTCCTCGGTGAGCGGCAGGCGCCACACCCGCTCGCCGGCGGACTCGGCCGCGGTGGCCAGCTCCGCGGCGAGATCGTCGTCGGAGCTGAACAGGCCCGCGGTGCGCCGGCCGAGCGCGACGGCGATCGCCCCGGTGAGGGTGGCCAGGTCGACGACGACGTCGGCACCAAGCTCGCCCGCCGCGTAGGCGAGGCCGTCGGCGAGGACCAGGCGCCCCTCGGCGTCGGTGTTGAGCACTTCGACGGTCGTGCCGCCCCAGCAGGTGATGACGTCGCCGGGGCGCATGGCGCTGCCGCCGATCATGTTCTCCGCGAGGCAGAGCAGGCCGGTCACCTGGCCGGGCACGCCGAGCGCCGGCAGCGCGGTCATCGTGCCCAGCACCGCCGCGGCGCCGGACATGTCGGTCTTCATCCCGATCATCGACACGGCCGGCTTGAGCGAGAGGCCGCCCGAGTCGAACGTGATGCCCTTGCCGACGAGGACCCGATGGCGGGCCCCACCGCCACCAGCCCCAGCACCAGCACCAGCACCAGCACCAGCACCAGCACCAGCACCGTCGTACTCGATCCGGACCAGCCGCGGCGGGCGGGGTGAACCCTGGCCCACGGCCCGCAGCCCGCCGAAGCCCTGCTCGGCCAGCTCCCGCGGACCGAGCACCGTCGCGGTGAGGCCGGCCTCGGTCGCGATGCGCACGGCCCGGTCGGCGAGCCATTCCGGCGACTTCACCAGGCTCGGCGTGTTCACCAGATCACGGGCGATGTAGACCCCGAGTGCCACCGCGCGGGCCGCCCGCAGCGCCGCGAGCGCCGCGGGATCCGCCGCGAGGTCACCGACGACGACCACCTCGCGCAGCGGCCCGCCGACGGCCTCGGCGACGGACGCCGACGCCCCACCGCCCGCGTCCACGGCCGGGCCGGCGGCGTCGATGGCGGGGCCGGCGGCGTCGACGCCGTCGAGGCCGGCATCGTCCACCGTGATCTCGTTGACGTTCAGCGCGTCGCGACCGGGCGCCTCGGCTGCGGCGCCGGGCACGACCACGGGCCGGGTCCGGGCGTCCGCTCCGTCGCCCGCGGGACGGCCGGGCTGCCCGGCCCGCTCCAACAGCCCGGAGACGCGGTAGGCACCGAGGGCGGCCCCCTCGGCGAACGCCCGCAGGCCGACCGGCGCGGGCTGCGCGATCACCGCGACCCGCGCCGCCGCACCGGCCCGGCGCGCCACGGCGGCGCCGGCGGCCCGCCAGTCCCCCGGCTGGCCGGCGCCGACTCCCACCACGAGCAGCCGGGTGATCGAGCGTTGCGCGCCGGTGACCGGGACGACCAGCACGGAGCCGGCGTCACCGCGCAGGGACTCGGTCTCGACGAGTCGGTCGAGATCCACCCCGAGATCGGCGCCGGCCCGCCGGGCGGCCGCCGCGAGGACCGGCCCGTCCTCCCCCGCCGCCAGCACGACGGCGACGACGGAGGCCGCCGCGTCGGTGGCGCTCCCGGACCGGAGCGTGATCTCCGGCGGCGACCCGATGAGAGCATCGAGCACCGGACTCGACGCGGTTCCGTCCATGGTCATCTGACCCTCCCTCATCGCCGCCGCCCCAGGCCGCCGGGCCGGCCGGCCCCACCCGTCACGGGTCGGCAGCCGGCGCCGGTACGCATCGACAGCTAGCTGACCGCGGTCTTGAGGGCGTCCCCCAGCGCACTCGCCTCGTCGGCGGTGAGTTCCACAACGAGCCGACCGCCCCCCTCCAGCGGGACACGCATGACGATGCCGCGCCCCTCCTTGGTCACCTCGAGCGGACCGTCACCCGTCCGCGGCTTCATGGCCGCCATCGGTGCACCTCTTCCTGCCGTCGGACCTGCGTCTGGCGACGATTATCCCGTAGACCGGACCGCAAACCGAAACACGTCTCCCCGCGGCATCACAACGGTCGGCGGCGACGGCATCGGACGGTGGGCGTCCGGTGTCGACGGGCGCGCCCGCGGTCGGTCTCGCGTGATCCAGATCGACCGTCCGTCAACGGGATGCCGAGACCCGCGGGACGCGGGGCCGGTCAGTCCTGCGGCTTGTCCAGCGGCACGACGGGATGCTCCGGCACCGACGGCGCGGGGCCGATGCGTGCGAAGGTCGCCAACCGGACGAGTTCGTCGTCGCGCCGGGCCAACTCCTCGTCGCGCCAGGCCACCTCCTCGGCCAGGCGGAGCAGGACGGCGTCGACCTCGGCCATGCGGTAGCCGCGCGGCGCCATCGCGAAGCGCAGCCGGGAGATGTCGCCGGCCGTCACCGTGGCGGCGGGCAGGCCGACGGAGGCGCCGTCGGGCGGCGCGGGGGCAAGCCGGTCGAAGCGGCCGACGGCCAGCGCGGCCACGGCGAACACGACTGCGGCCACGATCACGATCTCGACGACGAGCACCACGGGTCGATCGTGCCATGCCTCGAGGACCCTGGTCACCCCGCCCGATCTGGCAGGCTGACCGGGTGGACGCCGACCCTCCCGAGACGACCGCCCTGACGCCCCGCACCCCGACCGCCCCGACCGCCCCGTCGCCGACCGACCTGCCGCCCCTCGCCCCGCGACAGGGGCCGCTGCGGCTGGGGCGACGGGTGTTCGGACCGTCGGAACTGGTGGTCATGGCCATCGTCAATCGCACCCCGGACTCGTTCTTCGACCGGGGCGCGACGTACGGGGAGGCCGCGGCGCTCGACGCCGTCGACCGTGCCGTCGAGGACGGGGCGGAGATCATCGACATCGGCGGGGTCAAGGCGGCCCCCGGCGGCGAGGTGAGCCCGGCCGAGGAGCTTCGCCGGGTGGGCGGCTTCGTCGCCGCGGTCCGCGCACGCCATCCCGACCTGGTGATCAGCGTCGACACCTGGCGGGCGGCGGTCGGCCGCGTGGTCGCCGGGGAGGGCGCCGACCTGCTCAACGACGCCTGGGGCGGGGTGGACCCGCAGCTCGCCGAGGTCGCCGCCGAGTTCGGCACGGGCCTGGTCTGCACCCACGCCGGGCATCTGCCACCCCGGACCCGGCCGCACCGGATGACCTACGACGACGTCGTCGCCGACATCGTCACCACGACGACCGGCCTCGCCGAGCGCGCCGCGTCGCTGGGGGTGCGCGCCGACGCGGTGCTCATCGACCCGGGCCACGACTTCGGCAAGAACAGCCGGCACTCGCTGGAGGCCACCCGGCGGTTGCCGGAACTGGCGGCCACCGGGTGGCCGGTGCTCGTCGCCATGTCGAACAAGGACTTCGTCGGGGAGACGCTGGACACCGGGGTCGACGAACGCCTGGAGGGAACCCTCGCCGCGACGGCGATCAGCGCCTGGCTCGGCGCCCGGGTCTTCCGCGCCCACCAGGTGGCCGCGACGCTGCGGACGCTGCGGATGGTCGCGGCGATCCGCGGCGACGCCGACCTTGCCGTCGCCCGCCGCGGCGTCGTCTGACCCGCCCCCGCCCGCCGGCCGACCCGACCGGCGCAGTGGGCGCGTCCCGACCGCCCGACTGCTTGTCCAGAGGGATAAATCGGGCGCGGAACCCTCCGGACAAGCAGGGAGCGCGGCGCGGCGCCCCCGCCCGGCCGGGCAGGATGCCGGCCGCCGCGACCGTCAGTCGCCCTCGATGATCTCTCGGTCGGTCGGCTGGGGCGGGGCGGTGCCGGCAGCGGCACCGGCACCGGCACCGGCGGGCACGGTGCTCGGCGGCGCGGCGGCGGCCTCCAGGTGGTCGAGGGCCTCGTCCACGCTGTCGGCCCAGATCAGCGTGTCGCGTGCGACCGGCCGGACGAACCCGCTCTCGACGAGCCCGTCGACGAGCAGCCGCAGGTGGCCGAAGACCCCGCCGGGGTCGAGGACGACCACGGGCTTCGTGTGCAGGCTCAGCACCCGGGCCACCCAGATCTCCAGCAGCTCCTCCAGCGTGCCCAGCCCGCCGGGCAGGGCGAGGAAGCCGTCGGCGCGGGCGTCCATCAGTGCCTTACGCTCCCGCATCGTGTCCGTGACGATCAGTTCGTCCGCGTCGGTGTCGCTGACCTCCAGCGCCAGCAGCGCGCGCGGGATCACCCCGATGGTGTGGGCGCCGCCGGCCCGCGCCGCCCGGGCCACCGCCCCCATGCACGACACCGAGCCACCGCCGGACACCAGGGTGTGGCCGCGCCGGGCGAGCTCCGCCCCGGTTCGGGCGGCCAGCTCCACATGGGCGGCGTCGATCGCGGACGAGGACGCGCAGTAGACGCAGATGTTCACGGTTCGGGCACCTCCGGGCGGGGCGGCTCGGCGTGCCCGGCCGTCCCCCGCACGATGATGCGCACCGCCTCGTCGACATCGTCGGTTATCGCCAGGATGTGCAGGTCCGACTCCTTGATCAGGCCGGCCGGCAGGACGGTGGAACGCAGCCACCCCACCAGGCCCGACCAGTACTCCGACCCGATGAGGACCACCGGGAACCGGGTGACCTTGCCGGTCTGGACGAGGGTGAGCGCCTCGAACAGCTCGTCGAGCGTGCCGACCCCGCCGGGCAGGATCACGAACGCCTCGGCGTACTTCACGAACATCGTCTTGCGCACGAAGAAGTACCGGAAGCTGACCCCGAGGTCGACCCAGTCGTTGAGCCGCTGCTCGAACGGCAGCTCGATGCCGAGGCCGACCGACAGCCCGCCCGCCTCCTGGGCGCCGCGGTTGACCGCCTCCATCGCCCCCGGCCCCCCGCCGGTGATGACGGCGAAGCCGGCCTCGGCAAGCGCGGCGCCGAGGCGGCGCCCCTGGGCGTAGATCGGGTCGTCCGCGGTGATGCGCGCCGAGCCGAAGACCGTCACGGCCCGCGGCAGTTCCGCGAGCAGCCCGAAGCCCTCGACGAACTCGCTCTGGATGCGCATCACCCGCCACGGGTCGCCATGGACGAAACCCGACGGGCTGCGGGTGTCGAGCAGCCGCTGGTCGGTGGTGGAGCGCTCGATCTGCCCGCGGCGGGCGACGACCGCGCCGCGGACCTGCTCCGGCGGCGGGTAGCGGCGCTCCCGACCCGACGGGACGGCCGGACTGGCGCCGACCCGCGGGCCCGCGGGCGGGGCGTCGGTCCGCGGGGCCGCGGGCGGGGCGTCGGTCCGCGGTGTGGTGCCGGTCGCATCCTCCTCCGGCGAGGGCGGGGGCGCGGCCGGCTGATCCGGATCTGAGGGCGGCATCACCACGGAACCATAGGACACGGCTGGAACATCGCCAGATGACGTGGCCCACGTCCGCGGATCCCCGCCGGCACGCCAGCCCCGGGCGGGTGCGCGGGGGTCAGGGCGCGGTGTGGACGGTGAGATCGGCCACCGACCACCAGTGGTCGCTCACGGCGACGGTGAGCTGCACCCGGACGTAGCGGGCGGTGACCGGCGGGAAGGAGACGGCGGCCCGGGGACCGTCGTCGCCGCGGGTCGCGACCGTCCGCCAGGTGGTCCCGTCGACGGAGACGCGCACCACGTACCCCCGCGGTTGGTCACCGACGCTGGGGCCGGCGTCGAGGTCGACGCCGCTGACCGGCGTCGGGGCGCGCAGGTCGGCCTGCAGCCACATCCCCGGTTCCTGAGGGTAGCCGCTGGTCCAGCGGGTGCCGGGCAGGCCGTCGGCGGCGAGGGCGGGCGCGGTGTCGGTGCAGCAGGCGCTCACCGCGACCGTCGAGGCCGACATGCGCGGTCCGGACGCGGCGGCGGCGGCGTCGCGCAGGCGGTGCACGACCGGCCGGACGGCGGCGTACCAGGCGTCGCCGAGCGCGTTGTAGCCGGCCTGGTCGGGGTGCAGCCCGTCGACGTAGTGCTCGGGGCCGACCATCGAGGACAGGTCCACGACCGAGACGTCCGCGCCGGCGGCCCGGCGTGCGGCGACGACGCCGGGGATCGCCGCGTTGAAGGCCGCCCAGGTGGCGTCGTGGCCGTTGTGCATCGGGACGAGGGTGGACACCAGCACGGCGACGCCGGGGCGGGCGGCGAGGATCGTGCCCAGCAGCGCGTCGAGCCGGGCGGCGGCCTGCTGGGCGCTGGCTCCCTCGTTGATGTCGTTCGTGCCGGCCATGAGCAGGACGACGTCGGGCCGCGCCGAGCCGACCCAGGCAGCCGCCTGACGTTGCAGCGCGTCCAGTCGCCAGCCGGGATGGCCCTCCTCCCGCTGGTCGCCCAGGTCGGGTGGGCCGCCGCGCTGGGAGCCCACGAACACGACCGGCTCACCGTCGTTCTGCACCAGCCGGTGCCACAGCTGGGTGCGCCAGCCGCCGCTGGTCACGAACCCGTCGACGAGCGAGTCCCCCAGCGGCATCACCCGGACGCGGTTCTGCGCCCCGGCGAGCGCACCGCCGGGACCGGGATGCCCGGGGACGGGACGCGGGGCGGTGGGGACGCCGGAGGCGGCGGAGGCGGCGGCGAGCCGGCGGCCCGGCCAGGAGAACGAGGCCATGGCACCGGGCGGGACCCGCGCGGCGAACGACACCCTGCCGTCGTCGACGGTGACCGCCGCCGGCACCGTCCCCGGGTTGTAGGCGACCAGCGCGCGCGATCCGTCCGGGTTCACGAAGGCGACGTTCTGCAGCCCGCCGGGTCCGGGCGAGGCCGTGTCCACCCGGACGGCACCCGGCTCGGTGACCTTGGCGAGTTGGCCGAGCGCGTAGTACTCGGGGCTGTACGTCACCTTTCCGCTGCGCCGGTCGATCGTGACCAGGCCGCGGCAGCTCGGGCAGCCGCCGAGCTTGGGCCCGCCGGTCTCGTCGAGCGCCACGTTCCAGTAGGCGACCGTGGCGGCGCCGTTGCGGGTCGCGCCGATCACCATGTTCTGCGCGCTCCAGCGCAGGCTGTCGCCGAAGCCCTTCGACCAGGACCCGCTGGAGCACTCGGTGACGTACTGGGCGAGCGTCGGCGCCTGGCCGCGCAGCACCGCCTGGGCGGACGGGTCCCCGCCGTAGCAGTGCGAGGCGATCCCGGCGATCCACGGCGCCGCCGCGGGGTCGCTGAGCACCTGCAGGGCGTAGGAGCCGAAGTCCCAGTTCTGATCGGAGACGGCTATGCGGGTGCTCAGCCCGGCCGCGCGCAGCGCCGGACCGAGCGCGGCGATCACCGCCGCCTCCTGCTGGGCCGTCATCGGCATGGCGGGATGGTTCCCGGGCGGCGCCAGCGGTTCGTTCAGCGGCGAGATCAGGTCGACCGGCACGCCGCCGTCCGCGTAGGCACGGGCGTAGGCGGCCAGGTAGGCGGCGAAGGCGGCGGTGTCCTCGGGCCGCAGGGGACCGCCGGAGGAGCCGGACAGCGTGTCGCCGGTGCGCATCCAGGCCGGGGCGGTCCAGGGCGTCGCCATCACCCGCAGTTCCGGGTTGAGTGCGCGGGCCTGGCGCAGCAGCGGCAGCACGTGCTCCTCGTCGCGGGCGACGCTGAACCGCCGCAGCCGCGGGTCGCGCTGGCCCGCGGGAACGTCGTCGTAGGTCACCGCGGCCCGGGAGAAGTCGCTGGCCCCGATCGGCTGGCGCAGGAAACTCAGCCCGGCGCCGGCGTCTCGGTCGAACAGCGAGCGCATCAGCCGGCGGCGCTCGGGCGGCGACAGCCTCGTGTCGATCAGATACGTGGAGGAGTCGGTCAGGGCGGCCCCGACTCCCTCCATGACCTGGAAACGCCGGTCCGGCTCGACCCGTAGGACACCCTGCCCGGTGGCCGGCCCGGTCGACGGAAGCAGTCGCACGTCCGGCTGGCGGTCCAGGCGGTGCGCACCGTCCGCGCTGGTCAGCCATACCGAGGCGGACGGGTCCGGGTCGGGTCCCACCACGCCGAGCACGATCGACACGGCGACGACGACGGACAGCAGCCCGATCACGGCGTACGCGAAGGGGCGTGACCGCGGCCGGGACGCGGCTACGATCACGTCGGGCCGCGGGGCTCGTTGCATGGTCGGCTCGGGCATGGTGCTGATCCGTCAGCCCTCGTGCCGGGGACCGTAGTACGAGCGCAGCCGACCGTCCGGTTGGAACAGGGCCTTCAGTTCGCCCGCGGGCCGTTCGAGGATGACGTAGCTGACCCAGCCGAACGGCACGGAGACGACCACCAGCAGCAGCGCCACCCAGGGGAACGCCGTCGCCTGGTGGCTCAGCAGGTGATGCGTGTCGAGGTAGAGCAGGATCGGCTCGTGCCACAGGTACACGCTGTAGCTGACGGTGCCGACGAACATCAGGGGGCGGGCCGCGAGGGCCCGTCGCCACCAGGCCCGCGGAGGCGCGAACAGCGAGCTGCCGAGCAGCAGGGTGAACGCGACCATCGCCAGCAGGTTGAACTCGGTCGACGTCCGGGCGTCCTCGGCCCGGATGGCGCAGCCCCAGGCGAGGATGGCCAGCGCCACGAGCCGGACGGGAACGAGCCACCGCGCGCGCACGGCCCGGTCGCCCCACCGGGCGTGGGCGACGGCGAGGAACATCCCCATGGCGAACATCTCCGCCTTGGCCAGCGGGTTGAACCAGATCGCCCAGCGGTCGGACGGCTGGTGGGCGAGCTCGAGCGCCCACCAGTGGTAGGCAAGCGAGCCGACCAGCATCACGGTGGGCGGCGTCGCGATCGCCAGCGCCCGCACGGCCGGACGTGACCGGGCGGGCAGCCAACCCCGCAGGGCCAGCAGGATGAGCGCGACGGCGACGTAGAAGAAGATCTCCACCGAGAGCGACCAGGCCGGGCCGATCGTGTAGAAGATGCGACGGCTGTCGAAGACCTGGGTGAAGGTGAGGTGTTCCACCAGGTCGCGCCAGTCTCCCGGCAGGTCGGGGTTGCGGTAGGTCCAGACGAGCAGGGTCGCGAACCAGTACAGCGGCAGGATGCGCACGGCGCGGCGCAGCAGGAAGACCCGGGGGCTGCCCACCCGCCGCCCGGCGAGGACCTGGCGGGCTGCCGGGGCGTAAAGCAGGAAGCCCGACAGCAGCAGGAACAGACTGACGAGGCCGTCGAGGTTGAGCAGCAGCCGGCCCAGCGGCGTCCCGGCGTAGGCGTAGCCGTCGGGTGACGAGCCGGCCGAGTCCCCACCGGCGCCCTCCCGGCAGAACTGGTAGGCGTGGAAGACCACGACCCCCAGGGCGGCGACTCCCCGGTATCCCTCGAGGTCGTCCATGCGCGCCAGCCGCCCCGGCGCAGGCGTGGACGGTGCCGATGGCGGCGACGTGGACGGCGACGGCGACGTGGACGGCGACGGCGACGTGGACGTGGACGGCGACGTGGACGTGGACGGTGTGAGCAGGCCGGTCATGGTCAGGCCGACTCCCGCCGGTAGGCCGGGCTGGGCACGGGCACCTGGCGCGGGGTGACCCGCCACTGGCGCTCTCCCCCGATCTCCTTGATCTGGGCCACCCGGGCCAGGCCGTTCTTGTACTCGGTGTAGAAGAAGCCGGCGAACAGGGCGTAGACGAGGAACCACCGCCGACGCCGGCGCACGTCCGGGTGGGCGAGCAGATAGGCGAAGAGGCTTTGCGCCACGCCGACTCCCATCGTGACGAGCGTGAGGAACAGGAAGAACGGCATGGCCCAGTGCACGCCCTGGCCGGGCTCCGGATGCAGCAGCAGATACCCCAGCAACGGGAAGATCTGGATGGAGATCCACGGGTAGAGCTCGCGCCAACCGAACAGGAACGCGGCGCCGGCCTTCTGCCGGCGGTTGAGCACGGGGGAGGCCAGGGCCATCCCGAAGTACTTCCGCGAGACCTGGAACCAGCCCTGGGCCCAGCGCAGCCGCTGGCGGGTCAGTGCCCGCAGCGTGGTCGGCGCCAGTTCGAAGGACAACAGCGCCGGATCGGAGGCGATGCGAACACCGGCGAGCAGGGATCGGACCGAGGAGTCGATGTCCTCGGTCAGCATGCGGGGGCGCATCCGGACGCGGCGCAGAATGTCGGTCCGCCAGTACCCGTTGGATCCGCCGAAGATGCCGAAGCCGTGCAGCTTCGCCCGCCCCGGATGGCCCACCGCGTACATCGACTCGAACTCCACCGCGACCATCCGCGACAACCAGCTCGCACCGCCGTTACGGATGACGCAGTGCCCCTGCACGATGTCGTAGGAATCGGCCAGCCATCGCCATGCCCGCGTCACCGAGTCCGGCGCCGGATGGTGGTCGGCATCGAAGACGCCGGTGAAATGACCGGTGGCGATTTCGAGGGCGGCATTGACGTTCTGCGCCTTCGAGGTGCTGCCCGGCACCCTGAGCACCACCAGCCGAGGATGTTCGTGTGCCATCGCCTGGAGCACGGACTCGACCGGCAGTGCATGCGGGGTGTTGTAGGCGAGGATCACCTGCAGGGATCCGGCGTAGCGCAGGCGCAGGAACGCCTCGAGCGTGTCGATGATCGTCGCCGACTCGTTCGGCAGGTACGCGGCGATGATGACCGTCGCCGGCGGCGGGTCTCCCGGCGGGAGCGCCGGCGGCCGGACCGGGTCGAGCGCGAGCAGACCCTCGACGTAGATCGACCCGGCGGTCGCCACCAGCGCGAGCACGATGAACGCGTAGGCGGGGCCGAGCACGTCGACGCCGAACTGGGCCGTGAGCGTGTAGTACAGGTAGGGCAGGCCGACGGCGAGGACGACGCTGAGCAGGGCCTGCGCGGCGGTGGACCCGATCCACCGCCTGGCCGTCCGCCAGGCCGCCGCCGCCGCACCGGCACCGGCACCGGCACCGGTGGAGAACCCGCGGAGGCCGGCGGCCACCTCCCCGGAAGGCGCTCCGAACGGCCCGTCGAACCCGGACGGGGCTCCGGACGGCGACCCGGCCACGAACGGCGCGCCGAGCAGCGCCCCGGCCCCGGCCGGCATCTCGGCCGGCATCTCGGCCGGTTCTCCGGACGGCTCCCAGGTGCAGGGCTCCAGATCGAGGCGGCTGGCGGCGGTCGCGGCGGCGGCCCTGGCCCGGCTGATCAGCACGGCCGGATCCGTCCTGCCCACGCCGACCAGGCCGATGGCGGGCGTGATGCGCAGATGCTCCTCGGCGTCGCCGGCGGTCACCGTGACCGACCGGCTCGCCAGCGCGGCGCCCAGCTGCTCAAGCTGCTTGCGGGCGCGGGCCGCCGGTGCCGCCGGCAGGACCCACAGCAGCTCCCCGTTGCTGCGCGGCGCCGGCGGCCTGGCCAGGCCCAGTTCCGTGACGGTGACGTCGCGGATCCGGCCGACCAGCTCCCAGGTCGCCTGCGCCCCGAGGCGCTCCCGGACCCGCCCCAGCTCGCTGACCCGCAGGCAGACCAGCACACCCTCCCGCCCGACCAGGCGCAGCCGCCGTCCGGCGCTCTGCTGGACGGCGACGTCGTCGAAGATGTCCTCGTCCTCGAGGGCGAGTTGCGCCAGCCCCCGCCGGTTGCGTTCGACCCTGCGCTGGATGGTGGCGACGAGGCGCCGGGCGACGGCGTCGAGGTCGTGCATGGTCAACCGCCCCGGCTGCGGCACCTGCTCCTCGCCGGGCCCGCCGACAGGGGGCGCCGCCGGCCGATCGGTCGGCACGATCAGAGGCGTGTCGCCCCGGCGCGCCGCCGGGATGAGCCCGGCGACCAGTTCCTGACTGACGACGATCTCGTTGGCCGCGGGCTGCTCATCGCCGCCTCGCTCGTCCTCGTCCGGCAGCGCGACGCGCACCGCCAGCCCGTGATCCTGGAGCAGGTCGGCGAGGTACTCCGACTCGTTGCGGTCCCGTAAGGAGACGCGAATCCGCAGGCCGGCCGGTGCCGCGCCGACGGCGGCCGGCCGAGGGGCCGCACGCACGCGGTGCCGGCCCGCGGCGCCGCGCTCAGCGCCCACGACGAATCCTCGCTCGCAGCGCCGACGGCCGACGCCGGCTCGCCGATGTCACCGACATCGCCGTCCTCGAACAAAAGAAAAAGATAGGCATATCTTCCCCCGATATGGCCTCTGCACGGTTCCCCCGGAACCTGGGATCAGGCCGCTGACATTCCGGCCTCCACGGCAGCCCGGCCGCACCGAAACAGAACTCGGTCAGCAGCGGGATCAATACCGTGGCGCCGGCGCCCACCTTACGGCCGAGACACCGCCGCATACGACCATCAATGCTTCCGACGCCCATCTGTGACCCATATCACGCCATGGCGTAGATTCCTGTAAATGAGATTCGCGACCGCGCCGACGATACCTCAATCGGGGCATTGACAATATCCGCGGATCAACGTTCGAATACGGCCACGCGCCGACATTCAACACCCGTCGCACAGCGGATTTATTTCAGGAGACAGAGATAGGTCGTGTATCCGATTGCAATCCGAGGGCGTGCAGCGTCACGTGAACCGGACCTGTCACGACGCTGTGGGGGCGACGGCCCGCAGGTCGGAGCGGGTGCGTGGGAGAGCCGCCGCCACCGTAACTCTTCTAGACGGTTTGGCGTCCGATTCATCGATACCAAACAACGACGTGGCTTCGTTCCCACGCACAGCTCCCGCGCGGCGGTGCCGGCGCAGCGCCGGGCGGCGAGGCGAGCGCCGTCCGCCAACGCACACCGTCGCCAAACAGCGGAAAGGAGAACGTGTGAGCGGCTGAACCAGCTGGTGCCAGAAGCCGGCTACCGGCTCCGCCGCAGCGGCCAGCGGTAGCGGCCAGCGGTAGCGGCCAGCGGTAGCGGCCCAGCGGCCCAGCGGATCAGTACGCTCCCTCGCGGCGCAGCACCGCGAACATCGTCCGCCAGAGGATGTAGAAGTCCATCGCCAGCGACCAGTTCTGCACGTAGCGCAGGTCCAGTCGCACCGACTCGTCCCATTCCAGATCGGACCGACCGCTGATCTGCCACAGGCCGGTCAGACCGGGCTTCACCATCAGCCGGCGGTGCACGTCGTCCTCGTAGCGGGCGACCTCCGCCGGCAGCGGCGGCCGCGGGCCGACCAGCGACATGCTGCCCCCCACGACGTTGAAGAGCTGCGGCAGCTCGTCCAGGGACCACTTGCGCAGGAACTTCCCGACCCGGGTGATCCGGGGGTCCTCGCGCATCTTGAACAGCAGGCCCTCGGCCCGCTCGTTGCGCGACTCCAACGCCGCCTTGCGCTGCTCGGCGTCGACGTACATCGAGCGGAACTTGTACATCGTGAAGTGCTCACCGCCCCGGCCCACCCGCACCTGCCGGAAGATCGCCGGGCCGCGGCTGGTGAGCCGGACGGCCAACGCGAGGGCGGCCAGCAGCGGCAGGCACAGCAGCAGGATCCCCGCGGCCACGCTCCGGTCGAACAGGCCCTTCATGGCGCGCCGGGTACCGCTGAGTTCCGGCTCCTCGACGTGCAGCAGCGGCAGTCCGGCGACCGGGCGGATCGAGATGCGCGGCCCGGTCACGTCGGTCAGCGCCGAGGAGACCAGGACATCGACCTCGCTACCCTCCAACATCCACAGCAACCGCCGCAGCCGCTCGCCGTCCATCTGCGGGCTGATCGCGACGGTCGTCGCCGCCGTCTGCGCGATGGCGGTGTGCAGGCTCTCCGAGGTCCCGACGATCGGCACCCCCAGCAGGTCGAACCCGACGCGCTCCGGCGAGTCGTGGCTGTGCCGCCCCGGCGACCGGTCGAGGACGACCCCGACCACCGACCAGCCGGCGGTGGGCTCACGCTGCGCTATCCGGATCATGGATGCCGCGGACTCCCCAGCGCCGACGACCAGCACGCGGTGCAGGCAGCGCCCCGCCCGGCGCAGCCGGTGCAGCCCGGCTCGCGCGCCGACCCGCAGCGCCACCGTCAGTACCAGTGCGGCGGGGAACGCGATCAGTACGTAGGCGCGGGCGAGCTCGGCCTTCGTCGCGTAGGACAGGACGGCCACCACCGCGGTGAGCTGCGCGGCGGCGTTGAGCACGCGGCGGAACTCCTCGGATCCCCCGCCGAGGAAGCGGCTCTCGTAGGCCCGCCCGAAGAACATCGACAGAACCCACGCGAGCGGCAGCAGCACCGACATCAGGATGTAGGGCCGCGCCGACACCGGCTTGAGGTCGAACTCGACCAGGCCGCCGAACCGGACCAGATAGGCAACCCCCACCGCCACCACGCAGGCGAGGGCGTCGGTGACGATGAGCAGCCGGGTGTAGGGACGCTCCCACGGAACCGTGGCCCGGTAGCCGCCGTCGGCCCGCGCGTCCAGGTCGGGCCGATCGGACGGATCGGGTAAATCGGACAGGCCGGGAGGATGGGACAGGTCGCCGGCGGTGGAGCCGGGTCCGTCCGCCGGCCTGGGTGCGGTGGCGATCCCCGCCGCGTCCGGCTGGACCGCGCCGGGGCCCCGGCGGCCGGCACGATCGGCCGCCGGCGGCGGGGGAACATCTCCGATCACCACCGCCAACTGGGCACGCTGGTTCGGAATCCGCCGCCCGGGCCGGCTCGGCGCGACGGACGACGCGCCGAGCGTCGCCGCCCCGGCCGGGACCCCCGCCCGGTCGTCGGGCCGGTAGCCACCGTCACGTCGGGTCACTGAACGGCCCCTCGCCGATCCTGATCATCGCTGAAGACGGTGTCGGTCACTCGGAAAACCCCCCGCGGTCACGACTTCTTCGGACGGGCCACAGCCCGACGGGAGGACGACCAACCGGGCTGTGTGCCATGTCAGCGCATGACAACGACACCCGCTGTGCCGATCGACGAACCCCCCACTGGTGCACGTCGCACCACCGGCTTGTCGGACCCCCATCCAGCCGGCCCCGTGCGTGCAAACCAACTCTAACGTCCGGCGAGGGAGCGAACCATCGGACCTCGGTGGAATGCGTCATGCGCGTGACAAAAATTGCGGTAGGCCCGAATCGCTTGAGCCGGTACACCCCGCCCACCCCCGGGCCCCGGTCCGGCCCGGCTACGACCATTCCCGGCGGGGGATAAGCCGGAAAGATAACGACATATCATAATAATCCGGGCTGGGTTGCCTGGCACACTCTCACGCCGGCCCTCCCGTCGGCGTCCCCTTCCCACGTGTCCCCGCCCTGGTGAGGGCGCCCCGCGCCCGGGCCAGCCCGGTGAACACGCCGTCGAGGCCGCCGACGATGTTGCCGCCCGCCCCCGCCACGGGGTCGACGACCAGCGGGCTCGTGCGCAGGACCGCCGTCGTCAGGTGGTCGTAGAGCGCCTCCCGGTAGGTGTACCGGGAGTGGAAGGCCTCGCCCGTCACCGCCGCGAGCACCTCCAGCAGGCCGCAGGTCTTCAGGGCGTTGAACAGGCTGCGGTCGGGCACCTCGGCGTCGAGCAGCGCGGGCAGCGCCGGCAGGTCGAGCTCCAGGCCGCCGAGAAGATCCGGGCCGTCGAGAAGGTAGCCGTCGGGCCGGGCGTCCCCGCGGGGCCGCAGCACGTGCACCGGGCCGTGCCCGGCGCCCGCCCCCACGGCCCCCACGCGCGCGGAGTCCGTGATCACGCCCTTCTCGCCTGTGATCGTCGTGGTCCCCCGGGCCTGGTCGTATGGCTCGGTGATGCGACCGCGCAGCCCGCGCCGCAGCCGGAAGTCGAAGCGCACGTCGGCGCCGGCCCGCCGTCGGGTGGCCACGGTGACGTGGTCGAAGTCGGCCAGCGACCGGATGAGGGCGAGCCCGTGGTAGCGGTAGCCGGAGTGCGCGAGCTCCACCGAGCGCACCTCGCCGATCAGACCGTCGGCGACCGCGCGGCGGGCGAGGGTCCACTGCGGGTAGTTCATGTAGTCCTCGGCCACGACCACCCGGGCGAACGACCGCAGGGTCGCCATCGCCGGCAGGTGGGCGGCCTGCCCGAACACCGGGGTGTCCAGGACGACCGAGAGCTGCGGCGCCCGTTCGGCGAGGTCGCGCAGCACCGCGCGCACCGCGGTGGTGGAGACCGAGACGACGACCGTGTCGACCGCGTCGAGGACCTCGGCCGGGGAGCCCACCACCGGCACCCCCCACGGCGCCGCCGCGCGTTCGGCGTGCTCCCGGGTGCGCGACCACAGCCCGACGAGCTCGAACTGGTCGCGGCGCTGCGCGAACGCCGGCAGGAAGTTGTTCCGGATCCGTCGCCCGGACCCGATGATCAGGACCCGGCGCCGGCCCACCCCCGCGGCTGCCATCAGCCGACCGGCAGCCGGTACTTGACCGCGCTGACGCGGTGCCACAGGGCGTCCGCGCGGCCGACCTCGACCACCGAGTTCGGCACCAGATCAGCCGCGGGCGGGGGCGGGGTCGCCGGATCCGCCGGCTGCGGAAGCTGGCGCGGCGCCGCCGGCCCGCCCCGCCCGACGCCGAGCAGGAAGCCGAGGTACTCGTCCGCCGGGTTGACGGCCGTGCGGGCCCGGGCGAACTCGGGCAGCTCGATCCGGTCGTTCGGCAGCGACGTGGCCTGGATCGAGAGCTTGAGCACGCGCCGGCGGACGGGGCTGAGGTTCGGCGTCGCGCGGTGGTAGAAGGAGCGGTTCCACACGAAGGCGGTGCCGGCCTGGCCCTGCACCACGACCGAGCGGTTGCCGGCCGCGATGGCCTGCGCCGGCGGCAGCGTCCTGAGTTCGAAGCCACCGGAGCCGCTCGCGACGTCGCTCAGGTAGACGAAGATGCTGATGTACTGGGGCGCCGCCGCCGGCTCGTACAGCCGGATGGTCTCGGTGTCCCGGTGCCAGCCGCCCAGGCGTCCCGCGTGGATGTGCGAGCGCTCCTGGTTCGCCGCGGTCTCGTAGACGTGGCAGTGGTAGAGCACCGCGTCGGGGATCAGCGCACGGATCGCCCGGCGCAGCGGCGTGGAGAACACCTCCTCGGCGATCCCGAGCGCCACGAGCCGGTCCGCGCCGACGTAGGCCCGCGCCTGATCCGCCTTCTCGGCGAACTCGCGGTCGAGGATCTCGTTCCACCGCGCCACGGTCTGCGGCGGGTAGAGATCGGGGACCGAGAAAATGCCCGCGGTCCGCAGTCGGGCGCGGTAGTCCGCAGCCTGCCCCGTATTCACACCATCCTCCTTCTACGTCGTTCCCGGGTCGTCATCGAGTCATGGGGACATGGAACAAACATGGGACATGGAACAAACATGGAACATGGGACATGGGACGTGGGGAATCGTCGGTACATTCCGGGAAACGGCTGTCATGCCGCGGCCGCCGGCAGCGGCAGGCGCAGCCGCTGCAGGGCCGCCCGGATCTCGGGGTAGGCGACGTCCTGGACGGCCACCCCGCGGCGGATTCCCGTACCCGCGGCGATGGCCGCCACCTGGCCGAGCATCATGAGCACCGGCTCCATCCGCAGCGAGGACCAGGCCACGTGGGAGGAGGAGACGCAGACCGGCACGACCAGGTTCACGCACTCCTGGCGCCGCGGCAGGATCGAGCGCAGCGACACCGTCCACGGGCCGGGCACGGGGACGTCCACGCCGCCCTCGTTGACGAGGCAGTTGTTCGCCACGACCCGCTGCACGGCGTGCGAGTCGACCTTGAACGACGCGTAGGCGATCGGGTCGGGGCAGCGGCGGGTGCCCGACGCGTCGGCCTCCGTCGCGACGTAGTCGCTGACCATCCGCCTGGCCTCGCGCACGTAGAGCTGGCGCGGCCAGTTGTCGCTGTCCACGAACTCGTCGGCGGCGAGGCCGAGGGAACGGGCCTGGGTGCGCTGCCAGGCCGGCACGGCGGGATCGTTCGCGAGGAACCAGAGCAGGCCCTGCTGGTAGGCGAGGTGATCCTGGTAGATCTGCTCGCGGCGCGCGTAGTCCGCGGTCGCCCAGTTCGCCGAGCCGCCCACCAGGTTGGTGGAGACCGGGCCGCTGTTGTTGAGGTCGTACTTCCGCCCGGGCAGCTCGACCAGGAAGGACATCACGTTGCGGTTCCCGGCAGCCAGGTAGCGCCGGTGCAGCTCGTACCGCTCGGGGTCGTAGGCCGCCGGCTTCGGGAACGGCCGCGCGTTCGACCCGGCGTGGGCCAGGCAGAGCCGGAAACAGAAGTCCATCCCGAGCGGACTCTGCTGCCCCGTCGTCCCCAGCCCGTTCGCCGAGACGTCGGGCAGCAGGCCGCTGGTCGGATCGCCGTCGCGGCGGTAGGGGCTGACGCAGGACAGGAAGGTCGAGCCGGCCGGGCGGTTCTGCACGCCGTTGAGGGTCTCGCCGTACTCGCCGTTGGACTCCCGCCCGGTCACGAAGGCGACGCGCGCCGCGGCCAGCAGGTCACCCTCGTAGCTGGCGTCCACGAAGGCGTTCGCCCGGTGGGTGCCGCCGCCGTCGGTGTTGATCCAGCGGATCCTGTTTCCGCTGAGCACGACCTCGGCGAGCCGCTGACGGGTCAGGACCCGCACGCCCGCCTTCTTCAGGACCGCGACGAAGACGTCGCGGGCGACGTGCGGCTCGAAGTTGTACACCGGCCCGGTCGAACGGTAGTGCTCGCCGATCGCGGCGAAGATCTCCCGGGCGAATCCGCCGATGGTCGACGTGTAGCCGGTGTCCGTGGCGGACAGGCCGCCCGACATCATCCCGCCGATCTCGTCGTCGAAGGCCAGCAGCGTGGTGCGCAGGCCCATCCGCCGGGCCTGCACGGCCGCGGCGATCCCCGCCGGCGTCGCACCGTAGACGCACAGGTCGGCGTCCGTGCGGGGCGCCTGACCGTTGTCGACCGGGCCGAGGTAGTGCGCCGGGGAGTCCGCGTGGTCATCGCCGCATCCCGCCAGCGCCAGGGCCCCGGCCGCGCCCAGTCCCAGCAGGAGGATCTCCCGCCGGCTGCGGCCACGCCCACTCGTCGTCGACCCCCCCGGCCGCCGGGTCTCACCCATGTGACACCCGCACCCAGCAGGCGGCGAAGGCCGCCACGGCGACCACCGGGAGACCGACGTTCATCAGCCGGCCGACCCCCCGGGCACGGGAGGACCGCGCCTCGCGCAGCAGATCCACACCGATCGCGAGACCCGCCGCCAGGCAGACGAGCACCAGCCCGATCCGAATCACGTTGTGCTGGTCCATCGACCCTCCCTCATCCTTCCTGGTCCACCGAGAGCACCGGGCGGGTCGACGCGTCCACACGCGATGTCCGAAGTTCGCCGTCCACCTCGCGCGCAAGAATGATCGCGTCCGGACTGTTCCGGATGCGGTGGTATCCGGCGGACCGTTCCAGAGAGGCCGCGTCGGCCGCCGCCCACTTCTCGGGGCGGGATTCCGACTCCCGGCCGTACGCGTCCTGCGCCCGCGTGATCAGAATGTAGTCGGGCTTCAACTGCAGAGCGCACTGATACGGATCGACGACCGGTTTGCACTTGCTCTCCAGATTTATCAACGACACCCGGCCGAGATCGTCGTTCTGTCCCGGGAAGAAGCCGTTGAGAACGCCGATGGTACTGCCCGTGGGAGCCAGGTCGTAGAGCTCCTGGGTGGCCGCGACCTCCTCGTGGGAGAACCAGACGAACTCCTCGTTGCCGCCCCGGCAGACGAGCTGGACCGCGACCGCCCCGGTGCACACGACCAGCAGGAGCGCCGACAGGCGCCGGGAGAGCTCCGGCCGCGGCGGGCGAGCCCGCCGGATGCGCAGCTGAACGGTCTCCTCGCCGGAACCGGCCGTCCGGGCGCGCGGGCGCCGGCGGGCCAGACCGCCGCGGCGCCGCCCGCGGCGGACGAGCGCGCCGAAGTCGGGGTCGGGAGCGGGCAGGAAGGCCGCGGCGCACAGGGCGCACAGGAACGGCAGCGCGAACAGGTAGGCCCGCAGCAGCGCCTCGCCGCCGTAGGACTGCAACGCCAGCAGTCCGAACGGCGCAATGGCCGCGGCCTGCGCCACCGCGCCGAGCCGCCAGCGCCGCCGTCGCAGCGAGCCGATCGCGGCGCCGGCGAAGAGCACCCCGACCACCACGATGCGCAGGAACGCGATCCGCAGGTGGGTCGGCGAGCCCTGCACCCGGTTCGACAGGGTCTGGTTGACCGTCCCACCGACCCCGCCCACGTCGCCGGTGACGACCGACAGGTGGCCGCTCCAGAAGTCGACCGCACCGAACGTGAAGTAGCCGACGAACAGGATCGGCACCAGCAGGACGAGCCCCCGCCCGCGCAGCCGGCCGGTGAGCAGCAGGCTCACGAGCAGCAGCGTCAGCAGCGGCGGGGAGAGCTGATGGCTGGCCACGACGGCGAAGGCGAGGACGGCCGCGCACCCCAGCAACGCCATCTGCTGGCGCGGCCCGAGGGCTGGCGGGGGCGGGTCGAGCAGCGCGCGCAGCCGATCGCGCCGCCCGCGCACGCCGCCGCCCGTGGACCCGCCGACCACGGGCGCGCGCCGTCCGCTCGTGCGCAACGCGATCACGAGTACCACCAGGGACAGCAGGTACGCCGCCCCCTGCGGGGAGAGGTATTCCTGGTCCGCCCAGTCGGCGCAGAGGAACAGCCACAGCGCGAGCCAGGTCGCCCGGCGGCTCAGCCCGAGCTCGCGGAAGATCATCGCGAGGCAGGGCAGGTAGGCGAGCATGAACACCACGGAGGCGTAGAGCAGCAGGTGGCTGGCGTCGCCGACGCCGGCGGTGTTCATCAGCACGGCGACGCCGGCGAAGAACCCCGGCCAGGAGAACCGTGCGTCGTAGTGGTGGAGCACGGTGCCGTTGTCGTGGATGTAGTTGATGAAGCCCGCGTGCCGCCACGAGGTGGGCAGCCGGGAGGTCTGCTCGACGACGGGGGACACCCCGTAGATCGCCACCACCAGCGCGCAGGTCGCGGACGCCAGCAGCCAGGTCCGCGGGCGCGCGGCGCCGAGCTCCCAGACGAAGGCGGCGGCGAGCGCCACGATGCCGGCCGCGTACCGCCAGTCGAGGGCGTCGACGATGCCGAGCGCGCCGATCCGGTGCGGATCCGCGGCGGCCATCGCCCAGCCGATGAGCACGGCGGCCACGGCGAGCAGCGCCACCGGCGCGGGACCGCGCGTCTGCCCGGGGGCCGCCGACGCGGTCCGGCCCGCCGCGGCGTCGCGGTCGGTGCCGACGGCTTCCGCCCGCTCCCCCGCTTCCTTCCCCGGCCGCGTGTACGCATCCGTCGTCACGAGGGACCCACCCCGCCACCGCGGGCATCGGGACACGCCGCGATCACGCTCCGCTCCCCCGCAGGCCGTCCCGCACCGCGCCGTCCCGCACCGAGCCGGCCCGCCGCGAGCCCGACCGCCGCGCGCTCGCCCGCTCCGAGTCCGACCGATCCCGGCCCGACCGCTGCGAGCCCGGCCGCGCCGCCGACCGACGTCCCCGCCAGAGGTCGACGGCCAGCGCCGCCAGCGAGACGAGCGCGAGGACGACGACCAACGCGAGGGGATGCCACGCGTCGGACCACAGCATGAGCTGGGCGCCGGCGATGGTCAGCGCGATGGACAGCGCGCCGCCCGCGCAGCCGATCAGGACCGGGCTGTCCAGCCGGGCGAGCAGGAGCAGCGGGACGCCGGGAATCGTCACGTGGAAGGCGAGCGCCAGCACGACCCGCATCGCTCCCCCGGTGTCCGCCGCCTCCAGCAGGGGGACGATCACGCTGAGCAGCCCCAGGGCGCTCACCCGGAGCGTCACCGCACGCCAGGGGGTCATCAGGGCCGCCCCAGCGACGCGGTGGCCGCGGCCGGCCCGCTCGTGACGACGGCGTCCGTCGCACGAGAGGGAGCCGGCGTCAACCGGACGTTCTTCGCCACACCGACCGCGTCCGACCCGACCGCGTCCGGCACACCGACCGCGCCGACCGCGCCGGCGTCGGCCAGGGCGTAGATGCGCGTGTCGGCGTTGTGGTACCAGAGCCGGAACGAGGGCGACCGGGCCACGGCCGCCTCCAGCCGCCCGAGCGCGCCGGCCGGTGCGAGCTGGAACGTCCGGACGTAGGCATCCCCGCTGTCGGCAAAGGCGAGGTATCCGCGACTGGAGTACTTCCTGATCTCCGACACCACGGTGCTCACGTCCGCCGGACCCAGATCACGCCCCCGCAGGTCCGGATTAAGCAGCATATTCGGTTCGTCACCGTTCTTCATGTGGATGAACTCGTCATAGTTGGGCCCGTAGCTACGGGGAAAGTTGGGGGCGGCGCACATGAGCACGGAGCCCGACAGCGCGTGCCCGTAGAAGTAGTCGCTCGCCGCCACGGTGCCGGCCGGCATGTAGTTGAGTTCCTCCTGGCCGAAGAAGGCGGGCAGAAAGGCTCCCGTGCAGGCCAGGGCCACCACCCCGACCCGCCGTGCCCGCACCACCGGCAGGACCGGCTGGACCGGCGTGACCGGCATCACCGACACCGCCGAATCCGCCCGCCTCGCCCGCCTCGCCGCCGGTCTCGCCGGCACCGGCCGCGGCTCGCTCCGGACCATGCCGCTGGCGATGGCCACCGCCGCCCAGGGCAGCGAGAACAGGTAGACCCGGAAGATCGCCTCGCCCCCGTAGTCCTGCCCGAGGACCAGGATCGCGGGCGAGACGAACAGCAGGCCGAGCACGCCGGCCCCCGGCCGCCGGCGCAGCCGGCCGCGCACGACCGCCGCGGCGGCCAGCAGCCAGACAAGCATCGACAGCGCGGTACCGGCCCGTGCGTGCAGTACCTTCCCCGGTAGCGGCGTCGCGCCGTACGGGTCGACCCGCCGCAGGTTCTGCAGGGGATCGGGCGAGGAGGCGACCCCGAAGTGGCTGGTGATGTAGTGCAGGTTCGGGATCAGGAAGGCGACGGCTAGCGCCGCCATCAGGACGACGAGCAGCCACGGCCGCACCAGGCCGGAGGCGACGAGCACCACCACGCTGACCACGATCAGGTACGGGGTGAGCTGGTGGGAGACCACCACGGCGGCCTGCAGCAGCACCGCGACGGCGATCGCCCAGCGGCGCAGCGTGGTCGCGTCGGCGACGGCCGTCGCCCCTCGCCCCGGGGGCCGGCAGAACTCGACGAGTAGACAGTAGATCGCCAGGGCGAGGGTGAGCGCGAGGCCCTGGGGTGCGAAGTAGCTCTGCCCGACCCAGTTGCCCGCGACGAACACGAGCGCGGCCACCCAGCCGAGACTCACCGAACGCAGGTACGACCGGCCCAGGCACGACACCAGCAGCGCGGAGACGGAGACGAAGAAGACCTCCGCCCACTGCGCGAACACCAGCGGATCCGTCGTCCGGGTCAGCCCCGAGAGGAAGGCGGCCACGGCGAAGAAACCGGGCCACCGCTGGTAGATGTCGACGTTTCCGTCGAGGGAGTGGTGCGCCAGGATGTAGCGCGTCACGCCGACGTAGTTGTACACCCAGGAGTAATGCGGCACGGAATACACCAGCGGAGCCGTGCCGAAGAGCACGAACACGATCCCGAAGAGGTATCCGGCCGCCGCCGCCCGGTTGACCACGGGCCGGGTCAGCACGGCGACCGCGCCCGCCAGCAGCAGCGCGAGCGCCAGATACCAGGTCGCCGGGAGCACGGTCAGCATGCCGTACTGCCCCATCCGCCCCGGATCCACCCGCCCGACGCTGACCGCGAACAGGACCGCGGCGAGGACGCCGGGAGCCACGAGCAGCCCCACGGCGGCGACCCGCGGCCGCGGCGATCCCGCGCGCCCCTCGGCCTCGACGCCACCGGTGCGGCGCGCGATGGGTGCGGTGTGCACCCCGGCGTCGCCCCGTGCGAGGGGTGCGGTGGGGGCACCGACGCCGCCGCGCGGGATGTACGCGGTTGGGGCGGCATCGGTCGGGACGGCATCGGTGAGAGCACCCGCGACGGGCTGGCGCGCCTCGCCGCTCGCGGGTGCGGACCGGGATCGTCGCGCGTTGACCACGATGATCGCCACCGACAGCACGACCAGCACGGCGGCCACCGCGTCCGGATGCCAGATCCGCAGCCACAGCAGCACGCACAGCACGACGGCCTCGACGGCGAGGCTGACGCACACCGCCAGGCCGGCCCAGAGCGCCTTATCCCTGATCGCCACGAAGCTGAGAACGGCCGCACCCGGCAGGAGCAGGACCGCCGGGAGGATCACGACGGCCCGCAGGCCGCCGGGAGCATCCAGCGGCAGCACCACGAGACAGATCAGTCCCAGGCCGACCGCCAGGCGGGCGCGAACTCCGCTCATCTGCACGTGAACCTGTCTCCGCTGGGTGGATGCCGGGGGAAGCCGGGGGGATGCCGGGTGGACGTCACTGGCGGGATGGACACGCCGACGCCGGTGAGGGTCGGGGCGCGCCCGGCGCCTACCCGGCGGCGTGGTCGAGGCCGAGCTGATCGCCGATGCGCGTCAGCGCCGCGCGCAGGGCCGCGCGGCGCGCGTCGACGGCGATCTGCAGCCGCATCACGTGGTCCGTGCGGTCCGCGTCGACCTTCTCCACCAGATCGACGAGCGACTCGGCGTCGACCTCGTCCGTGCGCAGGAGGAACCGCTCCTGACCGAGGGAGGCCATGAAGTCGTCGCACTTGGGCTGATAGCCGATCGCGATGGTCGGCACGGCGGCGCAGCAGGCCAGGATCGCCGCGTGCAGCCGCTGGGCCACGAGCACCGAGCAGCCGCGTACCGAGTGCAGGTAGGTGTCCGGATCCACGGTGACGTACACCTCGGTCCGGTCGGTCACCCCGGCGTCGGCCAGCAGCCGCTCGGTGTAGGCGCGGTCGCTGTCGTTGGCGAGGAAGGCCCGGAACCGCCAGCCGCGCCGGGCGAGCTGGCGCAGCGCGCCGGCGAGCTCCCGGCCGACCCGTTCGGGATCGTGCCCCCACATGTCGTCGCCCCAGCCGACGTTGAGGCCGAGTACGCCCGCGTCCACCGCCCGCGGCAGCGGGCCGGGTTCGAGCAGCAGGGCCGGATCCCCCACGACCTCGCTGACCACGCCGATGGTCCCCAGCAGCTGCGCGGAGCGCGGTCCGCGCACGGTCACCCGGTCGAACTGCTCCAGCAGCGGTCGCCACCGGCGTAGCTCCCCGTTCGCGGAGAACGAGTTACGGCCCTGGAACACCGGGTCCTCGACGCCGGCGCCGAGCATGTGGAACGGGCGGCGCCCCGCGAGCCGGCCGCCGGTCAGCAGGTGGACCCGCCAGTTCTTGCGACCGATCACCGTCCCGCCGCCGAGCACCAGGGAGGCGTCCCTGAAGCTCAGGTGCCGACGCTCCCGCAGGTGGCCGGGGAGGTCGCCGGGATACAGCGGCAGGGCGGCGATCCGCGCCTGCGGGAACGCCCGCCTGTAGACGAGCTCGATCGCGTCGTCGCCGAGGTTCCCGCGACCGGCGTAACCGAGATAGGCGAGTGCGACTTTCTGCATCTCTACAAGACCGTCCTCATGTGGTGATCCGAATGCGGTGACGCCAGCCGGCGATCCCGGCGGCCGGTCTGACCGCTCGGTTCCGGCGACGACCGCGGGGGGTCGAGCTCGCCGCCGGCGCCCGCCGGATCAGCGACGTACTCCCGCGCCGGGTACTCCCGCGCCGGGTACTCGCGCGCCGGGTAGTCGCGCGCCGGGTAGTCCCGCGCGGACGGCATCGCCGGGCCGGCACCGCGCGCGGGCGATCCTGGTGGGCGCGCACCGGGCTGGCGGGGGTCGGTCTGGTGTGGGCCGGAATGGTCGGCCTGGCGGGGGTCGGGCAACGACGGCCGGCGCTCGATGAGCCAGGTCGTCTCGGAGTCGGGCAGGTACGAGTCGGGGTCCGGCAGGTACGGGTCGGGGTCCGGCAGGTAGGGATCGGACTGTTCGGGTGCCGCCAGACTCAGTTCCCGGACGTCCGCGTAGGGCAGGGGCAGCACCGGCCGGCCGCGGGTCGGTGCGGGCTCGCGCAGCCCGGCGCGGGCGGCGTCGGGTGCCGGCGACGGCCGGCGCAGCGCCTTGACGTAGATCGGCACCACGGCCAGTGCGATCACCACGTGGCAGGCGAGGTAGGCCAGCCCGATGGCGGTCAGCCCGTGGGATCCGACGATCAGGGCGGTCGTCAGCAGGCAGACGCTGACGGACCCCTGGATGGCCAGCAGCAGCCGTGCCTTGCGCTGCACCCGGCTGATCGTCACCGCCAGCAGGATCGTGGCCCGGAAGATGGCGCCCAGGGCGAGGCAGGCCAGCAGGTTCGTCCCCTCGTGGGAGTACTCGCTGCCGAAGACGCCGAGCAGGGTGCCCGAGAAGATCGCCGTGAGCAGCGCGACCGGGACGATGAACGCCAGCAGGAACTTGACCATGCTGAGGATGTGCGCGCTGACCCGGGAGGACTCCCGGGTGCCCTCGACGGTCAGGGACGCGGTGGCTCCGCCCATGAGCTGGTCGAAGACCGAGACCAGGTTCCACGACGTGTAGAAGTACGCCGTGGCCTCGTAGCCCAGCCGGGCGGAGACGATGACGGGCAGCAGGGTGGTGGCCGCGAGCTGGACCAGCCCGCCGGCCATGTCGCTGATGATGTACCAGTCGGCCCGCCGCCGCGGTGCGGCCGCCGCCGCGACCGCCACGGGCAGCGGCCCGGTCCGCGCGTCGGGAACGCCCTTCTTGGGCAGCACCCGGCGCCAGACGAGTGTGTTGATGACGAGGACGAGCAGGAAGACCGGCGCCGTCCAGGCGAAGAACAGCCCGGCGGAGATCCCGAGGGTGGCGAACACGAACAGCAGGACGAGCTTCGACAGCGCGAAGAACGCGTTCTCGATCGGCACCCAGGGCGCCTTGCGCAGCCCGGCGAGCACCGAGTCCTGCAGCGTGAACACGCACCAGAAGGCGACCGCGGCCACGAAGAACACCGAGAACCACGGGCTGAAGTCGCCGAGGAACGTGCTGTGGCCGAACAGCGCCACGAAGCCCAGGGCGAGCACCGTCGCCAGCAGGCCGGACAGGACGTAGGCGTCCCGAATGATCTTTCGGCGGGGCTTCATCGCCGCGGGGATGGTCGCCGGCAGGATGTTCTGCTGGTTGAGCTGAGCCAGCCCGGACAGCAGCAGCATCGTGGAGACGGCGGTGGAGGCACGCCCGACGTTCTCGGGCGAGTACTTCCAGGCGGCGATCGCCCAGAAGGCGATGCCGAGAACTCCGGTGATAGCCGTGGACGCCATCAGCAGGATCGCGTTGCGCAGCAACGGCGAACGCAGGATCCCCGTGGCCGACGAGACCGCCCGCAGGGGGGCGAACCGCGGACGGGGTCTGGTCCGGGCATGGCGCGGACGGGACTGCTCCCGCCCGCGCGCGCCGGGGCGCCCAGGGCTACTCTGCTTCACCTCGCGTGGTCCTCCGCTTCACCTGACCTGCTCCGATCCCCGCCACCGAGCTGGGCGCGTCGCGCCCGCGCGAACGCGAACGGTCCCGAGGCGATGCCGAGCACCTCGGTCAGCACCAGCTCCGCGGGGAAACGCGGCCCGCGGCTGACGTTCTTCGACGACCGCGGGAGCAGGAGGAACAACAGTCCGGCGGGTACCCGGCGCATGATCTCCAGCAGCTCCCGGGGGCTGGCCGTCGCCTGGGCCAGCAGCATCGCGGACAGCCCGGTGCCGTAGTTGCGGAGCTGGTCGAGCAGCTCGCCGTACTGCTGCCGGTGCGTGTGGTAAACGATCGCCGACGGCTCGTAGACGATGCGGTGACCGGAGCGGATGGTCCGGGTGAACAGTTCGAGGTCTTCCCCGGCGTGCGTCGGCGTGCCGGGCCCGAGGATCTCGTTGAAGCCACCGAGCGCGCGGACGGTGTCCGCGTCGAAGGCGACGTTGTTGCCGGAGCCGAACGCGCCGGCGGCGTACGGGTAGAGGGCGCTGCCCCGGGTCCAGCGGTCGTAGACCCGCCGCTCGAACCCCTTGCCGAAGCCGCCGTACTGCTCGAACCAGATCTGCGCCGAGGTCGTCAGCTCGTCGGGCAGCACCAGACCGGTCACGCAGCCGACGTTGTCCGCGGCGTCGAACCCGCTGAGGATCGCCGGCAGCCAGTGCTGGTCGACCTGGGTGTCGTCGTCGAGGAAGGCGATGGCCCGCCCCCCCGCCGCCGCGAGCCCGGTGTTGCGCGCGCGGGCGGCGCCCCGGCGTGGCTCGCACAGGTAACGGAACCGCCCGTCCGCCCGGCCGACCGCCTCGACGAGGTCACGGGTCGCGGCGGTGGCGGGGGCGTTGTCGACGATCAGGAACTCGATGTCGGTGGCGGCCACCGCACGCAGGGAGGTGATCAGTCGGTCGAGGCTCGCCGGCCGGTCGCGGGTCGGGATGACCACGCTGGCCGGGCTGCGCCGTTCCTGCACGGAGACGGGCCAGGTGTGGGAGCACTCGTGCTGGTCCAGGCCCTGCTTCTTGACCATCAGCGGGATCTCGACGGCGTTGGCGTCGCCGCTGTCGGGAATCTCGAGCTGCCCGACCGGGATGCCGTGGCAGCGGACCAGCACCCGGACCTCGCCGAAGGTGGCCTGCGGGCGACCGAGAGCCGCCCGGGCCGTCAGCAGCGCGGTGGTCAGCTCATACTCCGCGATCCGGACGGGCTGGCCGGCGTCCGGCTCCTGACCGACGACGCGATGACGCCCCTGCACCCGTGAGCACAGGACCGCGAGCCGATACCAGGCCGCGAGGGTGGTGAGCAGCCGTCGCGCCGGTGCCGGTCGAGGTCCGGGTTGCGCAGCGGTTCCGGACAGGATCGCGGGCGTCCCCGCTGCTGAACTGGACGCATTGATGACAAGGGCATCCGCCGACGGGGACGGGATGACCGCAGGGGACGGGATGGAGGCGTCGTCGACGCGCGCGGGAGTCGCGAGACTATCGGCCTTGATGGCCGCGGGAATGTGCTCTTGACCACACATCTGAGGTTCGTCCGTTGGATTCGGCGCCGCGCAGGCGCTTATGGCCTGCCTGGGAGAACAGCAAGGTGCAACCAGAGCGGCCGGACTTTCCGACGCCGTGCGAGATGTCAGACCGGAACGCTCCGCGCCGCCTTGCCGATCAAATTCGAGCATGCTGAAGCCAGCCCCCCAACTGACCAACGACAGAGATCCGCCATGGACGATTCGGACAATCTTGCCCAATGGCGGTAATAACAAGCTACGCGCGAAGTGTCCGACTCCCGAACCAGCCCCCCAGCCTTCGGAAGGTGGCGCGCCAGGCTTGCATGCCTTTTTGCGTATACGCCACCCGTTCCGGTCATGCTAGCACGTCGGTGGGCCCCCTCCCGGGGCCGGACGCTGCGGGCCGGACACACCCGAGGACACCGTAACCGCTGGTGAGCGGGCTTCACGCGCTTGTTACGCAGCAGACCCGAGCCGTTCTCGTCCAGGCCCCAGCATCAGCCTCGTCCGCACTCGAACCGGCACCCCAGCACCGGGCCAGACCCGGCGACCACCCTCGAGAGATTCTAGTTACACATCGATCGTTCACCTTGCCGACCGTTCGATCTGATGGTTGGCGAGCGGCGCAAAGCCGCCGTCCACCCGCCCTTTGCCCCGGCGAAAGAAACACGATCCGGGCCGCATCACAAGGCGTGATCGAGCCATTGCGGCCATGGAACCTTCGAGAGGATCGGCGGGCTGGTAGCCGCCGAGCGCCGGGTCCTGCTATCCTTCAGCGGGGGTATGTGGTGCGCGCCAAGAATCGGCGACGACCAACGGGGGCACGGGGGCACGGGGAGAAATTCAGCCTCCATCCACGGGCATTCCTCCGCGGCGACTCCGCCTGTCGAGGGTCCCGCAGGGCATAGCGCCCAGGGCCCTTCGCACGGGGGGCACCAAGTTTCATGGGGGGGAAATACTCATGTCGTCAACGCAGCATCGACCTACCGTGAGCGTCATCATTCCGACGCTGAATGAGGCCCGCAATCTGGCGCATGTCTTCGCGCGGCTGCCCGCCGACGTGGAGATCGTGGTCGTCGACGGACGATCGACGGACGGAACGGTGGAGGTCGCCCGCCGCCTGCGCCCGGACGTGGTCATCGTGAACCAGACCAGGCGCGGGAAGGGTAACGCGCTGGCCTCCGGGTTCGCGGCCGCCACCGGTTCGATCATCGTGATGCTGGACGCCGACGGCTCGGCCGACCCGGGCGAGATCGACGCGTACGTGTCCGCGCTCGTCCTCGGCGCGGACTTCGCCAAGGGGTCGCGCTTCTGCGCCGGCGGCGGAAGCAGCGACATCACCAGGCTGCGCGCGCTGGGCAACCGGGTTCTCAACGGCCTGGTGAACCTGCTCATCGGCAGCCGCTACACCGACCTGTGCTACGGGTACAACGCGTTCTGGCGCCGGTGCCTGCCCGTCCTCGAAATGGACCCGGGCCCGGCGGACTCGGTGAAGCGCTGGGGCGACGGATTCGAGATCGAGACCCTCATCAACATGCGGGTCGCCCTCGCCGGCCTGCGGGTGGTCGAGGTGCCGAGCTACGAGCACCACCGGATCCACGGCGCCAGCAACCTCAACGCCGTCTCCGACGGTATCCGGGTGCTGCGCACGATCATCGTCGAGCGGCGTGGCAAGGGCCGTCTGCGGCCGCACGCCACCGTCCTTCCGCACCCGCTGCTCGAAATCCCCGAGCAGCCGCAGCCGCGAGGCGCTGCCGGCGGTCCCGCCGCGCCGGTCGCCAACCCCGCGACGCAGTTGGAGAGCGCGTGACCCAGGATCTGACCGACGGCCTCCCGGGCCTTGGCGTCAAGGACGTCGGGGGCCTCGGAGGCATCGAGGGCGTCAGGGGCAGCGGAGGCGTCGGAACCGTCGACGCGCCCGCGGCCGAACGCCGTTCCGCCGGCGAGCGGCCGAGCGCCTCGGTGGTCGTCTGCTGCTACACCGAGGCACGCTGGGACGATCTGCGCGGAGCCGTCGACAGCGCGCGTGCGCAGCTCGCGGCCGGGGACGAACTCGTCCTCGTCGTCGACAACAACGACACGCTCCTGCGGCGCGCCAGCGCGGCCATGCCGGAGGTGACGGTCGTGGCGAGCACCGGCCCGCGCGGCCTGTCCGGCGCCCGCAACACCGGGGTCGCCGTCACGACGGGCGAGGTCGTCGTGTTCCTCGACGACGACGCCCGGGCGGAGCCCGGCTGGCTCGACCGTATGCTCGCGCCCTACGCGGATCCCCAGGTCATGGGAGTCGGTGGAGCGGCTCTGGCGGCCTGGCCGACCGACCGGCCCGGCTGGTTCCCGCCCGAGTTCGACTGGGTGGTCGGGTGCAGCTACACGGGGTTGCCCACCTCCCGTGCCCCCGTCCGCAATCCGATCGGCGCCTCGATGTCGTTCCGGCGCTCGGCCTTCGAAGCCGTCGGCGACTTCACCGAGGGCATCGGCCGCACGGGGACCGACCCGATGGGCTGCGAGGAGACCGAGTTCGGGATCCGCCTGCGCCAGTCCAACCCGGACGCCGTCGTCCTGTACGAACCCGGATCGGTGGTCGCTCACCGCGTGACCAGCGACCGGGCGACGTTCACCTACTTCCGGCGACGCTGCTACGCGGAGGGGCTGTCGAAGGCCCGGGTCGCCGGCCTCGTCGGGCAGGAATCGGCCCTGGAGGCCGAGCGCACCTACGTGAGCCGGACCCTCCCGCGAGCCGTCTGGCGCGACCTGACCGGGGGTGGTCATCGCGCCCGCGCGGCGGCCGTCGTCTTCGGGGTGGCCGCGACCTCCTTCGGCTATGTGCGGGGCAGGGTGGGCCAGCGCCGCGTCGCGAGCTGAGAACACGCACTCGCGAGCGGAGAACAAGCGCCTCAGAACAAGCACCGGGAAGGGGTGCCGGGAGCCGTCCGATGCGGCTCCCGGCACCCCTTCGCCCGTCGCCCGGCCGGCAGCCACCCCGCCTTCGCGGGCTGTCCCCGGCGGGGGAGGCTACCTCAGAGCAGGGTTGACGGGGCGCGGTAAATCTTGATCCAGTCGACGTACATCGACACGGTTGGCGGCGTCTGCGCGTTACGACAGGGAATGAGCTGGAAACAGCCGCGGTCGTGTTGCAGCGTCATGTGCATCGGCTTGGTCGGAATCATGTTGCGCTCGTGTGAACTCGTCGGTCGGGTGACGGTCCAGACGGCCTTGCCGTCGAGGTAGTAGGTGATCCGGTTCGGAAGCCACTCCACCCCGACCGTGTGCCACTGAGTGAAATCCGCGTAAAGCTTGTTCTCGATCTGCCGGTTGTCGCTGCCGAGATGCAGGAAGTTGCCGCCGACCTGCCGCTCGGGGTCCGGCACCTCGAGGATGTCGATCTCACCGTCCGTCGGCCAGTGCTCCGACTGCGGCCACAGCAGGACCACCGCCGAGTATCCCGAACCGCGTTCGGCCCGGACCCTCGCCTCCCAGCGGCCGTACTGGAGGTTGATGCGGCTGGCCACGCCGCCCGAGACGTCCCGCCCGGCGGAGTCGATCCAGCCGGTGAGGCGCAGCGCGCCATCCGAGACCGCGACGTTCTCCGGCGACCGGGGCATCAACTTGACCTGGGGCGAGTCATAGATCGCCCAGCGCTTGGTATCGAGCGCGGTTCCGTTGAAGGAATCGACCAGAACCGGGGTTCCCCAGATCGGATTCGGCGGATCCGTCGCCGCCGTGTCCGCCGTACCGCCGGTGACCGCGGGCGTGGACGCCGACGACGGTGACGCGGAACCCGACGACGTTGGTTTTTGGTTGTGCGATTCCGGTGCGACCATTGCTGGTGCGGACGGTGCGGACGACGCCGGTGCACCGGGGCTGGCCGAGCCGCCGCCGGTCCCCCCGGGACCGCCGCTGTCGATGGACACCGGGCCACACGCGGCCACCAGCAGCAACAGAACCAGGGAGAGGCGGCGGCCGGGCGGGCGAACTGACCTTCTGATGACAACCCCCCGTTGTGGACTTTGCACGGTGCCTCTCAGCTTTCGCCGACGCCACGACGGCCCAGTGGATCATGAACTGCTCGTCGCCTGGCGATGTCCCGCCATCACAGAATGCGAGCCTGAAAATCCGACCCAGCCCACCGAGATAAGCCGAGATCGCTCATTTTACCGTGCGCCAGATCGACGCCGGCAGCCAGTGGTCCGGGGTGATTGCGGACTCTTCGGTGACCGCCCGAATATCACCGTTGCGGGTCAGTCGCTCCGGCACTCAGGCGGTCAGGAGGTCAGGCACTCAGGCGGTCAGGCACTCAGGCGGTCAGGAGGTCAGGTAGCGGCGCAGCAGCCGTTCGCCCTCGTCGATCGCGGCGAGTTCGACGTACTCGTCGCGGGTGTGGGCGAGGTTCGGGTCACCCGGGCCGTAGTTCAGCGCCGGGATGCCGAGCTCGGCGAAGCGCGCGACGTCCGTCCAGCCGTACTTCGCCACCGGGACGCGACCGGTGGCGGCCACGAAGGCGGCCGCGGCCGGTGCGGCAAGCCCGGGGGGCGCGCCGCCCGCCCGGTCGGTCAGCTCCAGGTCGTAGCCGTCGAAGACCTCCCGGACATGGGCGAAGGCGTTCTCGACCGTGCGATCCGGCGCGAAACGGAAGTTCACCGTCACCCGGCACAGGTCGGGGATCACGTTGCCGGCCACGCCGCCGTCGATGCGGACCGCGGACAACCCCTCACGGTAGGTGCATCCGTCGAGCGTCACCGTCCGGGCCCGGTACTCGCCGAGCCGACGCAGGACCTCGGCGGCCTTGTGGACGGCGTTGTCACCGAGCCAGGAACGGGCGGAGTGCGCCCGGGTGCCGGGCAACGTGACGACGGCGCGCAGCGTGCCCTGGCAGCCGGCCTCCACCTCGCCGGAGGTGGGCTCCATGAGGATGGCGAGGTCCGCGTCCAGCCAGTCCCGGTGCCGGGCGGCGAGGCGGCGCAGCCCGTTGCGGTCCGCCGTGACCTCCTCGTTGTCGTAGCAGATCCAGGTGACGTCATGCCGCAGCGCGCCGACACCGGCGGGGGCGGAGGCATCGGTGAGCGGCAGGGTGGCCGCGAGCCGCAGCGCGATCGCCACGCCCGCCTTCATGTCGGAGGTGCCGCAGCCGTAGAGGCGCCCGCCCACCACCCGCGCGGGGAGGTTGTCCGCCAGCGGGACCGTGTCCAGATGCCCCGCGAGCAGGATCCGCGACGGCCGGCCGAGGAAGGTCCGGGCCACCACGGCGTCACCGTCGCGGGCGACCCGCAGCCCGTCGACCGCCGCCAGCGCCTTCTCCACCGCGTCCGCCAGCGCGGCCTCCTCGCCGCTGACGGACGGCACGTCGACCAGCCGCCGAGTGAGCTCGCCCACCGGGGCGGTGAGATCCAGATCCATGCGGACGACCCTATGGCCCCCGCGGATGCCGAGCCGCGGCGCCGAGCCGCCCGGCGGCGTGGCTCGACCCCGCGGAGACGGAGGTCTCAGCCGGCGACGCCGTGCTCGCGCAGGACGTCGTTCAGCGCCAGCTTGTCATGGATCTCGCCCTCGGCGAGGGTGCGCAGCACCAGGATGCACGGCATCGCGAACTCCCCGCCGGGAAACGACTTCAGCCGGCTGGAGCCGACGGCGACCGCCCGCTCCGGAATCTCGCCGCGCGGGTACTCCTCGCCGGTGTTCGCGTCGAAGACGTGGGTGGACGCGGTCAGGATCGCCCCGGCGCCGAGCTTGGCGCCGCGGCGGACCCTCGCCCCGTCGACGACCATGCACCGGCTACCGACGAAGGCGTCGTCCTCGATGACGACGGGGACCGCGTTCGGCGGTTCGAGCACGCCGCCGAGCCCGACCCCGCCCGAGAGGTGCACGTTGCTGCCGACCTGGGCGCAGGACCCGACCGTCGCCCAGGTGTCGACGAGGGTGCCTGCGCCGACATAGCCGCCGATGTTGGTGTAGCTGGGCATGAGGATCGCGCCGGGCTGGACGTGCGCACCCCAGCGGACGATGGCCCCCGGTACCACCCGAACGCCGTCGAACCGGGTCTTCAGCGGCATCCGGTCGTGGTATTGGAAGTCCCCGGCGGCCGACTCGGCCATCGGTAGGACCTTGAAGGACAGCAGGATTGCCCGCTTGGCCCGCTCGTCGACGACGACCGAGCCGTCTGCGGCGACGGTTGCGACGCGGGCGATCCCGGCGTCGATGGCGTCGACGGCCGCGACGATCGTCTTGCGCGCGTCGGCGTCGTCGGGGGTCAGGTCGGCCCGGCGATCCCACAGCTCGTCGATGATGGGATCGATCGGGGAGTCGATGCTCGTCTTGGGTGCGCTCACAGGCCCGACCTTACGAGGTCGGCGGCGTTACCGGCCACGCCGTGGTTCCCACCGCCACGGGGCTGCCCGTCGCGGAGCCGTCCGACCCGAGGCCGCGCTGCGCGGGTCGTGGGCGCGCGAGTTCCTCGCGGCGCCGGCTGCGGCCGACCCTGGGGCCGGCCGCAGGGTCAGCGGATGTCCGGCTCGCTGTTCCACGGGCCGCCGGCGGCGTGGCGGCCGGCTCCCGAGGGCTGACCGTGGCCGGTCGGCGGGTCGTCAGGCCCGGGCGGCCGGTCGTAGCCCGCGGGACTGTCGTAGTCGCCCGCGTGGTCGTATCCGGCCTGGCCGTCGCGCCGGGCCGGATCGTCGTGATCGCCCGGCCGGGCGCCGTAGCCGGACGGCCGCGCGTGGCGCGGGGCGCGCTCGTAGCCGGGCTGGCCCTCATAACCGCGCTGGCCCTCGAAGCCGCGCCGGCCCTCGTAGCCGGGCTGACCCTCGTAGCCGGCCCGGCCCTGGTAGTTGGGCTGTCCCTGATAGTCAGGCTGACCCTGGTAGGTGGGCTGACCCTGGTAGTCAGGCTGACCCAGGTAGTCAGGCTGACCCTGGTAGGTGGGCTGGCCCTCGTAGCGGGGCTGGCCCTCGTAGCCTCGCGCACCCTCGTAGCCGGGCTGGCCGTCATAGCCGGGCTGACCCTCTCCCGGTCGCGGCTCGTACCCGGGCCGGGTCTCGTACCCCGCCGCGGACTCGTAGGGCACCCGCGCGGGCCCGGCCGGGTAGCCCGGGGCCGCCGCGGCGTAGCCGCCCTGCTGGGCGGCGTACCCCCCCGGCGGCCCGGGCTGCGGGTAGCCGCCGCCGGCCGGTCCCGTCGGGTGCGATCCCGCGCCGCCCGCCACCACGGCCGGCGCCAGCATGGTCATCCGCTCGGGGACGGTCGCCACCTGGGAGTCCGGCGCGGTGAGGGCGACCCGGACATGGTGGCGACCGCCCTCGCCGTAGAACGTCCCCGGTGCGACGAGCACGCCGACCCCGGCGAGGGCGTCGACCGTGGCCCACGCGTCCTCGCCGCGGGTGGCCCACAGATACAGACCGGCCTCGCTGTGGTCGATGGTGAACCCGGCGACCGCGAGCGCCGCGGCGAGCACCGCCCGCCGGTTGGCGTAGCGGGCCCGCTGGTCGGCGACGTGGATGTCGTCGGCGTAGGCGGCGGCCATCGCCGCCGCCACCGGGGTCGGCATCATGAACCCGGCGTGCTTGCGGACCCCGGTCAGCCCCTCGACGAGCTGCGGGTCACCGGTGACGAAGCCGGCCCGGTAGCCCGCGAGGTTGGACCGCTTCGACAGGGAGTGCACCGCAAGCAGGCCCTCGTGGGAACCGCCGCAGACGTCCGGGTGCAGCACGGAGACGGGCCGGGCCTCCCAGCCCAGCTCGATGTAGCACTCGTCGCTGGCGACGATGACGCCCCGCTCGCGGGCCCAGGTGACGACCGCGCGCATCTCGTCCACGGTCAGCACCCGCCCCGTCGGGTTGGCGGGCGAGTTCAGCCAGACGAGCGTCACCCCGTCCGCGGGACCGACGACCGGCTCGCAGCGCGCGAGCAGGGCGCCGACCTCGTAGGTCGGGTACGCCGGCGTCGGCACCCAGACCCGGTCCCCTGGTTCGAGACCGAGCTGCCCCGGGAGCTGGGCGACCAGCTCCTTGGTACCGAGCACCGGCAGGACGGCACCCGGATCCACGAGGACGCCCAGCCGGCGGGCCAACCAGCCCGCCGCCGCCTCCCGAAGATCCGGGGTGCCGACCGTCAGCGGATAGCCCGGAGCATCCGCGGCACCGGCCAGCGCCTGCTGCACGACGGCCGGTGTGGAGTCGACCGGAGTCCCGACCGAGAGGTCGACGAGCCCGTAGGGGTGCGTGCGGGCCTTCTCCTTGTAGGAGACGAGCTGGTCCCAGGGGAAGTCGGGCAGCCGCACGCGGGAACGGGCTGGTGACCGCAGGACTCCGGAGGTGTTGCCCGACCTCCCAGAGCCGCTCAGGACTCGCCCTGGGGGGCCAGGGCGGCGACCGCCGGCGGGTCGAAGTCCAGCGCGCCCACCTTCGAGGCACCGCCCGGCGAACCGAGCTCCTCGAAGAAGTTGGCGTTGGTGTCTGTGTACCCCTTCCACTGATCGGGGACGTCGTCCTCGTAGTAGATGGCCTCCACGGGGCAGACCGGCTCACATGCTCCGCAGTCGACGCACTCGTCGGGCTGGATGTAGAGCATCCGTCCGCCCTCGTAGATGCAGTCGACCGGGCACTCCTCGATACAGGCCCTGTCCTTGACATCGACGCAGGGCTCCGCGATGACGTAGGTCACCGGTTGTTCCTCCTCGGGCTCGCGGGCGACTGAGTCCTTAGTATCGACATGGACAGTTCCGTGTCGACAACAAGGGCGTGCGCTGGTGGTGTATGTCGTCCGCATCACTCAGGCCGACATCGGCGCGCGAGTCATGATCCGCAGGCGCATCCCGGGTCCGATACCTCTCAGTGACGTCCTCGGGACACTGCAGTCATGGTCATCGCGCGTGCTGACGGTCGAAACGGCGGAGGGCACGCGTATCCAGATTACCGAGGAAGACGTGGTCGCGGCACGCGTCATACCCCCTCGACCCCCCGCGCGGCGATCACCCACCGATCCCGCCGCGCAGGTCACGCCGGCGGCAGGTCGTCTCGGCACCGATACGGACATACCGGCTCCGGGCACCATCGTCCGAACCCGGCCGGTCGCGCAAGCGACAATCCCAGACATGACGGATCCCCAGCACATGACGGATCCCCCGCACATGACGGATCCCCCGCACATGATGGGTCCCCAGCACATGACGGATCCCCCGCACATGATGGGTCCCCAGCACATGACGGATCCCCAGCCATGACGGAGCGCGGATGAGCGCCCGCAGCCGTAGCCGGTTCGCCGAGGTCGTCCGGCGCGAGCCCGTCGACCTGGCCGTCGCCTGCCACCTGCTCGCCGCCGAGGCGGACGCGACCGTTGACGCCACCGACCCCGCGGCCACCCTCGGCGCCCTGGATGCGCTCGCCGTGCGCGCCCGCCCGCTGCTCGCCGCCCGAGCCACCGCCGCCCGGGGCTTCCCGAGGGTGGAGCGCGGAACGCCGCCGCCGGCCGGTGGCGCCGGCGGGGGCCAGCCGGGGGCCGGCGCCGACCCGGTCGGTCGCCTCGGGGAGCTGCGCCGCTTCGGCGCCCTCGATCCGCGGGCCGCCGCGGAGGCCCTGCACGAGGCGCTCGGTCTCGACGCCGGTTTCGCCGGTTCCGCGGACGACTACGACGATGTGCGCTCCTCGCTCCTGCCCGACGTCCTGCGGCGGCGCCGGGGACTGCCGATCCTGCTCTCCGTCGTCTGGCTGGAGGTGGCCCAGCGGCTCGGGGTCGCCGCCTACCCGGTCGGCCTGCCGGGCCATGTCGTCGTCGCCGTCGGCTCGCCCGAGGACTACGTGCTCGTCGACCCGTTCGCGGCCGGCCGGCTGCTGACCATCCACGACGCGGCGGCGAAGGTCCGCGCGGCCGGGGTCGCGTTCAGCCGGGCACACCTGGCCCCGATGAGTCCCGGGGACGTGCTGAGCCGCATCCTCGGCAACATCCGCATTCTCGCCGCCCGTTCGGACACGCCGCGGACCCGGCTGTGGGCCGTCGAGCTCTCGCTGCTGCTCCCCCACCACCCGGCGAACCTGCGTCGCGAGCGCGGGGAGCTGCGCGTGCGGCTGGGCGACTTCCTCGGCGGCGCGACCGACCTGACGACCTTCGCCGACACGGTCGCCGAGGTGGAGCCTGCCGCGGCCGCCGCCGCCCGCCAGGCCGCCGCCGCGGCCCGCGCCCGGCTCAACTGACCCGCCCCGCCTCAACTGACCCGCCCCACCACGGCTGGCCCGCCCGCCTCAACCGACGGGCTTTGCGCCACCGTCCTGGGCGGGGACCGGCTCGCCGGACGGCGCCAGGTCGAGGTACTGCCCCTCGAAGAAGACGAGTGGGTCGGCGTCGTCGCGAGGCTGTGCGAGCGACACCACCTCGCCGACGACCAGGGTGTGATCCCCACCGGCGTGCGTCGACACCGTCCGGCACTCGAAGACCGACAGGGCGCCGTCGAGCAGGACGACGCCGGTCTGCGCTCCGATCGTGTGCGGCCACTGGGCGAACATGTCGCCGGGCTGCTCATACGCCCGCCGCGCGAAGAAGCGAGAGGCCTCGGTCATGTCGGCGGCAAGCACCGAGACGCCCCAGACCCCGGCGGCCAGCAACGGGCCGTGGAACCGGGCGTCGCGGCGAATGCTGGTCAGCACCAGCAACGGGTCGAGCGACACCGAGACGAACGAGTTCGCCGTCATGCCGAGATGGCGCCCCTCGACGACGGTGGTGAGAACCGTCACACCTGTGGCGAACCTGCCGACTGCCCGGCGGAAGTCACCCACATCCGGGGGTACCCGGACGGCGGGTGGATCGCTGCGGATCTCCTGCGGCGGGCTGCCCACCCGGCTCACGCTACCGTCGCGGTCCCCTGCTGTGGTCCCGGATGCCGGAGCCGGTGACAACTTGCACAGTGCCCTTCCCGCTGCCGGCGAGGCATCATCCCTCGTCGCGGGAGCGCACCGTCGCGCTCGGGAGCGGCCGGCGACGGTCAGCGCAGGGGCGGCAGCACGGTGAACCCGCGGCGCGCCCCGCCGAGGACCGCCACGACGATCGGGCTCAGGCCGCCGAGCAGCAGGAAGGCGTACGCGGTGGCGCTGGCCTGCAGCAGCAGGTCACCCTCGGGGCGGGAGGCGGCGAGCAGCAGCACCACCGGCATCCAGCCGATCAGCACCGTCGCCGGGCCCAGCCGGGTGCCGGTCAGCCAGCGCACCAGCAGCGCCGCCGCCGCGTTGCCCACCAGGGCCAGCAGCAGTCCGACCGACAGCAGCGTCCCGCCCGGGCGGGGGCCGTCGGGAACGAGGAAGACGCCGTAGAGGCCCAGCCCGGCGCCGAGGACGACGCCCAGCGCATACGAGAAACCGAGGAAGACCCGACCCGGCTCCCGTTCGGCCGTGGACGCGGCAACCCCGGCCGGCCCGGATGGTCCCGATCTCCCGCCCGGAGCCGACGACACAGGCGCAGTCGGCCTTCCACCCGGAGACGACTTCCCGTCCGGAGCCGGAGCCGACGACGCGGACGCAGCCGACTTCCCACCCGAGGCCGCCTTCCCACCCGAGGCCGACCTTCCGCCCGGAGCCGACTTCTCGCCCGAGGCCGACTTTCCGCGCGAGGCCGACGACGCGGACGGCCGGGACGAAGGCGGCGTCCGACGGGGACCGGTACCGGGGCGGGGCATGGTCCGACAGTAGGACATGATGCGCGGGAACCGCCCGGCCAGTCCGCCCCGCATCCCCCCGCCGGGCGCCCCGGAGTGCCCAGCGCGACGATCATGGTGTTCCCTGGCCGCGCCGCAGTCCCCGAGCCCGCGCGGCTGTTCGCCGGAGCTCGGGCCGAGCCCCGGCCACACCGCCCGCCCGGGGCCCGCTCCAGGGGCGGCACCAGGGCATCGGCCTAGGTGGTCACGAGCTCCCGGGGGACGACGATGACGTCCACCATGGCGCCGCGCCGCCAGACCGTCAGCTCCACGGCGCGGCCGATCGTGGCCTCCGTCAGCAGCCGCTGAAGGTCGCTGGGGGTGACGATGGGAGCCCGGTCCATCGACAGCACGAGATCCCCGGTGAACAGGCCCGCACCGCCCGCCGGGCTGTCGACGACCACCTCGGCGAGGCGGACTCCGTGGCTCTGGCCGGTACGCTCCGCCACCGCCGGCGGCAGCGGGACCCGGACCCCGGCCACGCCGAGGTAGGCCCGGCGCACCCGCCCGTAGCGCATGAGCGCGGCGAGGATCTTCCGGGTCGCCGCGTTGACGGGGATGGCGAGCCCCAGCCCCACTCCGGCGACGGCGGTGTTGATCCCGACCACCCGGGCGTCGGCCGTGCCGAGTGCGCCGCCGGAGTTGCCCGGGTTCAGCGCCGCGTCGGTCTGGATGACCTCGTCCACCACCCGCACCGCGGAGCCGGCGCGGGTCGGCAGCGACCGGCCGAGCGCGCTGACGACGCCGGCCGTCACGCTGCCGGTCAGCCCGAGCGGGTTGCCGACGGCGACGACGAGCTGGCCGACCCGGAGCCCGGCGGCGTCGCCGAGGACGGCGGCCCGCGGCGTGGCTCCGCGGGCCCGCAGCACGGCGAGATCGGACAGCGGGTCGGCGCCGACCACGTCGAACTCGCGTTCGGTACCGTCCGCGAACTGGGCGAGCCCGACCGCGGCGCCGCCCCCGCCGAGCAGCCCCTCGACCACGTGGGCCGAGGTGAGCAGGAAGCCGTCGTCGGTGAACACCACGGCCGATCCCGCCCCGGCCCCGCGCCGGGTCCGCACCCGCAGGCTGGCCACCGACGGGGTCAGTGCGGCGGC
The DNA here is from genome assembly GCF_000058485.1 of Frankia alni ACN14a. Lineage (NCBI taxonomy): Bacteria > Bacillati > Actinomycetota > Actinomycetes > Frankiales > Frankiaceae > Frankia > Frankia alni. The sequence goes on from NC_008278.1 coordinate 6,655,564, forward strand.
GACCTGGGTGACGATCGTCGAGTAGGCGTCCAACGGTTCATCCGGACGGTGGGGATATTCCTCGTCGCTGGCGTGCATCCGAACCCTCCCGGACCGCATCCGTGCGTGCACTGATTACAGCGTTACACCGCTGCACATGTGCACCAACGGCGGGCAGTCCGGCCGGATTCCCGCGCTGGCCAGAAGGTGAGGGTCGAAAGGTGACGGTCGGATGGTGACGGGTCGGATGGTGAGGGTTCAGAAGGCGAGGGCCAGAAGACGAGGGTCAGAAGGCGACCCCGGCGAGCAGGTCCCGCTCACGGCCGTCGGGCCCGTCGCCGGGGCCACGCGTGCCCGCGGCGAGCACGAAGTGCTCCACGCCCCACGCCCGCTGGCCGATGCCGTCGGCGAGCGCGAAGAAGAAGCCGTCGACGGCCATCTGGGTCCGGTGCGCCCGCATCGCGGCGATCTTGGCGTCGAAGAACTCCGGCGCGGAGATCTCGGCGGTGATGTCGGCGTCGTCGACGAGCGTCATCGCCAGGTCGTCGACGGACTTCAGGCCGGCGAAGGGGTTGTTCCTGTCGGCGGAGTCGTGGAAGAGCTCGAAGCCCGCCACGGCACGCGAGCGGGGCATCGCCGTCTCGTACCGCTTGGCGACCTGCCAGGGCTCGCCGGTGCCCGGGGCGAACGCCGGGTCGGCGGCGTCGGTGAAGGCCCGCGCGGTGACCTGGTGGGCCCGGATGTGGTCGGGATGCCCGTAGCCGCCGTTGGAGTCGTAGCTGACCAGCACGTGCGGTCGGACGTCGCGGACGATCCGGACCAGCTCGGCCGTCGCCTCGGCCAGGTCGGCCCGCCACAGGCTGCGGGGATGGTCGTTCGCCGGGGTGCCGATCATGCCGCTGTCCCGCCAGCGGCCCGGACCGCCGAGGAAGCGCTGGTCGGTGATGCCGAGCGCGGCGCAGGACCCGGCGAGCTCGCCGATCCGGTAGCCGCCGAGCTGATCGCCGCGGTCCGCCCGCAGATTGATCAGCTCGGGCACCAGCACCTCGCCCTCCTCCCCCAACGTGCAGGTCACGAGGGTCACAGAGGTGTCCGGGGCGGCGGCGTAGGAGGCGAGCGCGATCCCCGTGGAGATCACCTCGTCGTCGGGATGGGCGTGGACGAACATCAGCCGGCGAGCGGCCGGTGGGGTGGACGAGACCGACGGCGTGGTAGCAGACGTCACCATCCCGACCCTACGGCCCGTTACGGCCGCAGGTCCGGGCCGTGCGAGGCGACCGCGCCCACTCGCCGTGGACGCGGTCACCTCGGCGCCCGCGCGGCGGCCTCGCCCGGCCACGCGAGCCCCGCGGGCCGCGCGAGCCGCTCGCGGGGGTCAGGTCAGCGGCGACGGGCGCGCAGCTTCTCCCGCTCCCCGGCGGTGAGCGCCACCTTGCGGAGCCGGACGAAGCCCGGCGTCACCTCGACGCACTCGTCCTCGCGGCAGAACTCCAGCGCCTGCTCCAGGGTGAGCACCCGGTGCGGGGTCAGCCGGACCAGCTCGTCGCCGGTGGACGAGCGCATGTTCGTGAGCTTCTTCTCCTTGGTCGGGTTGACGTCCATGTCGTCCGCCCGGGAGTTCTCACCGACGATCATGCCCTCGTAGACCTCCGTCGTCGGCCCGATGAACATCGTGCCGCGCTCCTGGAGGTTGAACAGCGCGTAGGCGGTGGCCGGGCCGCTGCGGTCGGCGACCATCGAGCCGGTGGCCCGGGTCCGCAGCTCGCCGAACCAGGGCTCGTACCGGTCGAACACGTGGTGCAGCAGGCCGGTGCCGCGGGTCTCGGTGAGGAACTCGGTCCGGAACCCGATCAGCCCGCGGGCGGGAACCAGGTACTCCAGCCGGATCCAGCCGGTGCCGTGGTTGACCATCTGCTCGACCCGGCCCTTGCGCAGCGCGAGGAGCTGGGTGAGCGTGCCGAGGAACTCCTCGGGCGCGTCGATGGTGAGGCGCTCCACCGGCTCGTGCACCTTGCCGTCGACGATCCTGGTGACCACCTGCGGCTTGCCGACGGTGAGCTCGAACTCCTCGCGGCGCATCAGCTCGACGAGGACGGCGAGCTGCAGCTCGCCGCGGCCCTGCACCTCCCACGTGTCGGGCCGCTCGGTCGGCAGCACGCGGATGGACACGTTGCCGACGAGCTCGGCGTCGAGCCGGTTCTTCACCAGCCGGGCGGTGAGCTTCTTGCCGGACCTGCCCGCCAGCGGCGAGGTGTTGATGCCGATCGTCATGCTGATCGACGGCTCGTCGACGGTGATCACCGGCAGCGGACGGGGATCGTCGAGGTCGGCGAGGGTCTCGCCGATGGTGATGTCGGGGATGCCGGCGATGGCGATGATGTCGCCCGGCCCGGCCTCCTCCGCCGGCACCCGCTCCAGCGCCTGGGTCATCAGCATCTCGCTGATCTTGACGCGCGTCTGGGTGCCGTCCGCGCGGCACAGGGTGGCCTGCTGGCCGCGCTTGATCGTGCCGTTGTGCACGCGGCACAGCGCGAGACGGCCGAGGTAAGGGGAGGCGTCGAGGTTGGTGACCAGCGCCTGCAGCGGCGCGTCCGGATCGAACGACGGCGCCGGGACGGTCTCCAGCAGCAGGTCGAACAGCGGCTTGAGGTCGGGCGAGTCCGGGCTCGCGCCGTCGGCCGGGCGGGTCGTGGAGGCGCGGCCGGCCTTGGCGTTGCAGTAGATGATCGGGAAGTCGATCTGCTCCTCGTCCGCGTCGAGGTCGAGGAAGAGCTCGTAGGTCTCGTCGACGACCTCGGCGATCCGGGCGTCGGACCGGTCCACCTTGTTGATGACGAGCACCACGGGCAGCCGGGCCGCGAGCGCCTTGCGCAGCACGAAGCGGGTCTGCGGCAGCGGGCCCTCGCTCGCGTCGACCAGCAGCAGCACGCCGTCGACCATGGACAGGCCGCGCTCGACCTCGCCGCCGAAGTCGGCGTGGCCCGGGGTGTCGATGATGTTGATCGTCATGTCGCCGTGGCGGACCGCGGTGTTCTTCGCGAGGATCGTGATGCCCTTCTCGCGCTCGAGATCCATCGAGTCCATCACGCGGTCGGTCAGCTCAGCGTGCTCGCCGAAGGCGCCGGACTGGCGCAGCATGGCATCGACGAGCGTGGTCTTGCCGTGGTCGACGTGGGCGATGATGGCCACGTTACGAAGATCGGCACGAAGGGACACGGTGAGGCGCTCCGGGGCGGACGTGGGGCTCTCGACCCCGCAACAACGACAACGGCACCGTGCGAACGACGGTGCCGGCTGGAACCGGTGACGCGAACGCCGTGGCGGAAATCCGCCACGCCGATCCGCGCCGAGGCACGCCGACGCGCCCGCCAGACGGGCACCGGCGTCGTTCGTGCCACCACCCATGGTACGGACACCTCGCCCCGGCGTGTCCGCCCCGCCGCGGCCACCCTCCCCCGCACCCCCCACGCCGCCTCCCCGCGGCCTCCCCGCCGGCCCGCCGTCACCTCCCCGACCGTCCGCCGTCACCCTCCTCGCCTGCCCGCCTCACTTCCCCGTCCGTCTGTGGTCACCTTCCCGCCGGCGAAGTCTCGCCGGGGCCCGCCAGGGCCCGGCCTTGCCCCATCGCCTTGCTTATCCAGAGGGACGAATCGGACACGGGACCCTCTGGACAAGCAAGGAACACCGCCGGAACGATCAGGCTCCGGAGCGTCCGGGCCGATGGGGCCAGCGGATCGGGTCCGGGCCGGTCAGCGCGTCACGAAGCTTCTCGACGAGCGGGCCGTCCGCCGGCATCCAGCGGACGTCGTCGAGCTCACCGGCGGCCAGCCAGCGCAGCTCGTCGTGATCGAGCAGGCGGGGGCTGCGCCCGGTCACCCGCCCAAACCAGACCCGCAGGATCCACCCCGGGCTCGCCAGGCCCACCTCGCCCAGCGGCGGCCCGATCTCGATCTCGACGTCGAGCTCCTCCCGACACTCCCGCACGAGCGCGGCAAGCTCGTCCTCGCCCGGCTCGACCTTGCCACCGGGGAACTCCCACATCCCGGCGTAGGCCGGCGGCTCCCGGCGCCGGGCGGCCAGCACCCGGCGCTCGTCGTCCAGGAGCGCGACCGCGACAACCAACCGGCCCCGCACCGCAGGCGGCCCCGCAGTCCCGGCCGCCGGCACATCGGCGTCGACGTGCTCCCGGGAGACTGCGTCCCGTCCTGGCGGGGTAGGAGCGCCGGCACGCGGGCCGCCCGCATCCGCATTCATGGTGCCGGACTCTCCCAGACTCCGACCGTTGAAGGACCGGATGGCAGCGGTTCGGGTCGGATGGCCCGACCGGGCCACCGGAGGGCAGGCGACCTGGGGCGGGAGCTGCGATGGCGAAGGATCGGATTCCGGTCCGGCGCGCCGCCGCGCCGACCAGCCCGGGAACAGCTAGGCACACAGCCAGTGAACCCCGGCCTGCGGTCGCCGGACCGCCGGGCCCGAAGACGGAGGGCAGCAACATGCCAACCAAACTGGACAGCGCCGAGGTCGCGGACGCACTGGCGTCGCTTCCCGGCTGGCTCGGCGACGCCGACCGCATCCAACTGCAGATCATGGTCGACGGCGACGAGGCCGACGCGATCGCCGCCGAGGTGGCCCACGCCGCCGACGAGATGGATCATCACCCGGTGATCGACCGCGGCCCGGGAACCACGACGTTCACGGTCTGGACGCACTCCGTCGGCGGCGTCACCGAGCTCGACGTCGCCCTGGCCCGCAGGATCTCCCAGATCCTCTACTCCGCGGGCGTGTCGTACTGACCGATCCGTTCTGCGGCATGATCACCTCAGGCGGACGACGGAGGTGATCGCGGGCTGTGGGCGCGCAGGCGGCGGCAGAGATCCGCGCCGGCGGCCGGTTCGGCCGGCTCCCGGCCGGCACGGACCTCCCCCGCACCGGGACGCTGCGCCTCGGCCCGCTGCCGCCCGGTTTCCGGCTGTCCGCGGTGGCACTCGGTCATGCGGCGAGCGGGCTCGGACCGTCCTGCTACGACGTCGACCGCGGCGCCTGGCACCGCGTCCTGACCACCCCCCAGGCCGGCCCGCTGACCGTGACCGTCCACGAGGCTCCCGCCGCCGCCGTCGTCCCGGACCTGACCGTCCCGGACCCGGCCGCCCCGGACCTGACCGCCCCCGACTTCGGCCCGCATCTCGTCGTCAGGTGGGGCCGGACGGCCGGCGGGGACGCCGACCGGGAGGCGATCCGCCGCCAGGTGTGGCACGCGCTCGCCCTCGACGACGATCTTTCCGACCTGTACGCCTCCCTGGCCGGGGAGCCGGACCTCGCCTGGGTGGCGGCCGGCGGCCACGGCCGGCTGCTGCGGAGCCCGAGCGTCTGGGAGGACCTGGTCCGCGCGCTCGCCGCGACCAACGCCGCGCTGAGCCGCACCCGGTCGATGCTCGACGCCCTGGTCGAGCTGTTCGGCGCCCGCGGCCCGGCCGGGGAACGGGCGTTCCCGGACGCGGCGGCGATCGCGCGCGGCGTCGCCGTGGACGGCCCCGAGATCCTGCGCGATGAGGCGGGCTGGGGCTACCGTGCCGGATCGCTGGCCCTGCTCGCCCAGCGGATCGACGCCGGCACCCTCGACGTCGAACGCTGGTGGGACCGCAGCCCACGCGGGCCGAGTGACGACGAGGTGGGCGCCGAGATCCGCGCTCTGCCCGGCTTCGGTCCGGTCAGCGCCGACGGGCTGCTGGGCCTGCTCGGCCGCCCCTGCGGGCTCGCCCTCGACGCCTGGGCCAGGGCCCGCGTCGGCGAGCTCGCCGGCCTGCCCGGCCCGGCCGGCGAGCGGGAGGTCCGCGCCCGCTACGCCCGCTTCGGCCGCTGGGCCGGGACGGTGTGCCGACTGGAGATCACCAGAGGGTGGACGGAACGCTGAACGTGCCGTCCGACCCCGGTGGGAACGGAACCACCGCCGCGACCGCCCCGGCGTCGATCGGCCCGTACAGATGCGGGAACAGCTCCCCGCCCGCCGGTTCGCCCGCGCCGGTACTCGCAGTCGGCGCGGCCGGTACGGCGGGAGGTGCGGGAGGCTCCCAGCGCAGGGGCGCGCTGAGCCGCTCCGGATCGACCACGACCAGGAGCAGGTCGTCGCGGCCGGCGTAGAACCGGTTGGCGGTGGCGACGACCTGCGCCGGGGTGGAGAAATGGATGAACCCCTCGGCGCCGAGGCTCGCCGGCCGATACCCGGCCGCCCCGACCGACCACGCGGTCCGCCCGACCAGATGGCAGATCACCCGGTCGTCCCGCGCCTGCCCGTCGTCGTGCCCCTGCACGCCCTCCCGCGTCTGCACGCCGTCCCGCGTCTGCACGTCGTCCGCCACGTCGACCTGCCCTCTCCGCCGCCGCACCCGGCTTGGAACCCGATTACCAGTCCCTCCGCAGGGTGTACCCCGCGCACCCGACGGCCTCGCCCGACTTCGACCTCGGACCGCCAGCATCTACCGGGACAGATCATCCAACCGGCGGGCTACCGGGCCATCCAGCGACGCCATGCCGCAGGACGGAGATTCCTCGGCCGGTATGTCCGTCACGACTGACCCCTGGCCGTCACGCTGCACGCCCTTCGGCTTCCGCCAGGAGGGATCTCTCCGTTGCCACCCGCGTCGCAGCGCACCGACGCCTTGTCCGCCCGGTCAGACGTTGAAGCGGAACTCGACGACGTCGCCGTCGGCCATGACGTAGTCCTTGCCCTCCATGCGGACCTTGCCGGCGGCGCGGGCGGCGACCATGGTGCCGGCGGCGATGAGCTCGTCGAACGAGACGATCTCGGCCTTGATGAAGCCGCGCTGGAAGTCGGTGTGGATGGCGCCGGCGGCCTCGGGGGCGGTCGCGCCGGCCCTGATCGTCCAGGCGCGCGACTCCTTCGGGCCGGCGGTGAGGAAGGTCTGCAGGCCGAGGGTGTGGAAGCCGATCCGGGCGAGCTGGGTCAGGCCGCTGACCTCCTGGCCGAGGGAGGCGAGCAGCTCGGCGGCGTCGGCGTCGTCCAGCTCGGCGAGCTCGGCCTCGACCTTGGCGCACAGCACGATCGCGTCGGCCGGCGCGACCGACTCGACGAGCTCCTTGTGCTGGCCGGGGTCGGCGAGGACGTCCTCGTCGACGTTGAACACGTACAGGAACGGCTTCGCGGTGAGCAGGAACAGCTCGCGCAGCGCGTCTCGGTCGATCTTCGGCTCGGAGGAGATCGTGCGGCCGGCGTCCAGGACCTCGCGGGCGGCCTTCACGGCGGCGAGCAGCGGCTGCTTCGCCTTGTCCGCGCGGGCCTCCTTCTCCAGCTTGGGCAGCCGGGCGTCGATGGTCTGCAGGTCCGCGAGGATGAGCTCGGTGTTGATCGTCTCGATGTCGTCGGCCGGGTCGACCTTGCCCTCGACGTGCACGACGTCGGGGTCGGAGAACACCCGGACGACCTGGCAGACCGCGTCGGACTCGCGGATGTTCGCGAGGAAGCGGTTGCCCAGGCCCTGGCCCTCGGACGCGCCGCGGACGAGCCCGGCGATGTCGACGAAGCTGACCGTCGCCGGCACCACGCGGGCGCTGTCGTACAGCTTCGCCAGCTCGTCGAGCCGGGGGTCGGGGACGCCCACGACCCCGACGTTCGGCTCGATCGTCGCGAACGGGTAGTTCGCGGCGAGCACATCATTGCGCGTCAGGGCGTTGAACAACGTGGACTTGCCGACGTTGGGCAGCCCGACGATACCGATCGACAAGCCCATGGCGGATCAGTCTACGGGCCGGCGGGCAGCGCGCCGGCGGGGTCCGGGCGGGCGGGAGGCGGGCGGCCTCACGCCGGCCCGCGCCGCCGGGAACGCCCCGGCCGGGAACAACGCGCCAGCCGGGAACGCCCCGGCCGGGAACAACGCGCCAGCCGGGAACAACGCGCCAGCCGGGAACACGGTCGACCCGGCGCCGGCGCCGGCGCCGGCGCCACGCCGCCGACCGGCCTGCCGCGAAACTGTCGGAGGGGCGTGATTGCCTTCCCCTCGTGAACACCACCAGCGCGTTGCTGACCCTCATCGGGCTGGCTGTCGGGGCCGTGGGCGGCCTGGTCGCCGCCCGCCGGCTGGCCGACCCGCGCTACGCGGCGCTCGCCGCCGCGCATGCGACGGCCCAGCGGGAGCTTGACTCCGCCCGTAAGGCCGCCGCGGCGAGCGCGGAGCGCGCCCAGCTCGCCGAGTCGGACGTCGCCGGCCTGCGCACGGCGCTGGAGTACGAGCGGCGTGCCGCCGCCGAGCGGGTCGCCCTGGTCGAGCAGAGCCAGGAGCGGCTCGCCGAGAGCTTCCAGGCCCTGTCCGCGCAGGCGCTGGAGGGAGCGAGTCGCCAGCTCGTGGAGCTGGCCACCGCCCGGCTGGACGAGGCCGGCGCCCGCGCCCGCGGCGATCTCGACGCCCGCCGCGCGGCGGTGGAGGGCATGGTCACCCCGCTGCGCGACGCCCTGGGGCGGATGGAGAGCCGGCTGCACGAGCTGGAGACGGCCCGCACGGAGGCGTACGCGGCGCTCGTGGAGCAGGTGCGCTTCGCCCGCGAGGCGTCGGAGAGCCTGCGCTCCGAGACGGCGGCGCTGGTCACCGTCCTGCGCCGCCCGCAGGCCCGCGGCGCGTGGGGGGAGATGCAGCTGCGCCGGGTCGCCGAGGTGGCCGGCATGGTCAACCGCTGTGACTTCACCGAGCAGATGACCGTCCAGGGTGACGACGGCCCGTTGCGGCCCGACATGGTCGTTCACCTCGCCGGCGGGCGCAACGTCGTCGTCGACGCGAAGGTCCCGCTGGCCGCCTTCCTCGACGCCGCCGAGAGCACCGACGAGGCCTACCGCGCCGGGCGGATGGCCGCCCATGCCCGGCATCTGCGCGCCCACGTCGACGGGCTGGCCGCCAAGTCGTACTGGCGGCGGCTGCCGTCCTCGCCCGAGTTCGTGGTGCTGTTCGTGCCCGCCGAGGCGTTCCTCGCCCCGGCCCTCGACCACGATCCGGGCCTGCTGGAACACGCCGCCGCCAGGAAGGTCATCATCGCCACCCCGACCACGCTGATCGCGATGCTGCGGACCATCGCGCACGCCTGGACCCAGGAGGCGTTGACGACACGGACCCGGGAGATCTTCGAGCTCGGCCGTGATCTCTACACCCGCCTGGGCACGCTCGGCGAACACGTCGACCGGCTCGGCCGCTCGCTGGGCCGGGCGGTCGGGGACTTCAACGCGACCGTCGGTTCGCTGGAGAGCCGGGTGCTCACCCCCGCGCGCCGGCTCGCCGCCATGGACGTGGTCGAGGCGGCGCTGCCGAGCCCCGGGCCCGTGGAGTCCGGCGTGCGGGCGTTGTCCGCGGCCGAACTGCTGCCCGACCCCGGCCCGGCCGAGCAGGCGGCGCCGAGCGCCGGCGGAACCGGGGATGTCGCATATCGGACCTGGGCCGAAGAGGCGGGGAGGACATCGCGGTCAAACAACCAGAAAGACAATGACTGGACGACGCAAAGCAGTGGTTCGACCACCGAAGGTTCCGACACGGGGGCCGATGCCGCGGTCTGATGCATCGTCCTGACGCATTCGAAATCCCCGGGCGGTACCTTGCGTTCGTGAGTGTGCCGCCGCATCGGCAGTCAGCCGGGCCGCCGGGGAGATCCGTGCGCGCCGACAGGTTCGACGATCCGTATGTCCGCGGCTCGCGTGGCCGCGCGAGCGCGCCGCCGCCCACGCTGTTCACCGGCAGCAGGCGAGGGCTCACCGCACTCGGCACCGGGATCATCGTGCTCGTTGTCGGCGGCGTCGGCGCCCTCATCGACTCGGTCGCCTTCGGCTCGTTGAAGTACGCGTTCGGCACGCTGTTCATCGGCGCCTGCGTGCTCGTCGCGGTGCGGGTCCACACCGACGATCTGATCGGTGTCGTGATCATGCCGCCGCTGGTGTACGCGCTCATCACGATCGGCGTCGGCTATCTTGATCCCTCCACCGGTGACGGCAGTTCCGGACTGCGGAACAAGGCGATCGACATCGGCTCCGAGATGATCCTGCACGCGCCGATCCTGCTCGCGGCCTTCCTCCTGGTCGCTCTCATCGCGGTCTTTCGCGGCCGGCGCGCGCAGATCGCCCGCCGCGAGCGGCAACGCGCCCTCGCCGCCCAGTCAGGCGCCGAGCGCCGCCGACGACCCGGCCACTAGCCGGCCACAAGCAGATCCGAGCCTGGGTCGGGCGGATTGCGGCACGTTCTGCACGGTCCGAACCCGCAGACCGCGCACAACGCACCGCACCTGACCTCCCGTGGCGCCATCGGTGGAGGTTCACGGCACGGGACCTGTGCGTCCAGGCTCCCGCCTGGCCGCACCGAGCCAGTCGGCGCGCCACCGGGCCCCCGCCCCGTCGGGCTCGAGTCGGGGAGCTCCAGCAGCCATACCTTTCCTCTCCGGAGGAGTTCCCGTTCTCCCCGGAGGAGTTCCCGCCTGCGCCAACACCCGCCAGCCGCAGCAGCGGCGTGTGACGGCCGGCGGAGGAGCCGCGACAACGCCGTGGGCCGCCCGCCGTGGGCCGCCCGCCGTGGCGGCGCGACCACCACGGCGACAGCACCTGATCGCGCTCGAGTAGTGTCACTGAGCGGTAGCGCCGACAAAGGGAGGCGCCATGGGAGCGATCTCTTCGTGGTGGGATCGGTGCCGCTGCGGCCACAGCCGCGATCTGCACCGGCACTACCGCAAGGGCAACGACTGCGCGCGCTGCGACTGCCGGGCCTTCACCCGGATTCGGCCTCGCCGCTCCGGCGGCGACCCCACACCCTGATCCTCCCCGCTCCATGGCCGGCGCGGCCCACCTCGCCGGAGCGCACGACCGGACGCGGCGGTCGGAGCCCGACCTGGGGCTGGCCGCGCCGGCCCGCCGACGACCCGCCGACGGCCGATGACGATCCGCGGACGGTCGCTGACAACTCGCCGACAGCCGTTGACGGCCCGCACCAGGCCTGGCGCGGGCCGCGCCGGGCGGTCACCGGACGCCCCAGTCGCAACTCCCGCACCACATCCGCGCCCCCGGCGACCCACTGATTGCGCGACGACACCTGGCAGAAAAGTTCTGTTTTCTTAATCAGCACAATGATGACGGGCGCCGACGGACGGCCGGCAAGGCACTCGCCTTCCCGGTTCACCGGCTATTGGGGCCACTCGTGCTACATTCCATGCCGCATCACGGACTCACTCCTCGGACGCACACTTCGGCGCAATTCCCCGATGCCGCGTCCATGCCCGCGGCGTTCGCAGGGAGGCCCGCTTGACGTTCACTCCGTCTGAACCGCTCGCCGGGCGGGACGCGCGCGGCGCCGTGCTCGGACCGCGATGACGCTCGGTCTACGGACGGCTCGGCGCGGACAGATGATCCCGGTCCTGCGCTACCGCTCGCTCGACCCACACACCAGCCGGGGCGCACCGCGCCGGCCCATGCTGTTGTCGACCTTCGCCCGGCACTGCAACCTGATCGCCGCGTCCGGCCGTCAGCCGATGACGGTGTCCGGGTACGTCGCCTCCCTCGGCGCCGCCGCCGCCCCGAAGAATCCGGTCGTCATCACCTTTGACGACGGGGGCGCGGAAACAATGAACGCGCTGCGCCGCCTGGCCGAGAGAGGACTGACGGCGACCGTCTTCGTGACCAGTTCGCGGGTCGGTGATCCGGGCTATTTCCATCGGGCCGACCTGCACCGCATCCGCGGGCTGGGAATCGAGATAGGCGGGTCCGGACACACCGGTCGACCGCTCAACGAGCTGGCCCGCACGGATGTGATCGCGGAGCTGACCCTTTCCCGGCGCCGTCTCGCCGTGGCGACGGGGGACGAGCCACGCACGTTCGCCTATCCCGGCGGCGGCTACGATCTGTCCGTCCGCCAGTTGGTGATCTCCGCCGGGTACAGCTCGGCCTGCGCGGTGCGCGACGTGCTGTCCCATCCCGCCGACGACCGCTTCGCGCTGGCCCGTCTGACGGTCGACGCGACGACGACGGACAGCCGGCTGTCGGCGTGGCTGGAGGGAGTCGGCCGGACGGGGCCGCATCCGGTGCTACCGCCGGACCGGGCCTTCCGGTTTCCACGCGTGGCCCGATCGTCCGGCCCGTTCCGCCCCCGCCTCGGGCGCTCCGAGCCCCCGTCGCCCGGTCTCCCCACGCCCATCCGCGCCGCCGGTGCCACCGCCGCTCCAGCCCCCGGCTCCGCGCCCAGCCGGCCGGAAGCAGCAGGCACCCCCGAAGCAGCCAACCCCGCCGAGTCGACCGGCATCCCCGAGGCGCCTGGCACCACCGGGACACCGGGCACCGCCGAGACACCGGGCACCACCGAAGCAGCCGATCCCGCCGAGGCGCCTGGCACCACCGAGGCGGCCAGCCACACCGAGGTAGCCGGTCCCGCCACGGGGACGAGCCCCGGCGGGCCGGGCGGAAGGAGTACCGCTGACGCGACCGGCACCGAGCCGCAGGCCGCCGCAAGCGCCCCGGTGCGGGAGTGCGAGCTGTGCCGACCGACCTCGCCCGGCGCCGCGCGCGCGACGCCGAGCCCACCGTCCACCAGGGCGCTCGCGGCCGGGTCGGTCCTGCAGCAGCCCGGACAACGGGTACGGCGGTCCCGCTGAACGAGCGGGTCGGCCGCCGACGACCGGCGACCGGGTTGCGCGTCCACCAGCCACCGCGCCGGCCGTCAGGGGTTCGCCGTGGAACCGATCAGGAATGCGCTGCGGAATCGAGGCCGCGGGCGGTCGGGGAGAGCTCCACGGCGTCACGCGGCGGGTTCGTGCGCAGGGCCAGATCCCCGAGGGGGCTGGTCACGCCGAGCCAGTAACGCTCGTTGCGGTAGTGGTGCAGCCGGTGGCCGCGCCAGAGCCGCCGGTAGTACGCCGTGCGCGGCGGGACCCGGGTGTGGATGAGGAAGTGCGTCCAGTCGTAGGCGAGGACGCCGACGCCCGCGCACAGCGCCCCCGTCGCGGCAGAGGGCGGTCCGAACAGCGCCGGCAGGGCCGCCGCGGCCGTGCCGGTGATGACCTCGCGGGGGCGCAGGAACATGGTGTCGAGATCGGCCGGGTCGCGGTGGTGCTGCTCGTGGCCGTAGCCGGCAAGCTGGTAGCCGACGGCACCCAGCCGGCTGGCCGGGCGGGCATGCAACAACAGCCGGTGCACGCCCCACTCCACGAACGGCTGTGCGAGGGCGGCGGCCATGGCGACGCGGGTGTCACGCGCCCGCCACGGTCCACGGCCCGCGCGCACGGCGGCCAGCGTCCCCACGCAGCCGAGCAGGACAGGCGGCCTGGGGTGGGCGAGGAACCGGCGGGCGGCGCCGGCCAGCGTGCGGACCTCCGCCGCGCTGCCGTGCGGCCCCGGCCGGTCGAGCCGGACGAACAGCTCCGCGGGAGACAGCCGCGCCACGCGATCGCCTCCCCGGGGTGAGATCAGAACGGAACGGTGGAGTAGGCCTGCAGCTTGGTGAGCTGATGCTGGCTGTCGACCCGGCGAATCGTGCCCGAGCGGGAGCGCATCACCAGCGACGACGTGTTCGCCCCACCCGGGCGGTACCGTACCCCGGCCAGCAGCTCACCATCTGTGATCCCCGTCGCGACGAAGAAGACGTTGTCGCTGGCCACCAGGTCCCGCGTGGACAACACCCGCTCCGGGTCGTGCCCGAGGGCGACGACCTTGCTGCGCTCGGCCTCGTCCTTGGGCCACAACCGACCCTGGATCACCCCGCCGAGACACGTCACGGCGCAGGCCGTGATGATCCCCTCCGGCGTGCCGCCGATGCCGAGAAGCAGGTCGACGCCGGTGTCGGCGGAGGCGGCCATCACGGCGCCGGCGACGTCGCCGTCGGAGATGAGCTTCACCCGGGCGCCGGCGGCGCGGATCTGCTCGACGAGCTCGGCGTGCCGCGGGCGGTCCAGGACGACCACGGTGACGTCGCGGGGGTGGATCGCCTTCGCCTTGGCCACGGCCCGGATGTTGTCCTCGACGGGAGCGGTGATGTCGACGACGTCCGCCGCCTCCGGCCCGGTGACCAGCTTCTCCATGTAGAAGCAGGCACTAGCGTCGTACATCGAGCCGCGCTCGCTGACCGCCATGACGGACACCGCGTTGTTCATGCCCTTGGACGTGAGCGTGGTGCCGTCCACGGGGTCGACGGCCACGTCGCACTCCGGACCCTCGCCCGAGCCGACCTGCTCCCCGTTGAACAGCATCGGGGCCTCGTCCTTCTCCCCCTCGCCGATGACGACGACGCCGCGCATCGACACGGTGCCGACGAGCCGGCGCATCGCGTCGACGGCGGCCCCGTCGGCGCCGTTCTTGTCGCCACGGCCGACCCAGCGCGCCGCGGCGAGCGCCGCGGCCTCGGTCACACGGACAAGCTCGAGGGCGAGGTTGCGGTCGGGGGCCTGCCCCTGCACGGCCAGCGTGTCGGGCACAGCCGAGGAGTCGGAGGACCTGGCGGCGAAGGCATCGGGAGCGGAAGGCACGGCCGTGAGCCTAGTTCGGCGACCCCGCAGGCGCCCGAGATACGCAGCCGCAGGACGATCTACACCCCGATCACCGTATCCCGGAGCGTCGTGGCCCGTCAGGCGAACCGGGGCACCCGGACTGTCCGGCGTGGGACAGGCCAGAAGTCGAAAACTTGCGCGCAACCTTCCGGTGCATACAGGCGTCAAACGCTTCGATCGGGCGGCCGTCACGCGGAGGGGGCGTGACGGCCGCCCGTCGGCGTTCCGCCCCGTCCGCGGCTGTCCGCGGCCGTCCGCGGACGACACTCCGACGAGATTCCGACCACACCGGCGCCGCAAGGGGCCGCCCAGACCGGTCCCGGGCCACCACCGGCCCGCCGAGACCTGGAAGATGGGGGCGTGGCACAACGACAGCGACGCGGCCAGGAAACGATCAGGGACATGGTCCTCTCCCTCGCCGCGGTCATGGCGGGCGTTCTGGTCTTCGTCATCTTCGTGATGCCGCGCGGCAGCGACGAGTCGGCGGTCAAGGTCGTCGAGACGTCCGAGCCGATGGCGGCCTTCGCCCGGCAGACGCCCTACACCCCGCTTGCTCCCGCCGGGCTGCCCGGGTACTGGAAGGCGACCTCGTTGCGGCTGACCGGCCCCACCGGCAGCTCCGACGGCGGCAACGTCGCCGAGGCGACGGTCGGATACGTCGTCGACCGGTCCGGCCACCGGACGTACGCCCGGCTGCGGGAGAGCAACGCGCCGAACGCGGTGCAGAAGCTGCTCGGCAACCGCCCGGCACGCGGGACCGTGGACGTCGACGGCTCCCCCTGGGAACAGCGCCCGGACGACGACGGTCATCTCGCCCTCAGCCGGACCGACGGGGGCCTCACGGTGGTCGTCGACGACGGCGACGGGAAGGGCGGCGCGTCCCAGGGGGACCTGGTCGCCCTCGCCGAGTCGCTCCAGCCGGTCCAGGCGATCCAGCCCAGCGGAACCTGACCCGCCGCGGTCCCGGACCACGCGGCCCTGACCTGCGCGGCCCTGAACCTGCGCGGCCCTGACTGCGCGATCCCGGCGACGCGGTCTGCGCCCCCGCGGAAGCGTCCCGCGCAGGCCCGCGAGGCCGCCGAACCGCCGCGGCCGCACCTTCCTATCCCGCTGTAGCCAGCCGCGCACGGAGTCGTGCCGAGGGGTGGATACGGTTTTTCGCGGCGAAACCGAACCTGGACCTCGGCACGATCTGGCCGCTGTCTGGCCGGAATTCGGCACGCCGTCCTACGGTAAAGGTGACGATCACTAGTTCGTGGGCATTTGGACCGAATTAGTAAAGGTGATGAAAGGCCGACTCCGGGCTTTTCTTTGTCGAACTGGGTGGAGACGGCGCCGGCGCGAGGGCTCCGCGGGCTGGATACCCGGACCTGCGGGCCCGGGTATCCAGCATCACCGGATGATCGCTGCGGGTCGAGGACGGCCCGCTACTACCTCAGCGGCGGCTGACCCCGGCGGCGACGGGAGGCCGCCCGGACGGCGCGGGACTCCCGTGGGAGTGTGAGCCGTCCCAGGCGGTGGCCGCCGGGATGAGGACCGCCAGCCCGAGGATGAGACCGGCCGCGCGCCGCAGCAGCGGCCCGCCGGCCGGGGGGTGCCGGTTGGACCGGCCACCCCGGCCGCCCTGATCGATGGAACTGGCGTCGCGAGACGCCGTGCCGGCGAGGTCGTGCCGCAGCAGGACCGGACCTCCCGGAGTAGCAGAGGGAACCTGCCCCCGGGAGCGACCACCGACAGCCTGACGTCGGAGCGACGGACGTGCGCCGGGCATGTCGTGTACCTCCGGACCGCCCGAAGCGGACGGGCGGTCTGCCGAGTGGGACCCGCAGTTGCGCGGGCCGCCACCAATCTGAAACGTCCTGCAGTGACCTTGTACTATGGATCTCCGCCGAGCCAACCCGCTACGACCATGATTGTCGCCTGATTGATACCACGTTGCTCCCACGGAGTGCGGGATTTCCGGGTCCGGGTGGCACCCGGCGTGGCGCCGGAGCGGGTCGGCAATACTTGTGACACGCCACGTCGAATTGCGCCCGAGCCGCACGGAGGCTCAAGGCGTCACGATCGGGCCATGACAGGCCATTGGCCGGGAATTGGGTATGCGAGGGCGCGGAGGTGGCGATGTCCGATAGTCCTGGATCCACGACGTTCGGCGACTCTCCCCACGGCGGGCGAGCCGCCGAACCGAGCTCGAACCCACCGAGCTCGAACCCACCGAGTTCACACGCGCCGCAGGCGCCCGGTCTCCTCGCCGCGCCGGCCGTGGGCAGCCCGGCGACCGCCGGCGGCACGCAGGCGGAGCGCGGCGCCCAGGCGGAGCGCGGCGCCCAGGCGGCGCCGACGATCAGTTACGAGACCGCCCGTGCCGAGTTGGAGGACGTCGTCCGCCAGCTGGAGGCCGGCGGGGTGACGCTGGAGCAGTCGCTGGCGCTGTGGGAGCGCGGCGAGGAGCTGGCCAGGACCTGCCAGGCCCTGCTCGACGGCGCCCGCGCCCGGCTCGCCGCCGCCGACCCCACCCGCCCCGCCTGACACCCGCCCACCCCGCCTGAGCCCGATCCGCCCCGCCGGACGCCCCGATCCGCCCCGCCTGACGCCGAACGGCTTCGACGCGGCCGGTTCACTCGTCGGTGACCGCAGCCGGGAACGCGCCGCCCGCCACCCGGATGGTCAGCCGCTCGCCCGGCCCGACCTCCGCCGGGTCGCGCACGACCGCACCGTCGGCCGCGCGCTGCGCGACGGCGTACCCGCGATCGAGGGTCGCCGCCGGGGACAGCGCCCGCACCCGGGCACGGGTGGCAACCAGATCGCGTCCCGTGACGTCCAGGGCGTGGTGCACGCAGCGGCGGGAACGGGCCAGCAGGGCGGCGACGTCGTCCGAGCGCCGAGCGAGATCGCGGGCGGGCGCCGCGAGGACCGGGCGGCCGCGCATGTCCGCGAGCCGGCGTTCCTCCCGGTCGAGGCGGTGCTCGACGACCCGCCGCGCGCGGCCCCGCAGCTGGGCGACCGCGGCGGTCTGCTCGCCGACGTCGGGCACGACCCGCTTGGCGGCGTCCGTCGGGGTCGAGGCGCGCACGTCGGCGACGAAGTCGAGCAGCGGCGCGTCCTGCTCGTGTCCGATCGCCGACACGACCGGCGTGCGCGCAGCCACCACGGCACGCAGCAGCGCCTCGTCGGAGAAGGGCAGCAGATCCTCCAGTGACCCGCCGCCGCGGGCGATCACGATCACCTCGACCTCGGGCCGGCCGTCGAGCTCGCGCAGCGCGTCGATGACCTGGGACACCGCCAGTGGGCCCTGGACGGCGACCTCCCGCAGCACGATGCGCACCGCCGGCCAGCGTCGCCGCGCGTTCTCGACGACGTCACGCTCCGCGGCGCTGGCCCGCCCGGTGATCAGCCCGACGGCCGCCGGCAGGAACGGCGGACGCCGCTTGCGGGACGCCGCGAACAGGCCCTCGGCGGCCAGCGTGGCCTTGAGCTGCTCCAGCCGGGCCAGCAGGGCGCCGGCGCCGAGGGGGCGGATCTCCACCACCGCGAGGGCGAGGGTGCCGCGCCCGGGGTGGAAGGACGGCTTGCCCCACACCACGACCCGCGCGCCGTCCACGAGCGCGGGTCCGACGGCGTCACAGACCGCCCGCGGACACGTGACCCGCAGTGACACGTCCGCGACGGGGTCCCTGAGGGTGAGGAAAACAGTGCCCATTCCGGGCCGACGAACGAGCTGCGTGACCTGTCCCTCAACCCACACCCGGCCGAGCCGGTGGACCCAGTCGCCGACGGCCCGCGAGACCGTGCGGACCGGCAAGGGCTGTTCGGGAGTCGAGGTCAGGGCCATTCGGGCACCGTAGCCGGTGCGTCCGACAGGTCGAGAACGGTGCGCGTGACCGTGGTCCGAGGCGGACCGGACGATGTCGCCATCCGGGCATGCATCGCCCGCGGCTCTTCCCGCCCGCCCCCCACCGCGTAGACTGCCCAGCATGGGCCGGGTCCTTCTTGCCAAGCCGCGCGGCTACTGCGCCGGTGTCGATCGAGCTGTCGTGACCGTGGAGAAGGCGCTGGAGCTCTACGGTTCGCCGGTCTACGTACGCAAGCAGATCGTGCACAACCTCCACGTCGTCAGGACGCTGGAGGCCAAGGGCGCGATCTTCGTGGACGAGACCGACGAGGTACCACCGGGCGCCACTGTGGTCTTCTCAGCGCACGGCGTAGCGCCGACCGTGCACGAGGAGGCGTCCGCGCGTCAACTGCGCACCATTGACGCAACCTGTCCGCTCGTCAGCAAGGTGCATTCCGAGGCACGTCGGTTTGCCCGCGAGGATTATGACATCCTGCTCATCGGCCATGAAGGCCATGAGGAGGTCGTCGGTACCACTGGTCAGGCGCCTGACCGCATCCACCTGGTGGACGGTCCCGAAGATGCCGCCAAGGTGAAGGTGCGCGACCCCGAGCACGTCGCCTTCCTTTCCCAGACCACCCTCTCCGTCGACGAGACGCAGACGACGGTCAAGGCCCTGCGCGAGCGCTTCCCGCACCTGCAGGGCCCGCCGAGCGACGACATCTGCTACGCGACGCAGAACCGCCAGGTCGCCGTCAAGGAGATCTCCAGCGCGGTCGACCTGGTCATCGTCGTCGGCTCGCCGAACTCCTCCAACTCGGTGCGCCTCGTCGAGGTCGCGCTCGACGCCGGCGCCCCCGCCGCCTACCTCGTCGACGACTCCACCGAGGTCGACGCGAGCTGGCTCGACGGCGTCGAGACCGTCGGGGTGACCAGTGGCGCCTCGGTTCCCGAGGAGCTCGTCACCGGCGTCATGGCCTGGCTGGCCGAGCGTGGGTTCAACGACGTCGAGGAGGTCACCTCCGCCGACGAGCACCTCCTGTTCGCCCTTCCGCCCGAGCTGCGCCGCGACATCCGCGCCCGCGAGCGGGAGACCGCCGCCTCCTGACCCGCGGCCCCACACACTCACGACGCCCACTGCCCCGCCCCGTGGCACCGACGCCACGCGGCAGGGTAGTGGGCGTCCAACGTTGGTGCCCCCTTTCCCTTTCTGCCACCTCACCCACCCGGCCTGCCACACCCCGGGGTCCCCACAAAGTGCCTTCCACACCACGCTGACCACGCACCTCGGCCGGCTGCGTTGCGCCGAGCCCGCCGAGCTGCGGCACGCGAGGCGCATTGCGGCGCGTTTCGCGCGGGCTGGGCCCGGTCTCCGGAGGCCTCGTACGTGGGCCGGCGGCGGCACCTGCGAGGCCGAGGTGTGAGAGCTCCCATGGCCCCGAGCGGCGCGGGCACCACCCGCCTGACATGTCCTAGGGTCGGGCGATGGGGCCGGTATCCAGCCGACTTCTCCGCCGGGCGGTGGGCACCGGCGTGCGGTGCTGTCAGATACAAGGTCAACGGCGACGGAACATCGGGAGAACGGGCGCATGAGCGAGCAGGAATACCGCATCGAGCACGACAGCATGGGCGACGTCCGGGTGCCGGCATCGGCCCGGTGGCGAGCCCAGACGCAGCGGGCGGTGGAGAACTTTCCCGTCTCCGGCCAGCGGATCTCCCGCGCGCACATCCAGGCACTCGCGCGGATCAAGGCGGCGGCGGCGACGGTGAACGCCAAGCTCGGGGTGCTCGACGCCGACATCGCCGAGGCGATCGCGGACGCGGCGGCCGAGGTCGCGCGCGGCGACTGGGACGACCAGTTCCCGCTGGACGTGTTCCAGACCGGCAGCGGCACGTCGTCGAACATGAACACCAACGAGGTGCTGGCGTCGCTGGCGTCCGAGCGGCTCGGCCGGGCGGTGCATCCGAACGACCACGTGAACGCGTCGCAGTCGTCGAACGACGTCTTCCCGTCGTCGATCCACGTGGCCGCGACCCAGGGGATCGTGCAGGAGCTGATCCCGGCGCTGGAGCACCTCGCCGCCTCGCTCGGCCGCAAGGAGACCGAGTTCGCGGACGTGGTGAAGTCCGGGCGGACGCACCTCATGGACGCCACGCCGGTGACGCTGGGTCAGGAGTTCGGCGGTTACGCCGCGGCGGTCCGCCTCGGCGTCGAGCGGCTGAACGTGGCCCTGCCGCGGGTCGGCGAGCTGCCGCTGGGTGGCACGGCCGTCGGCACCGGCATCAACACCCCGCCCGGCTTCTCCGCCGCGGTGATCGAGGAACTGGCCGCCAGCACGAGCCTGCCGCTGACCGAGGCGCGCAACCACTTCGAGGCGCAGGCGTCGCGGGACGGCCTGGTCGAGGCGTCCGGGGTGCTGCGGGTCGTCGCGATCTCGCTGTACAAGATTGCCAATGACCTGCGCTGGGCCTCGTCGGGGCCGCGCGCCGGCCTCGGGGAGATCCACCTGCCGGACCTGCAGCCCGGCTCGTCGATCATGCCCGGCAAGGTGAACCCGGTCATCCCGGAGGCGGTCTGCCAGGTCGTCGCGCAGGTCGTCGGGAACGACGCGGCGGTCGCCTTCGGCGGCTCGGCCGGGAACTTCGAGCTCAACGTGATGCTGCCGGTGATCGCTCGCAACCTGCTGGAGTCGATCCACATCCTGTCCACGATCAGCCGGCTGCTCGCGGACCGCTGCGTCGACGGGATCGTCGCCAATGTTGAGCGCTGCCGCCGCTACGCCGAGTCGTCGCCGTCCATCGTGACGCCCCTGAACAAGTACATCGGCTACGAGGAGGCGGCCAAGGTCGCGAAGCTGTCCCTCGCCGAGGAGAAGACGATCCGCGAGGTGGTGATCGAGCGCGGCTACATCGAGGCCGGCAAGCTCACCGAGGCGCAGCTCGACGCCGCTCTCGACGTTCTCTCGATGACCCACCCGTAGGCGTTCGACCTGTGGACGGCCGGCCCGTGGGCAGCCCACCCGTAGCGGTCCGACCGTAGCGGTCCGACCGTAGCGGTCCGACCGTCGACCTACGGCCCGGCCGGCCGGCTCCGGAGGGTAACTCCGGAGCCGGCGTCCGGCGCCGTTCCCCCCGCCCGTCACCGCTCCCAGCGCACCTCCCGGCAGCGGGTGGGCGTCCGTCCCGACAGCGGCGACGCGGCGGCGGCGCGGCGGGAGTCGTGGAAGACCCCCCAGACAGCCTCCACGACCCCCGCCCCCGGTCTAACGAGACGGCGGCCCGTTCGTTACGGGTGGCGGCGGCGCGAATTTCGAGCGGTCCCGCAGTGATCATCCGATGCCGTCGGGCGGTCGACCCGCCCCGGCTACGTACGGCCGGCGGACCGGCTCGGCTCGGGTGGGCCACCCGCCGCCGGCACGTCTCGGTCATCACGGAAGGATTACAGCCGCCCACAGCCCGTGATATCGCGTGGCTGAAACCCCCAGGGGAAAGCGCGGAGAAGAAATAAACGTAACAAGACCGTGCAACATGCCGACCCGCCCGCTCCGGCCAGATAGCCTCTGCTTCACCGGGAGCCGGAAAGAATGCGGGGAGGTGACGGTGTTCGACTATGACGTCCTCGTCATCGGGTCCGGACCCGGCGGGCAGAAGGCTGCGATCGCGGCAGCCAAGCTCGGCCGGCGGGTCGCGATCGTGGACAAGCGGGAGATGATCGGCGGTGTCAGCATCAACACTGGCACGATCCCGTCCAAGACGCTTCGGGAGGCCGTTCTCTATCTGACCGGCATGTCGCAGCGCGAACTGTACGGGTCGAGCTACCGGGTCAAGGACGACATCACCGTGGGTGACCTGTCCGCCCGGACCAGGCATGTGATCAGCCGCGAAATCGATGTCATCCGCAACCAGCTCAGCCGCAACCACGTCACGCTGCTGACGGGCCTGGCGAGCTTCATCGACCCGCACACGGTGAGCGTGCGGGCGGCCGGGGACATCGAGGACCGGCGGGTCCAGGCCGAACGGATCATCATCGCCACCGGTACCCGGCCCGCGCGGCCGGACACGGTCGACTTCGACGGCCGGACGGTGGTGGACAGCGACCAGATCCTGGCCCTCGAACGGCTGCCGCGGTCGATGGTCGTCGTCGGCGCCGGGGTGATCGGCATCGAGTACGCCTCGATGTTCGCCGCCCTCGGCACCAAGGTGACGGTCGTCGAGCGGCGGGACCGCATGCTGGACTTCTGTGACGTCGAGATCGTCGAGGCCCTGAAGTACCAGTTGCGGGACCTGGCGGTGACGTTCCGCTTCCGCGAGTCGGTGGTGTCCGTCGAGCGGCACAACGGCGGGACGCTCACCCTGCTGGAGAGCGGCAAGAAGCTGCCCGCGGACACGGTGATGTACTCGGCGGGACGGCAGGGACTCACCGACATCCTCAACCTGCCGGCGGCGGGCCTGTCCGCGGACAACCGCGGCCGGATCAAGGTCGGCTCCGACTTCCGCACCGAGGTCGAGCACATCTACGCCGTCGGCGACGTCATCGGCTTCCCGGCGCTCGCCGCGACCTCGATGGAGCAGGGCCGGTTGGCCGCCTACGCCGCGTGCGGCGAGAACGTCAACGCGATGCGGGCGGAGCTCATGCCGATCGGGATCTACACGATCCCGGAGATCTCCTACGTCGGACGGACCGAGGACGAGCTCACCGAGCTCGCGATCCCGTTCGAGGTGGGCATCGCCCGGTACCGGGAGCTCGCCCGCGGCGCGATCCTGGGCGACTCCTACGGGATGCTGAAGCTGCTGGTCAGCCCCGAGGACCGGAGCCTGCTGGGGGTGCACGTGTTCGGCACCGGCGCCACCGAGCTGATCCACATCGGGCAGACGGTGATGGGGTGCAACGGCACCATCGACTACCTGGTCGACAGCGTCTTCAACTACCCGACGCTGGCCGAGTCCTACAAGGTCGCGGCACTCGACGCGATGAACAAGATGCGCGCCGTCGCCCGCTTCAGCGGCTGATCCCGCCGCTGCGGCGACCCCGACATCAGCAGCACCCACGCACCCCCGTCGCGGGCCGAGGTACAGCTCCCGGTCCAGAGCACGCGACGGGGGACGACGGCCGCGACGGGGGACGCGCCGCGGCGCGGACCGGACGCCGCTACCCGGCGGCCGTCGAGCTTCTCGCCGCCTTCCAGGCCAGCGCGGACAGACCCTGCACCGTGGTGACGCCGGACTGCATACTCGGCCCGTTCTTCGTGTAGACGGCCATGATGTAGTCGCGTCCGGCGCCGTGGACATGCGCCAGGCTCGTGATCACCCAACCGCTGGTACGGGGCAGCCAGCCGTTCTTCAGCTCCACCATGACCCCCGTCGGCACGCCGCCGGTCAGGCCCCACCGCTGCGCCGGGATCACGGTCCTCAGCAGGCCGCTCACCGTGGCCCGCCCGGCGGCCGACAGGGTGCCCGGGTAGGCGATCGCGCGCAGCACCGCGAGCTGGTCGGCCCCGGTGGTCCGGGTCAGCCCCCACCTGCCGCCCGGGCCCGCCGTCGTCGCGTGCATGCCGAGACGGGCGAAGAAGGCGTTCATTGCGGGCGCGCCGCCGACGTCGGCCCACAGGGCACTCGCCGCCGCGTTGTCGCTGACCGAGATCATCCGCCGGGCGAGGGCCTGCTCGCGGGCCGTGAGCCGACCCGACGCGCCCGCCCGTCGCACGAGCGCCGTGAGGATGTCGAGCTTGACCGAACTCGCCGTCTCGTAACCGGCGACCGCGGGGTCGGTGTAAACGGCCGTGGTGCCGGCGACCGCGTCGTACATGGCGACGCTGACGTGCCCCGGCCGGCCCGCAAGGTAGCTCCGGAACCGCGCCGCCAGGCCGCTGGACGCGGCACCGCTCACCGCCGCGATCGGTTCGACCCCGGCGAGACCGCCGGCCCGCCCCGTCACGACCGCACCGTCCGCCGCCGCCGCCGACGCCGAGGGCACCGCCGAGGCGAGGGGCACCGCCGAGGCGAGGGGCACCGCCGAGGCAGCAGGCACCGTCCCCGCGACCTGCCCGCCGCGTCGCGCCTTCGCCGGGCGGATGATCTCGAGGGCCGGTGCCGGCCCGGCCGACGCCGGGGCCGAGACCGCGGCGGGCGCGCGAGCGGCCGTCGGACCGCCGAGCCCCGCCGACCCGGGCGCCTCGCCGGCCGGCCAGTACGTCACGCCCCCGGCCACACCGGTGACAGTCAGCAACACCACACATGCGCCCCAGCGGCGCGCCACTCGTCCAGACACGCCGCCTGTCTAACTAAGGCGGACCAATTTAAGAAGAGTACGGAGGAAAACGACATCAATCTTTTACCGCTACGACAAGGAGAACCCGAAAAGCGACAACGATGTTTCCCTCCCGATGAACGTTAAGCCGCTATAGACGTATATTAGCGGCGACTCGGCAGGGTGACCTCTTTGCGCCGAAACGCAGTTGAGCGAATACTCGGACGGAGGCACCGATTCCGGCCCGGCGTCATTCAGAACGGTTCCGGGCCGATGACGGGAGGGGCGCGTGGCGAAGCAGGCTGGCGGGGCGCAGGCCGCAGCGCTCGGGGCTCAGGCCCCACCGCTCGGGGCGATGGAGCGGCCGGCGGGGCTGTTCGTCGGACTCACCACCCTGGACACGATCTACCGGGTCCGACACCCACCCGGGCCCGACGAGAAGATCGTCGCCGACGATCTCGTGGTCGCCGCGGGCGGTCCGGCGACGGGCGCGGCCGTGGCCTTCGCCCACCTCGGCGGCCGGGCGACGCTCGTCAGCGCGGTCGGTTCCGGTCCGCTGGCCGCGGCGGCGCGGGCGGATCTCGCCTCGCTCGGCATCCGGCATCACGACCTGCGGCCGGGCGAGCCGGTCCTGCCGATCTCGGCGATCCTGGTCAACGCGGCCGGGGAACGGGCGGTGGTGTCGGCGCACGGCGCGCTGCCGGTCGCCGCGCCGGTCACCGCGGACGCCGCGCGGACTCTGCTCGCCGGAGCGGATGTCGTCCTCGTCGACGGCCACCAACCCGACGCCGCCGTCAGCATCCTGGCAGCCCGCCGACTGCTGCCGACGATGTCGACGGCCACGCCCGAACCGGCGGCCCCCAGGGCCTCGACGCGGCCGCCCGGGACGGCGCCCCCGGCCGAGACAGCAACCACGGCCGAGACAGCAACCCCGGCCGGGACGGCGACCTCGGCCGGATGGCCTCCCGTGGTGTTCGACGGCGGTTCCTGGAAGCCGGGGACCGAGCGGCTGCTCCCCCACGTCGACGTCGCGCTGTGCGGGTCGGCCTTCCGGCCGCCGGGCGTCGGCGCCGACGACCCGGACGGCGTGCTGGGTTACCTGCTGGCGCACGGATGCTCCTTCGCCGCGGTGACGCGCGGTCCCGGCCCGATCCGGTGGGCGCACGGACAGGTCCGCGGGGAGGTCCGGCCCCCGGCGGTCCAGGCGGTGGACACGCTCGGCGCCGGCGACGTGTTCCACGGGGCGTTCGCCTGGTCGATCGCGGGCCTGCCCCGGCTCACCACCGATGCGCTGGTGGAGGCACTGGCCGCGGCGTCGCGGGTCGCCGCCCGGTCGGTGACGAGCTTCGGCACGCGCTCCTGGCTGACCCGAGGCGCGGCACGGGCCGAATGAGTCCTCTGGTCCCATGGCCGTGATCTGGCCGGAGGGCGGACTGGCGGCCCGGCGGCGGGCGCCCTGCCTGTCGGCTCAGCGGGCGGGCGGCGGCGTGTCCGGGGGCAGCCGGACCAGGTAGTCGGCGCGCGGCGCCGTCGCGTCCACCAGGCGCAGATTGGCGAGATCGTTCTGCTCGACCCATTGTCGGGCGGCCGGTCCGCTGCGCCCGCCGGCAGTGTGCCGGGCGATCAGACGGGTCCGGGCGATCTCCTCGTCGACCTGGAGAAACCAGGTCTCGTCGCAGCATGCTCGCACCTGCGCCCATGCTCCGGCGCCCAGCAGCAGATAGTTCCCCTCGCAGATCACCAACCGCACGGTGGGCGGAATCCGGTGCGCTCCCGGGACCGGCGCGTCGTGAACACGGCTGAACGACGGCGCGTCCACCTCCCGCGGCCCGCCGGCACGCAGTCGGGCCAGCAGGGACGCGTAGCCCGCGGCGTCGAACGTCTCCGGGGCGCCCTTGCGATCGGCGAGACCGAGCCGGGCGAGCGTGGCGTTCGGCAGGT
Organism: Frankia alni ACN14a; assembly: GCF_000058485.1. NCBI lineage: Bacteria > Bacillati > Actinomycetota > Actinomycetes > Frankiales > Frankiaceae > Frankia > Frankia alni. The sequence goes on from NC_008278.1 coordinate 6,682,068, forward strand.
GGAAGCCGTCCATCGGCGCCTGCGCGACGAGCCTCGGGCTCGTGCCGTGGCGGGCGTCGAGCTGCGTGACGAGCCAGTCGGCGAGGGAACTCTTCCCCGCGCCCGGCGGCCCGGCGATCCCGAGCAGGACGCGCCCGCCCGCCGCCAGAAGCGCCTGCGCCCTCGCCAGCGCGCCCGCCCGGCCGATCAGCATGCCGGGCCGGCCCGGTGCACGAGGATCCATCCGCCGATGGTGTCACCGGCCCGCGGCGGGTGAGCGCGACGGCGAGGCGCCAGGAGGCAGGCCCGAAGGGGTGCGCAGGTCAGAAGGGGTGCGGGTCAGAAGGACAGGCCGCCGGTGGCTGCGATGGCCTGGCCGGTGACCCAGCGGGCGGCGTCGCTGGCCAGGAATGCGACCACGTCGGCGATGTCGTCGGGCCGGCCGTTGCGGCCCGCGGGGGTCATCGCGGCCACCTGGTCGAAACGCTGCCGGTCGTGGGCGGTGACGCCGTCGGTCTCGACGAGCCCGGGGAGTACGGCGTTCACCGTGATCCCGCGGTGGCCGAGCTCCTTGGCCACCGCCATTTCACCGCGCCGGTCCCGTCTCGCCGCCGGCGTGCGGCGGCGCGGCGTCCCTGACGGTCATCCACACCCGTTCGGGATGCAGGGGCAGCTCGTGGACGTGGCGGCCGAGCGCCTCGGCGACCGCGTTGCCGATCGCGGCGGGCACCGCCGGGGAGCCGGTCTCGCCGAGGCCGTGGATGCGCGCCCCCTCGGGGCCGGCCGGATCCTCGGTCATCCCGACGCTGAAGGTGTCCGGCAGGTCCCGGACCGACGGGATGCGGTAGTCGAGCAGGCTGTCGGTGAGCAGGGCACCGGTCTCGCCGCCCCAGCGCATCGCCTCGGACAGGGCCTGACCGACCCCGAACGCCACATTGCCCTCGCACTGCAGCTCGGCGAACGTCGGGTGGATGACCCGCCCGGCGTAGCTCTCCACGTGCAGGTCCACGACGCGCACGGCGCCGGTCTCCAGGTCGACCTCGACCTCGGCACCGGCCGCCGCGTGGAAGAAGTGCGGGGTGACGACGCCCTGGCCGGTGTCCGGGTCGAGCCCGCCGTCGCTGGCATGCACCTCGGAGACGGTCAGGCCGCCGACCTTCGCCCGGTCGAGCACCTCGCGGTAGTCGAGCCCGCCGGCCGGGACGACGCCGCCGGCCGCCGCAGCGACACCGGCGGGCACGGCGACACCGGCGGGCACGGCGTCCTCGGCGTCCTCGGCGGGCACGGCGGGCACGGCGTCCTCGGCGTCCTCGGCGGGCACGGCGGGCACGGCGTCCTCGGCGTCCTCGGCGGGCACGGCGGGCACGGCGGGCACGGCGTCCTCGGCGGGCACGGCTGCCGGGTTCGTCACCGCCCGTACCCGGCCGGCGCGCACCTCGACGGCGTCCTCGGTGACGCCCAGCAGCGGCGCGGCCAGTGCGGCGAGCCGGGCGCGCAGGGCGGCTCCGGCCCGCTCGACCGCGACGCCCATCATCAGCGTCGACCTCGACGAACTGGTCGTCTGGTCCCAGGCGGTCGTCGCCGAGTCCGGGTAGGTGACGTGCACCCGGTCCAGCGCGACGCCGGTGGCGTCCGCGGCGATCTGGGCCAGCACGGTGCGGGCACCCTGGCCGATCTCCACCGTCGAGCAGATCACCGTGAGGTTCGCCTGTTCGTCCAGCTTCAGGGCCACGGTGGACGTCGACGGGGTCACCGTCGTCTTGAGAATGGTCGCGACCCCGCGCCCGCGGACGATCCCGGGAGAGATCTCGCGACGGCGGGTGCCGGCGGGGCCGGCGTCCCAGCCGATCCGCCGGGTGACGGTGCCCAGCAGGTCGATGAGGTGGAAGTCCTCGATCGGCTGGCCGGTGGCGAACGCGTCGCCGGGAGTCAGCAGGGTGCGCCGGCGCAGCTCGACCGGGTCGAGGCCGAGATGCTCGGCGATCAGGTCGGTGTGGTTCTCGTACGCCCAGGCCACCTGAGGGATGGCGTAGCCGCGGAACCCGCCGGCCGGAGTGGTGTTCGTGTAGACGGCGTAGGAGTCGATCGACACGTTCGGGATGCGGTAGGGCCCGGCGGCGCTGTAGCCACCGTTCTTGATCGTGCGCGGGGAGATGTCGGCATAGGCGCCGGCGCCCCAGAGGATCTCCACCCGGCGGGCGAGCAGGGTGCCGTCGCCGGTGAACCCCGTGCGGATGCGGACCAGCGAGCTGTGCCGGGCGACGGTGGCGAACTCCTCCGCCCGGGTCAGCTCGACGCGCACCGGGCGGCCGTCGGCGACCCAGGCGAGCACCGCGACCAGCGGTTCCAGCCGCGGGTAGGTCTTCGCCCCGTACGCTCCGCCGACGTTGAGGATGCGCACCCGCACCCGGCTCTCCGGCAGCCGCAGCGTCTCGGCGACCTGCGAGCGCACCGTGAACGGCGACGCCGCCGACGTCCAGATGTCGGCCGCCCCGCCGCGCACCGTCGCGACCGTCACGTGCGGTTCGAGCGGCACGTGCTGCTGCTGCGGGGTGCGGAACTCGTGCGCGAGCACGTGGTCGGCGGCGGCGAGGGCGGCGTCGGCGTCGCCGCGGCGCAGCCGGAAGTGGTTGCAGACGTTGCCGCCGTCCTCGGTGTGCAGGACGAGGTCGGGGAAGGTCATGACGTCGCGGGTCGGCACGTGGTCGTGCAGCCGGGGCGCGCCGGGGGCCATCGCGGCGTCCGGGGTGAACACCGCGGGCAGCGGGTCGTAGTCGACCCGGATGGCGGCGGCGGCCTGGCGGGCCGTGTCCAGGTCGCGGGCGATCACGGCCGCCACCGGCTCGCCGGCGAAGCGGACCCGGCCGATCGCGAGCACCGGCCGGTCCGGCAGCACCGGCCCGAAGAACGGGTACGGCGCGTCCGCGGACATCGCCCACTTCTCCAGGTCGGCGCCGGTGACGACGGCGACGACGCCGCGCTGGCGACGGGCCGCGGCGACGTCGACGGCGCGCAGGGTGGCGTGCGCATGCGGGCTGCGCACCAGCGCCGCGTGCAGGCAGCCCGACGGGGTCAGGTCGATCGCGTACGGGAAGCGGCCGGTGACCCGGTCCGGGCCGTCGCTGGCCGGCACCCGCCGACCGGCTGCCCTCACCGCCAACCCTCGACCTCGGGCCGCCCCTGCACCACGGCCTCGGCCTCCGCCTGGGCCCTGGCCTGGGCCTGGGCCTTGTTCCGGGACTTGGTCTCAGACCCGGCCTGCGGCGGCGAGACGGCGGGCGGGTGGCCGTTCAGCCGGTCGCGGGCGTCCAGGACCGCCTCGAGGATCTTGACGTAGCTGCCGCACCGGCACAGATTGCCGGCGAGCACGGTGCGGATGCGTTCGCGGTCGGCGTCCGGCTCGGCGGCCAGCAGCGCCACCGCCGTCAGGATGAACCCGGGCGTGCAGTAGGAGCACTGGAACGCGGTGTGGTCGATGAACGCCTGCTGCACCGGGTGCAGCTGTCCGTCGCGGGCCAGATCCTCGATCGTGCGCACGGCCCGCGTGCCGACCTGCTCCACGGGCAGCAGGCAGGAGCTGACCGGCGCGCCGTCGAGCAGGACCGTGCACGACCCGCAGACCCCGGCCGTGCAGCCCGGCCGGGCGCCGTACAGATCCAGCTCCCGGCGCAGCACGTCAAGCAGGGTGTGATGGCCCCGCACGGACACCTCCACCACGTCCCCGTTGACCTCCAGGGGGAGCGTGTGCCGGTCGTCCGGGGTCATGGGGCCTCCTCAGTGCCGGGGATCCTGCGGACGGCGCGCCCCGCGGCCGCGACAGCGGTCCGGACCTGATCCCCGGCCCGGATCGGGTGGGCGGCGGGGGCCTGGTCCGCGGCGGGGGTGCGCAGCGCGGCGAGCACGCGCTCGGGGCGCAACGGCAGGTCGGTGACGACGACGCCGGTGGCGTCGGCGACCGCGGCGGCGACGGCCGGCGCCACCGGGGGAACCGCGGTCTCCCCCAGCCCGTAGATCGGGTCGGTGGGCCGGCCGAGCAGCTCCACGGTGATCCGCGGCGTGTCGGTGAGCGCGGGCAGGCGGTAGTCGAGCAGGTCCCGGGTCACCTGACGGCCGTCGGCGAGACGCAGTTCCTCACCGAGCACGGAGCCGAGGCCGAGCAGGACCGCGCCCTCGACCTGCATCTGGGCCTCCACCGGGTTGACGACCCGGCCCGCCCAGACCGCGGCGTGGTAGCTCAGCACCCGGACCTGGCCGGTGTCCAGGTCGACTTCGACCTCGGCGGTCCCCGTCGCCTGGTGCCAGCGGGACGACGCGACGCCCTGCCCGGTGTCGTGGTCGAGGCTGCCCACCGAGGCGTAGGACCCCTCGCACCGAAGCTGCCCGGCCCGCACGGCGGTGACCAGCTCGCCGTAGCCGAACCGGGCGGCGCCGGCCCGCACCTCGCCATCCCCCGCCCGGGCCGCCTGCCGGGGCACCCCGCAGTGCTCGGCGGCGAGGTCGGCGAGCCGGTCGAGCAGGGCCCGGCAGGCGTCCTGCACCGCGGCGCCCATCGCGATCGTCGAACGGCTGGAGCTGGTCTGCTGGTCATAGGGGGTGACGTCGGTGTCGGGCAGGCTGACCGACACGAGGGCGGCGTCGATCCCCAGCGCCTCGGCGGCGAGTCGCGCGAGGGCGAGATGCGCACCCTGGCCCATCTCGACGGTGCTCGTCAGCACGTGGACGCTGCCGTCCCGGTTGAGCGCCACCGCCGCCTGCGACACCGACGGCGTGTTCGTTCCCTTCACCGTGACCGCGACCCCCCGCCCGCGGGCCCTTCGCGCCCCGCTCCCGTCTGGCCCGCTCCCGTCTGGCCCGTTCCGCTCGGCCCCTCCCCCGTCCGGGCCGGGCCCGCGGATCGCGGCGTCGAGCAGCTCGTCGTAGTGGCAGTCCGTCATCAGTTCGCCGGTGACGTTGCGGGACCCGTCACGCAGCAGGTTGCGCCGGCGCAGGGCCACCGGGTCCAGCCCGAGCCGGCGGGCGATCAGCTCCATCTGGGCCTCGTAGGCGAACGCGGCCTGCGGCGAGGCGTAGCCGCGGAACGCCCCGGCGGGCGGGCGGTTCGTGTAGACCGCGTAGACGTCGACGGACATGTCGGCGACGTCGTAGGGGCCGCCGTAGCCGTAGGCCCCGTTCTTGATCACCCGAGGGCTGATGTCGGCGTACGCCCCCGCATCGAACCAGGCGGTCACCCGGCGGGCGGTGATCCGGCCGTCGCCGCGCACCCCCGTCACCAGCAGGCTCTCGGTCGCGTGCCGGGTCACCGTGGTGAACGCCTGCGTCCGGTCCAGGCAGACCCGCACCGGACGGTCGGTGATCCGGGCGAGGCAGGCCGCCAGCGGCTCGATCTTGGCGTAGCACTTCGAACCGAACGCCCCGCCCAGATGCAGCACCCGCACCTGGACCCGGTCGAGGGCGACACCGAGCATCTCCGCCAGCTGGACCCGCAGCTTGTAGGGCGTCTGGCTGGTGGCCCACACCACCATCCGCTCGGCACTGGGCACGGCGACGGCGACATGCGTCTCCAGCGCCGCATGGTGCATCGCGGGGGTGGTGAACCGGTCGACGAACACATGCTCCGCGCGGGCCATCGCCGCGTCGGCGTCGCCGGAGCGGATGACGAAGTGGTTGACCAGGTTGCTGCCGGGACGCCGGCGCAGGCGCAGGTCGGGGAAGGCCTCGGACGCCGCCGCGTCCCGCGGGTGCAGCACCGCGTCGGCGGTGGCCGCCATCGCCGTGCGCGCCTCGGTGACCACCGGCAGCGGCCGGTAGGTCGTCCGGACCCGGGTGAGCGCCGCGTCGGCGGCATCCGGGTCGGCGGCGAGCGCCACCGCGATCGGCTCGCCGGCGTAGCGGACCCGGTCCACGGCCAGCGGCGGCTGGTCCCGCAGGATCGGGCCGAACCGCGCGGGCCGGCCGAGGGCGGCCTCCAGCTCGACCCCGGAGAAGACCGCCGCGACGCCGGGCGTCTGGCGCGCCTGGGCGGTGTCGACCCGGATCAGGGCGTGCGGCTCGGTCGACGTCAGCAGCCGGGCGTGCAGCAGCCCCGGGCCGACGTCGGCGCCGGCGAGATCGCCGACCATCTGCAGCCGGCCGGTCACCTTCACCCTCGCGTCGAGCATCAGCCCGCCGTCCCGGCCGGGGTCGCGGCCGGGGTCGCGGCCGGGGTCGCGGCCGCCTCGGCGAGGGCGGCGGCGAGGGTCCGGCGAACCCAGACGCGGACCATCTCGGCGCGGTAGGCGGCGCTGGCCTTGAGATCGTCGACGCAGACGACGGCGTCGGCGTAGGCGTCCGCGACGGCGCGGATGCGCGCGGCGTCCGGGGCCCGGCCGACGAGTTCGGCATCGATGTCGCCGAACCCCACGGGCACCGGGGTCCCGCTGCCGATCGCGATCCGGGCGCCCGCGCAGACCCCGTCGACGACCCGCATCGTCACCGCGACCCCCAGGCAGGTGGTGTCCTCCACCGACCGGGTCCTGAACGGCTGGTATCGCCCGACCGTGCCGGTCGGGGGCGCGTCCACCTCGACCGCGGTGATCAGCTCACCGGGCCGCAGGACGGTCGTGCCGGGGGCCGGGTAGAACTCGTCGAGCGGGACGACCCGGACCGCCCCGCCCGGTCGGGCGATGCGGACTCTGGCGCCGAGCGCGAGTAGCACGGTCGGAGGATCCCAGGCGTAGCCCGCACCCGCCAGCACACCGCCCACGGTGGCCACCCCCCGCACCCGCACGTTGCCCACCCGGGCGAACGCCTCGGCGAGGACCGGCAGCGTGGCCCGGACGGCGGGGTGCGCGGCGACCTGCCCGTGGGTGGCCATCGCCCCGAGCACCAGACCCCCGCCGGCAGTCCCCCCGCCGGACCACTCGGCGGTGGTGCCGGCGGTCCCCCCGACCGGTCTCCCGGTGGTGCACTCGGACCACTCGGCGGCGGTGCCGGCGGTGCGCTCGGACCACTCGGCGGCGGTGCCGGCGGTGATCCCGGCGAGGTCGGGCAGGCCGCGCAGCGACACCAGGCGGGTCGGCCGGCGCCGGGGGTCGGCGAGGTCGAAGGCCAGCCGGGTGCACCCGGCCGCGGCCGCCGCACCGGGCTCGGCGAGGGCGGCCAGCGCCTCGGGGAGGCTGGTCGGGTGCGTCCAGGTCGTCACGATCGTGTCTCCGCCACGCCGTCGACCCGCCCGTACCGACCACGGCCGGCGGCGTCGTCCCCCGGCTGGACCGGACGCAACCCGCCCGGGCCGAGGGCGGCCGACCAGGGCAGATCCAGCGCGGCGACGGCATCCGCCCAGATCGCCGCCATCCGCCCGGCATGACCGGCCTCGAAGGCCGCCGACAGTCGCGCCACCGTGACCGGGTCGATCGGGCGGGGCCGGCCCACCGCCATCGCCGCCAGCCGAACGGCCAGCGCCCGGTGCAGCAACAGGGCGAGCGCGGTGGCCTCCACGACGTCGCGGCCCACCGTGACCAGCCCGTGCGCGCGCAGCAACGCCGCCCGATCGGGCCCCAGGCAGCGGGCGAAGGCCCGCCCGCGTCCGGCGTCGGCGACGAGGTCGGCGTCGTCGTACCAGGCGACCCCGGCGGCGAACGGGACCTCGTCCTGGCTGAGGATGCCGCCGCTCATCGGCGGGAAGAGCGTCGCCGTCTGCGCGGCCAGCGGGTGGGTGTGCACGACGGCGCCCACGTCGTCGCGGTGCGCGTAGACCGCCCGGTGCAGCGCGGTCTCCTCGTGCAGGCGCAGCCCGGGGGTGCGCGCCGTGCCGTCGGGGCCGACCTCGGCGACGTGCCCCGGCCCCACCCGGGCCAGGGACGGCCCCGCCGTCTTGACCAGGAGCCCGCCGTGCGGCATCCGGACGCTGACATGCCCGAAGCAGAAGTGGTCCTGACCATCCGCCGCGAGCACCCGGCAGGCGGTCGCCACGTCGAGGCAGCTCGGGTGGACGCTCACCGCGGCTCCCCCGCCAGCCGGGCGACGACGGTGGCGAGATCCTCCACGTCGGCGTACTTGGCGTCCAGGTCGAACAGGCTCACCTCGTGCACGAGCGGCGCCCGGTCGCCGACCGCCTCCCGCACGACGATCGGCCGGAACCCCAGCCCGCAGGCGTCCACCACGCTCGCCCGCACGCAGCCGCTGGTCGTCGCGCCGGCGACCAGCACCGTGTCCACGCCGAGCCGGCGCAGCCGGACGTCGAGGTCGGTGCCGAGAAAGGCCGACGCGTGCTTCTTCACGACCCGGTCGTCCTGCGGCCGGGCGTCGAGCCGCTCGTCGAGTTCCACCCAGGGACCGCCCTCGACGAGCAGGCGCTGCGCGGGGATCTTGGCCGGCCAGACCCCCGCGTCGCCCATGTCCGGGCGGTAGCGCACCATCGCCCAGAAGACCGGCACCCCCGCCGCGCGGGCGGCCACCAGCAGCGCACCCGTGGCCTCGACCACCTCGCCGAGCTCTCCCCCGAGCGGGCAGGCCGGATCGGTGAATCCCCGGATCAGGTCGACGACGACGACCGCCGGGCGCTCCCCCCAGCCGATGCGGCGCACCATCCCGGACCGGGCGAAGCGCGCCCGCAGCTCCGTCAGCTCGCCGAGGAAACCCCCTTCGGGCATCTCGAGGGTCTCAGGCATCGACGCCCGCGAACCAGCGCACCGGCTCGTCGCACAGTTCGACGATGTTCCCCTCGGGGTCCATGAGCTGGGCGACGCGCCACCTCGGGGCGTCGTCGCCGTCGATGACGACCGGGGCGACGTGCACCGGGGTGACCCCGCGCCCGGCGAGCTCGGCGAGGGTGGCGTCCATGTCGGTGACGCTGAAGGTGAACAGGACCTGGTTACGCTCCCACCCGCTGACCGGCGGGTTGCTCGCCGGTCCGTTGTCGTGACGGCCGATGAGCACGAGGATGCACGGCCCGGTGTCGAACACCGCGGACTGCACCGTCGACGTCATCAGCCGCAGCCCCAGCCCGTCGCGGTACCAGGCGGTCATCGGGCCGATGTCGTGCGCCCACACCAGGTTCCAACTGATCGATCCCAACGCCATCGGACTCTCCTGCCCGGTCGGTGCCCCGCTGACGGTGCAACGTTGGTGGCGGGAGCGCACGAGCCCGAGGCCGGCGGCGCGCCCCCGCCCGGCCGGTCACCCCACGGCGGCCACGCCGCCGTCCACGACCAGCGAGGTGCCGTGGACGAAGTCGGCGCTGTCGGAGGCGAGGTACACGGCGGCGGCCGCGACGTCGACGGGCAGGCCGTTGCGCCGCGCCGGGGTGCCCGCGGCCGAGGCCTCGGCGGCGCCCGGCGGGGAGAGCAGCTTGTTCGTCGGCATGTCGATGCTGCCGGGCACCACGCAGTTGACGTTGATGCCGTGCGGCGCGAGCTCGCCCGCGAGCACCTGGGTGAGGAAGCCGACGGCCGCCTTCGTCGCCCCGTACACCGACACCCCGGGGAACGCCCGCAGCCCGGCCACCGAGCCGACGGTGATGATCTTCCCGCGTCGGCCCTGGTCGACGAGGTGGCGCGCTGCCGCCTGGGCGCAGAAGTACGTGCCCTTGACGTTGAGGTCGAACTGGATGTCGTAGTCGGCCTCGGTCGCGTCCAGCAGCGGGGCGCCCTCGAAGACGCCCGCGACGGTGGCGAGGATGTCGAGCCCACCGAAGTGGTCGACGGTCGCGGAGACGATCCGGGCCGCCTCGGCGACGACGGTCACGTCGGCCTGGATGCCGATGATCTCGCCAAGCGGCGCCAGCGACTCGACGACCGCGTCCATCTTCGCCTTGTCCCGCCCGACGACGGCGACCCTCGCCCCGGCGGCGAGGAACGCCTCGGCCACGCCGAGCCCGATACCCTGCGTGCCGCCGGTGATCAGCGCGATCCGCCCGGCCAGCGGCGAACCCGGCAGCGGCGCCGGGCTCGACGCCGGGACCGGCGCGGACACCCCGGTCACCTCGGCGCCGCCGTCGGCGCCGGGCGGTTCGGCGCTCACCGCGTCCAGCGGCAGCGCCACCCCGGCCGCGGGCTCCTCGCTCATCGGGTCCGTCCCCGGGTGGGGTTGCGGCGGCTGCGCGGCGCGACGAGCTTGTCGGGCGTCTGGATCGCCCGCGCGTGCTCGCTGAAGAACTTCCGGAACATGGTGATCTCGAGGTCGGGGCGGTAGAGGCGCTCCCGGTCCCAGCCGTTCTCGGTCTCGTAGAAGGTCTGCATGCTCTCGCGCGCGGCGTTGTCGTCGACGAGGAACTTCTCGACGGCCGGCTCCCGCCACTCGACCCGGCCGACCTCGCCGCGCCAGTCGGCGGCCTCCTGCTCCGTCGCGCACACCCGCCCGCCGATCATGAAGCTGCGGGTGGTGTTCTCGTCGATCGGTACGAGCCAGTCGTAGGTGATCATGTCGCTCGGGAAGTTGACCGTCTCGTTGCAGGACGGCAGCCAGATGCCCACGTCGATCGGCGGCATCGCCATGAACGCGTCGACCAGTTCCTGGTGCGAGCGGCCGACCGCCGCCGGGGCGGTGTAGGTGGTGTCCGGCCGGCCGTCCTTGCCCGGGATGACGGCGGAGAAGATCAGCTCGGTCGTCCGCGTGCAGCGGGAGAAGCCCTTGGGCCCGGTGGTGTCGACGACGTACTTGACCTCGCCCGCCTCCTCGCCCGGCTTGGCGACGTAGCCGAACGTCATCGGAAAACCGGATTCGATCACGTACTGCGACCAGTTGTGGATGAAGTGGTGGCCGGGATCGAACGAGTTCTCCAGCGCCAGTCGCCAGTTCGCCCGGATGACGTTCGGCTCGGCGTAGTGCATGACGATGTCGTCGGCGAGGAAGCTCGCCGGGACGTCGGCCTCCAGCGGCGGCGGCTCGGCGTCGCCGACGTAGACGAAGATCAGGCCCTTGGCCTCGGTGATCGGGTAGGCGCGGACCCCGGTCCTGCCGGCCAGCGCCGTGCCCGGCTCGTTGAGGATGCAGCGCAGGTCGCCGTCCTCCAGATCGAACGTCCACGTGTGGTACCAGCACGTGATCGTGTCCTCGGAGAGCACCAGCGGCCGCTCGGAGAAGCGGGTGCCGCGGTGGGCGCAGCGGTCCTCGACGGCATACAGTTTGCCGTTCTTGCGGACGAGCAGCACCTCCTCGCCGAGCATCTTCACCTTGTGCGTGCCGCCCTCGGCGAGCTCGCCGGAGTGCGCCGCCGGGTACCAGTACTCCCGCAGGCCGAGGTCGGCCTCCAGGTAGCGCTGCCACGGTCGGGCCCGGCGCGGCGGAGCCTCGGCCTGGTCGACCTGGTCGCGCGTCTCGGCCACGAGCCGGTTCGCGACCTCCATCCCCGAGCTGGTGTGCTCGGGCACGCTGATGCTCACGTCATCATCACCTCGTTCACGGATCAGCCCACCCCTCCCCGCCCCGCCCCGCCGCTCGCCCTGCCGGCCGGCCCCCTGCATATCCAGAGGGATAAATCGGACGCGGGGGGCTCCGGACAAGCAGAAGGCGGGCGCGGCGCGGCGCGGTTGGCGGCGGGGAGTCGGGGCGGGGCCGGGTCGGTCTCAGTAGAAGACGGGCTCGTCGCAGAGCTCGAAGATGTTGCCCTCGGGGTCGGCGAACTGGGCGACCCGGCCGTCGGGCTCCTGGCCGTCCTCGTTCACCGTCGGCGCCGGGCCGTGCAGCAGCTTCGCGCCGCGGCGGCCCAGCTCGGCGATGACCTCGTCCATCTTCTCGACCTTGAACGACATCAGGACGCGGTTGCGGTCCCAGCCGCGGCGCAGGTTCTCCGCGTCGGGGCCGTTGTCCTTGCGCGCCATGAGCTCCAGCGTGCAGCCGCCGGTGTTGTACGCCGCGAAGTACTTCGTGGCGTGCCGCAGCGGCAGGCCGAGGACGTTCTCGTAGAACTCCCGCATGGCGGCCAGGTCGTCGACGTAGACGAGGTTCCAGGACAGCGGCCCGAGCAGCGGCTTCATGACGCACCCACCAGCGAGGCGCCGGCCGGGTCGAGCCGGGCGAAGCCGTCGTCGAAGGCGAGCTCGTCGACGACGAACCGGCCGTGGTCGAGGATCTGCCGACCGTCGAGCCACACGCTGCACCGGCGCACCGGCACGTCGGAGTGGGCGAGGGTGAACCGGCTGCCGCCCGCCTCGTTGTTCGGGCCGGTGGAGAACAGCACGTTGCCGGCGTAGCAGCGGCCGTCCATACCCTGGGTGGCGGAACGGTCGAGCAGGGCGAGCGCGTTCCAGCGGGCCCGGTCGTTGCAGCCCCAGCCGATGTGCGACATCGCGAAGCCCTCCGGGTCGCCCCAGGACTCCAGGTAGTCGCGGTACAGCTCGGCGTCCGCACCGGGCCCGGTGATGGCGACGATGAACCCGTCGACCACGTCCACGGTGATCGGCGACTGCACGTACGTCTTGAACGGGAAGATGATGTCCCCGGCGTCGATGACCCAGCGGCCGTTCGCGCCACCGTCGTTCGGGTAGATCGCGGCGAGGCCGGAACCCAGGTGGGCGTGGGTCCCGGGGCCCGAGGTGAAGCCCCAGCCGCCGCCCGCGCCGAACTGGCCGAGCTTCATCGTGATGTCGGTGCCGGCGTCGGAGCGGATGAGGATCTCGCTCGCCGCGCCGAGCAGTTTCGCGCTGGCCTGGACCCGCCGGCGCAGCTCGTCGGTCGGGAACATCCGTTCCAGGATCTCCGGCGGCTCGGTGATCATCAACATCCGCGTGCCGGCGGCCAGGATGGCCTCCTGCTCGGCGGAGTGCAGCAGGACGGACAGATCGACGACCATGTCGACCCCCTTGAGCGCCTCGACGAGCGGCCCGAGGTCGGTCAGACCGGTCAGCCCGTAGACCTCGCCGACGCCGGGCACGGTGCCGGCGGCGCGCTGGATGGACGGCAGGCCGACGGTGAAGACCTTCGCGCCGAGGGTCGCCGCCGCGGCGGCGGTGGCCTCGATGTACGCGGGGGGCGACTGGGCGTTGGACAGCACCGCGACGGTCTCGCCGGGCTGCACCTGGCACCCGGCGAGCGCCCGCCGGAACAGGGTGGTGAGGGTGCCGCCGTCGGCGGCCTGGTTCGGAATGAGCACGATGCACCTTCAAGTGGTTTTGGCGCGCCGGCCGGATTGATCTATATCAGTGTGCGGAGCAGGTGTTTCGGTTACCGTTCGACCCGATTTCGGTTCAGCAAAGTCTGCGTTTCCTGACCGACCTGCGAGATGGCCACCGAATGGTGTCACCATGCGCATCGGATCGCGCATCCTGCGTCATCGCACACCTATCGCCGATCAGCCGGACGGCGCCTGGGTGCGGCCAACCCGGGAATCAGGCGAATCGCACGGTGTTGCGCACGACGCCGAGTCCCTCGACATCCACGGTCACCACGTCGCCGTCGGCGAGATAAACCTTCGGATTCCGGCCGTGGCCGACGCCACCCGGCGTTCCGGTGGTGAGCACGTCGCCGGGCTCCAGGGTGATGAACTGGCTGACGTAACGCACGATCTCCACCGGCGGGAACAGCAGGTCGGAGGTCCGCGACTTCTGCATCACCTCGCCGTTGACGAGGGTACGCAGCGCCAGGTCGGCAGGATTGTCCAGCTCGTCCGGGGTGACCAGCGCGGGCCCGAGCGGAGTCGACCCCTCGAACGACTTCCCCTGCAGGAACTGCAGCGTCCGGAACTGCCAGTCGCGCATGGTGACGTCGTTCATGATGGTGTATCCGGCGATCGCCTCGCGGGCCGCCGCCTCGTCGGCGAAACGCACCGTCGTCCCGATGACGAAGGCGAGCTCCCCCTCCCAGTCGACGGCTTCGGTCACCGGCGGCACCAGAATGTCGTCGGTCGGCCCGATCAGCGCGCGGGTGTACTTCGCGAACAGCGTCGGATGCGTCGGCGGCGTCCGCCCCATCTCCTTCAGATGGGTCGCGTAGTTCAGACCCATGCAGATGATTTTCGGCGGGGCGGGGACGAGCGGCGCCAGATCGGCGCCGTCGAGCGGAAGCACCTCGCCGCCGCCGCCGGCCGCGGCCGTGCGCCAGTCGAGACCGGACGCGATGAGCGTGCCCACGCACGGATGGTCCAGCAGCACGATCGTGTCGCCTTCGATCCGGCCGGCGGCGGTGGTGCCGTCCGGGCGGCGGACGGTCGACAGACGCATGACGTCTCCCTTGCTCGGGGTGGAAGTGCTGGGGCTGGTGGGCGCCCGGGACACCCCCGGGCGGCGCGGGCGCCGGGGGCGGCGCGGGCGGCGCGGGCTACGCGGCGGAGGGCTCGGGGAAGGCCGGCATGACCTCGGCGGCGAACAGTTCCATCGTCCGGCGCGCGTCGGCGAAGGGCATCGCGGCAAAGTTGATCTGCATGGACGGTTCGACGGCGCCGAAGACCTCGAACGTCGCGGCGACCTGCTCGCGCACCTGTCCCGGCGTGCCCACGTACACCTGGGCGTTCTCCTCCAGGGTCGCCAGGGACTTCTTGCGCATGCCGGCGATCATGTCCGCGTAGCCGGCATACTGCTCCGGCCGGGCGGTCATGTACGCCTCCCAGGTGTGGACCATCTTCTCGACGTAGTCGGAGTAGTACTCCGCGGCCTCCCGGCGCGCCCGGTCCCCGTCGTCGTCGACGAAACAGTGGATGCCCATCTGGATCCGCTCCGAGCCCGGGGCGTATCCCGCCGCCAGCCGCGCGCCGCGATACAGCGCCAGCAGTTCGGCGACCTTCTCGTTCGTCGACGTGAACGGGATGAACATCAGGTTGAAACCCTGGCTGCCGGCCCAGACGAAACTCTCCGGCGTCGAGGTCGCGGCGATGAAGACCGGCGGCGTGGGCTGCTGGTAAACCCGCGGGAGCATGGTCACCGGGCCGAAACGGTGGAAGGTGCCGTCCCAGACGACCTCCTCCTCCTGCCACAGCCGCAGAATCGCGGCGATGCCCTCCTGATGGCGCGCTCGGCTGGAGTCCATGCTGATCTCGAACGCCTCGAACTCGCCGGGCAGGAACGCGCGGGCGAATCCGACGTCGAGCCGGCCGTGGCAGATGTTGTCGAGCATGGCGAGCTGCCCGGCCAGTTTGATCGGATGGTTGAAGGCGGGCACGTTCGCGCCGGTGACGAGGCGGACCCGCTCCGTCCGGGTCGCCACCGCGGCCAGGAAGGTCACCGGGTCCGGGCTGTATCCCCCGTACGGGTAGAAATAGTGTTCCACGATCTTCACGGAGTGGTATCCGAGTCGATCCGCCAGGACGCTCAGTTCCAGACACTCGTCGAAGAACTGGACGGCCGGCTTCTCCGCCGGAGAGACGGTGGGAAAGAAGTTGATTCCGGCGAGCACCGGTACCTCCAGGCATCCGTGGATGCATCGTATGATGTATACAAGTCGAGAGACACGGGCGCGGCGTCCGGGCATCCAGGGCGCGGCCTCCCAGCCCCGGCAACGCCGGGGCTGGGCCGGGATGCGAGCGGCACCCCGCCCCGTATACTGTCCACAAACTGAGAACTGCGGCGGTGGTCAACAGCATGAAGACGCTCGGAGCCGCCCACCGGCCCCTGCGCGAGCTCGTCGCCGACGAGCTCCGGCAGCGCATCCTCGACGGCCGCATCACCCAGGGCAGCCGGGTCATCGAGGACCGGCTCGCCGAGGAGCTCGGCGTGTCGCGCAACCCGGTCCGGGAGGCCATCCGGGCGCTGGAGTCGGAGGGCCTGGTCGAGGTGACCCCGCGCCGCGGCGTGGTCGTCACCGTCATCAGCGCCGAGGAGGCGCACGACCTCATCGAGGTCCGCGCGGCGCTGGAGGTCACGGCGGTGCGCCGGGCCGCCGCCCGCGGGGTGGACCCGGCGGTCCTCGCCGAGCTGGCGGAGATCGTCGCCACCGGTTCCGAGGCGGCCGCGGCGGGCGAGTTCGAGCGCCTGCCGATGCTCAACACCCGCTTCCACGACCTGCTCGCCCGGGGCAGTGGCAACGGCGCGCTGGTCGAGGTCCTGCGCGACCTGCAGAACCGCCTTCAGCTGCTGTTCTCCACCGGCGTGCAGCGCCGCTCCGGCGGCGCGTGGGACGAGCACCGGCGCATCCTCGACGCGATCCGCGCCGGCGACGCCGACTGGGCCGAGGCGGAGATGCGCTCGCACATCCGCGGCGCCGCCAGCCGGTACGAGGACACCCGCGCCGGCGTCGCGGCGGCCACCGGCGGCGCGGCCTAGCACCGTCTGATCCCGGCGGCCGGCGGCACCCGTCATCCCGGCGTCGCTCATCGCGGGGCTCCCGGGGCCACCAACGGCCAGGGGCGGACCCGCTCCACGGCGGCGGCGAGCTCGATGAGCAGCGCGTCCCGGTGGTGCGGCGCGAACACCTGCAGGCCGACGGGCAGCCCGGTCGGGCCGGACCCGGCCGGGATCGAGATCGCCGGGCAGCCGCTGACGTTCGCGATGGCCAGCGGGCCCGGCGGCCGCGGCGCGGAGTCGCCGGCGGGGAACGCCTCGGTGGCCACCGTCGGGCAGGCGACCAGGTCGACGGCCTCGAACAGCGCGGCGACCGCCTCGATCACGGCGATCCGGTAGTCGTCGAGGCCGGCCAGCACCGTGGGGTCGAGCAGCGTGACGGCCCGCATGGCCGAGGCGATGTCGTCGGTCAGCTCGTCGGCGCTCGCCGGCCAGTGCGGGGCCAGCCAGCGGTAGAGCCGCAACGCCGCGATGCCCGCGAAGCTCGCCGCGCCGGCCGGGAAGCTCACCTCGGGCGGCGCGACCTGGCACAGTCCGGCCGCGGCGACCAGCTCCGCGAACGTGTCCCCGACCGCGGCGAGCACGCCCGGTTCGGGCCGCGCGCCGCCGAGCCCCGGCATCCACGCGATGCGCAGCCCCCGGGTGGGCACCGCACCGAGCCCCGCGACGAACCGCCGCCCCCCGACGGGGCCGGGCGCGCTGTAGGGGTCGCGCGGGTCGAAGCCGACCGTGAGGTCGAGGACGCGGGCGAGGTCGCGCACCGAGCGGGTCAGCACCGTGGTCACGACGGTCAGCGGCTCGATCACCGGTTCCGGACCGCCGGGCGTGATCCGCCAGGTGGTCTTGAGCCCGGGAAGGCCGCAGAAGGCCGCGGGCTGGCGGGTCGAGCCGCCGCCGTCGGTGGCCGTCGCCAGGGTGACCAGGCCGCCCGCGACCGCCGCCGCGCTGCCGCCGGAGGAGCCGCCGGCCGAGGCGTCCGGGCGCCACGGGTTGCGGGTGACGCCGTGCAGGCGGCTCACCGTGTCGTCGCCGCGGGCCAGCTCGCTCGACGGAGTCTGGAACACCGGGATCGCGCCGGCCGCGACCAGCCGCTGGACCTGGGTGGAGGTACGCGCCGACCGGCGGTGCCGCAGCGGTACCGACGCGTCGGCCCGGGGCCAGCCCGCGACCTGCTCCAGCTCCTTGACGGCGAACGGCACCCCGGCGAGCGGAAGGTCGAGGTCGACGTCGCGGGCGGCGGCGCCCGCCGCCTCAACGTCGACGTGGCAGACGGCGCCCAGCCCGGACCGCTCGACCGCGCCGAGCACGGCGGCGAGCTCCTGCGCCGGGCTGCGCCGGCCGGCCCGGAACTCCTCGACCAGGCCGACGACGTCGCCGGGCCAGGGGTCGGCTGTCAGCACGGGCCGTCCAGCTGGGAGGGTCCGTAGTGGCGCAGCTCGACGACGTTGCCGTCGGGGTCGCGGATGTAGAGCAGATCGCTGTTGCCGTACGCGCCGTAGCGGTGGAACGGGCCGCCGACGACGTCGAAGGTGCCGGAGGCGGCGAGCTCGGCGAGATCGCACGGCTCGATCACCAGGCAGAAGTGGTTGACGTTGCGACCCGGCCCGGACCGCGGGGTGCGGGCGTCGAGATCGATGATCACGCCCGGCGCGACCTCCACCGACGGGAACGGCGCCCGGCCCTCGCGCCACTGCTCCAACCGGTGGGTCCTCATGCCGAACTTCTCCACCCACCACCGCACGGACCGCTCCGGATCCGCCACCGCGAGCACGATGTGATCAAAGGCGACCGTGACGATGGGTGGTCGGACCGTGGGCAGGAGGTTGGGTTCATCGACGAGGCTCACAGACGCTCCCTCTCCGTCGCTCGGCTACTGTATACCAAATACTAGGCAACCCAGGGTTGGGTGCAACTACCCGGCGTGAAAAGTGCATGTGACAGGCACGTTTCGAGTGGCCCAGCTCACCAGACGCGCCGCCCGCTCTCGGCACAGTCCGGAGCTTCGTATACAGTGGACAGTGCGTATCGCAGGGAAGGTCGCACGTCCGGCGGATCGGGCGGCGAGCTCCCGGGAGATGGATACGGAGTGTGCCTGCCCGCGCGGAGCGCGAGGCGCGCGGCATCACCCCCGGGGAAAGGGTGGACGCCGCGCACCGGACGGCCGGTGCGCCCCGCCCCATCGCCGGGAGCACAGGACCACCCGGGGATCTCCACCGCAGAGAGGGACGGTGCCAAGCATGGTTGCGCCCGACAGGTTCGCCGAGATCGAGAAGTGCCGGGTCGAGTTCGGCCGGGCCCGTCGCGAGCGTGCCGAGACCCGCCCGCTGCACGCCTCCCCGCGCCGGGCCTACGAGCTGATCCGTGCCAGCCTGCGCTCGGGCGAGCTGGAGCCGGACGCGCTGGCGGAGGGCCGCCTCATCGACGCGCTGGGCATCACCCGCAACTCGGTGCGCCGCGCGCTGTCGATGCTTGCCGACGAGGGGCTGCTCAGCCGGGCCCCCCGCCGCGGCACCAGCGTCAGCCACGGCATCTGGCAGATCCCCGCCGGCGAGGTGCTTCCCCGCGAGATCAGCGAGTCCCAGGAGTGGCAACGGCTCCAGATCGAGGAGCTGGCGCACTGCGCGGTGCCCGCCACCGACGGCCTGCGGGACCGGCTGGAGATCACCGATGCCGACATCCTCATGACCGAGCAGCTCTTCCGCCTCGACGGCCAGCCGCTGTGCGTGCGCACCGGCTACGTCCCCATGATCGTCGAGCCGGAGCGGTACTTCGCCGAAGTGGTGGCGATCGACCGGCGCCCGCCCCGCTACGAGGCCCTGTTCGAGCGGCTGTTCGGCGCGCCGCTGGGCACCGCCGAGGCGGTGGTCGAGGCGGTGCCGTGCGAGGAGCGCACGGCCCGCCTGCTCGGCGTCGACGCAGGCAGCCCCGTCCTGCTGCGGGAGGTGCTCGTCCGCGACGGCACCGGCCGTCCCCGCGAGGTCAGCTACACCCACTTTCGCGGCGACCGGGTCGCCCTGTCCTCGGTGACCGGACCCGGTCCCGCCGCGCCGGGACCGACGAACGCACCCCACGGACCGGCCCAGCCGGCGCAGCGACGGTCGGCCTCACCTCAGGCAGACGTGGCGTGACCCAGACGGTGCCCGTTACCTCGGCCGGCATCGTCGATCAGTCAGAGGTCGATCAGTCAGAGGTCGATCAGTCAGAGGTCGATCAACCGGACGCCGGTCAGTCGGACGCCGACCGGGGCCGGATCACGATCACGACGATGGTGCTGCTCGGGGCGATGACCGGTCTCGGCCCGTTCTCGATGAGCGTGCACCTGCCCGGCCTGCCGCGGATGGCCGACGACCTGGCCACGTCCCAGTCCTCGGTGCAGTTGACGATGACGGCGTGCGTCGTCGGAATCGCCGTCGGCCAGGTGGTGGCCGGCCCGCTGTCCGACGCCTACGGGCGGCGCCGCCCCCTGCTCGTGGCGATGGCGCTGTACTGCGCGACCTCGGCGGTGTGCGCGGCGGCCTGGACGGTGCCGATGCTCGCCGGCCTGCGCTTCGCCCAGGGGATGTTCGCCGCCTTCGGCATGACGATCGCCCGGGCGGTGATCCGGGATGTCGCCGACGGTCAGCGCCTGGTCCGCCTCTTCGCGAGGATGGCGCTGGTCAGTGGCCTGACTCCGATCATCGCCCCGAACCTCGGCAGCGCCCTGCTCGTGGTCACCGACTGGCGCGGCATCTTCGTGGTGCTCGCCGCACTCGGCGCGTTGTTCGCCGCACTGAGCGTGGGCTCGCTCCGGGAGACGCTGCCCCCGGCGCGCCGAACGCGCCTGCGCCCGGCCTCGACGGCCCGGACCTACGCCGCGCTCGCCACCGACGGCGCCTTCCTCGCCCCGTCGCTCGTCGTCGGGCTCGCCTACGGGGCGATGTTCTCGTACGTGTCGTCGTCGTCGTTCGTGCTCTCCGACGCCTACGGGGTCTCGCAGACGGTGTTCGGCGTCCTGTTCGCCGCGAACGCGGTCGGGTTCATGGCCGGCGGTCAGCTCGGCGCGGCGCTCGCCGGCCGGCGCGGAACGATCCGGGCCCTGCGGATCACCCTGCCGGCCGCGGCGACGGCGGCGGCGGGGATCACGCTGGCCGCGCTCGCCGGCAGCGGGCCCGCCGTCGTCGGCACGCTGTTCCTCACCGTGGCCTCGATCGGCGCCTGCATGCCGATCGCCTCGGCGGAGGCGATGCGCACCCGACCCGACAGCTCGGGCACGGCCTCGGGCCTGCTCGGCCTGACCCAGTTCGCCCTCGGCGGACTGATCGGACCGATCGTCGGCGCCTTCGGCTCCACCAGCGCGCTGCCCCTGGGCATCGGCATGTGCCTGTGCCTGCTCGCCGCCTTCGCCCTGTGCCTACGCCCCGCCGCCCCCCGCCCGACCCCCTCCCCCGCCGCTTGACCTGAACCTGGCCGCCCCGCCGCCGCACCTCGGACCACGAGCGGCCGCTGGCATCAGCCGATTGCGGTGCGCGGGAAGCGCATTGCGGTGCGATGCGTACGATCCGCAGGCTCAGACCGTGCACAACGCACCGCGACCCGGCCCGCCCCGGTTCGGACCGCGTCATCCAGTCGAGATCTGGGACCATGGTCAGGATCCGGCGGCAGCACGCGGTTCCGCGGAACACCATGATCCCCAGCTGTGGCGCCACGGCCGGGAACCAGGCACCGGGCACGTGACGCGGTTCCGCGGAACACCACGATCATCCGGATCGACTGCCGAAGCCCTGCCCGGCGCCTTCCGGATCAACACCCTGACCTGCACACTTGCATCACCGCCGGACCGCTGCAAGATCGCCCTCAATCACCCCATTTCCCCCCTCACGACCTGCACCTTTACCATGGGGTCACTGATCATCCCTGGAGGGGGCGCGGCGCGGGGCCGGGGTGGTCAGGTGGGGCGCAGGAGGCGGCGGAGGAGTTCGTCGACGGCGGCGCGGGCGTGGCGGATCGCGGCGCGCTGGTTGTCGGCGCGGGCGACGAGCAGGGCGATCTCGTTCATCGAGGCGAGCAGCACGTGGGCGAACAGGTCGGCCATCGAGGCGTCGAACACGCCGTCCCGGGCGAGTTCGGCGACCGTCTGCTTGATCTTGCCGAAGGCGTGCCGTTCGTCGAGTTCCCGCCACCGCGCCCAGCCGAGGACCCCCGGCGCGTCGATGAGCAGGATCCGCTGGACGACGGGGTCGCCCGCGATGCCGATCCAGGCCATGCAGCCCAGGCGCAGTGCCGTGGCGGGGTCACGGGAGCTGTCGGTGCCGACCGCGGCCACCAGCCGCCGGCCCACGTCCAGCTCGACCGCCTCCAGCACCGCGTCGAACAGCGCGTCCTTGCCCTTGAAGTGGTGGTAAAGCGAACCGCGGCTCACGCCGGTCTCGGTAAGTACGGCGTCGATCGAGGTGCCCTCGTAGCCCCGCTCGGCGAACAGCCGGGTGGCGACGCCGAGCAGGTGCTCCCGGGTCGCGGCACCCCGTTCGACGTTCCTGCTGGGTGGGTTCATGGGTTCCTCGTGACTCGGCGCCGACATCTCATTGTCGGCGCGCGGTCGCTTCAGCCACCCCCAGAAAGCGCCATCGAAACGACGTACCGGGTGAAGATGTAAGGAACGCGAAAGAAACCGGCCGGCGCCGGGCCGCGACCGGACCAGCCGACCGGGCCGCCCCCCAGGCCCGCAGGTCGACCGCCGGGCCTGCGCCGATCGATCAGCAAACCGATCGGCGGACCAACCAGCAGGTTGATCAGCGGACCGACCAGCGAACCGATCAGCGCGTCGCCGGCGGAAATCGTCGCAACGGCGTAACCAGACGTTTCTGCCTACGCCGCAGCGACTTCCCCATCACGATCATCGGCGCAATGCGCGGGTTACCCGCCTCGCGACGACGAGAAACACACAGCCGCGACTGTTGTCCCCACGGTGACCGGTGGCGCAAACCCGCCGTCACGCGGACGACCTGGGGCGGTGGGCATTGACCACTGGCATTGTGATCGACGAGGCGGAGCCTCGCAGCGCGGTCTCCGGCCTGACCGGCAGACCCATCCTCACCGTCGAGGGCATGACGGTCCGTTACGGTACGTCGCACGGCGACGTCACCGCCGTGGACGACGTCAGCTTCACCCTCGGCCACGGCGAACGGGTGGCGCTCGTCGGCGAGTCCGGGTCCGGGAAGACCACGTTGGGCCTCGCGCTCGCGGGCTTCCTCACCCAGGACAACGTGCGCATCGAGCACTCCCGGCTGGACTTCGACGGCGCCGCGCTGTCCCGGGTGGCCCGCTCGCGGCTGCCCGAACGGACTCCCGGCCTGTCGATGATCTTCCAGGACGCGATGACGACGCTGGACCCGGTGTGGCCGATCGGCGGCCAGCTGCGGGCGGTGATCCGAGCCGCGGCCCGGACCGGTGGCGGTGGCGGCGGTGGCGGTGGCGGTGGCGGTGGCGGGCGACCGAAGCGGGCCGAGGTGCGCGACCGGGCCCGCTACTGGCTGGACAAGGTGGGCCTGCGCGACACCGAGCGGGTCCTGCGGGCCCGGCCGTACGAGCTCTCCGGCGGCATGCGGCAGCGCGCGATGATCGCGATCGCGCTGTGCGGCGGCCCGAAGCTGCTCATCGCCGACGAGCCGACCAGCGCCCTGGACGCCTCCCTGGCCCGGGAGGCGATGGAGACCATGCTCGCGCTGACCCGGGAGAGCGGGACCAGCGTGCTCGTGATCAGCCACGACATCCTGCTCGCGCAGGAGTACACCGACCGCACGTTCGTCATGTACGGCGGGCGGATCGTCGAACAGCGCTCGTCGGCGCGCCTCGTCGACACGGCCACCCACCCGTACACGGTCGCGCTGCTGCGCTGCGTGCCCACGCTGGAGTCCGCCGAGCTCGACGAGCTGCCGACGCTCGCCTCCGTCGCCGCCGAGACCCGACCCGCGGCGCCCGCCGAGGTGCCCAGCGCACGGACGGAGGGCCAGGACTGATGGACCGGTTCGCCCAGATGACCGTGGACGGGGTGTCGAAGTCGTTCGGCCCGCAGCACCGCCGGCACGTGGCCGTCGACGCGGTGACCCTGGAGGTGACGCCGGGCTCGCGGATCGGCGTCGTCGGCGAGTCCGGTTCCGGCAAGTCCACGCTGGCCCGGATGATGGTCGGCCTGGACGCGCCGTCGGCGGGCTCGATCAGCTTCAACGGCGCGCCGCTGCGCAGCCTGCTCAAGCTGCGCGCCTCCCGGCTGGAGCTGCGCCGCGAGGTGCAGTTCGTCGCCCAGGACACCACGTCGTCGTTCGACCCGCTGCGCACCCTGCGGGACTCGATCCGCACTCCCGCGCAGCGCCTGGCCGGGCTCGACCGGCGGGCCGCCGACGCGCGGGTCGACGCCACGGTGTCGATGCTCGGGCTGTCCCCGGCGCTGGCGGACCGCCATCCCGGCGAGGTCTCCGGCGGGCAGCGCCAGCGCTTCGCGATCGCCCGCGCCCTGGTCGTCGAGCCGAACCTGCTCGTCTGCGACGAGGTCGTCTCCGCCCTCGACGTCTCCGTGCAGGGGTCGATCCTGAACTTCCTCAAGCGCTACTGCGTCGAACGCGACGCCGCCCTGGTGTTCGTCTCGCACGGCCTGCCGGCGACGGCGTTCGTCTGCGAGCGCCTGGTCGTGATGCGCGGCGGGCAGATCGTCGAGGACGGGCCGACGAGCACGGTCCTGAACTCCCCCCGCCACGACTACACCCGCAGCCTGCTGGCCGCCTTCCGCGGCCCGGCCGCACAGGAAGGGCCAGCCTGATGAGGGAGATACTGCGCCGACAGCGGTGGTGGCTGGGCAGGATCATCGCGCTGCCGTTCCAGCTGCTCGTCTTCGCGGCCGTGTCGTTCCTGCTCGTGCAGAGCATCCCCGGCGATCCGGTGGCGGTGCTGACCGGCGGCCAGGCCGACAGGGCAAACTACGCCGCGATCCAGAAACAGCTCGGCCTCGACGGCAGCCTGCTTCACCAGCTCCTGCGCTACCTGGGGCACACCGTCCAGCTCGACCTCGGCAACTCGATCATGACGGGTCGGCCGGTGGCCCACGAGTTCAGCGACCGGCTGCCGGCGACGATCGAGCTCGCGCTGATGAGCCTGTTCTTCTCGATCCTGCTGGCGGTCGGCCTGTCCTACCTGGCGGTCGTGCGGCCCCGCAACCCGCTGTCCTACGTGGTGCGGGGCTACGCCCGGGTCGCCGGCGGCCTGCCCGACTTCGCCATCGGCGTCGCCGCGGTGTTCGTGTTCTACGCGACCCTGCACTGGGCACCCGCGCCGCTGGGCCGGCTGGGCTCCGGCGTCGACGACGTCCCGAAGGTCACCGGGCTGCCGTTCCTCGACACTCTCCTGACCGGCCACCTCGACGCGACGTGGTCGATGGCGGGCCACCTGGTGCTCCCGGTCGGCACGCTGGTGATCAGCCAGGCCGGGGTTCTGGTGAAGATGCTGATCGCCGGGTTGGAGGAGGCCGTCGACGCCCCGCCGACGCGGTTCCGCATCGCCTCGGGCGCCTCCCGGGCGATGGTGCGGGCGAGCCTGTTCCGCCGCGCGCTGCCGCCGGCGGTCACGACCTCGGGGACGCTGTTCGGCTACGCGCTGGGCGGCGCCGTCATCGTCGAGTCGATCTTCGGGTTCACCGGGATCGGCGGCTACCTCGGCGACGCCGTGAGCAGCGGTGACATCCCGGCCATGCAGGGCTTCCTGGTGATCGTCGCCGCCGTGTCGCTGGTGGTCTTCCTCATCGTCGACCTCGTGAACATGAGCCTCGACCCGCGGCGGCGGCCCGGGGTCCGGACGGAGGGATCGTGACCACCACACCGACCGTGGGCGTCGCCCCGGCAGCGCTCGGCCCCCTACCCGCCGGCGCCCCCGGCGCCCCCGGCGCGCCGGCGACCGAGAGCACCCCGGCCGCCCCGAGCTCCACCGGCGGCGGCCTGCGGCGCTGGCTGCCTGTCGTACTGCGGCTGCTGCCGCTGGCCGTGCTGGTCATCATTGCGATCATCGGCCCGTGGGTGGCGCCGCACAACCCCGAGCGGGTCAGCGGCCCGACGTCGGCGCCGCCGAGCGGGGACCACCTGTTCGGCACGGACACCTCCGGTCTCGACGTGTTCTCCCAGACGCTGGCCGCAACCCGGACCAACGTCTGGGTGGCCACCGTCGTCGTGCTGCTGGCGACCGCGGCCGGCGCGCTGCTCGGCCTGCTGACCGGCATGAACGAGTCCTCCCGCGGCCCGCGCGGCGTGATCGCCCGGATCGTCGGGCGGGTCGTCGACTTCGTCCAGGCGGTACCCGGCATGCTGCTCGGCCTCGTCGCCGTCGCCTTCTACGGCGCCTCCGTCACCACGCTGGTCCTGACCCTGGCCGTCGTGCTCGCCCCGCTGCAGGCCCGCCTCGTGCGCACCGAGGTGCTGCGGGTCCGCTCGGACGCCTACGTCGACGCCGCCCGGATGGCCGGGCTCAGCGAGCTGCGGCTGACCCTGCGCCACGTCCTGCCGAACTCCTGCCGACCGGCGCTGGAGAACATGTCGGTCATCTTCGCGGTGAGCATCATCCTGACCGCCTCGCTGGGCTTCCTCGGCGCCGGCCTGCCCACGCCGAAGCCCGAGTGGGGCTCGATGATCTCCCGCGGGGCGACCGACGCGGCGGTGGGCAACTGGTGGCCGGCCACCTTCCCGACCCTCGCCCTGATCCTCACCGTGGCGATCATCGCCACCACCTCGTCGACCCTGCTCGGCGGCCGGCGCGGCCGGTAATCGCCGCCGCCCGCCCACCCGTCCCACCTCAACCCGCCGCCGGCATTCCCTGCGCCCGGAATCCCTCTGCCGGCGACCCCCCAGCACGGCGTCTCGCTTCGTTCTCTGACAGGAGTGCACTGATGCGTGTCCGTCTCGCCTCGCCACGAGGTGACCGTCCGGGAGCCGCGGTCGCCGACTCCGGCGGGCACCGCCGGCTCGCCCGCGCGGCCAGCGCGACCGTCGCCGGCGGGCTGGCCCTCACGCTGGCCGCCTGTGCCGGCAGTTCCAGCTCGTCGTCCTCCTCGTCCTCGGGTTCCTCCGGTAACACGGACTCCCTCACCGAGGCGGTGGCCGCGCTGCCGACGGCGTTCGCCTACGACGCGGGGGCGTTCACCTACGAGGGCTTCGAGTTCCAGATCAACACCCAGGCGCAGCTCGTGCGCAATCCGACGGTCACGGCCGACCGGCCGAACGGTTCGCCGATGCAGAACTTCTTCAAGTTCGAGGGCGAGCTGGCGAAGAGCTACGACGTCAGCCCCGACAAGCTGACCTACACCTTCCACCTGCGCGAGGGCGTCAAGAGCGTCGCCGGCCACGAGCTGACCGCCGACGACGTCCTGTACTCCTACGAGCGCAAGTGGAACTCGACGTCGGTCGCGCCGTTCATCTCCAAGCCGGCCATCTACGACCCGGCGAAGCAGTTCAAGAAGGTCGACGCGCACACGGTCAGCATCACCATCGACCGGCCCGGCGACGGCTTCACCCTGCTGTCCCTGCTCGCGAACGTCAGCGGCGACATCTTCGACAGCACGCTGCTGAAGGAGCACGCGACGAAGGACGACCCGTACGCGGTCAAGTGGTCGGCGAAGAACGGGAACTACGGCTTCGGCGCCTACACGCTGGACAAGTTCACCCCCGGTCAGAGCCTGGTGCTGAAAGCCAACCCGAACTACTGGGAGGGCGAGCCGGCGATCAAGACCATCACCCAGAAGGTCGTGACGAACCCCGGCACCCGCACCAACCTGCTCCAGAACGGCGATGCCGACATCGCCGTCCAGCTCCGCCCGTCCGACGTGGTGTCGATGGCCAAGGACTCGAAGCTCAAGACCTTCAACGTCGACTCCATCGAGTACCTCGACACGTTCATCAACACCACCAGGGCGCCGTTCACGAATCCGCTCGTCCGCCAGGCGCTGAGCTACGCGATCCCCTACCAGAAGATCATCGATGACGTCTTCATGGGCCGCGGCGACCCGATGAAGGGCTTCATCAACCCGCACTACCCGAACTACACCACGGACGGGCTGCGGCAGGGTGCGTACGACCCGGCCAAGGCCAAGGCGCTGCTCGCCCAGGCGGGGGTGAAGAGCGTCAACGCGAAGATCCTGGTCGAGAACAGCATCCCGGCCCTGGAGCAGGCCGCGGTCCAGATCCAGTCCGCGGCGGCCGACGCGGGATTCACCTTCACCGTCGACAAGCAGACGGCGACCGCCGTGTCGGACCAGAAGGAGAACAAGTCGTTCGACATCCAGCTCACGCTGAACAAGGCGATCAGCCAGTCGCCGCCGTACGAGCTGCTGCTGTCGCTGACGAAGGGCTCGCCGCTCAACACCTCCAACTGGTCGGACGACGCGTACTACGCGGCCGTCGAGAAGGGTAACCAGGCCGGCGACCCGCTGCTCCCCGAGGCCGGCAAGTACTGGAACCAGGCGCAGCAGATCTGGCAGAACGGCCAGCCTGAGATCCCCATCGCCTTCGACCAGCCGAACGTCGTCTTCCGCAGCAACGTCGACGGCTACGTCTACCGCTCCGAGGGAGCGATCGACTTCGCCCACCTGTCGAAGAGCCAGTAGCCACGACCAGCCGGATCGCCCGCGCGGCCCCCACCGGCCGCGCGGGCGATTTCGTCGCCGACCGGCCCGCGTTCGCGACGCCGCAGGCGAAAGACGAGCGGCGCGCCGGCCTGCCACCGGCGCAATATCCGCCGTACCGGCCGGCCGTCGTTCCGAAACACGGCTGAGATGTGCTTTCGGACAGCACGGGAGTTCCAGGCACAGGGTTCCAGGTTCGAAGTTCCAAGGGAGAATACATGTTCCACATGGGATGGTTCGTCGGACACGGCTTCAGCGTGCAGTCCTGGAAAGGCACCTGGTCCGGCGCCGGTGCCCGCGAGTGGATGATGCCGGACCTCTATGTGGACATGGCCCGGTCCCTCGAACGGGCCTGCTTCGACTACATGATCTTCGAGGACGGTCTGATGATTCCCGACGCCTTCGGCGGGAGCATGGACACCTACCTGAAGTACAACATGGAATGCCCGCGGCACGACCCGACCGCGCTCATCGGCATCCTCGGCCAGGCGACCTCGCGGATCGGCCTCATCCCGACGATGTCGACGTCGTTCTACCCGCCGTTCATGGCCGCCCGCATGCTGGTCACCCTCGACCACCTCACCCGCGGCCGGGTCGGCGGGAACCTCGTCACCTCCTCCAGCCACCGGGCGGCCCAGAACTTCGGCCACGCCGAGCACTTCGAGCACGACCTGCGCTACCGGATGGCCGACGAGTGGATGGACCTCGTCGGGAAGCTGTGGGGGTCCTGGGAGCCGGGCGCGGTCGTCTTCGACGAGGAGACGGGCACGTTCGCGGACGGCAGCAAGGTGCACACCATCGATTTCGAGGGCGAGTTCTTCCGCTGCCGCGGCCCGCTGAACGCCGTCCCCGGCCCGCAGGGCCGCCCGGTGATCTGCCAGGCCGGCGGCTCCCCGGCCGGGCGCGAGTTCGCCGCCCGCAACGCCGACACGGTCATCTGCGTCCCGCTCGGCGTCGCGGCGATGAAGGCCTACCGGGAGGACATGTCCGCCCGGCTCATCGCGGCCGGCCGCAAGCCCGCGGACTGCAAGGTGCTCTACCTCATCCGCCCGGTGCTCGCCGAGACCGACGCCGAGGCGCAGGAGAAGCGCAGGCGCCTGCGCGCCGCCCAGCGCGAGCAGGCGGCGATCGAGACGCAGCTCGCGGTGATGTCCTACTTCAGCGGCCTGGACTTCTCGACGTTCGACCTCGACAAGCCGCTGCCCGACCTCAGCGGGCAGGTCAACGGCCACCAGAGCTCGATGACGCGTTACGCCAAGGACAGCGAGGACGGCAAGACGCTGCGCGAGCTCGTCTCCACCCACGAGACGACCACGTCGCTGGAGCTCGTCGGCACCCCGGACACCGTCGCCGCGCTGATGGGCGAGGCCATGGAGGAGGTCGGCGGCGACGGCTTCCTCATCTCCAACGACGTCGACCGGCACTCCATCGCCCAGATCGCCGACGGCCTCGCGCCCGCGCTCAAGCGCCGCGGCCTGATCCGCGAGTCGTACACGCACGAGCACTTCCGGGACAACCTGCTCGAGTTCTGACCGCCCGACCCAGAACGCCCGACCCAGAACGCCCGATCCAGAACGCCCACTCCAGAACGCCCGATCGAGAACGGGGAGCGACGATGTTTCACCTGGGCCTGTTCACCGGCTGCGGCGTCCAGTCCTGGAACGGGATGTGGTCCGGCGAGGGCGCCACCGAGTGGCTGCACCCCCAGCTCTACATCGACACCGCGAAGGCGGTGGAACGAGCCGGCTTCGACTGCATCATCCTGGAGGACGCCCACTTCATCCCGGACGTCTTCCGCGGAAACATGGACTTCGCCCTGCACAACGGATTCCACGCGCCCAAGCAGGACCTGTTCGTGATGGCGCCGTTCATGCTCACCGCGACCGAGCACGTGGGCATTCTGCCGACCCTGACGACCACCTTCCACCCGCCGTACCTGGCGGCCCGGACGCTGGCCACCCTCGACCACATCTCGCACGGCCGCGGCGGAGCGAACCTCGTCATGTCGCACAACGACCGCACCGCGCAGAACTACGGCGCCGACGCCCAGGCCGACCACGACGCCCGCTACGACGCCGGCGACGAATGGGTCGCCCTGGTCGAGGCGCTGTGGAACTCCTGGGACCCCGACGCCCTCGTCATCGACCGGGAACGCGGCGTCTACGTCGACACGGCCAAGGTGCGCCCGATCGACTTCTCCGGACGGTTCTACCGCTCCCGCGGGCCGTTGAACTCGCTGCCGCCGCCGCAGGGTCGCCCGGTGTTCTCCCAGGCCGGCGGCTCCGGCCGGGGCCGGGACTTCGCCGCGAAGAACGTCGATCTGGTGATGACGAACGTCACCGGCATCGACACGATGAAGGCCTTCCGCGACGACGTCGTCGCGAAGGCGCTCGCCCACGGCCGCAAGCCCGACTCCTGCAAGGTGATGTTCAACATCGCCCCCGTCCTCGGGGAGACCCGGCGGGAGGCCGAGGAGAAGCGGCAACGGGCGCTGGCCGCCGCGGCCGCGAACGTCGAGATCAATCTGGGCTGGATGTCCTACTACAGCGGCATCGACTTCGGGAAGTTCGACCTGGACGCCCCGATGCCGGCGCTGCAGACCAACGCCAGCCGCAGCACCACCGAGAACCTGCGCGAGAAGAGCGGCGGGATGACGCTGCGGGAGTTCGCCTCCTACCCGGCGTCGGGCGCCGTCGAGCTCGTCGGCACGCCGGACGCGGTCGCCGCGCAGATGGGCGAGGTGATGGACGAGGTCGGCGGTGACGGCTTCCTCATCCAGCAGCCGATGTACCGCGAGGGCATCAGCATGATCACCGATGGGCTGGCGCCCGCCCTGCGGCGCCGGGGACTGATCCGCGACGGCTACGCGCACCGCCAGTTCCGGGACAACCTGCTCGACTTCTGATCTCCAAGGGAGAACGTGGGTGTGATGGGATCCCCGATGACCGTCGTCGACGCGGCGACCGACCCGAAGCTGCTGCGCTCGACGTTCGGCTGTTTCCCCAGCGGTGTGACGGCGGTCTGCGCGCTCGTCGACGGTGAGCCGGTCGGCATGGCGGTGAGCTCGTTCACCTCGGTGTCGCTCGACCCGCCGCTGGTGTCGGTGTGCGTGGCGAACACGTCGACGACCTGGCCGCGGCTGCGGGACCCGGCCCGGTTGGGAGTCAGCGTCCTCGGCGAGAGCCACGACGTCGCCTGCCGCCAGCTCTCCGCCCGCGACGGCGACCGGTTCGCCGGCATCTCCTGGCGGGCCAGCGACGTCGGCGCGCTGTTCGTCGCGGACTCGGCGGCGGCGCTGGAGTGCGAGCTCGTCCGGGAGGTCGCGGCCGGCGACCATCTCATCGCGCTGCTGCGCGTCCATGCGCTCAGTTCGGACACGAACGTGACACCGTTGGTGTTCCACCACAGCCGGTTCCGCCAGCTCGTGGCCCACTGACCAGGCCGCCACCCCGCCCACCACCCCACCACGAACCCCAGCCCACGAACCCCAGCCACGAACCCCAGCCGCCGACCCGTCCCGGGGGTGCCCGTGCCGCCGTTCCGCCTTCCCGACCTCGATCTCGACCTGCCGATCTGCCTGACCTGCGGGGTGCAGTACGGCGCCGAGCGGGTCGACTGCCCGGTCTGCGAGGACGAGCGGCAGTACGTCGGGTGGGAGGGGCAGCGCTGGACGTCGCTGGCCCGGCTGCGCGCCGAGGGCTACCACGGCGTGCTGCGCCCGGAGGGCGAGCGGGTGACCGGCGTCGGCGCCGAGCCGAAGATCTCCATCGGGCAGCGGGCGCTGCTCGTGCAGACGGACGCGGGCAACATCCTCTGGGACTGCGTGCCCTTCCTCGACGACGACCTCGGCGGCCGGGTCGCCGAACTCGGCGGGGTCACCGCCATCGCGGTCAGCCACCCGCACTTCTACGGAGCGATGGTCGACTGGAGCCGGGCGTTCGGCGGGGCCCCGATCTACGTCCACGCCGCGGACGCCGAGTGGCTCGGCCGACCGGACGGCGCCGTCGAGCTGTGGTCCGGCGACGCGCTGACGATCGGCGCCGGGCTGACCCTGATCAACGGCGGGGTGCACTTCGCCGGCGGCACGGTCCTGCACTGGGCGCAGGGCGAGGGCGGGCGGGGGGCGCTGTTCTCCGGCGACATCCTGCAGGTGGTCCTCGACCGCCGGTGGGTGAGCTTCATGTACAGCTACCCGAACTACATCCCGGAGCGGCCCAGCGTCGTCCGCCGGGCGCTGGACCTGCTCGAACCGTTCGACTTCGACGCCGTCTACGGCGCGTTCTGGCAGACCGTGGTCCGCGCCGACGGCCGGGCCGCCGTGCGCCGCTCCGCCGACCGCTACCTCCGCTTCGTCGCCGACACCCCGTAGCCGCCACTCTCCGCACCCGCCCTCCTGCCCGCCGCCCGCCCGCCCGCCTGCCCGCCCGCTGCCCGCCCGCCGCCCGCCCGCCTGCCCGCCCGCTGCCCGCCCGCTGCCCGCCCGCTTATCCAGAGGGATAAATCGGACACCCAAGCCTCTGGATAACTATGGGGTGGGCCGGTCGGACGCGGCCTGCGAGACTTCTGGGCCGATGGCTGGACCGGCGTGGCTCCCGGAGGTCTCCGATGGCGCAGCACGACCCTCTCCGCGACGACGACCCCCGCCGGGTCGGGCCCTACACGCTGCTGGAGCGCGTCGGTGCCGGCGGCATGGGCGTCGTCTACCTGGCGCGCGACTCCGTCGGTCGGCGGGTCGCGCTGAAGATCCCGGGCAGCCCCGGCCGTGCCAACCAGATCCCGCACTCGCACGAGCGCTTCGTCGCTGAGGTGGCGACCCACCGGACGCTGACGAGCGAGCGGGTGGTCCGCTTCCTCGACGCCGACGTGCACGGCCGCCCGCCCTGGGTCGCCCTCGAGTACGTCCAGGGCGCCAACCTGAGCCAGGTCGTGTCCGAGACCGGCGTCTTTTCCCACCGCTTCCTGCTGGCCCTCGCCGCCGAGCTCGCCGAGGCGGTGGCCGACATCCACGCGCACGGCATCGTCCACCGGGACCTGCACCCGGCGAACGTCATCTGCCTGCCGAACGGCATCAAGGTCATCGACTTCGGCCTGGCCCGCATCCAGGCCGACGACGAAAGCCTCATCACCAAGGGCCCGCCGATCGGCGTCCCGGCCTTCATGGCGCCGGAACGCTTCGCGGGCGTCGTCACCCGGGCCTGCGACGTCTTCGCCTGGGGATGCTGCGTGGCCTACGCCGCCGCCGGGACGCCGCCGTTTCCCAACGTGGCGCCGCGCGACGCCTACGCCGCCGTCGCGGGCTCCCCGCCGGTCCTGACGAACCTGCCCGGCGACCTCGCCGACCTGGTCGGCTGGGCGCTCGCGAAGAAGCCGGAAGACCGGCCGACCGCATCCCGGGTGGCCGCCGAGCTCCAGGGCCTGGGTGTCCCGGTGACTCGCCCGGCCGCCCGCCCCTGGCCCGCGCAGGCGCTCCCGCTGATCAGCCAGGCCGTCCCCGGTCCGGCCATCGCCGGTACAGACGGCTGGATCGACGGCCCGCACGCCGGGACCGCCCGCTCGGGAAGCGGCGACTCGGGAGTGGTTTACCGGGGCCCCGGCGGCTCGGGAGTGCATAACTCACGGATCGGCGACTCGGAACTCGGCGACTCGGAACTCGGGGACTCGGAACTCGGGGACTCGAGGATCGGGGACTCGGGCCTGATCACGACGCCGAGCCAGCCGAGCCGCCCAGAGCACCCGAACCACCGCGAGCCGGCGCCGATCGGTCCCCGCGGCGCCGGCGCGGTGGTGGCAGCGGTGGTCGCAGCGGCGTTCTGCCTGTTGGGCCTCGCGCTCACGGCAGGGGGGTACGCCGCGGGCGACGTCACCGGCCCGGTCTGCGCCGGACTGGTGGCCGCCGCGGCGGGAGTGCTGGCCCTCGTCCGGGCCGGTCGCCGTGCCGGCCCGGTCGCCCCGGTCGCCCCGGCGGGTGCGGCGGGTGCGGCGGGTGCGGCGGGTGCGGCGGGTGCGGCGGGTGCGGGGGCCCCGCGCCCGCCGGTCGGCGTACCCGCCTGGTTCGTGCCCGTAACCGTCGCCGTCGGCGGCGTCGCCGGCGGTGTGTTCGGACTGCTCCTCGCCCGCGGGCTGTGGGCCGGCAGCCCGCGGGCGGCCGCGGCGTCGGAGCTCGCCCTGGCCTGCTGCTTCGCGGCGGCGTTCGCGCTGTACCTGCGAGGTTCGGATCCAACCCGGTCGGCGGGGCACCCGACCCCGCGATCCGGAATCAGGTCACCAGGCGGGAGTGGCGGGACGCCTTCGTGAGCTTCGTGCCGAGCCGGCCCGCGACCTGACCGGGCTCGACCCAGCGGACGCGGGTGCTGACGGAGTCGGGCACGGCGAGGCTGCGGTCCTCGACGTGGAACAGGTAGGTCATGTCGTAGTGGACGTGTTCGGGTTCCCCGCGCGTCGGCGCGGCCTCGACGATCCTCGCCTCGACGTCGAAGGGGATGATTCCGCCGGGGATGACCATGTTCGTCTCCACTCCGGCGCGGCGGGCGGCGAGCCCGAGCGCCGCGCCGAGCAGGGAGGAGTCACCCGCGTCCACGTGGCCGCCCGGCAGATGCCAGGCGGACGTGGCCGAATCCATGATCTCGAGAACCCGCCAGTCGGGGGAAACGATCGCGGCGCGGCAGGTGACGTGAGCCGGCGTCGTGCTACGTGCCGTGATGGCAGGCCCGTGCAGGGCCAGCACGACCAAGGACCGTATGAGGTCCATCTCGTCCGGGTTCGCCTCGATGTAGCCCAGGGCTACACCGATCACCGCGTTGTTGGTGACCGCCACGCTCAGAGAACGTACAGGTGTCGGGTGCTCAACACGGAACACCGGGGCGGGACACTCCGAAGTTCGTAC
Source organism: Frankia alni ACN14a (assembly GCF_000058485.1). Classification (NCBI taxonomy): domain Bacteria; kingdom Bacillati; phylum Actinomycetota; class Actinomycetes; order Frankiales; family Frankiaceae; genus Frankia; species Frankia alni. Next base: position 6,716,749 of record NC_008278.1, read on the forward strand.
TGCACACATATCCTCACTTACCGCGTCGGAGAACCTGGCTATATCGGAAGAAATCGGAATGCCAGTTCGGCATGTTCCTGGACTTCCTCGTCCAGTCGCGCTGGCCCGCGAGACGATGCGCGCGACACTCGGCCACGCTCGGCACGACGCACCCTTCCTCGCGGGCAACCCACCAGACCGCCCCGACATCGCGACGGAGAGTGACAGTTGGTCGAGCTTTGCGGCACGCCGGCCGCAGCTCCTACGGCATCCCGCACGTCGATCCATCCTTCCCGAGATCGGGTGAAGCGGACAAACAGGGCAAGTACCCGCCTGCCGGGTACCCAGCCCCTACCATCGCCAAACCTCCTTCGTGCCGCAAATCAGAAATTTTGCTCCATCTTCAGTCGAGGGTCCCGCTCACCCCCAGGTCAGCCCGGATGCGGGCGGCCCGAGGCGGCGGGACGCGCGGACGTCGAACGCGGGGGCAATCGGCACCTGTAGGCACCACGTTCGGGTGGCCCCGCACCCGGTGGCGGTACCCCCGGCACCGGGAGTCGTGACGGTCAGCCGACACCTCGGGCAGCCGCCGTCCGGCCACGACTAGGGTCGGCGAGGACGCAACGGCACAATGCCGACTCCGGGCCGCCATCCATCGGCACCCTGGCGCGTCGCCACCACGTACGCCCTCACCGGCTACCTGAAGCGACGCGGCAGTGGGACCCGGGAACCGCGGGACGAACGGGAGGACCCCACCGTGGCCGACAGTCAGGCTCTCGACGCGCCGCGCCCGCAGGGCCGTCGGGCCCGTCGGGCCACGGTGCTCGTGGCGGGGCTCGCCCTGACCGGGCTCGTCGGCCTGACGGCCGGCTGCGGCTCGGACGGCATCGACCTGCCGGATCCGAGCGCCAGCGCGAGCCTGCCGACGGCGCTGCCCACAGCCCTGCCGACCGCGCTGCCGAGCGGCCTGCCCACGGCCCTGCCGACCGCCCTGCCCAGCTCGCTGTCGACCTCCATCCCCGGGGTGGGGAAGATCGACGCGGTGACCGGACCGGCCGCGCTGCGCGGCACCAACGTCCCCGCGGGCTTCCCCGTGCCGCCCGGCGCGACGGTGAAGGTCGGCACCACCACCGGGAAGAGCTCGACGGTGACGCTGTCGGGGGTGTCCAGCGACAAGGTGGCGGCGTTCTACCGCACGGCGCTGCCACCGGCCGGCTACCGGATCACCTCGGACGTCGGCATTCCCGGCGTCGCGCGCGCGCTGGCCTTCACCGGGCACGGCGTCACCGGGAGCCTCGGCGCCGCGGGCCTCGGCCAGTCCAACGCGATCGCCATCGTCTTCACCAAGAGCTGACGAGGCGGCCGGCGCCGACGGGGATCACACCGCCGCGGGGGCCAGGTCCGGCAGGTTGAAGTACCCGCGGATCTCCGTCTGGACGGCCCGCGGCTCGCGGCGGGCGTCGACGACGGCCACGAACTCCTTACGCTGGAAGATCTCCATCACCGGCTGGGTCTTCTCGTGATAGTCACGCAGTCGCACGGCCAGCGCCTGGGGATTGTCGTCGGCGCGCCTGCGCAGCCGTGCTCCGCAGACGTCGCAGGTGTCCGGCATGACCGGCCGGCTCGCTATCAGGTTGTAGTCCAGGCCGCAGCGGGAGCACAGCCGGCGGGCCAGCACCCGCCGGTAGACCTCGTCGTCCGGGAGGTCCAGGTAGATGACCCCGTCGATGTCGTAGCTCTCCAGAAAGAACTCCGCCTGCCGCGCGTTGCGGGGAAATCCGTCGATGATGAAGCCGTAGTTCCAGTCGTGGTCGGCCAGCCGGGTGCGCACCACCGATTCGACGAGGTCGTCGCCGACGAGGTGGCCGGCGGCGACCGTCCGCTTCACCTGGGCGCCCAGCTTCGTGTGATTCTGTACGTTCCAGCGGAAGACGTCGCCGACGCTTATGTGGACGAGGTCGAAATCCCGTGCCAGCATCGTCGCCTGGGTTCCCTTGCCGCTGCCCTGCACTCCCATGATGACGAACTTGCGCACGAAATCCCTCTCCCGCCCGAATCGCAGGTCGCACAGGTGGTCGGCCGCGGACCGTCGTCCGGTTCATTCCCTGCCGGGTACCGTATCCGCTGAACGAATGGATCGACCCGGAGGCCCGCCCGGTGAATGCGGCGTGGGCAACGACACATATCCCGGTCAACGGCGGGAGGGCCCGCGGGTGAGTGCCGAAGAACCGCGGGCAGCGGGAGGTTACGGCCACCGCCGGCGGGTCCGTCGACCCGGCCGCGCCGCCCCACGGACGGCCGGCGCGGCGCCGCGACCGGCACCGAAAGGGCGGTTGCGCGAGGGCCGACTCACCCTCGTCAGGTGGCACCTGCGCGCCACCCGCGGCGGGTCGCCTGGCCCGGCGGGCGGCTCGCTCAGCCCCGCACATAGCGGCGCGGCACCCAGGTCTGGCTGTCGATCGGGGGCCGCTGGTAGGCCTTCTCCTGCCGCGGGGGCAGGACGACACGGTCATGCGGCACGTCGCCGTACGGGACGACCGACAGCAGATGGCTGATCAGGTTGAGCCGGGCCGTGCGCTTGTCGTCGGCGTCCACCACGTGCCAGGGCGCCTCCCGGATGTCGGTGTAGGCGAACATCTCGTCCTTGGCCGCCGCGAAATCCACCCAGCGGGCCCGCGCCTGCAGGTCCATCGCCGACAGCTTCCACCGCTTTCCGGGATTGTCGATGCGCTCCTGGAAACGCCGTTCCTGCTCCTCGTCGCTCAGCGAGAGCCAGTATTTCACCAGGACGATCCCGGCGCGGACCAGCGCCCGCTCGAGCTGCGGGCAGGTGCGCAGGAAGTCGTCGTACTCGTCGTCGGTGCAGAATCCCATCACCCGTTCGACCCCAGCCCGGTTGTACCAGCTCCGGTCGAACAGCACGATCTCGCCGGCGGCGGGCAGGTGCGCCAGGTAACGCTGGAAGTACCACTGGGTGCGTTCCCGCTCGGTCGGCGTGCCCAGCGCGACGACCCGGCACTGGCGGGCGTTGAGCCGCTCGAGGATGCGTTTGATGGTGCCACCCTTGCCCGCGGTGTCCCGCCCCTCGAAGACCACCACCAGCCGGAAGCCGGTATGCCGGATCCATTCCTGCATCCGGACCAGCTCGGTCTGCAGGCGGGCGAGTTCCCGCTCATACTCCTTCCTGGAGACCCGGGACGGGGTGATGCCCGCCGCGAGCGCCGCCGCGGTCGAGGGATCGGCCGCCACCGTACCGGCGGTCCCGGCGGTCCCGGCGGGCCCGGCGGGCCCGGCGGCCTGCGGCGATCCGTCGTCGCCGGCCGCGACCCCGCCGCCCTCGTCGGCCCTGTCCCCCGTCGATCCGCCGTGCCGCCCCTGTGCCATGTCCCCACTCTCCCGCCATCAACGACGATCGCCGTGGACCCATCGTCGCCGCGACCGGGCGCGTGGCCGCCCACCCCGCGCCGGCCCTACCGGTGCAGGACGACAATTCACTACAGAGCAGGATGTGTACGGGAATCGGGGACGTGGGGAACGGCCGCGCGGGTGGCGACCTCCCCGGTTTCGGGGAGGAACGCGGGTGTCGAGGGGACTGCGGCGGGCGGTCGGTGCGGGTCTGGCCGCGGCCGCACTGACGGTCGGGCTCGGGGCGTGCGGCTCCGGCGACAAGGCGCCGGCACCGCCGGCGGAGGTCGTGCTGAACCGGGGGCAGGACGCCTCGCTGCCGTTCCGGACCGCCAATGAGGGCGAGGTCCTGCTCGACGTCACCACCGCCGCGCCCGGCGTGTCGTGGGGCTCGCCGGGCAGCGAGTCGGCCGTGGTGTCCCTGTTCGTCGACAACACCTACGCCACCGACGTCGTCATCCCCGCCTCGTTCCCGATCAAGCGGAGCCTGGCGCTGGGCCACCTCGCCGCCGGCGACCACACCCTGCGGGCGCAGTTCGCCACCGACCGCTCGCCGCAGGCGGCCGCGTCGGCCCGGCTGACCGGCTTCACCTTCCGGACGGTGACGCCGCAGGACAACGGCTACCAGGCGCTGGCCCACGCCCCGGTGGTGTATGGACGGACGACGCCGCTGCCCGCCGCCGGTTCCCCCGACGTCGGCGCGCCGTCGTCGGCGACCGCGGCGGACCCGCTGGCCGGCGGACCGTTCCAGAACGCCATCACGGACACGCCGCTGCTGGCCTTCCACTCCGAGGCGCCGACGGCGATCTCGGGGCACCGGCTGCTGACCTACTCGACCGTGTGGAGCAACGAGGACGGCGGCACGTCCACCCCGGCGCTGATGGCACAGTGGGGCCGCACCACCGACATCGAGTGGACCTACCAGGTGGAGATCGACGCCGCCGGCAACGCGATTCCCGGCAGCGCCGTGATCCAGGGCCCCGACCACACGACGCAGCCCTTCACCGGCCGCTCCGAGGGCGGCCACCCGCTGCTCGGGACCTGCACGCTGAACAACGCCATGTGCCAGAACCCGGACGGCCCGATGCGGTTCGCCCTGTCCGCCGCCGACACCCTCGACCCGAACGCCGACGCCCGCGAGCGGCAGATGGACCGCAACCCGTGGACCTACTGGGTGATGGCGCAGGAGGTCGCCCGCGAGGGCAAGGTCGACGAGAACAAGGCGCCGAACTCCACCACGAAGATCAGCGACCCGCGCAACTACCTCTATCTGATCATCCGTAAGAACACCGTGGGGGCGCCGAACACGGAGAACAGCTGGGTCGGCCTGTCGGTCGGCGTGCGGTTGTCCGGCAACGGCGAGACCTACCGGTCGAACAAGATCTACCCCCTCTGGGCCATCGAACGGGACACCCCCGCCGCGACGGCCGTCGAGCTACCCCCCGGCACGGTCGCCGAGGACATCTCGACGATCGAGGCCACCCGCGTCGTCGGGGCGGGCGTCGACCGCGGGGCCCGCATCACGGTCGACTCGATCGAGCGGGCGTTCCTGCTCGGGCCGGACGGCGTGCCCCAGCAGTCGTTCCTGTTCACCCCGGCGAAGGCGACCCTGACCCCGGCCGCGCCGACCGCGACTCTGTTCCGGCGCCCCCAGGGCGGTTCCTGACACCAGGGCGGTTCCCTGACACGCCCAGGGCGGTTCCGGACACCCCAGGGGCGGTTCCGGACACCTTCGAGCCGCACCTGAGTGCCGGCACCTCGGTGCCTCCCGGCCGCCCCCGCCGCCCTCGGCGTCGCCGTGCGGTGGCACACCCGGGAGGCACCACCGCGGTGCAACCCCGGCCCCGGCCGAGCCGGGGTCAGACGCCGGGATGCAGTGCCGGGAGCAGGGCGACGTCGCCGTAGGCGGCGAGATCGGGACTGTCGAACGGCAGCCGCCCCCACAGGGCGAGCAGGACCGCGGCGGCGGGGCCACGCAGGGCGGCGTCCCCCTTGGCGTGCTCCCGGGTCACCGTGACGTCATTGCCGGCCAGCGCGACCAGCCACTCTCCCTCGACGTCGGTGAGATGGACGTGCACGCCGCCGTGCGCCGCTGCGGCACTCGTCGCCCGGGCGCGCCCGCCGGGCAGCAGGATGGTCAGCAGCTCGTCCACGCCGTCCGCGGCCACCTCCGCCGCAGGTGGGCGGGCGGCGCCGACAGCGTTGTCGGCGTCCCAGCGATGCACGGTGAGCTCCTGGGCGAGGCGGCGGCGCCAGAACCCGGCGACTGGCGGCGCGACCCCGGTGTGGTTCCAGGCCGGCCGGGCGGGATCGGTCTCGCGCAGCACGTCCAGCAGGCCGTCGAGGGAACGCCGGTAGTAGTCGACCAGCCCCTCGTCGTCGGCGGGCGCGGGCGGATTCGGCGGCGGCGGCTCGGCCGTGCCCCGCGACACGACGACACTCACGCTGTGTAGCAGGCGACCGGCGTGCCGCAGCAGGCGGCGCGAGCTCCAGCCCGGGCAGGTGGGCACGGGAGTGTCGAGATGTCGGCTGGTCGTCGCCAGCAGCGCGACGCCCTCGGTCTCGATGAGCGCGAGATGGTCCACCTGCCCGAGTCTGGCAGGGCAGACGCCCACGGGCGACGGGCGAGGGCAGCCGTTCCCAGGTCCCGTTCCAGGTCCCGTTCCAGGTCCCGTGCCCGTGGTCGCCGGCGCGAGGCCTAGTTCGTCGAGACGATCTGCGCCGGCGCGCCGACCTGGGCGGCCAGCCTCGTCCAGTGGCCATCGGCGGTGTTCAGGGCATCGGTCGTGCGCTGGAGCAGGACCGGCGGGGGCAGTGCGGTGCCGTCGAAGAGGTTCCCGCAGGTGGTGACGGCCTGGGCGTAGGCGGTGGCGCCGTTGGTCCAGGTCTGGCTGGCGGCGGCGACGGGCGGCACGCCGAGCTCGCCGATCCGGTCCACGGCCTGACCGAGCTGGACGCACGCCGGCCGCAGTGCCGTGCCGTCGGCTGCCTGGATGTCCGTGCGCACTGCGTTGACGGAGGTCACGACCTCGTCGCGGACCCCGGCGGTGGTGGCGTACCAGGTGGCGAGCTGGGTCTTCACATCGATGGTCGGCGGGACCACCGCGCCGGCCTCGGCCTGCGTGCCGCCGCCACCGACGATCAGGTAGACGGCGGTCACCGCGCCGGCGCCGGCCACGCCGAGGATCGCGAGGCCCCGGCGGCGTTCCTGGCGGGACAGTTCCTCCCAGTTGCGGTAATCGTTACGGCGCCGGCGCACGGATCCCCCACATCGCGAGAAGTAACCGACAGAACAGACGCCCGAATCAACCCGGACGTTGCGCCCGGATCGCCGCCGGTCCGCCCCGGCCCCCTCCCGATCACTCCCCGGTCACCCCCGCGGCCTCCCGACCCGGTTCGCCCCTCGCCGGACCGGCCCGCGCCCCACCGGGCCCTCACCGGACCGGCCCGCACCCCACCGGGCCCGCGCCGGGCGCCACCCTCGCGCCACCCCGCGGCGGGTCGCCGGAGCACTCGACGACGTACGTCACATTTTCGATTCGGCCGTGCCCGGAGCGCCGCGAACGTATGCCGGATGAGAACGGCCGTGCACCAGCCAATGCAGACGCGCGTTCCGTGGGCTGCTCGCCGGACATCGCCGAGAAAAATTCGGCCGTTTCGGTGGACAAGGCGACGGGAAAGCGCACGATATCGGAGGGGGCCATCCACGGCGTCGGCGTGCATCGTGGCGCATCGCCGGGCCGACCGGAGGGACGAGACGACGATGATTTCGGCAACGGCATCCAGCGGCGCGAATTTGCGCGCCCGGAGCGATGACCTGCCGAACCATGTGTCGCCGCCCTGGGTGGCCGCTGAAAAACGTGCACAAGGGGGCGTGAATGGTCGAGGGTGGGCCGTACTGGTGGGAATCCACATCCTTGCCGGACGGGGCGGCGGATGACGACGCCGCGGCGTGGGCCGTGGTCGTGCTCGGTGGCCAGGGTGGGCGGGTCCGCGGGGTGGTCGGCCCGTTCCGCACCCCGGGCTACGCGCACACGTACGCACACGACGAGGGATTGCGGGAGTGGCTCGTCGTCCCCGCTCTGTGTCTGACGCTGCCGGCCAGCCAGCAGGCCGCCGGCGTCGCTGTGCTGTGAGACGCCGCTCCCAGTGACCACCCCTGCCCGCCGTCGGGCCGGGCGGCGGGCAGAATCAGTGGCCATGTCGGAACGGATCATCGAGAACTATCTCATCGACATGGACGGCGTTCTCGTCCACGAGGAACACCCGATTGCCGGGGCGGACGCGTTTATCGCCGGCGTCATCGCCGCGGGCCTCGGCTTTCTGGTGCTGACGAACAACTCGATCTACACGGCCCGCGATCTGTCGGCACGGCTGTCCCGCTCGGGCCTGGAGATCCCGCCCGAGCGAATCTGGACCTCCGCGCTCGCCACCGCGCTCTTCCTGCACACGCAGCGGCCGGGCGGCTCGGCGTATGTCGTCGGCGAGGCGGGGCTCACCACGGCGCTGCACGACATCGGATATGTGCTCAGCGACAGCTCCCCGGATTATGTGGTGCTCGGGGAAACCCGGACCTACAGCTTCGAAGCGATCACCCGAGCGGTCCGGCTGGTGCGCGACGGCGCCCGCTTCATCGCGACGAACCCCGACCCGACCGGTCCGTCGGTCGAGGGGCTCCTCCCGGCGACAGGTGCCGTCGCCGCCATGATCACCAAGGCGACCGGGGTCACCCCCTACTTCGTCGGCAAGCCGAACCCGCTGATGATGCGCAGCGCCCTGAACACCCTGTCCGCGCACAGCGAGACGACGGTGGTGATCGGCGACCGGATGGACACCGACGTGGTCGCCGGTCTGGAGGCCGGGATGGACACCGTGCTCGTGCTCTCCGGCATCACGACGCACGCCGACATCGAGCGATTCCCCTACCGGCCGAGCGCGGTCGTCGACAGCATCGCCCGGGTCCCGGTGGGGCGGGACGTCCACACGATCGACGGGGCACTCACCGGGGCGACCCGCCGCCCCGCGCCCACCGCCCCCGCCGACGACACGGCACCACGGCACACCACCCAGAGTTGACCTCGCGACCACACGCCGCCGCGAGCTGACCGCCCGGCGGCACCCAAACCCGGGAGGTCAGCCGATCGCCCGGCGCACGCAACGACCGGCCGGCGGCCCCACCGCCGGCCGGGAGACGCGGACTACGGGTCAGGCCACGCCCGCGGAACCCTCACGGTCCGCACCGACCCCGGCCACGCCGACCGGGCAGGACAGGCCCGTGCCGCCGAGGCCGCAGTAGCCGTAGGGGTTCTTGGCGTCCGACAGGTACTGCTGGTGGTACTCCTCGGCGAGGTAGAACGGACCCGCCGGGGCGATCTCGGTGGTGATCGGGCCGTAGCCCGCGCCCTGCAGCACCTTCTCGAACCCGTCCCGACTCGCGTCGGCCGCCGCCGCCTGCGCGTCGGACGTCGTGTAGATCGCCGAGCGGTACTGGGTGCCGACGTCGTTGCCCTGGCGCATGCCCTGGGTCGGGTCATGCCCCTCCCAGAACACCTTCAGCAGCTCCGCGTAGGAGACCTTCGCCGGGTCGAACACGACCAGGACCGCCTCGGTGTGCCCGGTCTGGCCGGAACACACCTCCTCGTACGTCGGATTGGGCGTGGATCCACCGGCGTAGCCGACCGCGGTCGTGTACACGCCGGGAACCTGCCAGAACGCGCGCTCGGCGCCCCAGAAGCAGCCGAGGCCGAACACGGCCGTGTCCAGCCCGGCCGGGAACGGGCCGGTGAACGAGGTACCGAGGACGGTGTGCCGGGAGTCGCCGACGAAAACCGGGCGGTCCCGGCCGGGGAGCGCCTCCTCGGGCGTGGGCAGCGTGGTCTTATGGCGACCGAAGAACATCTGTGCCACCTCCGATGAGTGTCTCCTCTGACAACCATCCAGAGTGGCCGGGCGTTCCCGCGACGCGCCGGGCGCCGGCCGGATTCGGGCGCCGCGAGCCGCGGAGCTGCACCGCGGACCGGGCCGCCACGCGGGCCCGGTCCGGGTGCAGCGCGGGTCAGAGGACGGCGCCCATCAGGGGACGGCCCCCATCAGAGGACCAGGTCCTCCAGCATCGTGGTCACGAGCGCCGCGATCGGCGAACGCTCCGAGCGGGTGAGCGTGACGTGCGCGAACAGTGGGTGACCCTTGAGCGTCTCGATGACCGACGCGACCCCGTCATGCCGACCGACCCGCAGGTTGTCGCGCTGCGCCACGTCGTGCGTGAGCACCACCCGGGAGCCCTGCCCCAGCCGGGACAGCACGGTGAGCAGCACCCCACGCTCCAGCGACTGCGCCTCGTCCACGATCACGAAGGCGTCGTGCAGGGACCGTCCGCGGATGTGGGTGAGCGGGAGCACCTCCAGCATCCCCCGGTCGACGACCTCCTCGATCACCTCCTGGGAGACCAGGGCGCCGAGGGTGTCGAACACGGCCTGTGCCCAGGGCGCCATCTTCTCGTTCTCGCTACCCGGGAGGTAACCGAGCTCCTGGCCGCCGACGGCGTAGAGCGGCCGGAAGACGACGACCCTCCGGTGGGCCCGGCGCTCCATCACCGCCTCCAGGCCCGCGCACAGGGCCAGCGCCGACTTGCCGGTGCCGGCCCGGCCGCCGAGCGAGACGATGCCGACGTCCGGGTCGAGCAGCAGGTCGAGCGCCACCCGCTGCTCCGCGGAACGCCCGTGCAGCCCGAACGCGTCCCGGTCGCCCCGCACCAGCCGGACCTGCTTGTCCGCCGTGACCCGGCCGAGCGCCGAGGCACTGCCGCCCGCCGTGGTGAGCACCAGGCCGGTGTGGCAGGGCAGGTCGGCGGCCTCCAGGATCTCCGTGTACTCGCGGGAGTAGAGCCGGTCGAGATCCTCCTGGGCGACGGTGAGCTCCGCCATGCCGGAGAAGCCGGTGTCCACCGGCGACAGCGCCTGGTACTCCTCCGCCGGCAGCCCCAGCACCGAGGCCTTGACCCGCAGCGGGAGGTCCTTCGTGACCAGCACGACGTCCGCGCCCTCGCGGGCGAGGTTCATCGCGACACACAGGATCCGCGAGTCGTTCGTGTCCACCCGGAACCCCGGTGGAAGCACAGCCGCGTCGGTGTGATTAAGTTCCACCCGAAGCGTTCCCCCACCCGCCAGCGGGATGGGCTGGTCGAGGCGACCGTGCCGGATGCGCAGGTCATCCAGCAGGCGCAGGGCCTCCCGGGCGAACCAGCCCAGCTCCGGGTGGTTCCTCTTGCCCTCCAGCTCCCCTATGACGACGAGGGGGAGCACGACATTGTGCTCCGCGAACCGCAGCAGCGCGCCAGGATCAGAAAGCAGCACGCTTGTGTCGACGACATGCGTTCGTGGCACACGCCCACCCGCTTACTCGGAGGTAGTCCGGGACCGACCCCTCCAGGAGCCGGGCACCGGCCTCCTGGTGTAGTCGCGCTTGCGGCACCGAGGGGCCTCCCGAGAGGTCCGGCACCACGCCGGACCACGGCTTGAGACGCTAGGGCTCTCACGGTAGCTGCCACCTCCCAGGATGGCGACCCACTTCGGGCAACACGTTGCGTTAAGAACGGGAAACGTTTTGCCTCCTCGGGTGCCCATCGTGTCCCTTTCGGTGACATGCCGACCCGATCATGACGCCCCGCAGCGACCCTCCTCCCCACGGCGCCAACCAGCACCCGCCGACCTCGCCGCGATCCCCACCACCGTCAGACCACAAGATCAATAGAGTCGCACGCGAGCAACAGCCCCGTCACGCAGCCGATCCCGTCGGCAGTGATCAGGCTCCCCGCGCGGGAGCACCGCGTCGACCGGTGCCCGGCGCGGTGGCGTCGGCAAGCGCAGATGGTTGACGGCGGTTCCACGTCCCGCATGGTCCACAACCTGCGCGTAGGTGGAGGCCGGTCGGGGCGATGTGGCGGGGTTCCGCGGAACCGCGCATACCGGGCTGGCTGGAGCAGGGGTCCGGGGGCAGGGCACGGTTCCGAAATGCACCATGATCGTCGAAGCTGGGGCTGGGGCTGGGCAGTGTGCCCGGTTTCGCCGAGCAGCGCGACCAGCACCGCGGGAGAGAACTGGGCCTCGGATGGGGATGGAGACCCGCACCGCAGGACCTCGGGAGCCTGGCGCGACCCGGCCGCGACCGGCGGCAGCACAGGCTGGCGGCAACCACGGCAACCACGGCAACCACGGGAGCCGGCGGGCGGTCGGGGAGCAGGGAGCGGTCCGCTCCGTCGGGAAGGGCAGAAAGGCGTCACGGAGAGGTGCGGAAATCGGAGAAAGGGAAGCGGAGGGCACCGGGCGCGCGTGAGCGGAGAACAGGCCGGCGCGACAGGGGTGGGCGGTGCGGTCGGCCTGCTCGGTTGACGATGCCATGGTCCCCAGAAGACCAGGAAAGGTAAGGAGTACCTAACCGAGTCGGATCCTCGGGCCATGTGCGGCCAGGCGGTGATCGGGAGCCCGTCGCGCGGCGGGATCAGGTCCGGACCCGGAGCAAGGAATCGGGCGGCTCCGGCTTGGGAGCCAGGTAACGCGAGTGCCCTTCCCGGCGCGGACGGGGTGGCCGGAAGCCTTTCGGAAACATGGCCAGGTGGCCCGGCAACATCAGGAAATCTGGATGGAACGACTCGGGCTGGATGGATCGGGCGGCACGGGGCCGGACGGACCGCGCTTTCCGGCGGGCGGGCGGCCGGCGGGGGTCCGATTCTCCTACGGATCAGCGCTCCCGCCCTCTTGACGGAAATCCACCGACCAGCCGCGGACGTTGCAGGAAATCCCAAAGACGACACGCACAGACACCCGTGGAACATGCGGGCTGGGGCGCACAGCGAGCGGCGAGCGGGTCCGTTTCCCGGTGAATGCGGGCCTGCTGATCACCTCGAAGCAGACACCCGAATACGTGCCACGTACACGGAATCTGTGACGGAGCGCAACCAGCCGACGTGAGCCGGTCGGGCCCGACGTCCGACGGGAACCGGCTGGCCCACGTCCGGCGGGAGACCAGATCGCGGACGTCCGACGGAGCCCGGCTGACCGACGTCACAGGCCAGCAGCTGGCCGACGTCACAGGCGAGCAGGTGGCGGGAACCTGGCTGGAGGCGGACAGGCGACGGCCCGCGCCGGGCGGGGGAACCGCCCGGCGCGGGCCGGGGTGTCGCGGGAGATGCTGTGTCGCGGGTGTCGCGGGTGATGCTGGTCAGCCGTCGAGGCGGCTGACCAGGGCCTCGTGCTCGGCCCAGAGAGCGGCGGGGAGCCGGTCGCCGAACGTCTGGTAGTGCTCGGGAATCAGCTCGGCCTCCTGCTTCCAGACGTCGATGTCGACCGTGAGCAGGGCGTCCAGGTCGGCTTCGTCGATCTGAAGGCCGTCGGTCGGCAGGGCGTCCCTGGTCGGCAGGACACCGAGCGGGGTCTCCACACCGTCGGCGTGGCCCTCGAGGCGGCCGACGATCCAGGCCAGGACACGGCTGTTCTCGCCGAAGCCGGGCCAGAGGAACTTGCCCTCCGGGCTCTTGCGGAACCAGTTCACGTAGTAGATCCGGGGCAGCTTCGCCTGATCGGCCTTCTGGCCGACCTCCAGCCAGTGGGCGAAGTAGTCGGCCATGTTGTAGCCACAGAACGGCAGCATGGCGAACGGGTCGCGGCGCAGCTTGCCGATCGCGCCGGCCTGAGCCGCGGTCGTCTCGGAGGCGACGATCGAGCCGAAGAAGACCCCGCGCCGCCAGTCGGGCGCCTCGGTGACCAGCGGAACCGCGGTCGCCCTGCGACCGCCGAACAGGATCGCCGAGATCGGCACGCCCTTCGGGTCCTGCCACTCGGAGGCGATGGTCGGGCACTGCCCGGCGGGGACGGTGAACCGCGCGTTGGGGTGCGCGGCGGGCTCGGTGGACTCGGGAGTCCAGTCGCGGCCCTTCCAGTCGGTGAGGTGCCCCGGGGCCTGCTTGGTCAGCCCCTCCCACCAGACGTCGCCGTCGTCGGTGCGGGCCACGTTCGTGAAGACCGTGTTACCCCACAGCGTCTTGATCGCGTTCGGGTTGGTCTGCTCGCCCGTGCCGGGGGCGACACCGAAGAAGCCGGCCTCGGGGTTGACGGCGTAGAGCCGGCCGTCCTCACCGAACCGCATCCACGCGATGTCGTCACCGACAGTCTCCGCCTTCCACCCGGGAAGGGTGGGGATGAGCATTGCGAGGTTGGTCTTTCCACAGGCCGACGGGAAGGCCGCGGCAATGTAGTGAACCTTACCCGCGGGCGACGTCAGCTTGAGGATGAGCATGTGCTCGGCAAGCCAGCCCTCATCGCGCGCCATAACGGACGCGATGCGCAGTGCGTAGCATTTCTTGCCGAGGAGCGCGTTACCACCGTAACCCGATCCATAGGACCAGATCTCGCGGGTCTCCGGGAAATGAGTGATGTACTTCGTCGTGTTGCACGGCCACGGAACGTCGGCCGCACCGGATTCCAGCGGAGCACCAAGCGAATGCACCGCCGGAACAAAGAAGCCATCTTCACCGAGCTGTTCCAGCGCGGGCGCGCCCATACGGGTCATCGTGCGCATGGAAATGACGACGTAGGGCGAGTCGGTGATTTCCACCCCGAGCGCCGAGATATGCGATCCAAGCGGACCCATGCAGAAGGGCACGACATACATCGTGCGACCGCGCATGGAGCCCTCGAACAGGCCCTGGAGCTTGACCCGCATCTCCGCCGGGTCCATCCAGTTGTTCGTGGGGCCGGCGTCCTCGGCCTTCTCGGAGCAGATGTAGGTGCGATCCTCGACCCGGGCCACGTCGCTGGGGTCCGAGGCGGCGTAAAAGCTGTTGGGACGCTTTTCGTCGTTCAGTCGGACCAGGGTCCCCTTCTCGATCAGGAGACTGGTCAGCCGGTCGAACTCGGCCTCCGATCCGTCGCACCACTCAACCCGTTCCGGCTGGGTGAGTTCGGCGATCTCACGCACCCAGGCGACCAGCCTGGCGTGCTTCGTGGGGGCCGCTTCCAGCCCCGGAATCTGTGCCGCGGTCGTCACAGCTCACACCTCCGGTCGAGTCGAACCCGCCGCGTTCTCGCCCCGTATGCAGGTGCCGACTTCAGTACTCGAACGTTCTCGTTCACGCGCTGACAAAACCCGCGGTACAGGGGCAGTTCGAGGTCGCGTTCAGGATCATTAGACTGTACCGCGCGTTCCCCCCGCAGTCGCGCGATAGCGAGTGGACAGAAGCGTCGGATCCATCACGCACCGGTACGGACGGACCGCCGCCGGGTGACTCCGTCTCGTGGCTGCCGGAAGCCTCGGGTTATCGTCCTGGACGTGGCTTCCCTCACGCAGCAGCCCGCCGGGCCTCCGCAGGCGGACGGCCCCTCCCACCCCCGTGACCTGGTGCGACCACGCATGCGGGGATGGCTACATGCCGGGGCATTCCCCGTAAGCCTTGCACTGGGTCTCCTCGCCGTGGCGCTGGCCACCACGCTCCGTGCCCGACTGGGGATCGCAATATACGCGCTGAGTATTGCGGCGCTGTTCGGAACGAGCGCGCTCTACCACCGCACGATGTGGTCGACGTCACGTGCCCGGTCGCGCATGAAACGCCTCGACCATTCAATGATCTTTGTTTTCATCGCCGGCACTTATACCCCTTTTGCCCTCCTTGGGATGCCGGAGCGCACGGCTCGCGTGGTCCTGGCCGTGGTGTGGGGCGGAGCGGCACTCGGCGTGACCATCCGGATGCTGTGGCTGCACTCGCCGCGGTACCTGACCGTGCCGCTGTACATCGCCCTCGGCTGGGTCGCCGTCTTCGTCATCCCGGAGCTGGCTCACCGGGCCGGGATCGCCTCGATGGTCCTGCTGCTGGTCGGCGGCGTCTGCTACAGCCTCGGTGCCATCGTCTACGCCGCGCGGCGACCGGACCCGGCCCCGGCGACCTTCGGCTACCACGAGGTGTTCCACGCCTTCACCCTCGTCGCCGCGGCCTGCCACTACATCGCCCTGATGTTCGCGATCCGCTGACCCCACCACCCACCCCATCCCACCCCAGCTCAGCCCAGGGCCAGTGGCGGTGCGCACTGCACGGTCTGCCCACGCGGACCGTACGCAACGCGCCGCAACCCGCCCGGCATGCCGCCGCGGACCGTGCGGGAGTCAGCGGCCGGGGCCCTCGGCACGGATCTTCTCGACCTGTTCGAGGGCCTCGCGAAGCTGGCGCAGCCAGGTGTCGGAGTTGTCCCCGACCAGCCGGACGCACCAGGCCAGCGCCTCGCTGCGGCTGCGCGCCACGCCGGACTCGACGAGGGTGTCCAGCACCTGACGCTCCGGCTGGCGCAGCCGCGTCATCACCGGCACGGACAGCACGGTGAACAGCTCGCTGGCCGCGCCCGCGGTCGCCCCCCACGCGACCTTGCGTCCATAGCGCCGCTCGGCCTCGGCGGCGATGGCGATCCGCTCGTCCCGGGTGCGCTCGCGGAACCCGCGGATCAGGGCGGCGGCCTCCAGGTCAGGCCCGTTCGACGGTGCCACCCCCCCGGGGTGAGAGGCAGCGGCCTGATCGGCGCGGGGTTTCTCGACAGGGGGTTGCTCGAAGGGGAGTTCCCCGACGACGGTGATCTCGTCCCGGTCGACGACCACGGCCGGCGGGCCGGTGAACCATCCGGCGGGGACGTGGGCCGCGAACCAGTCCGGCGCGTCCTGCGCCGGCACCGACTCCGCCCGATCCCCCGGCCTGCCGTAACCACGCCCACGCGGACCGGACATGACGAGTCTCCTCAGGTCCCCCGGCCGGACCCGCGGGCGGGCCCAACCTGCCGAACTGGTCCGGAGCCGTGGCCCCGCCAGGGTGCGCGCCGACACACCCCGCCGACGATTACACGCTTACCGGGTCACGAGTGAAAGTGCTTGGGGCCTCAGGTGGCGACCTTCACGCCGAGCTGCCTGCGAACCTCCTCGGCGGTGTGCACGGGCAGCTCGCAGACGAAGTCGCGGCAGACGTACACCCCCGGGGCTCCCCGCCCGGCGACCAACGGCCCGCTGGTCACCACGACGGCACCGGGCGCGGTGCCCAGCCGGGCGAGCCGTTCCAGGGCCGGACTGTCCACGACGGCGACCTCGGCCGGTCCGGCGAGCAGCGCCTCGGCGACCGCTCCGGCCCAGCCGGCGAACCGGGCGTCGCGGGACAGCAGCGGCGCGAACCGGGCCACGGTCGCCTCGGCGGTGCTCCGGTGCTCGGCCGAGCCGGTCAGGGCCGCGTAGGTCAGCAGGGCACCCGCCACCGCCGCCTGGCCCGACGGGGTCGCCGAGTCCGAGTCGTCGCGGGGGCGGCGCAGCAGCGCCTCCGCGTCGTCCGCGGTGTCGAAGAAGCCGCCGTCCGGCGCGGCGAACCGGGCCCGGACCACCTCGAGCAGCTCCCCGGCCAGGGTCAGCCACTCCGGATCACCGGTGACCTGGTGCAGGGTGAGCAGCCCCTCGGCGACGTCGCCGTAGTCCTCCAGCACGCCGGCGTTCGTCCCGACCCGGCCGTCCCGGCTGGTGCGCCGCAGCCGGCCCGCCACGAGGTGGACGTCGCGCAGCAGCACGGCCGCGTCCTCGGCGGCGCGGATCCAGGCCGGCTCGTCGAGCAGCGCCCCGGCCTCGGCGAGGGCGGCGATGGCCAGCCCGTTCCACGCGGCGACCACCTTGTCGTCCCGGGCGGGCTGCGGACGGCCGGCCCGGGCGGCGGCCAGGGCCGCGCGCACCGCCGCGAAGCGCGCCGCGTCGGGCGGGTCCGCCGGAAGCTGCAGCACCGACGTCCCGTGCTCGAACGTGCCCTCCGCGGTGACGCCGAAGATCTCCGCTGCCCAGGCACCGTCGTCCGCGCCGAGGGCGGCGCGCAGGCCGGCGGGTGTCCACGAGTAGCTCGCGCCCTCCTCGGGCTGCGCGTGGGCCGCCGGGACGCCCGCCGGCACCGCGTCCGCGTCGAGCGCCGAGGCGAACCCGCCCTGCGGGGTACGCAGGTCGGCGAGCAGGAACGCCGCGGTCTCCCGGACCACCCGCTGGGCCAGCGGCGAGCCGGTGGCCCGCCACAGGTGCAGGTACACCCGCAGCAGCTGGGCGTTGTCGTAGAGCATCTTCTCGAAGTGCGGGACGGTCCACGTCGCGTCGACGCTGTAGCGGGCGAAGCCGCCGGCGAGCTGGTCGTACATGCCGCCGCGGGCCATTCGCTCGCAGGTCAGCGCCACCATCTCCAGGCTGTGCCCGTCGCCGGTGCGGGCGGCGTGGCGCAACAGCATCTCCGCGACCATGGACGGCGGGAACTTCGGCGCCCCGCCGAAACCGCCGTGCCGCGCGTCGAACCGGGCGGACAGGCCCGCGACGGCCGTGTCCAGCAGCGGCGGGCTCAGCTCGTCGGCGACGCCGGAGGTGGGGCTCGCGGCGAGCCCGGCGACCGGGCCGCGCGCCGCCGCCTCCGCCAGCCGGCGGGCGATGTCGGCTCCCGACTCCTCGATCTCCGCCCGCCTGGTCTGCCAGGCGGCGACCACTGCCTCCAGCACCTGGCGGAACGACCCCATGCCCGGCCGGGGCCGGGGCGGGAAGTAGGTGCCCGCGAAGAACGGCTCGGCGGTCGGGGTGAGGAAGACCGTCATCGGCCAACCGCCGTGACCGGTCAGGGCGACGGTGACGTCCATGTAGACGGAGTCGACGTCCGGCCGCTCCTCCCGGTCCACCTTGATGTTGACGAAGTGGTCGTTCATGTAGGCGGCGGTGACCACGTCCTCGAACGACTCGTGCGCCATGACGTGGCACCAGTGGCAGGACGCGTAGCCCACCGAGAGCAGCACGGGCACCCCTCGGCGGGCCGCCTCGGCGAACGCCTCCGGGCACCACGGCCACCAGTCGACGGGGTTGTCCGCATGCTGGAGCAGGTACGGAGACGTCTGCTCCGCCAGCTTGTTCGGCACCGGGCAACTCCTCAGGGTCTGGCGTCGCCCGGGTCTGTGGAGCCCCGGGTCACTGGCTATGCAACCAAAGCGGCGAGCGGCTATGCCCCCACCCGTGCCCCGGCGCGCCGACTGTGGCCATCGGCACCCCCAACTCGCCAGCCACCCCTGCCGGGCGCCGGCGGGTCAGCCCCTCGGCGACGTGTCGTCGAGGGCACCGTCCGATGGGTCAGCCGCGGAAGATGTCGTGGGTACCGACCCGAAGCCAGATCACATGCGGGTCGGTACCGCGACCCGGCAGCGGATCCCCGTACGTCCACAGCGCCCGGCCGTCCGGCGCCCAGGTCATCTCGAACAGGCCCGGCTTCGACGTGAACGCCTTGACCCGCAGCGACGGGTGAAATCGCGGACGGAGAGACCCTGAACGAACAGCCGCCGGGCGGGCAGGAACGCGGCGCGCTGCTCCGGCCGAAGCCGGTGGTGCTCCGCCAGTCCCACCCGTGCCCCGCGGGATGCCTGAACATGCCAGCAGATGCCAGGGGCGGCGTCGGGTGAGACAGGGTGAGACCCGGCACGGCACCATGGCGGCGACCCTCGGGTGGAGGAAAACCGATTGCCGAGGTCGATCATCGTGGCGACCATGGAGGGGAAGATCACCCGGTGCCCGGGACTGCTCGGGCGGCACGGTCCGTTCGTGGTGGCGTGCGGTCGGAACCGGGTTGTGCGGCACCGGATACGCTCGGGGGAAGGCACGATCCCGGCTCCTCCGCTCGCCCACCCGTTCGCCGTCCACTCGCTCGACCGCCGTCCGCCAGGCCGCCGTTGCGCCGCGAGAGCGGTCGAGGAGTCGCCGCGGGCACGCGGCAGGGTTGTCGCAGGGTCGGCGTACCAACGAGTTGGGGTGGCACGAGCGAATGAGTGAGACGGCCGAGCACGGTACCGGCGCCGCGAACGCCACGGCATCCCCGTCCGGCGCTGTACCCCCCTCCGGTGCCACGGCCACGGCCGGGACCGGCGACGAGCCGGGGTTCCGCTACGACGCCCGGCTCGCCGCGGACATCGAGCGCCGCTGGCAGCGCCGGTGGGCCGACGAGGGCACGTTCAACTCGCCGAACCCGGTCGGGCCGCTCGCCGCGGGCTTCGACGAGGTCGCCGGGCGCGAGCCGTTCTACATCATGGACATGTTCCCGTACCCCAGCGGCACCGGCCTGCACGTCGGTCACCCGCTCGGGTACATCGGCACCGACGTGTTCGCCCGCTACCTGCGCATGTCCGGCCGCCACGTGCTGCACCCGTTCGGCTACGACGCCTTCGGCCTGCCCGCGGAGCAGTACGCCATCAACACCGGCCAGCACCCGCGCACGACCACCGACGCCAACATCGCCAACATGCGCCGGCAGCTGTCCCGGCTGGGGCTCGGCCACGACACCCGCCGCGAGATAGCCACGACCGACGTCGGGTACTACCGCTGGACGCAGTGGATCTTCGAGCAGATCTTCGACGCCTGGTACGACCCGCAGGCCGGCCGGGCGCGACCGATCGCCGAGCTGATCGCCGAGTTCGAGGCCGGGACCCGCTCGCCGGCGGCCGGCCCCGCCGCCGGCACCACCGCCGTGTCGGTCGACGCCGTGCGCGCCGCGAACCCGACGGGCCTGCCCTGGGCCGAGCTGGACCGGGTCACCCGCCGCCGGGTCGTCGACGCCCACCGGCTGGCCTACATCTCCGAGCAGCTCGTCAACTGGTGCCCCGGGCTCGGCACCGTGCTGGCGAACGAGGAGGTCACCGCCGAGGGCCGCAGTGACATCGGGAACTACCCGGTGTTCCGCCGGCCGCTGCGGCAGTGGGTGCTGCGGATCACCGCCTACGCCGAGCGGCTGGTCGACGACCTCGACCTGGTCGACTGGTCCGACTCGATCAAGCAGATGCAGCGCAACTGGATCGGCCCGAGCGACGGCGCCGGCGTCGAGTTCGCCGTCGTCCCCCCGTCCGGCTCGGCCGGGGCGGCGCCCGGCCAGCGCATCGAGGTGTACACCACCCGGCCCGACACCCTCGCCGGGGCGACCTTCCTGGTGCTCGCCCCCGAACATCCGCAGGTCGACGCGCTGGTCGCCGACGCGTGGCCGGCCGGCACCCCCGGCGCCTGGCGCTTCCCCGCCGGCCGCGGCCCGGCCGTCGGCGAGGCCGCCGAGGTGGCGGCCGAGGAGGTGGCGGCCGAGGAGGTGGGAGCCGCCGAGGTCGAGGCCGCCGCCGCGGACCCCGCCTGGACGCCGCGCGCCGCCGTCGAGGCGTACCGGGCCTTCGCCGCGCGGCGCAGCGACCGCCAGCGCGGCGAGGAGGTCGACCGCACGGGCGTGTTCACCGGTGCCTACGTGCGCAACCCGGTGGGCGGCGGGCTGCTCCCCGTCTTCCTCGCGGACTACGTGCTCGTCGGCTACGGCACCGGCGCGATCATGGCCGTGCCGGCGCACGACAGCCGGGACTTCAGCTTCGCCCGCGCGTTCGACCTGCCGATCCCGGCGGTGCTGGCGCCGGACGAGCAGTGGTACGCCGAGCACCGGGTGACCCCGGGCGCCCCGCCGTCCGCGTGGCCTGAGGCGTTCGGCGGCGAGGGTGCCTACCTGCCCGGGCCCGCGGGTACGCCGGTGCTCGCCGGCCTGACCAAGCCCGACGCGATCAAGACGACGGTGCGGTGGTTGGAGGACGGCGGCCACGGCCGGCTGGCCCGGTCCTACCGGCTGCGGGACTGGCTGTTCTCCCGGCAGCGCTACTGGGGCGAGCCGTTCCCGATCGTCTTCGACGACGACGGCCTGCCGTACGCCGTCCCGGACGAGCTGCTGCCCGTCGAACTGCCCGAGATGACCGACTTCCGGCCGACGGCGATGGCCGAGGACGACGAGAGCGATCCGGTGCCGCCGCTGGCCCGCGTGGCCGACTGGGCGAGCGTCACGCTCGACCTCGGTGACGGCCCGAAGCGCTACCGGCGCGAGACGAACACGATGCCGCAGTGGGCCGGGTCCTGCTGGTACCACCTGCGCTACCTGGACCCGACCAACACCGAGCGGTTCGTCGACGAGACCGTCGAGCGGTACTGGCTGGCCAAGCCGGGCGCGGCGGCCGGCGACGGCGGCGTCGACCTCTACGTCGGCGGCGTCGAGCACGCGGTGCTGCACCTGCTCTACGCCCGGTTCTGGCAGAAGGTGCTCTACGACCTGGGGCACGTGTCGTCCAAGGAGCCGTTCAAGCGGCTGTTCAACCAGGGCTACATCCAGGCCGACGCGTTCACCGACGCCCGCGGGATGTACGTCCCGGCGGCCGAGGTGAAGCAGACCGACGACGGCCGCTTCACCCACCACGGCGCGCCGGTCGACCGCCGCTCCGGCAAGATGGGCAAGAGCCTGAAGAACAGCGTCAGCCCGGACGAGATGTACGAGCGGTTCGGCGCCGACACGCTGCGCGTCTACGAGATGGCGATGGGTCCGCTCGACGCCGACCGGCCCTGGCACACCGACGACATCGTCGGCTCCCACCGGTTCCTGCAGCGCCTGTGGCGCGCGGTCGTCGACGAGGGCAGCGGCACGGTCGCCGTCTCCGACGAGCAGCTGGACGCCGAGGCCACCCGCGTCCTGCACCGGACGATCATCACGTTGGCGGCGGAGTACGCGGGCCTGCGGTTCAACACGGCCGTCGCCCGGCTCATCGAGCTGACGAACTACGTCTCGAAGCGGTACGGCCAGGCCGCGACGCCCCGGGCGCTGGCCGAGCCGCTCGTCCTGATGGTGGCGCCGCTGGCCCCGCACATCGCGGAGGAGCTCTGGACCCGGCTCGGGCACAGCGAGTCGGTGAGCCGCGCGGCCTTCCCCGTGGGCGACCCGGCGCTGGCCGCCGAGTCCGAGCGGACCATCCCGGTCCAGGTGAACGGGAAGGTGCGGTTCACCCTCCAGGTACCCGACGGTGCCGCAGAGCCCGTGATCCGCGAGCTGCTCACCGCGCACCCCGACTACGCGCGCCAGACCGAGGGCCGAACCATCAAGAAGACCATCATCGTGCCCGGCCGCATCGTCAACATCGCCCTGGGCTGACCGCTCCCGCCACCACCCTGCTTATCCGGAGGGATAAATCGGACACGAAACCCTCCGGATAAGCAGAAGATCCGGAAGCGGCCGAGGGGAGACTGCTTAGCGGCCGCCGGGACCCGGGGGGCCGGGCTGGGCGGGCAGGTCGAGATGCTCGCCCTCGCCATCCGTGGCCGCGGCGTCGTCGACGACCTCGCCGTCGATCACCGGGCCGCGCCGGCCGGCCAGCACCGAGCGGCGGCGGATCGCCTGGCGGGGGTCGACCGGGCCGGTGAGCCGGTCGGGATCGACCCCGAGGAAGTCACCGTTCGCCACGTTCGCGCGCATCCGGCGCAGGCTCTTCGAGAGCATGAAGAACAGCCCGGTGGAGACCACGATCAGCCCCACGACGATGAGCAGTCCGAGACCGCCCGCGCTGCTCTCCTGCTCGGCCAGCACGGAACCGGCGAAGATCTCGTTCACGGTGACGTCCTCACACCCGGATCCAAACTCTGCGGTCTACCCGCCGCTGCGCCGCGCGCGAGCGCGCGACCGGCTCCGCCCAGCGGGCGGTGCGCCGTGGGCTCCCGGCGGTGCCCACCCCGACATTACGCCGCGCCGGACCGCCGCCGGCGGGCGCCGATCAGCTCCCGCCGGCCGGCCGGCCACCCGCCGTGCGCACGGTCACACGCCGTTGAACAGGTCGTCCTCGGGCAGCGTGCCGACCTCGATCAGCGATCGGGCGAGTTGGTAGTCCTCGGTGGGCCAGACCTCCCGCTGCACGTCGAGCGGGACCCGGAACCACCATCCGGTGGGATCGACCTGGGTGGCGTGCGCGATCAGGGCGCGATCGCGGGTGGCGAACCAGTCCGCGCACGGCACCCGGGTGGTGAGCCGGCCGGCGTCCGCCGCCCGGTCGGCCCACTCGTCGAGGCGTTCCGTGTAGGGGGACTCCAGGCCGCGGGCCAGCAGCGCCTCGTGCAGCGCGAGGATGCGCTCCTTGTGGAAAGTGAGGTGGTAGTAGAGCTTGAGCGGCTGCCAGGGGGCGAGCCCGGCGTCCACCCCCACCTCGGGATAGCGCTCGGGGTCGCCGGCCGCCTCGAACGCCTCGATGCTGATGTTGTGCGTCATGACGTGGTCGGGGTGCGGATAACCGCCGGACTCGTCGTAGGTCGTGATGACCTGCGGCCGGAAGGTGCGAATCAGCCTGACCAGGGGCCGGGCCGCCGCGGTGAGGGGCGTGGTGGCGAAGCGCCCCGGCGGCACGGGCGGCAGCGGGTCGCCCTCGGGCAGGCCGGAGTCGACGAAGCCGAGCCACTCCTGGCGGACGCCAAGGATGCGCCGGGCGTTCTCCATCTCCTCGCGGCGGATCTCGGTGATGCGCTCGGCGACGCCGGGTTGGTCCATCGCCGGGTTGAGGACACTGCCCTCCTCTCCGCCGGTACATGTCACGACCAGCACGTCCACGCCCTCGCTCGCGTAACGCGCCATCGTGGCCGCGCCCTTACTGGACTCGTCATCGGGGTGGGCATGGATGGCCATGAGACGCAGGCCATGCCGCTCGTCGACCGAAGGCATGCCACCATTGTCGCTGACGGCCGGGCCGGACCACGGCCATCGACCTGGGTGGCCGTGGCGTGACCGCCGTGCTACACCACTGTGCGGAACCATGGAGCCCGCCTCCACGTTTGATCTGGAAAAGTCACCCAACGCCGTGGCACAATGCACCGTCCGCGCATGCGGTGACGGGTGCGACGTCGCCGGCCGGCGTACCGACATCGGTGTCGGTCCGGCCCCAGGGGGACCGATGGAGCCCGGCACCCGTTCGCCGTGCTCCCGCTCCGCCAGGCGTGCGGTCTTGGTCCACACCACGGACTGACGGATCACCCGGAAGGGTAGAACCGCTGGTCTGGGGTCTCCCGGCGGTGGACGGCCGGTGCTGGAGTCAGCGGGCTCGACCCTGGATTCCTTGATTCACCTTGATATCGTGACCCTTTTGATGTTCACCGAGGAGCGTGACCCGCGTGACGCAGCAGACTTGGCTCACTCAGGAGGCATACGACCGGCTCCGCTCCGAGCTCGACTACCTCACCGGCCCCTGGCGCACGGAGATCGCGACCAAGATCGAGGCGGCCCGCGAGGAGGGCGACCTCAAGGAGAACGGCGGTTACCACGCCGCCAAGGAGGAGCAGGGCAAGCAGGAGGCCCGGATCCGCCAGCTCTCCGACCTGCTACGGGACGCCCAGGTGGGCGAGTCGCCCGCCACGACCGGTGAGGCCGGTCCGGGCACGGTCGTCGAGGTGCGCTTCCCCGGCGAGCAGGAGACCGAGAAGTTCCTCATCGGCTCCCGCGAGGACCACAGCGCTCCCATCGACGTGTTCTCCCCCGCCTCCCCGCTCGGTGGCGCCGTGAACGGCCACAAGGCCGGCGAGACCGTCAGCTACACACTTCCCAACGGCCGCTCCGCGAAGGTCGAGATCGTCTCGGTCGCACCTTACGGCTCCTGACGGCGCCGGAGCCGGGATCGTCCATGCCACTTGGGCCGGGCCGGGGGTCACCCATCGTGGCTGGCGCGCCGGCACCTTCGCGCCAGTCCGCCCGGACGAGCCAGTCGGCGGGCGCGGGGCTCCTTCGGGCGGGGCGGCCGGCGTACCCCCGACTACGCCTGCAGCGGACGGCAGCCGACTTCGCTGCGCCGCGGGCGGTGTCGACGTACCGTCGACGCGTGGAGGATCTGCCGGCACCGCCCCGTCATTCCATGCCACCGACCGCGACATCCCCGGCCACCGCGCCGGCGGATGCCGCTCCGCCCTATGCCACGGTGGGTGAGCTTCGCCGCAGCGGGCACGTTCACCGGCCCGTCCGCACGGAGCTGCGCGACAACCTCGTCGCCCTGATGAAGGGCGACACGCCGCGTTTCCCGGGCATCGTCGGGTTCGACGAGACCGTCCTGCCGCAGGTCGAGCGCGCCATCCTCGCCGGCCACGACATCGTCTTCCTGGGCGAGCGCGGCCAGGGCAAGACGCGGCTCATCCGCACCCTGGTGAATCTGCTCGACGAGTGGTCGCCCGCCGTCGCCGGCTGCGAGATCAACGACCACCCGTACGTGCCCGTCTGCGGCCGTTGCCGGGCGCTGGCGGCCGAGCTCGGCGAGGATCTTCCGATCGCCTGGCGCCACCGCTCCGACCGGTTCGGCGAGAAGCTCGCCACGCCGGACACCAGCGTGGGCGACCTGATCGGCGACGTCGACCCGGTGAAGGTCGCCGAGGGCCGCACCCTCGGCGACCCGGAGACGGTGCACTACGGCCTGGTGCCGCGCACGAACCGCGGCATCTTCAGCGTCAACGAGCTGCCCGACCTCGCCGAGCGCATCCAGGTGTCGCTGCTCAACGTGCTGGAGGAGCGCGACATCCAGGTCCGCGGCTACCTGCTGCGCCTGCCGCTCGACCTGCTGCTGGTGGCCTCGGCGAACCCGGAGGACTACACCAACCGCGGCCGGATCATCACCCCGCTCAAGGACCGCTTCGGCGCCGAGGTGCGCACCCACTACCCCCTGCAGCTCGCCGACGAGCTCGCGCTGATCCGCCAGGAGGCCGTGATCTCCTGGGCGGGGTCGCCGCTGGGGACCCCCGAGCTCGCCGAGCACCTGGTGGAGATCGTGGCCCGGTTCACCCGGCTCGTCCGTGACGCCCCGCAGGTCGACCAGCGTTCGGGCGTGTCGGCCCGGCTGGCGGTGGCCGCGGCGGAGACGGTGGCCGCCTCCGCGGTCCGCCGCGCGGCACTGACCGGAGAGGAGACGCCCACCGCCCGGGTGGTCGACCTCGCCGCGATCGTGCCGGCGGTGCGCGGCAAGGTCGAGTTCGACCAGCTCGAGGAGGGGCGCGAGGACGAGGTGCTCGCGCTGCTGCTGCGCCGCGCGATCGCCGAGACGTTCCGGGCCCGCCTCGCCGGAGCCGACCTCACCGGGCTGCAGAACCGGTTCGACGCCGACGGCCCGGTCGAGACGGGCGACATGGTGCCCGCCGCCGAGCTACTGCGCCGGGTCGGTCCGGTGCCCGGTCTCGCGGCGATCCTGAACCGGCTCGGCGTGGACGGCGCGGAGTCGCCCGGCCTCGCCGCGGCGGCGCTGGAGCTGGCGATGGAGGGACTGCACCTCAACCGCCGGCTCGCCAAGGAGGAGCTGCCGGGCCGGACGGTCTACGGCTCCTGACATGACACCGGCTCCTGACATGCCCGGCTCCTGACATGACACTCGTGGGAGGACCCCGGTGAGCTCCGGCGCATTCCGTTACGGCCCCTGGGACGGCGGGCCCGACCCGCTGGCCTCCCCCTTCACCGCGGCCGGCGCGCTCGACGAGATGTCCCGCCAGATCCTGGAGGGGCGCACCCCCCGGGAGGCGCTGGAGGCGCTGCTGCGCCGCGGCATGCCGGGCCGGCGTGGCCTGGACGACATGCGCCGCGCCATCGAGCGGCGCCGGCGCGAGGCCCGGTCCCGCGGCCGGATGGACGGCACCCTGGAGGAGGTCCGCCGGCTGCTCGACACGGCCGTCGGTCAGGAACGGGCGGCACTGTTCCCCGACCCGTCGGACGAGGCCCGCCTGCGGGAGGCCGAGCTCGACGCGCTGCCCGCCGACCCGGCGCGCGCGGTGCGGTCGCTGGCCGAGTACGACTGGCGTTCCCCGCAGGCCCGCGAGACCTACGAGAAGATCTCCGAGCTGCTGCGCCGGGAGGTCCTCGACAGCCAGTTCAGGGGCATGAAGCAGGCCCTGGAGGGGGCGACGCCGGAGGATTTCGCCCGCATCCGGGACATGATCGGGGCGCTGAACACCCTGCTGGAGGCCGACGCCCGCGGCGAGGACACCGACGCGGCGTTCGCCGAGTTCATGTCCCAGTACGGCGACTTCTTCCCGGAGAACCCGCAGTCGCTCGAGGAGCTGGTCGACGCGCTGGCGCGCCGGTCGGCGGCGGCCGCCCGGCTGCTCGCCGGGCTCACCCCGCAGCAGCGCTCCGAGCTCGCCGACCTGATGTCCACCGCCATGGAGGATCTGGGCCTGGCGGCCGAGATGTCCCGGCTCGCCCAGGCGCTGCGCGCCTCCCGCCCGGACCTGAACTGGGGCGGCCGGGCCCGTGGCCGCGGCGGCCGGCTCGGCGAGGGCCTCACCGGGGACGAGCCGCTGGGCCTCGGCGACGCCACCTCGGCGCTGGAGGAGCTCGCGGAGCTCGACGAGCTCGCCTCCGCCCTCGGGCAGGACTACGCCGGCGCCTCCCTGGAGGACATCGACCCGGATGCGGTCGCCCGGGCGCTGGGCCGGTCCGCCGTCGACGACCTGCGCAGCCTCCAGCAGATCGAGCGGGAGTTGGAGCAGCAGGGGTTCATCACCCGCCGGGCCGGCAGCCTGGAGCTCACCCCCCGCGCGGTCCGCCGGATCGGGCAGGCGGCGCTGGCCCGGATCTTCCGCCAGGTCTCCGCCC
This sequence comes from Frankia alni ACN14a, assembly GCF_000058485.1. Lineage (NCBI taxonomy): Bacteria > Bacillati > Actinomycetota > Actinomycetes > Frankiales > Frankiaceae > Frankia > Frankia alni. The sequence goes on from NC_008278.1 coordinate 6,744,575, forward strand.
GGGGCCGCGGCGACCACAACCTCACCGACGCCGGTTCGGCCGGCGACCTGCTCGGCACCTCGCGGGCCTGGCAGTTCGGCGACACCCAGCCGATCGACGTCGTCCGCACAGTGCGCAACGCCGTGCTGCGCGCCGGGCCGACCGGCAAGGGCCGGCCGGTGCGGCTGGAGGTCGGCGACTTCGAGGTCGCCGAGACCGAGCGGCGCACCACCGCCGCGGTCTGCCTGCTCGTCGACCTGTCCTACTCGATGGCCCTGCGTGGGACGTGGGGGATCGCGAAGTCGACGGCGCTGGCGCTGCACACCCTCGTCAGCACGTCGTTCCCGCAGGACAAGATCCACATCATCGGTTTCTCGGACTACGCCCGCGAGCTGCGGCCGGTGGAGCTCGCCGGCCTCGACTCCGAGATGGTTCAGGGCACCAACCTGCAGCACGCGCTGCTGATCGCCGGCCGGCTGCTCAGCCGGTACCCGCAGGCCGAACCGGTCGTCATGGTCGTCACCGACGGGGAGCCCACCGCGCACCTGCTGCGCGACGGCACCCCGTCGTTCTCCTGGCCGCCGATGCCCGAGACCCTCGAGCTGACCCTGGCCGAGGTGGACCGGCTGACCCGCCGCGGGGTGACCATCAACGTGTTCATGCTCGACGACGAGCCGCGGCTCGTGCAGTTCGTCGAGGAGATGGCCCGGCGCAACGGCGGGCGGGTGCTCTCACCCGACCCCACCGCCCTCGGCAGCTACGTCATCCGTGACTACCTGCGGTCCCGGGGACGCCACCGCGTCGCCCGCTGACCCGCCGGGGACGTCCCGCGCCGGTCGTGTGGGTGCGGCGGTCGGTGTCGATGTCGGCGGAGCCGGGGTCGGCGGCGGAGCCGGGGCGGTCGGGGTGAGGGCGGGGTCGGCGGCGAGCCGCTCCCAGAACTCCGCCACGAGCCGCTCGTAGGCGAGACCCAGGTCCAGCGTGCGCCGCAGCGTCCAGACCATGGCGTCCGGCGGCAGTGCGGCCAGCGTGCGGTAGACCTCCAGGTGCGCCCGGTGCGCGGCGGCCTGGGCGCGGGCGAGCCGGGCGACGTCGCCGGGGCGGCCGAGGTCGGCGAACGCGAGTTTGAGCAGGCCGAGGTCGCGTAGTTCGGTGCGCCCGGGATCGGGCGAGGAGAGCCAGTCCTGCAGGCTGCGCCGGCCGGCGTCGGTGATCCGGAAGGTGCGCCGGCGCCGACCCCCGGTCTCCCGCTCCTCGGCCAGCAGCCCGGCCTCGGCGAGGCGCGGCGGCTCCTTGTAGAGCTGCGCGTGCGGGAACGACCAGTAGTTCCCGACCGATTCGGCCACCGCCACCTTGAGGTCGTAGGGGGTGGCGCTGCCGCGCCGGGCCACCTCTCCGAGGACCAGGTACGACACCGGTGTCAGCGCGATCTCCGCCATGGTCTCCATAATACGGCTTGACTCATACCGTCTCATTGAGACTATTCTGATCTGGAGGACAGTCCGAGTCAGACGATTGTGGAGGTGGGTCACCATGCCGACGATTCCCTGGACCGCCCCGCGCGACGGCAAGGCCCGCGGCGCCGAACCCGAGGGCACCAGCGCCGCGGGACGCACCGGTGGTGCTGGTGGTGCTGGTGGTGCTGGCGACGCCATCGAGGACGGCGCCATCGAGGTCATGGCCTCGCACTTCGTCCTCACCTCGACCAGGCACACGATCGCGATGCTGCGCTCGGCACTCGCCGTGCGGCGGGCCGTGCTCGCGGCGCCCGGCGCCCTCGGCGTCTCGCTCGTCGCCCGGCCGCTGCGCCGCGAGTACTTCACCCTGTCCGCGTGGATGGACCGGGCCGCGCTGGACGCGTTCGTCGGCAACCCGCACCACCGGCAGGCGATGCGCCGCCTCGGACCCGCGATGGCCCAGGCCCGGCTCGTCCACTGGCACCCGCCGGCCAGCGCCGGCGCCCCCACCTGGGCGCAGGCCCACGAGCACCTCGCCGCGCCCGCCGACTGACCGCACCCCACTCTCACCCGCCGCGGGGCATCTGACCGGCACCTGGCGAGGGGCCGCCGCGCCCCGCCCCAGCAATCTCGAGTTCTGCTACTCTGCGCGATCGTGAAGTCACGGTGGGCAGGGGAAGGCGTGGCCGGCGCGAGGCATCGGGCGAGCCTGCGGCAGCGCGGGCCGCAGCCCCGGCCACCGGTCCGTTCGCGGCTGGTCGCCACCGTGCTGCTGACCGCGGGCATGGGACTCGCCCCCACGACCATGCCGGCCGATCCCGCTCAGGCCGCGCCGGGCGGCGCGGTCCTCGCGGACGGCCTGCGCGGCTCTGTCGGCCTGCCGGGCGCGGGGGCGCGGCCGGTGGTCGGCGGCCCGCCGATCGCGGGTCCCGACGCCGGACTGGTCCGGCCGGCCGACCTCGCCGCCGAGATCACCCGGGGGCAGCCGGCGCCGCTGTCTGCACCCGGCGCGGTGACCGACGCCGAGCAGCGCGCGGTCGAACGGTACTGGACGGCCGAGCGTCGCGACCGGGCCTTCGGCTCCCACACCACCGACCGGGCCGACGCCAAGTCCGGCACCGCGGCGGCGGTGGGCACGCCGTTCGCCGACGACCCGAGCCCCGGGCTGTCGAGCACGCCCCCGCCGCCCAGCGACGGCACGCCGTACACCCGGGGCGGTCTGGTCACGGTGACCACCGGCCGACTGTTCACCACCATCGGCGGCGCCGACTTCGCGTGTTCGGCGAGCGTGGTGACCAGCCCGGGCCATGACCTCGTCGTGACCGCGGGGCACTGTCTGCATGGCGGCGCGCGCGCGCAGTTCGCCCGGCGGGTCGCCTTCGTCCCCGGCTACACCGACGGGACCATGCCGTACGGCATCTGGACCGCCCGCCGGCTGACCGTGACACCGGGGTGGGCGGGCGGCTCGAACTTCGACGTCGACGCCGGCTTCGCGCTGTTCAACACCCACGGCGGCCAGCACATCGAGAACGTGGTCGGCGGCCAGGGCATCGCCTTCGGCCTGCCGAGCACCTCCGCGCAGTACAGCTTCGGCTACCCACGCCTGTCGCCGTACGACGGCAGCCAGCTCATCTACTGCGGCGGGCCCGGGTCGGTCGACCGGTACGGGGGCCCGTCGATCGGCGTGCACTGCCGGATGACGGCGGGCGCGAGCGGCGGTCCGTTCATCACCGGGTTCGGCCGGCTCGGCCCCGGCCACGGCTGGATCGACGGGGTGGTCAGCTACGCCTACGCCGGCTCCACCGACCGCCTGTACGGGACGTACTTCGGCGATGCGGTGAAACTGCTCTATTACCAGTCCTTCCCGCTCTGAGGGCGCCGAGCCCCGCGAGGCACGACCCCCCAGAGCACCGGACCTGCACAGGCGGCCCACAGCCGGTGCTCAGGCGGTCGGTGCACAAGGGTGAGGAGTCGGTCGGTACCGTCTGCGCATGCCGCATCCGGGCAGCTTCGGGCTCCTCCTCACCCTGCACGTCCTTCTCGCGATCTTCGTCATCGGACCGCTGACCCTGGTCTGCGCGGCCATTCCCCGGCTGCTGCGGGCCGGGCCGGGCGCCCTGCCGATGCTGCGGCTCGCCGCCCGGCTGGTGCGCGGGTTCGGGCTGGCCTCGCTGCTCATCGCGGTAACCGGCGCGGGGATGGTGCACCAGGGGTCCTTCGGCAGTGTGCGGTCGTTCAGCGACTCCTGGCTGCTGGGCTCGCTGGTGCTGTGGGTGGTGGCGTGCGGGATCTGCCTGGCGGTCATCGCACCCGGCCTGTCGCACGCCGTCGCCGAGATCGACGCGGGCGGGGACGCCCGGCGCCGGCTCGGCACCGTCACCGGCGGCGCGGTGCTGAGCTCCGCCTGCTGGGTCGTGGTCGTCGCCCTGATGGTGGTCAAACCCGGCGCGTAGGCCGGGGGCGGCGCCTCGACGGCCGCACGGCCGCTCAGCTCACGGCCGCTCAGCTCACGGCCGGGATCAGCTCGCGGCGGCGAGGTAGTGCCGACCGGCCTCTCCACGGTCGACGACGTCCTCCAGCTTGTCCAGCACCCGGTCCCACACCTGCCGGGGCAGGTCGTGGCCCATCCCGTCGATCTCCAGCAGCTCCGCGGCCGGGATCGCCGCGGCCGTGAGCCGGCCGCCGATCACGGGAACGAGTGGGTCGGCGCCGCCGTGGACGACGAGGGTGGGCGGGCGCAGCCCGGCGAGCTCCGCGGTGCGGTCCGGGGCGGAGAGCACCGCGGCGACCTGGCGCAGCAGACCGTCGGGGTTGGCCCGCCGGTCCCAGTAGATCTCGGCGCGCCGGCGCACCCACGCCTCGTCCGGCGCGAACTCCGGCGAGCCGAGCACCCGATACGCCTCGTGCGCGGCGAGGACGGACTGCTCCAGGTCGAGCGGCGCCGGGCGCAGGAACAACCCGATGGCCTCCCGCGTCGGCTGCACCCGGTGGTCGCCGGGGTGCGACATCACCGACGTGAGGCTGCGGACCTGCCCCGGGCTGCGCAACGCCGCGATCTGGGCGATCATGCCGCCCATCGACAGGCCCAGCAGGTGCGCCGACTCGACGCCGAGCGCGGTGAGCAGGCCCAGCGCGTCGGTGGCGAGGTCGGCGAGCCCGTAGGGGGCGAGGTCGAAGCGCCCGGCGATGATCGCCCCGAGGTCGGGCCGGCCGAGGTGATCGAGATGGGTGGACAGGCCCACGTCGCGGTTGTCGAAGACGATCGCCCGGTAGCCGCGCCGGGCGAGCGCGGCGAGCAGGTCGGGATGCCAGCCGACGAGCTGCTGGCCAAGGCCGCCGATCAGCAGCAGCGGCAGACCGTCGTCGTCGCCGTGGATCTCGTAGGCGAGGTCGATGCCGTTGACCGTGACGATGCCCATGGTCGGAAGGTAACCATCCCGTGGCTGGCGCGCACGTCTTCCAGGCCAAATCGAGCCAACCTCACCCAATCGGGCCGCTGCGCCCGCCGAGGAGGCGGAGCCCACCGGTCCTCCCGCCACGCGTGGGCACCCATCCTCGGCCAGTCGCTACTTTATGCATCCCGACAACTCCATAGAGTAGCGACGTGTAGCCCCTCCGTCAGGCGACCCGCCACCCGCCGCCCGCCCGATCTCCCTGGACGACAACACGTGATCTTTCCGACGATCGAGTTCGCGGCGTTCTTCGTCGTGGTGATGGCGCTGTCCTGGCTGCTGATGCCCCGACCGGCGCTGTGGAAGCCGTTCGTCCTCGCCGCGTCGTACTTCTTCTACGGCTTCGCCGACGCCCGGTTCGTCCTGCTCATCGTCGCCTCGACCCTGATCAACCAGGCCGCCGCGCGGGCGATCCACCGCTTCCGGGACCGGCGCATCCTCGCCGCCGCGATCGCCTGCGACCTCGGCCTGCTCGGCTGGTTCAAGTACTACGGCTTCTTCGCGCTGTCCGTCGATCGCGCCCTGGCCGACGTCGGGCTGCCCGCGCCGCTCCCCCTGCTCCAGGTGGCGCTGCCCATCGGGATCTCGTTCTTCACCTTCCAGGCGCTGAGCTACGTCATCGACGTCCACCGGGGGACCAGCGCGCCGGCGCCGCTGCTCGACTTCGCCGTCTACGAGGCGTTCTTCCCGCACCTCGTGGCCGGTCCGATTGTGCGGGCCAGCGAGTTCCTCCCGCAGCTCGCGACGCCGCGCGACCCGGCCCGGGTGCCGACCACCCGCGCGGCGTTCCTCATCCTCGGCGGGCTGGTCAAGAAGGTGGTGCTCGCCGACGTCCTCGCCGCCCGGCTGGTCGACCCGGTCTTCGACGCCCCGGGCCAGCACTCGTCCGCGGAGATCCTCGCCGCCGTCTACGGCTACGCCGTCCAGATCTACTGCGACTTCTCGGCCTACTCCGACATCGCCATCGGGATCGCGCTGCTGCTGGGCTTCCGCTTCCCGGACAACTTCGACCGGCCGTACGCGTCGCGCAGCCTGCAGGAGTTCTGGCGGCGCTGGCACATGACCCTGTCGCGCTGGCTGCGCGACTACGTGTACCTGCCGCTCGGGGGGAGCCGACGCGGACGTCGCCGGACCTACCTGAACCTCATGATCACCATGACTTTGGGCGGCCTGTGGCACGGCGCGTCGTGGACCTTCGTGCTGTGGGGGGCGCTGCACGGCGCGGCCCTGGTCACCGAGCGCCGGCTGCGGACCTGGCGGGCGAGACAGGCGCGGCGGGCGGACGCCGCCGGGCTCGCCCGCATACCGCTGCCGCGCGCCGCAGCTCCGGCCGCCCCCCAGAGCGCCGCCGGGGGTGCGGCTCGAAGCGCCGCCGGGCCGCCGAGTGCGGCTCGGAGCGCCGCCGGGTCGCCGAGTGCGGCTCGAAGCGCCGCCGGGCCACCGAGTGCGGGCCGGGTCGGCGGCGCCGTGCGCGGCTGGGCGGCCCGGCTGGCTGTCTTCCACTTCGTCTGCGCGACCTGGGTGCTCTTCCGCGCCCCGAATCTGGCCACGGCGGGCCGGCTGTTCGCGCGGCTGTTCACCGCGGGCGGCCCGGCGCCGCTGGTCACCCCCGCGGCGCTGGCCGCGATCGTGGTGGGCCTGGCCACGGCGGCCATCCCGCCCGGCTGGTGGGCCGCGACGCGGGCCCGGTTCGCCGAGGTGCGCCTCGGCCCCCAGATCGCCCTGCTGACCGCCTCGATGATGGTCATCTACGCGGTCGTCGGCCAACAGGACGTCGCCCCCTTCATCTACTTCCGCTTCTGAGCAGGGACGTGATCCTGGCCGCCGCGGCTCGGGCTGGCACGGCTCGGGCTGGCACGGCTCGACCTGACGGACCGAACAAACGCCGATCGGGTCGACGGCCGTCCACCCGCGCCGGCATCTGCCGGCGGCACGCGCACCGCTCGCCGAGGGCGGGCACTCCACCGCGGGCGAGGGGGACACGGCGCCGAGGGAGCGGGGTCAATCACCTGAGGCAGTCGGCGCGCAACGGAGGATGAGGTTCGGCTTCCCTCCTCCCCGAGCCGCCGACGGAGTCCCCGACCATGACCGAGCGCGACGATGCGGTGCCGACCTGGCCGCCGGCGTCCGCGCCACCGCCCGTCGGAGCACCACTGCCCGTCGGAGCACCACCGCCCGTCGGAGCACCACCGCGGACCCCCGGTGCGCCACGGAGCCGTCTCCTCGCGAAGGGCCGTCCACCTGACCAGACCCCACGCGGACCGCGGGGCGGTCACGTCAGCCAGGACTCTCGACCGCTCCAAGCCGCCGGGGCAGAGATGCCGGCCCCGTCGCCGGCACGCCATCGCGCCCGGCTCGCGCGGGTCGAGGCGGACGCCGTCCCGGCTCGGCGCGCCCTGCTGCTGGTCGTCGCCGTGCTGGGGCTGCTCGCCGTGCTGCGCGCCCCCGCCATGGTCCATGCCGGCGAGGGGATGCGGCCGGGGCTCACCCGCACGATCGTGCTGAGCGCGGCGCGGCCCCTCGAGCGGGCGACGCACACGGCGCGCCTCGACGCGCCGGACCGCTGGCTGACCCGAGCCTTCGGCCACCCATCCGCGCCGCGCGGCGGCGATTCGGAGCTGGCGACCGCGGCGAGCCGCTACGCGGAGGCGGGAACGGACGGAGGAACGACGGCGCCGGACCGCCCAGGCCACGCCGGGACACCCACCGCCCCGCCCGTACCCGCCCCGCTGCGCTCGCCCACCGCCGCCGACCCGCTGCGGGTGCTCGTCACCGGCGACTCCCTGACCGAGTCCCTCGGCCCCACCATCACGAACACGGCTCCGGGCACGATCCGGGCACGGACCGAGACCCGGTTCGGCACCGGTCTGGTCCGCCCCGACTTCTTCGACTGGGCCGCCCATGCCCGCGACCAGGTCGCCGGGCGCAACCCGGAGCTGGCCGGCACCCCGGAGCTGATCATCGTCGCCATGGGCGGTAACGACGGGCAGGGCATCACGTTCCCCGACGGGACGGTGCTGCCCGCCGGATCGGCCGGCTGGGAGGCGGAGTACCGGCGGCGGGCCAGCGTCGTCATGCGGATCTGGACCGGGAACGGCGCCAGGCGGCTGCTCTGGCTCGGCCTGCCACCGGCCCGCTCCCACCGGCTGAACGGTTACTTCCACCAGCTGAACGCGGCGACGGCGGCCGCGGCGGCGGGGGTGAGCGGCGCGAGCTACCTCGACCTGACCCCGTGGCTGTCGAAGGACGGCGCCTACAGCGACTACCTGACCGGCGCCGGCGGCCGGGACGTGCTCGCCCGGTCGCGCGACGGGGTGCACCTGACCCTCGACGGGGCGCGGATCGCCGCGGCGCACGCGCTCGACGCCGTCCGGAGCACCTGGCAGCTGCGGTGATGCCCGCTGCCACCACCAACCACCAACCGCCGACCACCGACCGCGATCAGCGGACGCGGAACCCGAAGCCGGCGCCGTCGAGATCCGCCCGCGCCCCGGTCACCGCCGCGCGGGCGTCGGCCAGCACCCCACGAGCGGAGGGAGAGGTGGCGCCGGCGGCGTCGAGCGCGGCCAGCAGGTCCTCGGCGAGCACGGCGAGCTGATCAGGCAGGGCGTGGGCGGCGAGCCTCGGCGGACGCATCCCGACGGGCGCCCCCGTGCCGATCCGTTCGCCGAGCGCGGCCAGTTCGTCGAGCAGCTGGACCGTGCGCTCCGCCCGAGTCAGCCCCGAACCCACCGCGACGTCCCAGGAAGAGCCGACCCATCCCCGGATGCGGCGGATGAGCAGGCCCACCTCCCGACTGAGATCACCGACCTCATCGGACATCCGGGCATGATACCCCACAGGGCCCGAACGGGGCCTTGCCCTTTGCTGTGGCATGGGGCACGCTGGCGACATGAGCCGTTGACGTCGGGTTTTACTTCTGGAGGCGCGCATGTCGCTCAACCGCTCCCCGCAGACCCACCAGAGCCTCATCGAGCGGATTCCGAAGGCAACGGGGCACGGGGTGAACCACTGGCTCAGCCGGCTGGACGACGGTCCAGGCCTGCTGCGCTTCACCGAACGGGTGAACTGGCTACGCGCCGAACACGACCTGCCACACAGCTTCGCGGCCGCCCTCGTCCACGAGGCGGACCTGCGGCGGCGGGCAAGCCGGGCGTAGGCCCCCGCGGCGCCGCGGCGGTCCTGCCTGGCCTCGACGGGCCTGCCTGGCCGCCACGGCGCCGGTCCCGCGCCACCGCCACCACGGTTTGCGTTCCACTGTTCGCGGCCCGCGGTTCACCTCGCGGGGTCCACGTCCCGTCGGACAGAATGTGTGGATGGATCTCGATGCCGCCACCGCGTTCGTCCGCGATCATCACAGGGCGGTGCTGAGCACCACCCGCCGGGACGGCAGTCCGCAGATGTCGCCGGTGACGGTCGGGGTGGACGCCGAGGGTCGCCTGCTGATCAGCACCAGGCTCACCGCGTACAAGGTCGGTCACGTCGAACGGGACACGACCGTGCGGCTGTGCGTGCTGCCGGACGACTTCTTCGGACCGTGGGTGCAGATCACCGGCACCGCTGAGATCGTCCGGCTGCCGGCGGCGATGGAACTCCTCGTCGGTTACTACCGCGACATCTCCGGCGAGCACCCCGACTGGGACGACTACCGGGCCGCGATGGTCCGCGACCAGCGCTGCATCCTGCGGATCACGCCGACCGCCGCCGGCCCGGACCACTCCGGCTGACCCCGGTCAGGAGCTGATCCGGTCCAGACGAGACGCGCGCCGGGCTGCTACTGGCGCAGCTTGGACAGCAGCCGCAGCATCTCCAGATAGACCCAGACGAAGCCGACCAGCAGGCCGAAGCCGGCTCGCCAGGCCTCGGAGCGCGGAGCGCCGGCGGCGATCGCCCGCTCGATGTAGTCGAAGTCGAGGATGAACTGGAGGCTCGCGACGCCGAGCACCAGCACGCTGAACAGAATGCCCAGCGGCGTCGCGTCATTGATCACCGGCAGGTGGCTCCCGCTGACCGCCCTGACGACGAGGTCGACCAGGCTGATCAGGATGACGCCGAACAGCACCCCGGTGACGATGCGGGCCATCCGCGGTGTGGCCCGCAGCCGGCGGCTGCGGTAGGCGAGGAGCATGACGACGAAGATCAGACCGGTGCCGAGCAGCGCCTGCGGGACGATGCCGGCGAAGTCGTCCTCGTAGAAGCGCGAGATCGCCCCCACCGCGACGCCCTCGATCAGCGCGAAGGCGATGACCAGCGACGGGCGCAGCCGATTGCGCATCGACACGACGAGGCTGATGACCAGAGCGACGAGTCCGGCGGCCAGCGCGATGCCCGGTGCGTCCCGCCCGACCACCCAGCCGACGGCACCGCCGACACCCAGCAGGGCGAACAGCCCCAGCGTGTGCACGACCACGTCGTCGACGGTGAGGGTGGTCGGCTGCCGGTAGTGGCTGGCGAGCTCCTCCGGGGTGGGCGTCGGCGGCGGCGCGAACCCGCCGCGGCGCAGCACGGGGTTCGAGGAACGAAGGTCGGCCATCGAGCCGGCTCCTCTCGGTCGCCGCCGGAGCGGCGCCACCGTCATCAGTTGGTGCACACGTCAACCACGCAACGAACCCCCCGCCCGGGACGTTCCCGCCGGTCGGTGGGCGCCGTGGGCGGGAGTCCTCGAACCGCGGGCACTGAAGCTGTAACGAATCAGAGACGGAAAGTAGCGGATTCGACGGCGCACCTAATCATTGCGTCCCCGCACCGCGACTCACCTCACCATGGCGACGAAGCCTTCCATGCCGACCACCCGCGGCGTTCACCAACGCGCGCGGGCGATCAGCAATGGATTGTGCCGGTGGTCGGAGTCGAACCGACACTCGAGCTGTTTTTAGGACAGCCTCCTCTACCAGTTGGGATACACCGGCTCGTCTACATCGCTGATGTTTCTACCACGCTACGTAGGGTCTGGGAATAACACATCGCGGAAAAAGTGGTCCGGAGATGGCGGCCCCGCCGAAAGCGTGACTCTTCGTGACTAGGGTGCTGCCGCATTGCCATCCCCGCCGATCAGTGGACGACCCAGATCACCGGAAAGCCGAGCTCGCGGCTCGTTAGCGGCGTCGGGCCAGTCCGGAGATGCCGGATTCCCGCCCCCACCTTGGTGTCGTTAAGCGGCGGCCGCCGGTGAAGCCGCAGCGGCCGGTGAAGCGGCAGCGGCCGGTGAACCCCACGGGAGGCGGGGATTCACCGGCCGCCGTGGGGTCGTGGCGGGGCCCGCGGGCGCGGGCGACGGTCAGCTCCGGTGCTGCGCGGCCTGCGAGTTCGCCTCTGCCGCCGGGATGGCGGGCGCGGGCGTCCCAGGGGGGGTGGGCACGGCGGCGGGCGTCTCGGGGGAGGTGGACGCGGCGGGCGCGGCCTTCTCGGTGGTGGCGTCGGCAGCATCGGCGGCGTCGGCGGCGTCGATCGCGGCCGGGGTGCCGGGGGCCGCGTGTATGCCCGCGGCCGGTGCGGACGCGGGGGCCGCCACCCGGCGGAACTCCGCCCGGGGGTCGGCGAACGAGCCCAGCGAGACGATCTCGCGACGGAAGAACAGCGCCAGGGTCCAGTCGGCCACCACGCGGGCCTTGCGGTTCAGCGTGGGCACCCGGCTGAGGTGGTACGACCGGTGCATCAGCCACGCGGGCCAGCCCCGCAGCCGGACCCCGTAGATCTCGGCCACGCCCTTGTGCAGCCCCAGGGACGCCACGCTGCCGGCGTAGCTGTGCTCGTAGGGCCTGATGGGCTCGTGCCGCAGCTCGGCGAGGAGGTTCTCCGCCAGCCGGCGGGCCTGGCGGACGGCGTGCTGGGCGGACGGCCCGGTCGTCGCCCCCTCGCCCTTGGTCAGGTCGGGCACGGCCGCGCAGTCGCCGGCGGTCCAGGCGTCCGCCACCCCGTCGACCTGGAGGAAGGCGGTGGCCCGCAGCCGGCCACGGTCGTCGAGCGGCAGGTCGGTCCGGGCGAGCACGGGGTTCGGCTTGACGCCGGCGGTCCACACCACGGTGCCGGCCTCGAACCGCTCACCGTCGTCGAGAACGGCATTGCCGTCGAGCAGACTTTCGACCCTGGTGTTCAGCTTCACCTGGATTCCGCGGTGTTCGAGCTGCTTGACCGTATACAGCCCCATTGCGGGCGAAACCTCGGGGAGAATACGACCGGTCGCCTCGACGAGCACCCAGCGCATGTCGGCAGGCGCCAGATCCGGGTAATAAGAACACGCATCACGTGCCATGTCCTCGAGTTCGGCGAGGGCCTCGATTCCGGCATATCCGCCGCCGATGAAGAGAAAGGTGAGCGCGCGTCGCCGGACGGCGGCATCGGTGGCCGACGCGGCCGCGTCGAGGCGACTGATGACCTGGTTTCGGAGATAGATGGCCTCGGCCGCACTCTTGAATCCGATTCCCTGCTCGGCCAGTCCCGGTATCGGGAGTGTGCGCGCCACCGAACCAGGACAGATCACCAGGATGTCGTACTTAAGGTCGAAAGGGTCTCCGAGAAGCGGCTGCACGGATGCGGTGCGTCGCTCGTGCGACACCGTCACAACATGGCCGCTGATGATCCGGCAGCCCTTCAGCACCTTGCGTAGCGGTACGACGACGTGACGTGGCTCGAGGTTGCCGGCGGCCGCCTCCGGGAGAAACGGCTGGTAGGTCATGTATGAGTTGGGTTCGACGACGGTGATGGTCGCCTCGTCCCCGTCCAGCTTCCGCTGAAGCCGCAGGGCCGTGTACATGCCGACGTATCCTCCGCCGACGATGAGGATGTGCGGTGCCTGCCCATAGCCCATGCAAAAACGGTACCCGCGGGGGCCGGCTTACACCCGGCAAGGAGCCGGCCGACCCCGCCTATTCCGTGACGCAGGACACCAATACGGACGACCCTTCGGCCCAACTCGTCACCGAAGGAGGAGTGCCGTGGCTCACGTGCTGTGTCCGTGACCACAAGGCGTGGCCTTAGTCGCGCCGCCCGATCACTTCCGCCTGTGCCGCCGCGGAAGCAAAAATCGTGTCCAGCATCACCTCGGTGACGCGTCCGGTGAAGGTGTTCTGCTGGCTCGGGTGATAGCAACCCACGACCCGGACCCCCGTCCCGGGAAGTTCGGCCCGGGCCCCGTGACCGAACCGCACCCTGGGCGCCGGGACGGAGTACCCGGCCCGCGCCAGGGCCGGCCAGAGCGCCGCCCACGCGAACCCGCCGAGAACGACGACGACCCGCAGCGTCGGTCGGACGAGCTCCAGGTCCCTGACCAGCCAGGGGCGACAGGCGTCCCGTTCCGCCGTCGTCGGCTTGTTCGCCGGCGGCGCGCAGCGCACGGCCGCGACGATCCGGGTGGCCCGCAGGCTCTGGCCGTCCCCGGCGGCCTGCGACGTCGCCAGGGCGGCGAGCCCGACCCGGTGCAGCGAGGCGAACAGCCAGTCGCCGCTGCGGTCGCCGGTGAAGATGCGCCCGGTGCGGTTGCCGCCGTGGGCGGCGGGGGCGAGGCCCACGATCAGGATCCGGGCGTCAGCCGGGCCGAACGACGACACCGGCCGCCCCCAGTACGGCTGGTCGGCGTACGCGGCCCGCCGCACCGCCGCGACCTCCTCCCGCCAGGTCACCAGGCGCGGGCAGGCCCGGCAGACCGACACCCGGGCGTCGAGTTCGCCCGTGTCGGCGGCGCCGGCCGCCAGCTCGCGCACCTGCGCGCAGCTCGCCGCGACCGGGGTGGTCGGGTCGGCGAGGTCACCCGGCCAGCCGGCGCCCGGCCGCGCCGGATCGCGCCGCGGGCCGGCCGTCATCCCGCGGCGGGACCGGCCCCCGTCGGCAGGGACGGCGCCGCCGGCGGAGGTGGCGCGGCAGACAGAGACGGCCCGGCGGACAGAGACGGCGCGGCGGACAGAGGCGGATCGGCAGGCGCTGGTGGCAGGGCCGGCGGGGAGGTGGCCAGGGCCAGCGCGATCCCGTCGAGGATGTCCCGTTCGCTGGCGACGACCGCCGCTGCGCCGGTGCGTTCGACCAGCGTGCGCAGGACGAGCGCGCCGGACGCGATGACGTCCACCCGCCCGGGGTGCATCACCGGCAGGGCCGCCCGCTCGTCGTGCGTCATGCCGAGCAGCAGCTCGGTGACGGCCGCCACCTGCTCGGCGCTCGTCACCGACAGGTGGATGCGGTCCGCATCGTACTCCGCCAGCCCGGCGGCGAGGGCGGCCACCGTGGTGACGGTCCCGGCGACGCCCACCAGGGTCGCGGCCTCGGTCAGCGGCACCGTCGCCGCGGCGAGGTCGAGCGCGGCGTGCACGTCGGCGACGATCGCCGCGGCCTGCGCCGCGGTCGGCGGGTCGTCGCGCAGGTGGCGCTCGGCCAGCCGGACGCAGCCGACGTTGACCGAGCGGGCCGCCCGCACACCGTGCGCGTCCCCGAGCACCAGCTCCGTCGAGCCCCCGCCGATGTCGGCGAGCAGAATCGGCGTGGCGACCGATGACAGGCCCCCCGTGCCGGACAGCCCGATCTTGCCGAGCTGGCCGGACGTTCCCAGCTGGCCGGACGTTCCCAGCTGGGTGGGCGTTCCCGCCGCGCCTGGCCTGCCGGGCTGGCGGTCGAGTCCTCCGCGCGCGTCCGAGGAGCCGGGATTGCCGGATGCTCCGGGCTGTCCGCGTGTTTCCGACCGGTCGGATGCTCCCGGCTGGCTCGGCGCCCCCACCCGATCCGGCGCTGCGAACTGTCCGGATCCGCCGACGAGGTCGCCGATGGCGCCACCGAACGACAGCGCCGCCTCCTCCTCCCCGCTGATCACTTCGGGGTCGACGCCGAGGATCGCGCGGACGCCGGTGACCAGCTCGTCGCGGTTACGCGCGTCGCGGGTCGCGCTCGTCGCCACCATCCGCACCCGGGTGGCGCCGAGGCGTTCGATCTCGGCGGCGTAGTCGCGCAGCGCGGCGAAGGTCCGCGCCAGCGCCTCGGGCGCCAGCTCACCGGTGCGGTCCACCCCGGCACCCAGCCGGACGATCTCCATCCGGCGGGTCAGCTCGTGCAACCCGGACCCGTCGTAGTCCGCCACCAGCAGGCGGATCGAGTTGGTCCCGCAGTCGATCGCGGCGACGCGGTTCACGTCGGCACCTCCTCCGTCGTCCCCACGGAACCCGCCGCGGCCCGGCCAGCTGCCCTGCTCGCGACGGCCCCGCCAGCTCCGTCAGCTCCGCTCGCCACGGCCACGCACGGACCCCGCCGGCCCCAGTCGTCGACGGCGGCGAGCGCCTCGTCCCCGAAGGGGTTCACTCCCGGGCCCGCCGCCAGACTGTGCGCGACCAGGACGTGCAGGCACTTGACCCGCTCCGGCATGCCACCGGCGCTCGGGGCGCCGGGCAGGACGTCGTGGGCGTCGCGACGGGCGAGGTAGTCCCGGTGCGCCGCGGCGTAGGCGGCGGCGAGATCGGGGTCGTGGGCGAGGCGCTCCGTCATCTCCCGCATGACCCCAGCCCCCTCCAGCCGCGACACCGCCGCCGCGGCGCGCGGGCAGGTGAGGTAGTAGAGCGTGGGGAAGGGCGACCCGTCCGGCAACCGGGGAGCGGTCTCGACCACGTCCGGCAGCCCGCAGGAACAACGGTGGGCGACGGCCAGGACTCCGCGCGGCGCACGGGACAACTGCCGCCCGACGATCTCGACCTCCTCGGCCGTCACCGCCGTCGACACCACGTTCTTCTCCCGCACCGCGACGCTCTCCTCCCCGGGACGGCGACCGCGCACCGGCACCGCCGCCTAGCATCGCAGATCCACGAGCACCCCAGATCCACGAGCACCCCGGACCGACGAGCCAGCCCGGACCGACGAGCAGCCCGGACCGACGAGCAGTCCGCATCCACGGTCGGCCCAGGGCTCGTGGCCACCCACCGGTGAGCCGCCTACGGCGTCGCGATCTCCGACCACAGCCGGCCGTACCAGGCCGACCCGCCGGACGATCCGCCGCGTTCACCCTCGTCACCGGGCGCGGGCGTGGGGGCGGCGGGCATCAGGTACGCCCGCTCGCCCGGCTTGATGTAATGCAGCCGCCGGCGCGCCTCGTCGGAGACCCAGGCCTGGTCGTCGTAGCGCCCGACCGTGGCGCGCAGCTCGTCGACCCGGGCCTGGGTCTGCGCGTTCGTCCGCGCGAGCTCCGAGAGCTTGCTCTGCTGCTTGAGGTACAACCGCAGCGGATAGGCGAGGGTCAGCACCAGCACACAGATCACGACGGCGAGCAGGGTCGCCCTCGTGGTCAGCGCGGCGCGCGGCGGCGGCATGCGGATCAGGCAGGCTGCCCGTGGCGCGGGAAGGCGGCTGCGCCGGCGAAGCGGGCGGCGTCGTCGAG
Organism: Frankia alni ACN14a; assembly: GCF_000058485.1. Taxonomy (NCBI): domain Bacteria; kingdom Bacillati; phylum Actinomycetota; class Actinomycetes; order Frankiales; family Frankiaceae; genus Frankia; species Frankia alni. Next base: position 6,760,804 of record NC_008278.1, read on the forward strand.
CTCCTCCTCGATCCGCAGGAGCTGGTTGTACTTCGCGACCCGCTCGGAGCGGGCGGGGGCACCGGTCTTGATCTGGCCACAGTCGACGGCGACGGCGAGGTCGGCGATCGTGGTGTCCTCGGTCTCGCCGGAGCGGTGCGACATCATCGCCCGGTAGCCGTTGCGGTGGGCGAGGTTGACCGCGTCGAGGGTCTCGGTGAGGGTGCCGATCTGGTTGACCTTGACCAGCAGGGCGTTCGCGGCCTTGGAGGCGATCCCGCGGGCGAGCCGCTCCGGGTTGGTGACGAACAGGTCGTCCCCGACGAGCTGCACCTTGGTGCCGAGCCGCTCGGTCAGCGCCACCCAGCCGGACCAGTCGTCCTCGGCCAGCGGGTCCTCGATGGAGACGATCGGGTAGGCGCCGACCAGCTCCGCGTAGTAGTCGCTGAGCTCCTCGGCGGTGCGGGTGCTGCCCTCGAAGGTGTAAGAACCGTCCGCGTAGAACTCGGTCGAGGCGACGTCGAGGGCGAGCGCGACGTCCGAGCCGAGGCGCAGGCCGACCTTGTCGACGGCCTCGGCGATGAGGTCGAGCGCGTCCCGGTTGGTGGGCAGGCTCGGGGCGAAGCCACCCTCGTCGCCGACGCCGGTGCCGAGGCCACGCGCCTTGAGCACGCTCTTGAGCGCGTGGTAGACCTCGGCGCCCCAGCGCAGCGATTCGGAGAAGCTGCTCGCACCGATCGGAGCGATCATGAATTCCTGGATGTCGACGTTCGTGTCCGCGTGCGCGCCGCCGTTGAGGATGTTCAGCATCGGCACCGGCAGCAGGTGCGCGCTCGGCCCGCCGAGGTAGCGGAACAGCGGCAGCCCGCTGGCGGCCGCGGCCGCCTTGGCCACCGCGAGGCTCACGCCGAGCAGGGCGTTGGCGCCGAGGGCGGACTTGCCCGGAGTGCCGTCGAGGTCGATGAGCGTCTGGTCGAGCAGGCGCTGCTCGGTGGCCTCCAGCTCGATGATCGCCGGGCCGATCCGCTCGATCACCGCGGCCACGGCCTTACGGACGCCCTTGCCGCCGTAACGGTCCTCCCCGTCGCGCAGCTCCACGGCCTCGAAGGCGCCGGTGCTGGCCCCGCTGGGCACCGCCGCACGGCCCAGCGTCCCGTCCTCCAGGACGACTTCGACCTCGACGGTGGGATTGCCACGCGAGTCAAGGATCTCGCGGGCTCCGACAGCCTCGATGGACGGCACGGCTAGGACCTCCGAATGCGACGACTCGAACGCGACGACACGATGGCAGAACGGACCGCCGCGGACCGCGGCCCAGCGAGCACCCGCAGCCGGACCCCGCGGCACGCCCGACGGCGTGGCGGACCCATACCGCGGGACGAGCAGGGCCGTCCGGACGAACCGGTCGGTGCGAGACTACCGTCGCGCCCCTCTGGGACGGCGCTGATCCCGGCGCGTCGCGGAAGGTTCCGACCACCCCCGCCGGCCGCGACCGGCCCCGGCCGGCCAGCCCACCCCGGGACGGCCGGCGCGGTGTCACGCATCCCACAGCCCCGCGGACCGCGACCCGCCGCCGCCCGGGCACCCAGGTGGGGCCGCGCCCGCGCGGCCTACCGACTCCGACCCGCCACAGGCAGCCAGCCGCCCGCAGTCGCCCGCCCGCAGCCAGCCGCCACCGACCGGCCACGCGCCACCCACCGGCCACGCGCCACGCGCCACCCACCGGCCACGCGCCACGCGCCACGCGCCACCCACCGGCCACGCGCCACGCGCCACCCACCGGCCACGCGCCACGCGCCACGCGCCACCCACCGGCCACGCGCCACGCGCCACCCACCGGCCACGCGCCACGCGCCACCCACCGGCCACGCGCCACGCGCCACGCGCCCACCACGCGTCCCCGCGGGCAGCGGGCCAACAGGCACACCCGATTCCGGCCAGATTGGGGCCAGATCGTGCCGAGGCTTCGGCACGGTTTTGCGGCCGAAAACCGTGCCTACCCCTCGGCATGATTCTGTGCACAGGAGGTCACCGAGAGGCACGAATGAGGTGGCCTGGCGCGGCGCCGAACCCGCGGGCGACGACGACCACCCCGGACGCGTCGCCCGATCAGACCGCAGGGCCACCGGCCACCGGCCACCGGCTACCGGACCGAGTCGTCTAACCGATACGCCCGATCGGCGGCATCATCAGCGGGCCGCCGACGGGCAGGCCGAGCCGCGCGGCCAGCGGAGCCCAGGGTCCCCAGCCGGCGGCGAACCCACCCAAGCCGCCAGCACCACCAGACGCGCCAGCCCCACCGAACGCACCGGAGCCCCCGAGCCCGGCGACGCCGAGGAGCCCACCGGCAGCCAACGCCCCGGAACCGCCGGACAGGGCGGCGCCGAGGAGCCCACCGGCACCACCGAACGCTCCGGAACCGCCGAGCAGCGCGCCCAGCAGCCCCGGCCGGGCCGTCGCCGCGGCACCGCGGTCCTCGCTGGACTTCGGCGTCCGGACCCGCTCCAGCACCGACGGCCGGGGTGCCAGGCGCACGCGCGGCGTCTCCCCCTCGGGCAGTCCGGCCCGAGTCCAGGCCAGCCTGAGCGCGTCCGTCAACCCGCCGAGCTCGTCGACCAGGCCGTAGGCGTGGGCGTCGGCGCCCGTCCATACTCGGCCCCGGGCCAGCTCGTGCACCTGATCCCGGGTCAGCCGCCGGGCCGCGGCCACCTTGTCGACGAAGTCCGCGTAGACGCGGTCGAGGAACTCCTCCAACTTCTCCCGCTCACCCACGGTGAACGGACGCCGCGGCGACATCATCAGCGCGTGCTCGCCCTCGGCGACCGCCCCGAAACCCACCCCGACCTTGTCGAGCAGCTCCCGGACCACCTGCTTGCCGGCGAACACCCCGATGGACCCGGTCAGCGTGCCCGGATTCGCCACGATGAGGTCCGCGGCCAGGGAGACGAAGTAGCCGCCCGACGCGGCGACGTCGCCCATCGACACGACGAGCGGACGGCCGCTGGCCCGGAACCGCTCGGCCTCCCGGCGCACCAGGTCCGAGGCGACGTAGGAACCCCCGGGGCTGTTCACCCGGAACACCGCCGCCGCCACGTCCTCGTCGCGCGCGGCGGCCCGGAACGCCGCCGCGGCGGCCTCCGCGGCGAGCACCGGGCTACCGAACGGCCCCGGGTTGCCCGGCCCGAGGATGACCTGCCCGGTGCCGTGGATGAGCGCCACGACCGACCGGCGGGGGTCGCGATGCGGCGCGGTGACCGACGGCGCCAGCGGGACGCCCTGGGCGTCCGCCGTGGCGCCGTCGTCGGGCGCCCCGGCCCGGCCACTCGTCGAGCCGGTGACGCCGTCGGCGGACCGCTGCTGCGGCGCGGGCGAGGTCTCGCGCAGGAAGAAGGCACCCGGACCACGCGCGGTGAGGGTCGCGACCCGGCGCACCGGGGACTTCTCCCGCCGCTCGGCGAGGCGGCGGTAGGCGGTGGCGTACATCAGCACCGGCTCGGCGCCGGCGTCCCCGGCCTTGGTGGCAGCCGCGCCGCCGGACGGGCCGGCGGCGGCGGTGAGGTCGGTGTCGGCCGTGGGGGCGAGGTCGGCATCAGCCGGGCCGGCGACCGAGGACCCGCCGACAACCGGGGACCCGCCAACCACCGAGGACCCGCTTCCCGCCGGGGATCCGTTTCCCGCCGGGGATCCGCCGGTGTCCGAGGACCCCTCGCCCACCGACGAGCGCCGGACCCGGGCCCGCGCGGCCGCGTACACCTCGTCGCGGTAGCCGAGGCGGTCGACGAGCCCCACGTCGAGGGCGACGCTGCCGGCCAGCGGGCCGAGGTCGATCAGCCGGCGGACGCGGTCTGCCGGCATGCGGCGCCCCTGCGCGATGCCCGCCACCACCTGCTCCGAGCTGGACTCGATGATCCGGCTCACCGCCTCCAGGTGCGCCGGCGTGAAGTCCCGCTCGACGAGCGTGTTGACCGCGTTCTTGTACTCGTAGCGCTGGCCGATCTCGACCGCGACGCCGAGCCGGTCCAGCGCACCGCGCAGGAACGGCGTCTCCATCCCCAGGCCGGTCAGCCCGCAGTCCCCGGACGGGGCCAGCCAGATCTCGTCGAACGCGCAGGCGAGGTAGTACGGGCCGGTGCCGCCGCCGAACTCGCCGAAGGTGTCGGCGTAGGCGATGGCGGTGCCGCCGGCGGCCCGGAAGTCGCCGATCGCCGCGCGGATCTCCTGGATGCGGGCCAGCGGCGTCCCGGCGGCGCCGATGTGCGCAACCACCACCGACACCCGCGGGTCCTCGGTGGCGTAGCGCAGGGCCTCCACCAGATCGCGCAACGTGGTGCGCCGGTGAGCGAGGGCGAGGGTGACCGGGTCGCTGGGGACGCCTTCGAGCGGATCGACCGTCAGATCGAGTTCCAGGACGATCGGAGCCGTCCGCCGCGCCGCGATCTGGCGGACGTCGGCCAGCGCCTTACGTGGGGTGGCAGCCATGGTCAGAGGCTAGTACCACCGACCGTCCCCGTTCCTCGGTCGTGTCAACCTCACGGTCGTCCCGTCGTCACCGATCCGGCGTAAGGCGGTCACCCGAGCCGGCCGAGGCGACCCAGAGTTCCCGCCAACGCGCGCCGGGCAGCACCCCCGGGGCGGCGCCGTCCACCCGGGCCGCACGTTCGGCGGCGGCCAACCGGTCCCGGAAACGGCGCGCCGACGTGCGCAGGGCCCGCTCCGGGTCGACCCGGGCCGCCCGCGCAAGGGCGACGACGGCGACGAGCAGATCGCCGAGAACATCGTCGGCGGCCACGTCCGGCCGCCCGAGCGCCGCGACGGCGTCGGCCGCGATCGCCGCGACCCGCTCGCCGGCCTCGGCTACCCCGCCGGACCCCGTCAACCCGGCGGACCCCGTCGACCCGCCGGACCCCGTCAACCCGGCGGACCCCGTCGACCCAGCGGGCGCCGTCAACCCAGCGGACGCCCTCGACCCAGCGGACGCCGTCAGGCCGGCGGATGCCGTCACCTCGCCGGCCGCCTCGTCGGTGACTCCGGCGAGCGCGAGGTCCGCCGGCACGCCGATCCCGCCGGCCCGCTTGAGCAGCTTGGCGGCGAGCGTCAGCGCCGGCTGGGACAGCGCCACTCCCTCGGTCACCGAGGCGCGGCCCTTCTCCTCCGCCTTGATCGCCTCCCAGTTGACGGCGACGTTCGCCGACCCGTCGACGACCACATCGGCGAACACGTGCGGGTGCCGCCGGATCAGCTTCGCGACCAGCCCCGCCGCCACGTCGTCGACGTCCCAGCCATCGCCCGCGCGCTCGGCGGCGACCCGGGCGTGGAAGAGCACCTGCATGAGCACGTCGCCAAGCTCCTCGCGCAGCTCGGCCAGATCGCCATCCTCGATCGCCTGGTAGGCCTCGTAGGTCTCCTCGATCAGGTAGGGGGCGAGGGACTCGTGGGTCTGCTCGGCGTCCCACGGGCAGCCGCCCGGCGAGCGCAGCCGGTCCATCACGGCCACGGCGTCGAGCAGGATCGACCCGGGCAACTCCGCCGTGGCCGCGAGCGTGCCCACCTCGGTCTCCGACTCGGACTCGGACCCGGTCTCCGACTCGGCCAGACGGTGGAGCAGCCGGTCGAGCGGGGTCGGCGCCGCCGGATCCGGCAGCCAGGCGATCTCGGTCACGCCCGGATCGGTCAGGCTGGCGCGCAGCAGCCCCGGCAGGCCGGCCAGATCCCCGACGCCGGCCGGCGGGGGGTCGAGGACGACGACCGTGGCGCCGGCGGCCCGCAGTGCGGCGAGCTGTGGGTGGGCAGGGGCGGCGGTCAGCACGGGCACCCGGCGCAGGAGGTCCCACGCCGCCGCGGTGAGAATGCCCGGGGCGACCCGTGGGCTGGTGAGGACAACCGTGATCCGCAGCTTCATGACGGCGTCCACTCGCTTCGGCTGGTCGGGACCGGGCGGCTACCCGGTCCGCGGGCGGGTCAGGACTGGGTGCTCAGGGCCGGCTGGCCGAGTCCGTAGTCCGGGGGCTCGGGCCGGCTGGCGATCGAACCGCTCACGTCGACGACCGCGAACTGGCCGGAGTTCCAGGCACCAAACCGCGGGTTGATCGAGATCGGGTGTGTCCGCTCGGTCTGCGCGAGGGCCTGGCGAAGCTGCGCCGACCGCTCCTTGGTGACGACGATGCGGGCCAGGTACGGCTTCGCCTGCGCGTAGGTGAGCGGGATCCGGCCGAACTGGGCGACGACGCTGTCGTACCGCTCCCGGGTCTCGGCGTCCGTGGCCAGCAGGTGCGGGCTGATCCGGTCGCTGAGCGCGGACTGCAGCGCCCCGGCTCGCACGATCATCGACACGTCGCGTTGCGCGAAGCCCACGGAGGCCGCCTGACGCTCGAACGCCTGCACGCTGCCGTACTGCAGGATCGCGTACGCCCGGTAGTAGGAGGCGAGGTCCTGCGGGCGCACCGTGATGTTGCGCCGGCGGGCCTCGTCGGAGAGCACGTCGAGCTGCACCAGCGTGCTCAGCGCCCGCACGGCCAGCTTGGCCGGGTCGAGGGCAGGGGGTGCGGTCTGCCCGGGCTGCTGCTGGACGGGGACGGTCCGCGCGGCGGCGAGCCCGCGTTCGACGATGCCGCGCACCTGGGCGGTCTCGATGGACTGCGAGCCGACCCGGGCGGCGTCCCCGGCGGGCGTCGTGCAGGCCGTCCCCGCGGTCCCGACGAGCACGGCAAGCCCGACACCGGCGAGCAGACGGGAGAGCTTCACGGCTCCAGACGCTATCCGCTTGCGTGTGGCGAAGCACACCCCACCCGCCCGACACCGCCGAATTCCCCGCCCCTGCGCCGGGCGAGACCCGCCCCACCCGCCACTCGGCCCCGGCCCCCCTCAGCCCCAGCCCCTGCTCAGCCAGCGGCCGCCGCGGCGACCGAATCGCCGGCGACGGCGGTCAGGAGCTGACCGGCCCACGCGAGCAGCGCCCGATCGCGCAGCGGCCGCGAGCCGATGCGGCCGGTCTCCGTCGGCGCCGGCACCAGCACGATCCGCACCGCGGGCTTCACCACCGCGCCCTTGTACAGGCGGGTCAGCCGCAGGGTCTGGCTCTCCCGCAGCTCCAGCGGCGCGAAGCGGATCTGCCGGCCGGCGGCGGTGATCTCGGTGACGCCGAAACTGCGCGCGAGCACCCGCAGGCCGGCGACGGCGAGCAGGTTCTCCACCGGCTCCGGTACCGGGCCGAACCGGTCCACGAGCTCGCCGCGCACCTCGTCGATGTCGGCGTCGGTGCCGGCGCCGGCGAGGCGGCGGTAGGCGTCCAGGCGCAGCCGCTCGCTGGGCACGTAGTCGTGCGGCAGGCTCGCGTCGACGGGGAGCTCGACCTTGACCTCGGGTGGCTCCTCGACCTTGTCCTTGCGGTACTCGGCGACCGCCTCGCCGACCATCCGCACGTACATGTCGAAGCCGACCGAGGCGATGTGCCCGGACTGCTCGCCGCCGAGCAGGTTGCCGGCGCCGCGGATCTCCAGGTCCTTCATGGCCACGGCCATGCCGGCACCGAGGTCGTTGTGCTGGGCGATGGTGGCCAGGCGGTCGTGGGCGGTCTCGGTCAGCGGCTTGTCCGGCGGGTACAGGAAGTACGCGTACGCGCGGTCGCGGCCCCGGCCGACCCGGCCGCGCAGCTGGTGGAGCTGGGACAGGCCGAACACGTCGGCCCGTTCGACGACGAGGGTGTTGGCGTTGGAGATGTCCAGCCCCGACTCGACGATCGTCGTGCAGACCAGGACGTCGAACTTCTTCTCCCAGAAGGAGACCATCACCTGTTCGAGGGCGTCCTCGTTCATCTGGCCGTGCGCGGTGGCGATCCGCGCCTCGGGGACCAGCTCGCGCAGCCGGGCGGCGGCCCGGTCGATGGACTCCACCCGGTTGTGGATGAAGAAGACCTGGCCCTCCCGCAGCAGCTCGCGGCGGATCGCGGCGGCGACCTGCCGGGTGTCGTAGGGGGCCACGGAGGTCAGCACCGGGTGGCGTTCCTCCGGCGGGGTGTCGATGGTCGACAGCTCCCGGATGCCGGTGATCGACATCTCCAGGGTGCGCGGGATCGGGGTGGCGCTCATCGTGAGCACGTCCACCGCCGTGCGCATCTTCTTGAGCTGCTCCTTGTGCTCGACGCCGAAACGCTGCTCCTCGTCGACGATCACGAGCCCCAGGTCCTTGAACCGGTTCTCCCCCGACAGCAGCCGGTGGGTGCCGATGACGACGTCGACGGTCCCGTCGGCGAGGCCGTCGGCGACGGCCTTCTGCTCGCCGGCCGAGTTGAACCGGCTCATCGCCTTCACGATGACGGGGAACGCCGCGTACCGCTCGGAGAACGTCTGGAAGTGCTGCTGGACCAGCAACGTCGTCGGGACCAGCACGGCGACCTGCTTGCCGTCCTGGACGGCCTTGAACGCCGCCCGCACCGCGATCTCCGTCTTGCCGTAGCCGACGTCGCCACAGATCACCCGGTCCATCGGGACCGGCTTCTCCATGTCGGCCTTGACCTCGTCGATCGCGGCCAGCTGGTCGGGCGTCTCGCGGAAGGGGAAGGCGTCCTCCAGCTCGCGCTGCCACGGGTTGTCCGGGGCGAAGGCGTGCCCGGGGGCGGCCATCCGAGCGCTGTAGAGCCGGATCAGCTCCCCGGCGATCTCCTTGACCGCCTTGCGGGCGCGGCTCTTGCGCTTGGCCCAGTCGGCGCCGCCGATGCGGTCCAGGCTCGGCGCGTCGCCGCCGACGTAGCGGGTGATCTGTTCGAGCTGGTCGGTGGGGACGTAGAGCCGATCGCCCCGGGCGTACTCCAGCAGCAGGTACTCGCGCTTCGCGCCGGCGACGGTGCGGGTCACCATCTCGACGTAGCGGCCGACGCCGTGCGCGTCGTGGACGACCATGTCGCCGGGAACCAGGGCGAGCGGGTCGATGCCCTTGCGCCGCCGGCTGGGCATCCGCCGCATGTCCTTGGTGGTGACCCCGCGGGCGCCGGCGATGTCGCTCTCGGTGAGGACCGCGAGGCGCAGCATGTCGCTGGTGAAGCCGGTGACGAGCTGCCCGCGGGTCACCACGGCGACCCCGGCGGCGAGCTCGGCGTCCTCGGCGTAGCGGGCGCCCAGGTCGGCCTCGCGCAGCATCTCCACCAGGCGCTGGGCCGGGCCGTGTCCCTCGGTCACGAGCAGCACCCGCCACGACTCGGCCAGCCAGCCCTTGACGTCGGCGATCACGGCGGCGGTGTCGCCGTGATAAAGCGGCGCCGGCCGCAGGCTCGCGACCACCGTGTCGTCACCCTCTGCGACGAGACCGCCGGCCACGCCCGCCGCTGCGTCGGCCTGGCCGACCTGGTCGAGGCCCCCGGCCTCGGCGCCGGTGAGGGTGGAGGTGAAGGGGCTGACCGACCACCAGGGCAGTCCCAGCGCGCCGGCGCGCTCGCGGACCTCCGCGATGGAGCGGTAGGCCGCGGCGCCGAGGTCGATCGGCGCGCCGCCGCCGAGCGCCGCGACGCTCCAGGACGCCTCCAGGAACTCCTGGCTCGTGCGCACCAGCTCGCTCGCCCGTGAGCGGACCCGCTCCGGGTCGCAGACCAGGACGTGGGTGCCGGCGGGCAGGTCGTCGAGCAGCAGCGACATCCCGTCGACGAGGACCGGGGCCAGCGCCTCCATCCCCTCGACGGGAATGCCGCTCGCGATCGTGTCGAGCATGTCCACGAGCTGGGGGTAGCGGGTGGCCAGCTCGGCGGCCCGGCCGCGCACGTCCTCGGTGAGCAGCAGCTCGCGGCACGGAGGCGCGAACAGGCCGCGCCCGCCGGGGCCGGGCGGCCCGGAGTCGCCCTCGGGCAGCGCCCGCTGGTCGGCGACGGCGAACCGGCGGATGTCCTCCACCTCGTCGCCGAAGAACTCGACCCGCAGCGGGTGCTCCTCGGTCGGCGGGAAGACGTCGAGGATCCCGCCGCGCACGGCGATCTCGCCGCGCCGCTCCACCAGGTCCACCCGGTGGTAGGCCATGCCCACCAGCCGGGCGACCACCTCGTCGAGGTCGGCGGTGTCGCCCGCCGCGAGGCTGACCGGGGCGAGCTCGCCGAGCCCGGCGACCTGGGGCTGGAGCACGGAGCGGACCGGCGCGACGACGATGCGCAGCGGCGGCAGGCCGGTGCTCGCCGGGTGGGCCAGCCGGCGCAGCACGGCCAGGCGTTGACCCACCGTGTCCGCGCGGGGCGAGAGCCGCTCGTGCGGCAGCGTCTCCCAGCTCGGGAAGACGGCCACCACCTCGGGACCGAGCAGACCGGCCAGCGCGGCGGTCAGGTCCTCGGCCTCGCGGCCCGTGGCCACCACGGCGAGGACGGGACGCCCGGCTCCGTGGGCGGCGGCGAGGGCGGCGGCGGCGAAGGGCCGCAGGGCGGCGGGACCGGCGAGGTCGAGCGCGGGTTCGCCCGCCGCGCCGATCGCGCGCCCCAGGGCGGGATCGCCGCCCGGCCGGGCGATCAGTGCGTCGAGCAGCGGCGCGAGAGTCATGGTTGCGTCCGGTGTGCCTCTCGGAAGCGAGCGGGACGGAACAGGCGTGGAGCAGACGCCGCGGCACGAAAACCACCGCCGCGGAGCACGACGACCTGGCGCAACGGGGCCCACCACGGCCCGGACCCGCTCGACCGAGGGGCCGGCCCGCCGTCCGACCCGCCCCCGGGACGACCCGGGCGGTCGGCCGACACCGGCCCGACCCCGTCGGCACAGACGATATGACCAGCCTACGACACCGTTGCCAGCCCCACCGCCGTGCCGACCACGCACCGTCGCCATGATCCCACTCCTGCAGCCCGCCCGCCGCCGTCCGCGCACCCCCACCCGTCGCCGCCCCACCACCCGCACCGCTGCGGACCTGCGCCGACGTCCGTCACCGGCGGCCGGGTGGGCGTCGGACGGGCGGACAGGGCCGAGCACGCCCGGCGGCCGATCGACGTACAGTCGACTGCCTGGCGTCCAGTCCGGCCGCCCGATACCTACGCTGACGTTAGGGTCGAGTTGTCCAGCATGCGCCGCAACGTTTCGAGATCGGACGCGGCCCGCGGCGACGTCTACCAGATCGGGGACGTCGCCGAGCGGGTCGGGCTCTCCCTGCGAACAGTCCGCTACTACGAAGAAGCGGGCCTGCTCATGCCGGTGGGGCGGACCGTCGGCGGGTTCCGCCTCTACGACGTGGACGCGATCGAACGGTTGCTGCTCATCAGGAAGATGAAGCCGTTGGGCTTCACCCTGGAGGAGATGCGCTCCCTGCTGATCCTGCGCGACGAGCTGGCCACGCCCGGCCTGGCCCCGGATACCCGCGCCGCGTTGCAGGAGCGGCTTGGCACCTGGGTGCTACTCGCCGAGGAGAAACTGTCGACGCTGCGGGAGCAGGTGAGCGTGGCGGAGTCCTTCGTCGGCGGGCTACACGACGACGCGGAGCGCAACGGCGGCGACGGAGTGTGACCCCCGCCGCCGGTCGGCGCCCCGCGCGGCCACGAACGGACACGCGGGGCGCCATGGCCCGGTCTCAGCCCCAGAGCCGCTGGTAGACGGCTGCCGAGGCCGGATTGAGATCGGGATTCACCAACGAGGAACGGACGTTGCCCTCCTCCGCGTCGGGGAAGTACGCCTCGTAGGCGAGGATGTCGGCGTTGCGGGAGAACGTCTCGTACATCTTCTCCATGTAGGCGGGGTTGTCCCCCCCGGCGGCGCCGCTCCGCCCGGCCTTCGTGCCCTGCTGGCTGACCACTCCCCACTCGGGCACCGAGAACAGCTTGTGGTGGGTCCGCGCGAAGGTGATGACCTGGCAGAGCCCCGCGTCACCGTTGCACTGGTTGTCGAAGTCGGCGTAGGTGGGGCTGGGCGGGTACTGGTCGTAGCTGTCGATGCCGATGACGTCGACGTACTGGTCGCCGGGGTAGAGGTCGAACGCGCCGACCGGCGTGGTCGACCCGTGGGCGTTGAGATTCCAGTCGATGCGAACCTTCGGGCTGGTCGCCCTGATCGCCGACGAGGCGTTGCGGAAGCACTGGATCCACTGCTGCGGATCCGTCGCCGACCAGGCGAACCACAGGCCGTTGAACTCCCAGCCCAGCCGGACGAACGAATCGCCCCGGCCCATGTTCACCAGCCAGCGCCCGAACTGCCGCCACTTGGCGTCGTAGTTGCCCGCCGCGCAGTCGGCGAGGTTGCCCTTCTCCGGCCCCGAGTCGGGGAAGAGCGGCTGGGTGATCACCCAGGTGCCGGCGTACCCGGAGAAGGTCGACGCGCTGCGTCCCATCCACGGGTTCGTGACGTCGCTCCAGCTCGACCGGTCCGTGTACATCACGACGACGTCGTTGGGCCGGCCGCGGAACCTCGCCCAGGCATTCGCCTGTGTCAGGGTGTGCGCGGCGACGCCGGTCGGGAACAAGCCGGTGGTCGTGGCCCGCTCGACCTGCGGGACGACGGCCGCAGGCACCCCACTCTGGGTGGGCCGGGCCGCAGTGCCCGGCTGCCCGGTCGGCGCCGCGCCCTGCCCGGCGGTGGTGGCGATGGGGTCGGCTCCCCCGTCGCTGCCGGAGGGCACCAGCAGCAGCGCCGTCACCGCGATCAGGGTGAGCACCGCCGCGACCGAGACCGCGATGACGGGCAGGTGTGGCAGGCGGCTGGCGTTCCCGCCCCAGTGGGCGGTGATCCACGACGCTGCCCGGGCGCGCCGCCCGGAGGCCGGCGCCGCGCGGTCGTCGGACCGGTCGATATGACGGGCGCCGGCCCTGGTGGCCCTGGCGGCCCCGGCCGCACGCGCCGAGCCGACCTCGTCGGGCCAGACCTCGTCGTCGGCCCAGGCGGCCCGACCGCTCCGCCCCGATCCACGCTTCTCCGCCGCGCCACGACCCGATCCGACCTGCGCCGATCCGACCTGCGCCGATCCGACCGAACCCGACCGGCCTGAACGAATCCGTTCCGGCGCGATACGACCCAGCCCGACCTGATCCAAGGCAACCCGGTCGGGCACCACTCGGCCCGACCCGGCCCGATCGGACCCGGCCCGATCCGACGCGGCCCGATCCGACGCGGTCCGGTTCGAGGCGATCCGGTTCGACCCGCCTCGATCGCCTCCGGTCCGATCCGAGCCGGCTCGGGACGGGCCCCGCGGGGCCCAGCCCTCGACCGCCTGGCCCCCGGGGCCGCTTTCGGCCTGGTCCGGCTGAGGGCGCATGCCCTCCCCGTCATGGCCGCGGGCCGCCGCGGGACCGTCGACCGGGGCACCGAAGGCGGGACCGGACGCCGGGGACGGCGCCCACCGCCCGCCACTGCGTGGGTCGTCGGCCAGCCAGGCGTCGCGGGCAGCGGACCAGGCGCCGGTGCGCGGTGTCCCCTGGGCGCCCCGGTAGTCGTCCCGTCTCCCGGGGCGACGATCGTCGTGATCCGCGGCGTCGCGGCGACGACCGTCGCGGGGCGGGCCGGGCTCGGACCAGCGCAGGGCCCCCGTCTCGCCCGCCGGGCCCACGCCGGGCGGTGGCATTCGCACCGGCGGCGCCGGGGGCGCATGATCCGGCGCTGCGGACGCGGGCAGGTCTGCCCGATCGTCGCCCGGCCACCCGGGGTCATCGCCGCGCGCACCGGGCCGGCGGATCTGGAACAACGCCGTGCCCTCGTCCCGGTCGGGCGGGACGGCGGGGTTCACCACCCGCCCGGCCGCCGGCCGACCGTTCACCAGGATCGTCCGCTCGGACAGCGGACCGGTCGGCGCGTCGAGGGGCGGACCGGCCGGCCGCCGCCTCGACGGATCGCTCGGCGCGCCGATCGGCGCGTCGGCCGGGGCGCCGATCCCCGGGGCCACCGGCGGATCCACCGACAGCCCGCCACCGGACGACCCCGCGCGGGTCGACGGGTCGCTCGGACGGGAGTCGACGGACCACGGGTCGGCCGGGCGGGAGTCGACGGCCCACGGGTCGGCCGGGTGGGAGTCGACGGACCCGGGGTCGGGCGGGCGGGAGCTGGGCAGGCGGAGGTCCGGCGGTCGGGCTTCGGGCAACCGGGAGCCGGGTGGGCGGGTGCCGGGCAGCCGAGGCTCGGCGGGTCGACCCGCACCGCCCGCGGACCGGTCACCGTCACCGGCCGTCCTCGCGCCCTTCGCGGGAACGGTCATGGACGGAGGGAGGAGCACGACCGGCGGCGTCCGACGCCGGCGCCCGGAACGGCCGGCGCCCGGCCGATGCTCCGCCCGAGCGCCGCCGGCGTCCCCGTCGGGCGGCTGGGCCCCGACGGAGGAGTCGTCAGGGCCGGCGCGACGGGGGTCGGCGGCACGGAACCGGTCGACCCGGTGCCCGCGCTGCCCGCCGTCCTCGTCGAATTCGCCGGACGGTGGCGCGACCCGCTCCCAGTCGCCGGTCGGAGGCTCATCCGACCAGGAGCGCCCGCGCACCCGCATCACCCCAGATCGTGCTCTGTGCCCCATCGAAACATCTCGGCGTAGCCGGCGCGCAACTCTCACCCGCGGTGAGGATTTCTCCGCCCGGCCGACCTGGCAGGAGACTCGTCGGCACCGGCAACGCCACGAGCCGAGGCTCTTTCACCAATCCAGGAGTGACGGACGAACCGTAACAACAACGCGCGAAGAGCGATGTCGGCGGCCTCGGCCTATCACGGACAGCAACGATCATCCGCATCGACACCAAACCCCTTCCGCTCTGGGGGAAGCAGCCGGCAGCCGGCGATCGCCGGCAGGCCGGACGCCCGCGTCATCGCGGGATCCACCAGTCAGGACGCCCTACCGACCGGACGAGTTGCCGGTCCTGCCGAGATCTGGCACCATTTACCGTTCATTCGCCACGAAGGTGGGCCGTGGGGTGCCGTCTCCCCCGCCCGCGCCCGCCGGCTGTCGAGCCGGTCACAGGCCAGCCGGCAGCCCGGCGAGCGGCCCGGTGAAGATCGCCGGCGAGCGGTCTGACCAGCGCAGACGAGTCACGGTGGCGCTCCGGGGGCGACGACGTTCACGGGGGCAGCGCGCGGTGCGCCCGGCGGCGGCGTGGCGGGAATCTCGCGGGGGGCGGTGCCCCCGGTGTGGAGATCACGTGCAGGTCAGGGCGACGACGCGGCGCCAGGCGCGCTGCGAAGGCCACTCCCCGCCATGGCCCGACTGTCGGCCCCGCCGCAGCGGCGGGCTGGTCCGGCGGGCGGCGCGGTCGTGCGGGTCTGCACCAGCTTGGAGGGACTCCCCCGGCAGGCAGAGGGCGGTGCGGTACCGTTGCGACGGCAGTGCCGGGGGGCGCCGATGAAGGCGGTCCGTCGCCGGTATCCACCGAGAAGTGGCAGAGGGGGATCACGCGCCCGCGCGCGCCATGAGCGCGGGCGAGCGAGCGACGTCCTCACGCGCGGGAGCGTGCCCTCCCGCGCACCGGGAAAGACCGGCGGCTGTCCCCGTCGGCCCCGGCATCGGTCGGCGAGTGGCGGCGGGCCGTTACGGGTCACCCGGAATGCACCGCGGTCCAGCGAGGACCATGCCATCAACCCCGCCCCACCGAGCCCGACCGGGGCATGAGCACGGGAGACGCAAGCCTTGAGCACCGAAAGCGCCCGGACCACCGAGATCCCCGACGCTGCCGACATCCCGGTCGTCATCCTCTGCGGCGGGATGGGTACCCGGCTGCGTGAGGCCAGCGAGAAGCTGCCGAAGCCGCTGGTCGACATCGGCGGCAAGCCGGTGCTGTGGCACATCATGAAGACCTACGAGCACTACGGCTTTCGTAAGTTCGTGCTCTGCCTCGGCTACAAGAGCGACCTGATCAAGAACTACTTCCTGGCCTACCGGGCCCAGGTGGCGGACTTCACCCTCACGCTCTCCGACGACCACACGCCGCAGTTCCACAACGCGGTGGGCGACGAGAAGTGGGAGGTCACCTTCGCGGAGACCGGGCTGCTCACCGGCACCGGCGCCCGCCTGCGCCGGGTCGCCCAGTACCTGACCGGCCCGCGGTTCATGCTCACCTACGGCGACGGCGTCGGCGCGATCGACGTCGCCGCCGTGCTGTCCGACCACCTGGCGTCCGGGCGCCTCGGCACCGTCACCGGCGTGCGGCCGTCGAGCCGCTACGGCGAGCTGGAGACCGAGGGCAACGCGGTCACGCTGTTCGCCGAGAAGCCCCCGCAGACCGGCTGGGTGAGCGGCGGGTACTTCGTCTTCGAGCGCGAGTTCATCGACAAGTACCTCGACGACGACCCGGCGCTGCTGCTGGAGCGCCACCCGCTGCAGCAGCTCGCCCGCGACGGCGAGCTCACCCTGCACGACCACGACGGGTTCTGGATGGGCATGGACACCTTCCGGGACTGGACCGAGCTCAACCAGCTCTGGGACTCCGGGTCCGCGCCGTGGCGCGTCTGGGCCGACTGAGAACTCCGGACGGATCCGCGACGATGACCGAATCCGCGAGCGTGGCCGGCCACTCCGGCCACTCCGGCCACTCCGGCCACTCCGGCCACTCCGGCCACTCCGGCCACTCCGGCCACTCCAGAGACGTCGGCGACGCCGGCGACCGCGACGGCACCGCGCTCCCGGCCGACCCCGGCCGCTGGCTGCACGATCTGGTCGCCGACCTGCTGCCGCCCATGCGCAGCATCACCGGCGAGGGGGTGCGCACCACGCTGCGCACCGTCGCGCGGGCGCTCGGCCCCGACGTGCCGCTCACCGTGCACGAGGTGTCCAGCGGGGCCCCGGCGCTGGACTGGACCGTCCCCCGGGAGTGGAACGTCGACTCGGCCCGGCTGATCGGCCCCGACGGCAAGACCGTTGTCGACGCCGCCGACAATCCGCTGCACCTGCTGGGTTACAGCACGCCGGTGCGCGCCCGGATGACCCTCGACGAGCTGCGCCCGCACCTGTTCTCGATGCCCGACCGGCCGGACTGGGTGCCCTACCGGACGTCGTACTACAACGAGAACTGGGGCTTCTGCCTGACCGACCGGCAGCTCGGCGCACTGCCCGAGGGCGAGTACGAGGTCGAGATCGACACGACGCTCACGGACGGGTCGCTGACCTACGGCGAGATCGTCCTGCCGGGCGAGACGTCCGACGAGTTCCTGATCACCACGCACACCTGCCACCCGGCGATGGCCAACGACAACTGCTCGGGCATCGCCACCGCGACCCTGCTGGCGCGGGCGCTGGCCGCCGGTCCGCGCCGACACACGTTCCGGCTGCTGTTCATTCCGGGCACGATCGGCTCGCTCACCTGGCTCGCCCGCAACCGGGACACCGTCGGCCGCATCCGCCACGGGCTCGTCCTGACCGGTCTCGGTGACCGCAGCGACCCGACCTACAAGCGCAGTCGCCGGGGTGACGCCGCCGTCGACCGGGCCGCCGCGGTGGCGCTGGCCGAGACCGGGCGGCCGCACCGGGTCGTCGACTTCTCCCCCTACGGCTACGACGAGCGGCAGTTCTGCTCGCCCGGCTTCGACCTGCCCGTCGGCCGGTTCGGCCGGGGTCAGCACGGCGAGTACCCGCAGTATCACACCTCGGCCGACGACCTCGAGTTCGTCACGCCCGAGTCGCTCGCCGACTCGTTCGCGATCCTGCGGCGCACGATCGAGATCTGCGAGCGGGACCGGACCTGGCGCAACACCGCCCCCTACGGCGAGCCGCAGCTCGGCCGGCGCGGGCTGTACCGGGCGATCGGCGCGACGATGAACCGCCAGGCCATCGAGATGGGCCTGCTGTGGGTGCTCAACCTCGCCGACGGAACCCGCAGCCTGCTCGACATCGCCGAGCGCGCCGGGCTGCCGTTCGACACGGTCGCCGAGGCCGCGGACGCGCTGGCCGGCGTCGACCTGCTCGCCGACGCGGCCGCCGGCTCCGCCGGAACGACCGATGGCTGACCTCGCCCGCGCCCCGGGCGGACCGGGGGGGACCGAACTGCCGCCGCAGCGGCCCGGCGGCCGCGGACCGGTCTGGACCATCGTCCTCGCGGGTGGCGGCGGGACCCGCTTCGGCGGCCCGAAGCAGTTCTATGACCTCGGCGGCGAGCCGTTGCTCGCCCACCCGGTCGCGGCGGCCCGCGCCGCCAGCGACGGCATCGTGGTGGTCGTGCCCGCGGGAACGACCGGAGGCTGGTCGCCCCCACCCGGCGTCCGTCAGGTGACCGGCGGCACCACCAGGGCCGAGTCGGTCCGGGCCGGTCTGACCGCCGTGCCCGCGGAGGCCGGCGTCATCGTGATCACCGACGCCGCGCACCCGCTGGCCACCCCCGCGCTCTACCGGCGCGTGGTCGACGAGGTCCGGGCCGGGGCCGACGCCGCCGTGCCCGGCCTGCCGCTGACCGAGGTGGTCAAGGAGATCCGGGTGGTCAAGGAGATCCGGGTAGCCGACGAGGACGAGGTCGGGGTGGCCGACGAGATCCAGCCGCAAGCGGGTGGAATCGGTCCCTCCCCCAGGCTGGTCGCGGGGGCGTCGCTGCCGCGGGAGACCCATCGGCTGGTGCAGACGCCGCACGCGTTCCGGGCGGATCTGCTGCGCTCCGTGCACGCGGGGGCCCGCGAGGCGGTGGAGGACTCGGCGATGGTCGCCGAGGCCGGCGGCCTGGTCGTCGTCGTACCGGGCGAACCCGCCAACATCCATGTCACGACGCCGGACGAACTCGCCATGGCCCGGCTTCTTCTCACCCACGTCCGTTCCGAGAGGGAATCCGATGAGTTCGGTACTGGTCGAGTCCACGCTGTCCGATGACGAGCGTCGGACCAAGCTCTACCAGGGCGACCTGTTCGTCTATGCACCCAGGCCGGCGACCCGCGAGTTCGTCGAGTTCAGCCGCGCGCTGATCCGGGAGGCGTTCGGCAGCCTCGACCCGGAGACCGCGCAGTACCACATGCCCGTCGAGGAGTACGCCGCCCTGCTCGCGGAGCTCAAGCCGCGGTTCATCCACCATCCGACCTGCAAGGAGCTGCTGCCGGCGATCCTCGCCGAGCATGGCGCCGACCCGGCGAAGACCTACTTCGACGTGCCGCGGCTGCGGACCTCGACGTCGGACGACTACCTGACCTCCGGCATCGCCTACGCCTTCCACCCGCACCGCGACACCTGGTACTCCGCGCCGTTCTGCCAGCTCAACTGGTGGATGCCGATCTTCGACATCGTCCCGGAGAACGGCCTGGCCTTCCACCCGCGCTACTTCAGCCAGGGCGTGAAGAACGGCTCCCGCGACTACGACTACTACGAGTGGAACGCCAAGAGCCGGGCGGACGCCGCGAAGCACATCAAGTCCGACACCCGCAAGCAGCCCAAGCCGGAGGAGGAGGTGGAGATCTTCCCGCAGACCCGGGTGGTCGCGCCGTCCGGCGGGATGCTGATCTTCTCCGCGGCGCAGCTGCACTCCTCGGTGCCGAACGACTCCGGGCGCACCCGGTTCAGCATGGACTTCCGCACGGTGCACTTCGACGACGTCGTCAACCACGTCGGGGCGCCGAACGTCGACTCCGAGTGCACCGGCACCACGATGCGGGACTACCTGCGCGGCACCGACCTCGCCCGCATCCCCGAGGACATCTGCCTCAGCTACGACACCGCGCCCCCGCGGGAGGACGCCGTGCTCGTGTTCTCCCAGGCGTCGAGCGCGTGACGGCCGGATCCGCGGGCGGCCCGGCGGCGGACGCGGTTCCGCTCGCCGGGCACGTCGCCGTCGTGACGGGCGCCTCCAGCGGCATCGGCCGCGCCACCGCGTTGCGCCTGGCCGCCGACGGCGCCACGGTGTTCGCGCTCGGCCGCGACCAGGCCCGGCTCGACGGCCTCGGCAAGGAGGCGACCGGTCCGGGCACGCTGCTGCCGGTCCGGCTCGACCTGACCGACGACGCGGCCGTCACCGCCTTCGTCGCCGAGGTCACCGCCCGCCACGGCCGGGTCGACCACCTGGTGCACAGCGCCGGGGCCTACGCCAGCGCCCGGGTGGACGCGGCGACGCTGGCCGATCTGGACGCGCAGTACCTCGCGAACGTCCGGGCGCCCTACGCGCTGACCCAGCGACTGCTGCCCGCACTGCGGGTCGCGGGGACCGCCGGCGGCGCCGACATCGTCGTCATCAACTCCACGCAGGGCGTGCGTGCGGGCGCCGGCGCGAGTCAGTTCGCCGCGACCCAGCACGCCATGCGCGGCTTCGCCGACAGCCTGCGCCAGGAGATCAACGCCGACGGGATCCGGGTCGCCACGATCCACCTCGGCCGCACGGCCACCCCGCGCCAGGAGACGATCTACGCGCGGGAGGGCCGGGAGTACGCGCCGGCGCTGCTCATCCAGGCCGAAGACGTCGCCGACCTCGTCGACTACCTCGTCCGGCTCCCACCCACCGCCGAGATCACCGAACTGCACCTGCGCCCCGCCAAGAAGAGCTACTAGCCCCGGAGCGTCCCCAGAGCCCGCGGTCGGTCACGCGCGCCGCGAGCGGCCGTGACCGACGCGGGTGGGGAGGGACGCAGCGGACGAAGCGGCTGGTCAGCGGGGTGGTGTGGGCGTCCGGGGCGGTGGGGCGCCGAAGAGGGCTCGGTAGCGCTGGGCGGCGCGGGGATTGCTCGGCGGGTCGATCAGCGAGGACTGCACATTGCCCGCATCGGTCGCGGTGAAGTACGCCTCGTAGGCGAGGTTCGCCCGGTTCGCCTGGAACAGCTCGTACATCTTCTGGACGTAGAACGGGTTGTCCGCGCCACCGCCGGCCGAGCGGACGACGCCCCATTCCGGCACCGCGAACCTCTTGCCATGCTCGCGAGCGAACCGGGCGACCGTGCAGGCGCCCGAATCCAGGTTGCACTGGGCGTCGAAGGACGCGCGGGTGAAGGACGGCGGGTAGGAGTCGTAGGCGTCGATGCTGACGACGTCGACGAACGCGTCGCCGGGATAGGCGGCCCAGATGTTGTCGCCGTTGGGCATCGCGTCCCGGTGGGCCGAGACGTTCCAGTCGATGCGGACGCCGGGCGAGGTGGAGCGGATCGCGGTCACCACCCGCTGGTAGCAGGTCCGCCAGGTGGCGGTGTCGCGCGGGTACCACCAGAACCAGTCGCCGTTGAACTCCCAGCCGAGTCGGACGTAGGCGTCCCCGCGGCCGTTGCGTACCAGCGTCCGCCCGAACGTCGCCCAGTTGGCGTCGTAGTCGCCGCGGGCGCAGGCGGCCTCGTTGCCGTCCTGCGGAAACAGCGGCTGGGCGATGGACACCTTCCCGGGGTAGGCGTCCGGGCGAAGCCCCGACAGCGGCCAGTCGTCGGCGACGATCTTCCGCCAGCTGTCGCGGACGGTGAACACCACGGCGACGTCGGTCCGGCGGCCGAGCCAGCGTTCCCACCCGGCCAGATCGTGGGGCGGGTTGGCGTTGGCGCCCGAGGGCCAGGTGACGCCGCCCGCCGCCGCAGCGGTCGGGTTCGTTCGGCCGGCGCCGCGCTCAGCGCCGCCGCCACCACCGGCGCCGCCAGCACCCCCATCACCCCCGCCACGGAGCGTGACCAGCCCCACGGCACCGAGCACGACCACGAGGATCGCCGCGAGCGCGGTACCGGCCAGCGCCCGTCCGCGCCGTGACGGCGGCCTCCCAGGCCGAAACAGCCGCCACCGCGATCCGCCCGAGCCGCCGATTCCGCCAGACCCGCCAGACCCGCCAGACCCGCCCGATTCACCGGACAGGCCGGAGTCACCGGACGACCCGGGGCCCGTGGACGCGCCAGAGTCCACGGACCCCGAGGTCCGGATGCCCGGCAGCGGCATGGTGCCGGTGTCGGCACCGGGCTGGCCGGGCCCGCCACGCCCCCTGATCGAAACGGCGCGGGTCGGCGAGGTGTCGCCCCGCCGCGGACCGAACCGGTCGGACGGGGGCGGACGCCCTCCCGGCACGATGCCGGAATAGCGCACGTTACACCTCCACGCTGTGGACAGATGGTCGCCTGGCGCCGGAACGACCGGACGTCATCGCGACAGCAATGAACGACCGACCCCGCCGCACAGGTACGAGAACAGGCTTCGGCCGCGGACGATAACGCCACCCCGATACCAGGAACCCGGGTCTTCACCCGGGGAGTTCTCAGGTCGGAGAACCTCTCCGACCGCGGTCGTCCGGCCGACCTGCGTCATTATTCACCCGACCGCGCCAGGTTCCTGGAAGACACCACGAGGATGACTGCGCGCGGTGACGGTTGGGCGACCCTGCGCCCCGGGAAAGGGCCGAAGACCACGGTGGAGGGCGTCCGATCGGCGCCGGTTAGACTTGCCGACGGTGCCGTCCACGCACGGCGCACCGGGCCGCCGTGCGGGGCCACCCGGCTATCGTCCGCAGCGTTCACCGCCGCCCACCCGGCCGCGGTGCGCCCGCCGACCGAGAACGGGGGACGGGGAAGCAGTGGTAACCACCACCCTCACGACCAGGATTCCGCGGTCGTGGGTGATCCCGACCCAGGAGGCGGGCGGCAGCCGGACGGTCAACGACGCGACGCTGCGGCTGCTCACCATTCTGCTGTTCTTCGAGATCTTCTTCCAGCGGATCGCCATCCCCGTCGGCGGCTCACAGGTCCAGGTGATCCTGCCGATCACCTACGTCTGCGCGGCGATCATGGTCAGGCGTGGCGGCCTGAGCCGGAACTCGGGCCGCATGACCGGTTACCTGGTGGCGATGACGGCGTGCTCGCTGTCGGCTCTCGTCTCCTTCCTGCGACAGAAGGACAGCACGTCTCTGACGTCGCTGTTGCTGCTGCTGGCGACGTATGTCCCGTTCGTCTTCGGCCTGCGCCCCGCCGACGCCCGGGCACTGCTGCCCCGGCTGCTCGACCGCTTCCTCATCATGATCACAGTGCTGGCCGGGCTGGCCCTGTTCCAGTTCGCGATTCAGCTCGTCGGCGTTCCCTACACCGACGTGGTCAAGAACATCGTGCCGTCGAACTTCCTGATGCACGGCTTCAACACCTCCTACCCGGTCCAGTACGGATCGTCGCTGTACAAGTCGAACGCCTTCGTCTGCCTGGAAGCGTCGTTCTGCTCGCAGTTTCTGGGTTTCGGCATCGTGGTCTGTGTCCTGCGCAACGGCGGCTGGTGGCGGCTGCTCATGTTCGTGCTGGCGATTCTCAGCACCGTTTCCGGCACCGGTCTGCTGCTGCTGGCCTGCG
The DNA here is from genome assembly GCF_000058485.1 of Frankia alni ACN14a. Taxonomy (NCBI): domain Bacteria; kingdom Bacillati; phylum Actinomycetota; class Actinomycetes; order Frankiales; family Frankiaceae; genus Frankia; species Frankia alni. The sequence continues at coordinate 6,783,879 of NC_008278.1, forward strand.
CGGGTGTGCTGCTCGCCGTCCACAAGGGCGCCAAGTTCGCGTTCACCGCCCTGGTCGGCGTGGGCCTCATCGCCCTGGTCATCAGCTTCACCCCGGCGTCGAGCATCTTCGCGGCCCGGGCGACGGAGACGTCCTCGTCGACGTCCAGCGGCAGCCTGCGGTTCGTCCAGCCCTACCAGCGCACCTGGGAAGCGCTCGGCAGCGATCCGGCGACGGTCGCGTTCGGCTCCGGCTCGGGTTTCGCCGACCGCGACGCGGGCGAGTTCTTCCGTCGCACCGGTCTGCCGCTGAACTACGCGCTCGTGCCGAAGCTCGTCCTCGAGTACGGGGTCCTCGGCACGGTGACGTTCCTCAGCTTCATCGTGGCGATGTTCGTCCGTGGCTCGCAGTCGTTCGTGCTCTCCGGCTCGGTGTTGATCTTCTATACTGTGCTGTCCGGCGGCCTGCTGGCCCCGGTCGTCACCGGTCTCGGCCTGCTGCTCGTCGCCTGGTTCACGGTCGCGCCGGAGGAGTCGCTCCAGCTGGCGGAGGATCCCGGGCCACCGCCGCCGGCCTCCTCGGCCCCCGCGCAGCGCAGGTCCTTCGCCGGCATCTGAGACCGCCTCGCCGGCCCCGCCCGGTGAGCCCGGCGCCCCGAACTGGCGACCATGGAGGTGCCGACCGGTGGACGACGACCTGATACAGGGCTGGCGAGCCGTCGACGACTATCTCGTCGACACCCTCGTCGACGAGGACGACACGCTGCGGCAGGCGCGGGCCGCGAGCCACGCGGCCGGGCTGCCGCCGATCGAGGTCGCGGCGAACCAGGGTGCGTTCCTGGCCCTGCTCGTCCGCCTCGTCTCCGGCCGGCGGGTGCTGGAGGTGGGCACCCTCGGCGGGTACTCGACGATCTGGCTCGGGCGGGCCGTCGGGCCGACCGGCCGGGTGGTCACCCTGGAGGTCGATCCCCATCACGCCGAGGTGGCCCGGGCCAACCTGGAGCGTGCCGGCCTCGGCGCCGTCGCCCAGGTCGTGCTCGGCCCCGCCGTCGACTCGCTCGACGCGCTGATCGCGGCCCGGCCCGAGCCGTTCGACCTCGTGTTCATCGACGCGGACAAGCAGAACAACGCGCGGTACCTCGCCGCCGCGCTGCGCCTGACCCGACCCGGCAGCGCGATCGTGATCGACAACGTGGTGCGCCGCGGGGCTGTCGTCGACCCTGCCCACACGGACCCCGACGTTCTGGGGACCAGGGCCGTCCTGGGCCTCGTGCGGGCGGAGCCGCGGCTGACGGCGACCGCGCTGCAGACCGTGGGCAGCAAGGGCTGGGACGGTTTCGTCCTCGCGCTGGTCGGTCAGCCCCGCTGACCTGACAGGAACTCGCGGCCGGCCCCTCGGCCGCGCCGCACCTGCGCGGCTGCCGCGCCGCGAGGGGCGGGCCCCTGGTACGACCTGTACGGTCCAGGCCTCGAAACCGTACCGAAAGCACCGCACAACCGGCGCGGCCCCGCTCCTGGCGAGGAGCGGGGCCGTTGCTGTCGGTCTGCCAGCGCCGCCGGGCGAGCCGTCCTGCGGAGCTGGCCGCCGGGCGGGGCTGCGCGAGGCTGCCCGGGGCTGCTTAGTGCTGTGCGGGGCGGGTTACCGGGCGGGGCGGGCGTAGCGGTCGGTGACCTCGGGGTCCATGCCGCCGCGCTTGCTCGGCGGGCCTTCGCCGCCCACCGGCGAGTTCGACGTGATCGTGTCGACCGAGGAGCGACGCTCCGGGACGGCGCTGCCGGTCGCCCGGCGGATGCCGGTCCGGCCGTCGTGGACGACGCCCACGACGCGCTCGGCCAGCGCCGGCCAGTCCCGCGGCACCTGCTCGAGCTCCTTGAGGTGCGTCTCGGTGGACGTGATGACGACGACCGCGTCGGCCTGGATCGCCGACGCCGCGGTCATCGGCAGCTCGGCCAGCGCCGAGGTGACCAGGATGACCAGGTCGACGACGGGCGCGCGGTCGGCGAGGATCGGCGCGAGGCCGCCGGGGCGCGCGGCCCGGGCCGGCGAGACCCGGTTGTAGAGGATGTGACCGCGGCCGGTGCCGGACGAGCGCGCCAGGCAGGTGGGCTCGTGGGCCCAGCGCGGCAGCTCCCCGGAGGTCGCCCGGGGCAGGCCCTCCAGCGACGCCCGCACCTCCGACGACGGGGAGGTGTCGAGGATCAGCACGACGCCCTGGTCGTCCGACCAGGCGGCGGCGACGGAGGAGACGAGGTCGGCGGCGAGGTCTCCGCGCGACGCCGGGGTGAACGCGACCACCTTGCTGGTCGGCGACATCACCGCCGACATCGCCGAGACGAGCGTCTCGGCCGCGCTCGCGGTCGTGCGCCCCGGCTCCAGCGCCGCGATCAGCGGGACGCCCAGGGTGTCCGACGGGTTGTGCGGGTCGAGGATGGTCGGCCGCCGCTGGTACATGATCCAGATGGCGGCGATGGAGCCGAGCAGGCCCACGATCGCCGCGACGAGGACGTTGCGCAGCAGGTTGGGACCGCCCTGCCCGTCGGCGACCGGCGGCTCGGCCAGCTTCACCGCGGAGCTGCCCACCGCCGCGGCGGTGCGGGCGTCGGCGATCTTCTGGTTCAGCTGGGAGATCTGGTTACTACGCACGGTGACATCGTTTGCTGCTGCGGCATCCGCGCCCTGGTTGGCCGTGGTCCCCTCGTTGACCAGCTGATCACGAAGCTTGATCAGCGCGTTCACCGAAGCTTCGCTGTTGGCGCCGTAGCTCGTCAGCAGCGTGCTGTAGGCCGTCTCGGCGGACTTGACCAGGGAGTTCGCCGCCTCCTGCGACGGCCCCTTGCCCTTGATGACGAAGAAGTAGCCCGCGTCCGACGGGGAGGTGCTCAGCCGGCTCGACACGTCCGACTCGGACAGCTTGAGGTCCTTCGCGATCACCGCGACCGCCGCCGAGGACTGGGCGAACTGCGCCTGGGTCTGGACGAACCGGGTGGCGTCGACCGAGTTGGCGCCCAGCGTGTCCGAGGTGGTGGAGAGGAACACCCGCGCGCTGGACGAGTAGGTGGCCGACTGCGCCTTGGAGTAGATCGCCGCCAGCGCCGCGAAGATCACGACCACGATCGCGATGATCAGCAGGCGCGGCTGGATGATGCGGAACAACGAGGGAGCGGACGGGGCCCGGCTGGTCTCGCCACCCGCCTGTGCGTTGCGGCTCATGACGCGCCCGCCTCGGACTCAGGACGGGCGGACCGGGCCCGCACGCGGATCGGAGGGTCGGCGAGCTGACGCATCGACACCTCCAGCAGGACGTGAAGCGGACTCAAAGTGGCCCCCCACAGGAGCATCCGGCCCGATTGCCGGACCACGGTCTAGATCTGACGAACCGATTTGTGAGCATAGCCGATAGCGGATAGTAAACGGTCATAGCTATGACTGGCGCCGCGATGGCGTTCAGGTGTCGCCTCTGCCACGCCGCGGGCCGGTTCCGCGACGATGACCGTCGCGCTGACCTCCCCGGGCGAGACCCCTACCGTCCACATCATCCACCGACCCGATACCTCGCTCGGAATCACCCGACTTCCCCCGCGGGGATGGACGGTCACGATCCGTGCGGACCTGCCGCGGTCGCGGAGGCTCCCGCCGCAACTCTTCCGGGACGTCAGATTTCCGAACTTTTGTCGAGCTATTTCCGTCCCGTCGTTTTGTGCTGGACCTATCACGCCGCGCCGAACCTTCGGTCAACTGCCACCCGCCGGTCATTTCCGCCTCGTCGAACCCGCCGACGGGCGGGCGACTCGCGGCCTGTCGCCGTCCCCCGGAAGAACGATGATCCGACCGTGATCGTCCCCGTTCGGGCGACCAGCCGCCCGCGAGGCCGGCATCGGCGCCGCCACGCGGCGTCCCTGCCGGCACCGGCTCGGCCAACGCCCGCGCGGGCGGCCTCGCGCCACGGTCCGACCACCCTGCGCGGCCGTCACGCCCCTCGCCCGGACGGGGCCGTCGCGACGTGCGCCCACGGGCGCCACCACCGCCGGATTCACCGGTAAGCGGACGCGCCGGATCGACGGCGTCTCCCGACTCCCCCCGCGCCGCGCGCAGCGCCGCCTGCTCGGCGTCGTGTTCGCGACCGAGCCGACGGAGCAGAACGAACCACACCGGAGCGATGGCCCAGAAAGCAATGTTGAATCCGATCACCGCGCCGCGGGCCTCGCCGAGAACCGCCCCGAGGATGGGGAATCCGAGCAGCATCGGGGCGAAGGCCGCGTTCAGCCTGAAGGTGATCTTGGTCTTACCGAGCGCATAGACCATGCAGGCCGGTCCCACCGGGACCGCCGCCGCAAGATAGTGCAGGATCGACAGGCCCAGGATGTCCTTCGTCCCGTCCCAGGTGTCGCCCAGCAGGGCCTGGCCATAGCGCTCCGGCAGGAAGTAGAAGATCAGGCTCCAGGCGGCGCCGATCGCGAGGACCAGCCCGGACAGCGCGTACGCCGCCCGCTCCCGGGCGTGCACGTTCATCGAGGTCCGCTTGGAGAACTCGGGGAGCGCGAAGCTGACCACCCCGACCCCGACCACGGTGGTCGGGCCGAGCAGCGTCCGCGCCCCCTGCAGCGCACCGATCGTCGACAGCGACCCGACCGCCCCGATCGCCAGCATCGACGTCTGCAGGGCGCCCTGGACCGTGACGAACTCCGCCGCCAGATAGGTCGAGTCCGTCCTGTTCTCCGCCAGCCAGCTCCTGGTCGCCCCGGGCGACGGCCAGAAGCCGGCCTGGGCGATGCCGATGAGGGCGGCGACCAGGGCCGAGGCTCCCCAGGCCAGCACCAGCGGAGACGACTCGGTCACCCCGCGGTGGACGAGCAGCCAGATCCCGAGCATCTGGACGCCGGCCCACACGAGGTCGTTGAGGAACGCGCCGAACGGCCGGCCCATGGCGAAGAAGACGTACCGCCACGCATCCTGCAGGAGCAGGCCGGGCAGCACGAAGCCCATCGCCGTCAGCGACGATCCGACGGGCCCGCCGACGGCAAGACCGACGCCGACGAACCCGACGCCGATCCCGATACCGAAGACGAACGACGAGCCGGTCGTGGCCGAGGCGGCCGTCCTGAACGACGACGGCGTCGCGCCCGAGTAGTGCATGCTCAGCGGCATGCAGGTCGCGCCGCGACACAACCCGATCACAATGGCGAACAGCGTGTAGGCGATCCCGAACGCGCCATACTCGACATCGCTGACCTGGCGCGCGATGAGGAACGAGATCGCGGCGTTCGTCGCGCTGGAGATGGCCTGGTCAGCGAGGGTCCAGATCGCTTTGGAGCGGGTGCTGGGGCCGCCCTCGCCGGCGCCGGGCCCTCGCTCGACAGCGTCGAGCTCATCGAGATCATCGAGATCATCGAGATCGACGCGGTCGACGCGGTCGACGCGGCGGCCACGGTCGACGCGGCGGCGGCCACGGTCGTCGACCACTCCGCTGCCGTCGGCCCGGCGCCGCGCCGCGCCGCGCGCCCCCGCGCCACGCCGATCGATGAGTCCGGTGGCCGGATCGTCGGCGAGGCCCTCGTGGGCCGCGCCCGTGTCCGACGGATCGGACCGGACGCCGGGGCGCGGCCGGCCGGGCAACGACCCCCGGGCGACCACCTGGGTGGACTCCACGTCCGCCGGGGCGGCTCGGCGGCGGCGCCGGTGCGAACGGGGCGCGGGATCCTCGACCCGAGCGATGACCTCGGTCTGTTCGATGCGGAGGCGGTGCTGCAGGGCGCTCAGGTCGATCGTCGAGGTGATCGTGTGCGGCAGCGGGCTACCGCCCGGCAACCGGCGCAGCCCCGGCAGCGCCGAGGTCTCCGGCGCGCTCGGCCCCGCACCCGCACCGCCCCGGGCGTCTGCCGGCCCCGGCTGGGACCCCGTCCCCAAGCCTGCAGCCGCGGCTGGAGCCGGGACTGAGCCGGGAACCGGAGCCGAGCCGGGAACCGGAGCTGAACCCAGAGCCGGGGCCGGGCCTGGGCCTGCGGCTACGACGGGGCTTGGGTCTGGGGCCGGATAGGTGGGTCCGAACCCGGGCAGGCTGCCGCCCGCCTCGGGACCGCCGGCCTCGGCGGTCCGGCTGGAAGCTCGCGGCGCCGTGCTGACCGCGATCCAGCCCAGACCGGCGGATTCCGCGGGGGTTCGAGCTACCAGTGCAGGCCGCGCCCCAGGTCGAGGATCCGAATCCGACGACGGCCCGGCAGAACCCGACGACCCGGCAGAACCCGACGGCGCACGGCCTTCCCCTGACCCGCGCGGACCCGAAGGAGAGCCGGGCGCCGACGACCCGGCGGAGGCCGGCGGGACGGAGCGCACGCCGGGTTCCACGGTGATCGCGCAGGGCGCCCGCCCCGTGGGCGGACCATCGGGTGGCCCTGGGGGGCCTAGCGGATTCTGGCCTGGCCGATTCTGGTCCGGTCCGGTCTGGCCTGGCGGATTCTGGCCCGGTCCGGTCTGGCCCGGCCGGGTCTGGCCCGGCCGGGTCTGGCCCGGCCGGGGCTGGGCCGCACCCCAGCTCGGCGGAGTCTCGCGCGGCGGAAACTGGTCCCGCGTCGGGACCGGCGGAAACGGCCCAGGCCTGACGTGGCCCGATCTGGCCTGGCTTGCCGGGGCGTGACCCGAGGAGGTCTGCCCTCCTGGCGCCTGGCCCGGCGGGTAGCCGGCCGGCGGCGACGTCGGGACGCGGCCCGCCGTGGGGATCCGTCCCCGCCGAGCTCCGTCCGGCGGCGACGGCCGACCAGCGGAGGTGCCCGATCCCGCAGGGCCGCCGTTCGGCGACGCCGGTGGCCGGTGGTCCGTGGCAGGGGGCCCGGCCGCCGGGTGGCCGGCGGGCGGCGTCCGACGGGCGGCGGGCGGCGGCGTGGGAGCCCGGTCAGGGGGCCCGGCGCCGGACGTCGGGGCCGGCGGGGTCCGACGGGGGCCGGACGGGCCGCCGCGCAGTTGTCCCCCCGTGGGCTGCTGCCCCTGACCAGACGGTGGGGGCCACGTTCCGGACCCGGTGAACTGGCGTTGCGGCGACGCGAGCGGCTGGCCCGGCCAGGCCGGTGCGCCGGGCGCCGGCTCGGGCGTACCCGGGTGCCCCGGGGGCCGGTGGGGCTGACCCCACGGTCCTGCGCCGGGGCGGTCGGGTTGTCGCCCGCCCGGGGCCGGTCCCGTTCGGTCGTGGGGCGGGCCCGCGGGGCCCGCCCCGGAGCGCCCCTCCGGTCCGGTTCCCCGGCCGGGGCGGGAACCCCGGGAATCCGCACCCGCAGGGTGAGCGGGTAGCGCAGGGTGAGCCGGGGGGACAGGGTGAACCGGGGGGACAGGGTGAACCGAGGGGACAGGGTGAGCCGGCGGCGCCGGGGGCGGCGCGGGCGCGGCCCAGCTCTGCGGCGGGATCGCCGAGGACACCTCGAAGCCCACGAACGCCGGATCGTGCGCACGCGCGGGGCCGCGCTGGCCGCCGGCAGCCGGCGATCCGTCCGCCGCCGACGCGCCCGGCCGGGGGGCGTGCGGGGTCCGCTCGACGGAGTGCGGGTCCTCGGGCGGCGGATCGCCGGGCCAGCCCGAGGCCCGTACGTCCGGATCGATGTCCGTCATGCTCGCTCTCCCGACCGACGACGCCGGCCCGGCGCCCGCGACCCGGATGGCCGCGGGCGGAGATGACGACGACCCCATACCACGATGCAGGACTCGCCTACAGCACGACCGGCCGGGGTACCGGCACGATGAAGGAACCGCCGCGCTCGGCGTACTCCGCCTGCTGGGCGATGATCTCCTTCTTCACGTTCCAGGCCAGGAGCAGCAGGTAGTCGGGCTGGCGCTCCAGCAGGACGGCGGGGTCGAGGATCGGCAGCCGCGCCCCCGGGATGTACTTGCCCTGCTTGTGGACGTTGCGGTCGACCACGAAGTCGAGGAGGTCCGTGGTGATGCCACTGGAGTTCAGCAGCGTCGCGCCCTTGGCCGCGGCGCCGTAGGCGGCGACCGTCTTCCCCTCGGCCCGCAGCGACCGCAGCAGCGCGACCAGCTCCTCCTGCACCGTGCGCACGTCGTCGCCGAAGGTGGCGTACCGCGCGAACGTGTCGAGGCCCGCGGCCCGCTCGGCGCCGAGCACGGCGGCGACCGACTCCGTCGGCTCGGCGGCCGCGGCGTGCTGCATGCTCCAGCGCAGCGTCCCACCGTGCAGTTCGGGGAACTCCTGGACGCCGACGAGCGCGAGGCCGTGGCGGCGCATGAGGGCGTCCACCGCGATGGTGGAGAAGTAGCAGAAGTGCTCGTGGTAGACCGTGTCGAACTCGGTGTGCGCCAGCAGGGCGCCGACGCCGGGGTTCTCGACGTCGACGAGCCCGCCGTCGGCGAGCAGGATCGAGAAGCCCTCGACGAAGCTGTTGAGGTCGGGGACGTGGGCCATCACGTTGTTCGCGATGATCACATCGGCCCGCAGGCCCTCCGCGACGAGCTGGCGGGCCAGCTCCGCGCCGAAGAACTCCTCGCGGGTCGGCACGCCGGCCTCGCGGGCGGCGGCGGCCGGACCCGGCGTCGGCTCGATGCCGAGCACCGGGATGCCCCGCTCGACGAACGCCTTGAGCAGGTAGCCGTCATTGCTCGCGACCTCGACGACCAGGCTGTCCGGGCCGAGGTTGCGACTGGCGATCAGGTCGATGACGTGCTTCTCGGCGTGCCGGACGAGCATGTCCGAGAACGACGAGAAGTACGGGTAGTCCTCGTCGAAGATCTCCGACGCGGGCAGCTCGTGGGTGAGCTGGACCAGCGCGCAGGACTCGCAGAAGCCGACCTCGAGTGGGAACGACGGGTCGGTGGCGTCGAGGGCGTCGGCGCGCACCAGCCGGTTCGCGATGGGCGTCGACCCCAGGGAGAGGAACAGCCGCGGGGCGGCCCCGCCACAGGACCGGCACGCGGTGACCGGCGTGGCGATGCCGCCGGAGGCGGCCGGCGACTGGTTCGCGTCGGCCGCGACGGTTCCGCTACCGCCCTGGGCCGGGTTTCCGGATGACATGCGCTCCCCTTGGTGAGATGTCGGCATCGATCTGCCCGCGTCGGTGCTGGTGCACGACCCGACGGGCCGGACGCGGGGGTACCGGCCGGCCCAGCGGGCCGAGCGGCGTTGAGTTTCGCAGGCCCGGGGAGTGATCAGACAACGGGGGGCGGTTACGACGACAACGGAGTCAGACCGCCGACGCCGGTGAGCAGCGGCCAGGCCCGGTCCTTGTCGGAGATCACGGACACCGGCAGCGGCCAGGCGATGCCCAGGCGCGGGTCGTCGAAGCGGAGCCCGCGGTCGTGCCCCGGGGTGAAGGGGACGTTCATCTGGTACGTCGCCTCGGTGGCGTCGGCCAGCGTCTGGTAGCCGTGCGCGAGCCCCGCGTCGATGAACAACGCCCGGTGGTTGTCGGCGGACAGCTCGACCGCGACGTGGCTCAGGTACGTCGGCGAGTCGGGCCGGGGGTCGACGACGACGTCGAGCAGCGCGCCGCGGGTGCAGCGGACCAGCTTGGTCTCGCGCACCGGTTCGCCGGCCCAGTGCATCCCGCGGATCGTGCCGGCCGCGGCGTTGAAGGCCACGCTGCACTGGGCCACCTCGACGGCGAGCCCCGCCGCCGCGAACTCCTCGGCGCAGAACGTCCGGGCGAACAGGCCCCGGGCGTCGGTGAACGCCTCGACGTCGACGATCCACACCCCGGCGATCGACGTCGGGGTGACGATCACGGATGCGCCCAGAACAGGTCGGCGTCGAGCTGCCCGGTACCGATCAGGTACTGGAGCTGCTTGAGCCGGGTGTGCCCGCGGCCGGTGAAGGTCTCCGCGTCGAGCTGGATGCGGCTGAACACCTCGTGGAGCTGCTCGGCGCCGCGCAGGGCGTTCCAGTCGCAGGAGAACCCGGGCAGGGTGTTCGCGATCTTGTCGAAGGACACCCGGTAGCTGCGGTTGTCGCCGCCGTTGTCGCCGAAGCTCAGCTTGCATCCCGTGAAGACGCTGGCGACCGCGTCGGCGATCTCCTTGACCTGGTAGTTCTGCTCGCTGTCGCCCACGTTGAAGATCTGGTTGTGGACGACGTCGCGCGGCGCGGCCAGCGCGAGACGGATCGCCTTCGCGATGTCGAGGCCGTGGACCAGCGGGCGCCAGGGGGTGCCGTCCGAGGTCATCGCGATCTCACCGGTCGTCCAGGCGACGCCGGCGAGGTTGTTCAGCACGATGTCGAACCGCTGCCGCGGCGAGGCACCGTAGGCGGTGGCGTTGCGCAGAAAGGTCGGCGAGAAGGAGTCGTCGGCCAGCGGGGCGACGTCGCGCTCCACGTAGACCTTGCACTCGGCGTACGGGGTCTGCGGGTTGACCGGCGAGGTCTCCGTGACGTCCTCGCCGGTCGCCACGCCGTAGACACTGCACGAGGACATGTAGACGAACCGCTCGACGCCGGCCTGCTTGGCGAGGTTCGCCAGCCGCACCGAGCCGAGGTGGTTGACCTTGTACGTGACGTCCGGCGCGAGAGCGCCCAGCGGGTCGTTGGACAGTTCGGCCATGTGCACCACGGCGTCGACGCCGGCGAGGTCCTCGACGGTGAGGTGGCGCAGGTCCTTGTCGAGGGTCAGCGGGGTCCGGTCCGTCCCGCGGTACAGCCAGCCGTACTTGTAGTAACCGGTGTCCACGCCGATGACCTCGTGGCCATCGCGCATCAGCTCGGGCGCGAGCAGGCACCCCAGGTACCCCTCCGTGCCCGTCACGAGCACCTTCATCCGCGAGTCCTCTCCCATTCGGCCGCGGGGTGGCCCGATCGGGCCAGACGGTCCGGCCTCAAACCGTACCGACCCGGTGCGGGCTCGCGTCCCGCGACCCGACCGCCGACCTCCCGCGCCAGCCCTCGTCCCACGAGCCCGGCCCGCCCGGCCACCGACCGCGCAGGACCTCGTCATCCACCGTCACCGAGGACTGACGGGGGAAGGCCCCGACGGGTCGTCTGCGGTCAGGTCGACCGTCGCCCGCCCGCCCGCTCAGCCGAGGCGTGGCCGACCGCGGTGCGCTCTGCACGGTCTGGACTCGCAAACCGTGCGCTTCGCACCGCAACTCTCACAGCACGCGACTGGCCGTGAGCGGGCCTGCCGATCAGCCACGGGAGTACTCCGGCGTGATCGGGGCTATCCGGGGACTCGCCCCTCGGATCGCTCTGCGTAACCGGCCCGCGATCCGTCCGTCAACCCAGCCCCCGCGGTCCCGCTACCTGATCGTGATGTCCGCGGAACCGCACCACGCACGACCGCAACCACCGACCGGTGATCCAGATGTTCCGCGGAACCACGCCGTTGGGCCGAGCGGCATCTCACCGGGGTGCGGTGATCAGGGGGTGGGGGGCTTCATGACGCGGGCGGGGGCGGCGAAGACGGTGGAACCGGCAGGCACGTCGGTCATCACGATCGAGCCGGGGCCGATGCGGGCGTCGTCGCCGATGGTGATCGCGCCGAGGAGGTGGACGCCGGGGGCGAGCTCGACTCGGGCACCGATCCTGGGCACGTCCCGTGGCGACGCCGAGCCGCCGGCGTAGCCGATGGTCAGGTTGTGCCGCAGCGTGCAGTCGTCGCCGATCTCGCAGAACGGCGGGATCAGGATCGTCTGGTGATGGCCGATGTGGACCCGCCGGCCGAGCCGGGCCATCTCGGAGAGCTCGACCCCGTAGAGGTTGCGGATGACGAGGTTGTTGAGCACCTTGTAGACCACCGTGAGCGCGGCGCGCAGCGGCTGGCGCCGGGTGCGCCGCCACTGCCCGAGGCGGTAGACGGCGAGCACGTGCAGGCCCGGGTGGGCGAACGAACCGTAGTGCCGCCGGAGGTCCTCCCGCAGGATCTCCCGCAGGCCCAGCTCGGACGCCTCCCGGCGGTCGGTCTCGGCATCACCGCCCGGGGTTCCCGGGGCGGGGCCGTGGGCGGTGGAGCCGTTGGGCGTGGGCGGGGGGCTCCCGGGTTCGCGGGGGGCCGTTCCGTTGCGGGCCGCGCCGGCCTCAGTGGACACCGCTGAGCTCCTCGATGTGCTCGCGCATGTCACCGACGGTGGCGAAGCTGGCGAGCCGGTCGTCGGCGATCTGGATCGAGAACTCCCGCTCGACGGCGTAGATCAGGTTGATGTGCGCGAGCGAGTCCCAGCCGGGGACGTCGTCGGCGGTCATCGTGTCGGAAACGATGAGGTCGTCGTCGCTGAAGATCTCCCGGAAGATCTGCTGGAGTCGGTCCTGCACCATCACCTTTGCACCCTTTCCCTTTCCATCCTGCGGTCCTGCGGCCGCGTCTGGGCGAACACGTGGGGAGGCAGCGAGGCGGGCGGCACACCCGGGACGCCCGCACCCGGGACGCCCGCACCCGGGACGCCCGGTGCACCCGCCTGGTCGGCACCGTCCGGATCGACGCCGGTCGCCGCCACGACGACGCGCATCAGGGCGGGTGGCGCGTACGGCGCGTCCGCGGCCCGGGACCAGTGGGTCGCGCCCGGCGCGGACGGATCGCCCGCTCCGTCCGGCCCGTCCACCCGGGTGAAGCCGAGGCGTTCGTAGAGGCCGGCGACGAGGGCGTTCTTCGCCGACGGCCGGTGCTCGCCGACGACCCGGGCGAGCCCGCGCCGGCGCGCCTCGGCGAGGATCAGCCCGGCGACCTCGTCCTCGAGGGTCCGGCCGATCACCCGGCAGCTCATCAGCCAGGTGTCGACGGTCAACGCGTCCCCCGCCTCGACCGCGATGACCACGGCGACGAGGCCGTGGTCGGCGAACCGGTCGGCGAGGCGGACACAGAGCACGGCCGTGCCGGGGTCGGCGGCCAGCCGGGCGATCTCGTCGGCGCTGCGGCGGCGCCCGGTCAGGTTGAACTGGTTGGTCTTGCCGACGAGCTGGGCGACCCGAGGCAGGGTCAGCTCGTCGAGCCCGACGACGGTGGCCGTCATGTCCAGCCCGCGGTGGAACTCCGCCAGCGAGCCGGCGGCGGCCTCGGCGGCGGCGAGTTCGGCCCGGGCCCGGTAGGTCGCCGTCCGCGCGGTGTCCTCCGCCGTGAGCGCCGCCGTCTCGAAGAACGGGTAGTCGGCCAGCGCCCGGACGTAGCCGTGCGGGTCAGCGGGCAGCGCGAGGACGTCGACCTCGCCGACGAGCTGGCGCACCGCCTCGCGCTCGGCCGGGTTGTCGTCGACGAAGACGAGGGCGTCGAGGCCGAGGCCGAGAGTGGCGGCGATTCGGCGAAGCTGGGTCGGCTTGTCGTCCCAGCAGGCGCTGAACATCGCGATGTCGGCGAGGCGCAGCCGCATGCCGGGGTGGCGCTCGAACGCCTCCCGCGCGTCGGCGTCGTTGTTCTTGGAGCAGACGGCGAGCACGACGCCGCGGTCCTTCAGCTCGACGACGTAGTCCTGGAAGGCCGCGAAGGCCTCGCCGACAGGGCCGTCGCCCAGCGCGATGCCCGCGAGCCCCTCCTCTCCCAGCACGCCGCCCCACAGGGTGTTGTCGAGGTCGAGGACCAGGCACTTGCGGCTGACCCCGAGCTGCGCGCCGATCACCGCCGCGGTGTGCCGGGCGAGCAGCGGCACCTGCGCGAGCGACACCGCCTGCTTGGAGCGGTGCCAGTAGCGCGCGTCGAACCAGGCCCGCTTGCCCACATCGGCGGCGAGGCGCTCGCAGTCGACCAGGCCGATCCCGTCTCCGGCGGCCCGGCCGAGCTCGGCGTTGACCCGGGCGAGCAGGGTCGGGCGGGCGCCGCCGGTACGCAGCGCCAGGTGCCCGAGGGCGACCTCGCCGGGTATGGCGAAGGTGTGCTGGACGACCCGGGCGCCGCAGCGTGCGCGGATCGTCTCCCACAGCGCCGTCCAGCGGCGCACCTCGGTCGCGACCGCGGCGTCCGCCGGATCGACAGTCCCCGGCACATCGCCGGATGCCGGCATCTCCCCGAAGGTCGGCAGCGCCGCCTCGCCGGCGTGCACGGCGAGCACGACCACGTCCGGCGCGAAGCTGTACAGCCCGCTGGCGGGGTCGAGGATCTCCTGGCGGTACTGCCCGTAGCCGCACTCGTAGGTCTCGATGGCAACGCCCGCCCGCGCGGCCGCGAGCGGCAGCAGCGCCGCGAACTGGGACGTCGTGTAGCTGCCGAGGACGGCGACCCGGGCCGAGCGCGGCAGCGGCGCGACGGAGGGCAGGCAGCGGCGCAGCACGCCGGCCGCCGCCGACCAGGCGCCGAGGTCGGCGTCGGTGTCGGTGAGCGCCAGCGCCCAGCGCACCGCCCCGTCCGGGTCCCCGGCGCGCTCGTGCGCGACGGCGAGGTCGCGGCACAGCGCGGCGGTCGGGATCTCGCTTGCGGCGGCGAGCGCGGTCAGCTCGGCGATGCGTCCGTCGCGCGGCGCCGGCCGGTCCGGCCCGACCTCCGCGCCGGTGTCCCCTCTTTCGGTCATCCCTGTGGCCCCTCTCGTGGTGGCCCGTCACGGCCACCGCATCCGGCCACCCAAACTCTACCCTCACGTGAGAGTTGGTTCGAACGGAACGGTGGGGTCGGGCGGCGGTGATATCCGCCGGATATCCACGGCGGTCGCGGCCGCGGCGACAACCGGAACACCACGGATGTTCCACCCGAAATCCGGCATCCTCGGCGGCTTGGGGCGGTCCACCGGAGGCGGACGTAACCGCGCCGAGCCGCCGCGACGGGACGGCCGAGGCGGCCAATCCGAAATCGTAATCGCCACAACACAGATTGTGGTATCCGTTCCGCCGCAACGGCGCCGCCCCTCCGCGTCCGGCTCCCCGGCGCGCCTCGGGCCGATCCCGAGACGCGCCGACGTTTGCGCCGCACCAGGTCAACTGGGGTGTATCTGTTTACTTTCCGACAACGGCGCGGATAGGGCCGGCACTATGGAAAACTGCCTCACACGGCGATGCCGATCGCGCCTTTCCACCCCGGCCGCCCGTGATCCCCCTCAACGCGCCGAGTGGCACGTCCCGGGAGGCAGGACCCCCCTCATGCAGCACCGCGCCATGACCCGCGGTCCCGATGGGACGGAGCCCCGCGGTCCCGATGGGACGGAGCCCCGCGGTCCCGGCGGGACGGCCGCGCCGCGCCGCGCCCGCCGGGCGGTGCCGGTCGTCCCGGGCCTGCCCTGCGTACCGGGCCTGCCGGCCGTCCTGGCGCTACTGACCCTGGCCGTCCTTGGTGGGCCGCTGCTCGCCGCGCCCGCCGTCGCCGACCCGGCCGCCGCGGGCCCGGGTGTCGTCCTTCCCGCCCCCGTCGCCCCCGCACAGGGCTCGCAGTGGTACCACGCGGTGCTCGGGCTCGCCCAGGCGCAGCAGGTCAGCGAGGGCGCGGGGGCGGTGGTCGCGGTCATCGACGGCGGGGTGGATGCCGGCCACCCGAAGCTGCAGGGCCAGGTCCTGCCCGGCGCCGGCGTCGGGCCGGGGGCGGCTCCCGACGGGTGGCGTGACGACGACCCCGACGGCCACGGCACCGCCATGGCGGGCCTGATCGCGGGGCGCAACGACAACGGCCGGCCCGAGGTGCGCGGCATCGCCCCGGCCGCCCGGATCCTGCCCGTCTCGACCGGGGCCGAGGCGGACTCGGCGGAGGTCGCCCACGGCATCCACCGGGCCGTCGACCTGGGTGCGGACGTCATCAACCTCTCCCTCGGCTCGGCCGGGGCCGCGACCGGCGACGAGCGGGAGGCGGTGGCCTACGCCTTCGCCCACGACGTGGTCGTGGTCGCCTCCGCCGGCAACGTCGAGACCGGTGACAGTGAGATCAACTCGCCGGCGAACATCCCCGGCGTCGTCGCCGTGACCGGATCGACCGCGCGGGGCGACTTCTGGCGCGGCTCGTCGCGCGGAGCGCGGGCCGTCATCGCCGCCCCGGCCCCGGGCATCCGGGCGCCGGTGCCGACGAGGGTGTCCCCGGACGGCCTGGACACCGGCGCCGGCACCTCGAACTCGGCCGCGATCGTCTCGGGCGTGGTCGCGCTCATCCGATCGGCCTGGCCCGACCTGGACGCACCCAACGTCATCGAGCGGCTCATCTACACCGCGCGTGACGCCGGGCCGCCGGGCCGCGACGTCGAGTTCGGCTTCGGCATCGTCGACCCCGCCGCGGCGCTGACCCGACCGGTACCGGCCGTCGCCGCCAACCCCCTGCTGGCCACCCCGACCCGTTGGGGCACGGCCGGCCAGCCACCCGCCGGCGCGGACCCCGCCGGGGCCGGGTCGGGCTCCGGCAGCCCCGGCGGCACCACCGGAGACGGCGGTTCCGTCGGCTCCGGCGGGGCCGGCCGCGCGGACGGCTCCGGGGCCGGTTCGCACGGCGGCGGTGATCTCGGCTCGTCGGCCGCCGCGGTGCCGCCGACGGGGGCCGATGGGCGGGCGGAACCAGCGGACGGCGCCGCCACGCCGCCGGGCCTGACCGCCGGCGCCCCCACCGATCCCGCGGACGGCCGCGAGCGCGGGGCGGCCGCGGGTGGCGGGTCGGCCGCGGGTGGCGGGTCGGGCCAGGACCGAGCCGGCGGCTCGCTGGCAGCGGCCGGCGGATCCGGCGGGTCCGGCGGCCCGGGTGGCCGATCCGGCCTCCTCGCCGCGCTGGTGTGGGTCGGCGGGCTGGCCCTGGCCGTCTGGCTGGGCGGCCTGCTCGGTGTGAGTGCGCATCTGCTGTCCGCCCGGCGGGCCACGACGCACGGGGGCCCACGCGGCCACTCCTAACATGGCCACATGACACACGCGCTCCTGGACGAGCTGTCCTGGCGTGGACTCATCCACGACAGCACCGATCCCGCCGAACTACGGGACCACCTCGACAGCGGCGGGCGGCGTTGCTACATCGGTTTCGACCCGACCGCCCCGTCGCTGACCATCGGCAATCTGCTGCCGATCACGCTGCTGATCCGGGCCGCGCGGGCCGGGCTCGGCGCCGTCACCCTGTTCGGTGGCGGCACCGGGCTGATCGGCGACCCGTCCGGCAAGTCCGCCGAGCGCAGCCTGCTCACCGTCGAGGACGTGCGGGCCAACGTGGCCCGCCACCGCGAGATCATGGAGACGATCTTCGGGCGGGCGCTTGCCGCCGAGGAGATCCCCGCCTTCGTCGACAACGGCGACTGGCTGGGCGGGCTCGGCATGATCGAGTTCCTGCGGGACGTCGGCAAGCACTTCCCCGTCACCGAGATGATCCGGCGGGACTCGGTTCGCCGCCGCCTCGACGACCCCGACGTCGGCCTGACCTACACCGAGTTCAGCTACTCGCTGCTACAGGCGTACGACTTCCGCCGGCTGTGCGAGGACCACGGCGTCACGCTCCAGATGGGGGCGTCGGACCAGTGGGGCAACATCGTCGCCGGGATCGACTATGTGCGCCGGGTGCTGCGCACGCAGGTGCACGGGTTGACCTGCCCGCTGCTGCTGCGCGCGGACGGCACGAAGTTCGGCAAGTCGGAGAAGGGCGCGGTGTGGCTGACGGCCGACCGCACCTCGCCGTACACGCTGTACCAGTTCCTGATCAACCTGTCCGACGACGAGGCGCGGCGGTTCGCCCTGTTCTTCTCGCTCACCGACCGCGAGCCGCTGGAGCGGCTGTTCGCCGAGCACGCCGAGGCGCCCGGTCGCCGCGCGCTGCAGCGCCATCTCGCCCGGGAGATGACGGCCCTCATGCACGGCCAGCCCGCCGTCGACGCCGCGGAGGCCGCGTCCGCGGCGCTGTTCAGCGGCGACGTGAAGGCGATCGGGGCGGACCTGATCTCCGACGTCTTCGCCGACGTGCCGACGGTCACCGAGCCGCTGGCCCGGCTCGCGGCCGACGGCGGCTGGCCCGTCGTCGACCTCCTGCTCGCCACCGGCCTGGCCAGCAGCCGCCGCGACGCCCGCGAGCACCTCGGCAACCGCGCGGTGCTCGTCAACGGCGACCGAATCGACGCCGAGGCGACCGTGACCGAGAAGGACCTGCTGCACGGTTCCGTCATCCTCGTCCGCCGCGGCCGCCGCGAGTGGCGGGTCGCCCGCTTCACCTGAGCGCCCGCCCCGCCCGGCCCCAGCCACGCCGGGCGGGGCCCCAGGAGGCGGGCGGCCCTCAGGGGGCGGGTGGACCGACGAGCAGCCCCTTGATGTAGGCGGCGTGCTCGTCGGCCACCGCCTTCCTGCCACGGGCCCGGGAGAGCACCGTGCGCCCGGCGTACCCGGCCACGAGCATCGAGCGCATCACGTTCACCCGGGCCGGGGCGTTGTGTTTGCGCAGGTAGCGGACCATGGACGCGCCGCGCATCTGGAGCATCCAGGTCTTGCCCGCGCCGCTGCCGCCGGCGCCGTGGGGGACCAGCAGATCGGTGTGCAGCTTCTGGCGCAGGCCGGCCTCGCGGATCGCCCGGCCGAGCGCCATGTCCTCGTTGTAGACGAAGAACGTCTCGTCGAAGCCGCCCAGGTCGAGGAACGCGGCGCGGCGCACGGCCATGCAGGCGCCGGTCAGCCACTCGGGGTTCATCGGCCGACCGGGGGTCGGGCGCGCGAACAGCGCCGAGGTCGGTGCCACCTTGTGCGCGCCGAGGACATGCAGCAGCACCCGCCGCGGCGTCGGCTCCCACCCGCCGTTGCCCAGCTCGGGCCTGTCGTCGTGGCCCTTCATCGTCGCGGCGCTGGTGACCAGCTCCGGATCGGCGATGAGGTCGTCGACGAGCACGTCGATGACGTCGACGGTGGGCCGGCTGTCCGGGTTGCCGAGGACGATGTAGTCGTACCTGGACGAGCGGATGCCCATGTTCGCGGCCTTCGCGAAGCCCTTGCCGCCGCCGGAGTCGAGGTAGCGGCTGTTCGGCCGCTCCGCGAGCAGCTCGTCGACCCGGTCGGCACCCTTCGCGTTGTCGATGACCACCACCGGCATGTCCAGCGGCAGCGTCGCGAACAGCTCCTCGAGCTGCTCCCGGCTGTGGTAGCTGACCAGCACGAGCTCGTACTGCCACGTGGACCGCTTGGGTTGCTCGACCGACACGGCGGCACGCTCCTCACTGCGTGTGTTCACGCGAACTTCCGATGCACCGTACGGCGCGGCTGCCGAGGGTGCTGCCATCCTCGACTCAGCCGCCGGCCGAGGTCAGCGCGCTGGACGAGCTGGAAGGGCTGGACGAGCCGCCCGGGCTCGCCGGGTCGGCGCCGGACGGCACACCGGCACCGGCACCGGACGCCGCGGCGACCGGCTGGCGATCCGGCTTCGGCCACACGGCCGGACGGTCCCGGGCGGCGAAGCGGCGCACGCCGCCGAGCGCGACGGCCTGCAGGAAGAAGACCTGCGCGACCAGCCGGCTGGGCCCCGGCGGCGTCCGCCCGGTCATCAGGGCGCCCGCGCTCGCGGCGCCGGCGGCGTTGCCGGCCAGGAACACCCGGGCGGCCCAGCTGTGCCGGGCGGCCGGGACGGCCAGGCCGACGAGGACGACGTGGGCCATCGGCCCGAACGACGAGCGGACCAGGCGGTGCCCCCACAGCTGCGGGGTGACCGGCAGCGCTCCCGGCACCAGCGCCGCCCGGCGGCGCCAGAGCATGTCCAGGTTGCCGGCGACGATCCGGGTCCGCCGCTCCCACTCACCGCTGTAGTCGGGGGCCGCCGACTCGATCGAGTA
The DNA here is from genome assembly GCF_000058485.1 of Frankia alni ACN14a. NCBI lineage: Bacteria > Bacillati > Actinomycetota > Actinomycetes > Frankiales > Frankiaceae > Frankia > Frankia alni. The sequence goes on from NC_008278.1 coordinate 6,803,445, forward strand.
CGCCTCGGGCTCGTAGACGACCCGCAGTCCGCCCTCGAGGATGTCGAGGGCCAGCCAGGCGTCGTCGACCGCGGTGTCGGCGGGCAGCGGCCGGAACGCCTGGCGGCGGAAGGCCAGCATCTCGCCGACGACGCCGATCGTCGCCCCGGTCGCCGACTCGCAGCGCTTCAGCCACGACTCGAACTTCCAGTAGAAACCCTGGGCGCCGTCGGGGTCGTCGACCTGCTTCTCCCCCGCGACCGCGCCGACGGTCTCGTCGGTGAAGTGGCGGGCGGCGGCACGCAGCGCGCCGGGGGCGAGCACCGCGTTCGCGTCGGTGAGCACGACGATCTCGTGGGAGGCGGCGGCGACGCCGCGGTTGACCGCGCGGGCCTTGCCCAGCCGCTCCCCCGAGGACAGCACCCGCACGCCGGGCCGGCGCGAGGCCTCCGCGGTCTCCGGGTCGTCCGCGACGACGATGACCTCCATCGGCCCGGGATAGTCCGTGCCGGCAAGTTCATCAAGTTTCGTGCCGATAACCGCGGATTCCCGGTACGCGGAGACGACGACGCTCAGGCCCGGCCAGATCTCAGGTTCCGGCGGTGTCGTCGGTTCCAGGCCACGGCTGCGCAGTCCGATATAAACCGGATACAGAACGTGACCGTAAACAGTTACGGCTCCGAGCGCCGCGACGGCGGCTCCTCGACCGATGGTCCGGACACCTGTCATGACAGTAACCGTAGCGTTCCGCCGGAACGCCACGGCGAACGGCTCCTGGCCCGTCGGGTCACGCGATTGACCCCATGACGCTGCGCGGCCGTGATGCACGGCCCGACCTGCGCGGCAGTCCGGTGCGCCCCGCGGCCCCGCGGCCGCGCGAGGAGGGCCACGGGAAACCGTCCGGTCTATTCATCGCACTACCTGACGCCATCGTGACCACCCGGCCACGCGACGCATTCCTCGGCCGGGTGACCGGGCCGACCCTCCCCCATGCGGGTGAACCCGGGTCGTTACAGTGGGACCGGTGAGCGACTCCACGCGCTGGATCGTCGTTGTCGAGGAACCGTTTCTCCCGGCGGACGCCGGCGGCCGGGTGGAGACATTCAGCTTCCTCACCGCGGCCTCCGCGGCCGGTATTCGGATGCAGATCCTGGTCCCCTCGCGGGAGGATCTGGACATCGCCGCCTACGAGGAGGCGGTTCCCGGTTCGGCGGTCATCCGGCTGCCCCGGGACGACAGTCCGCGCGCCCACCTGACGCCGAGGCCCTTCATGCACGCCTCGCGGCCGGTCGGGCCGCTGCGCCGGGCGTTGGAGTCCACGCCCCCCCGCGCCGACGCCGTGATCAGCTACAGCTGCCGGTCCTCGCATCTCGGCGAGGAGATCGCCCGGATCTGGAAGCTGCCGCACCTGGTGCGCGCGCACAACGTCGACTCGGAGTTCTTCCGGGTGCTCGCACGCAGCAGCTCCGGCCCGCGGGCCGTGGCCTACGAGCTCGAGTACCACAAGCTGCGCCTGGCCGAACTCGCGATGCACCATTCCCCCCTGGTCACCTGCATCGCCGACATCTCGCTGGAAGACCACGAGTGGCGGCGCACCCGGGCGAGCGTGCCCACGTTCCACCTGCCGCCGTTCCTGCCTGTGGGGGCGCTGCGGGCGAGCGCGTCCTCGTCGGGCGAGCTGTCCGCGGCGGCCGGCGCGGTCGTGGCCGGCAACCAGCGGCTGATCTTCGTCGGTTCGCTGGACACCCCGACGAACATCGAGGCGCTGCGCTGGTTCCTCGGGGGATGCTGGCCGATGATCCGGGTTCACCACCCGAAGGCCACCTTCCAGGTGGTGGGGCGGCGCCCGGAGGACGGCCTGGCCGCGTGGCTCGCCGGCTTCGAGGGCGTCGAGCTGCACACCGACGTGCCGAGCGTCGCCGGCTACCTCACCGCGGCGACACTGTCGGTCAACCCGATGCGCTCCGGCTCCGGCGTGAACATCAAGGCCATTGAGGCGATGGCGACCGCCACCCCGGTGGTGAGCACCCCGACCGGCAGTCGTGGGTTGGACTGGGCCCCCGGCACCGACCTGCTGGTCGCCGAGGAGCCGGGCGCCTTCGCCGCCGCCGCGTGCGAGCTGCTGGACAACCCGGTGCGGGCGGCCGAGATCGGGCTCGCCGGCCGGGCGTTCGTCCGCCGGGAGCTCGACCACGCGGCGCTGATCGGTCGCATCCAGGAGCACCTGACGCCGTCCTGACCGCCGGGCCGGGGGCGGTCAGAGCGAGCAGAGCCGGGGGCGCGGTCAGAGCAGGGCGTGGTAGCGGTTCTGCGTGGGCTCCAGGCCGTCCGTGATGAGCATCTCGACCGAGTCGGCGGAGTGCTCCAGCAGCAGCGGCAGCTCGCGCCGCTCCGCGGCGGCGAAGTCCCGCAGGACGTAGTCGGCCGGGTCCATCCGGCCGGGCGGGCGACCGATGCCGACTCGGACCCGAAGGTAGTCGCGGGTGCCGAGGGCGGAGGAGATCGATCGCAGCCCGTTGTGGCCGTTGTCCCCGCCGCCGCGCTTGAGCCGGACGCTCCCGAACGGGATGTCCAGCTCGTCATGCACGACGATGACCCGGGCCGGATCGATCTTGTAGAAGGTGCGCACCGCCGAGACGGGCCCACCGGAGAGATTCATGAAGGACAGCGGGCGGGCCAGGATCGCCCGCGTGCCGGCGAGGCGAACCTCGGCGACATCCGCCCGGGACCGGTGCGACTTCAGCCGTGACCCGGCCCGCTCGGCGAGCAGGTCGACGACCATGAATCCGGCGTTGTGACGGTTGCCGGCGTAGCCCGGACCCGGATTGCCCAGTCCGACGACGAGCCACGGCCCGTCGTCGGTCGGCACGTTCGTCATCGACAGCTCATCCGCAGGTCATCCGGCAGGTGCCGGGAGTCGAGGGGGTCGACGGGGAGAGCCGTCCGCCTAGGCGGACGCGCTCGCCGCGCCGGCCTCCTCGGTCGCCTCGGTGGTCTCGCCGAGCTCGGCGTCCTGCTGGGCGACGGTTCGCTTGGCCAGGCACTGCACGACGGCCAGGTCGGGATCGGCGTCGAGTTCGGCGCCCTCGGGCAGCGCCAGCTGGCGGGCCAGCACCGCGGTTCCCGGCTCCAGGCCGGTGATGTCCACTTCGATCGCGTTCGGCAGACGCGAGGCGTCGGCCCTCAACGCGATCGAGGTGACCTGCTGGTCGACCAGCGTGTCGGGGTGGGGCTCGCCGACGACCTGCACCGGGATGTCAGCGACGACCTTCTCGCCCCGGTTCACGAGAACCAGGTCGATGTGCTCGAAGCTGCCCTTGATCGGGTGCCGCTGGACGTCCTTCGCGAGCGCGAGCTCGGTGCCGTCGGCAAGCTCGAGCGTCAACAGGACGTTCGTGCCGGCGTCGGTCTTGAAGGCGTGCAGCAGGTCGTGCGCGGGCAGGGCGATGTGGCGCGGCGGCTTGCCGTGACCGTAGAGAACAGCGGGTACCTTGCCGGCGCGGCGGGTGCGACGAGCACCGCCCTTACCGAACTCGGTGCGCGGCTCCGCGGCGATGCGGACCTCGGACATGGCGGCGCTCATCCTTTCCAGAACATGGGATTCCATCGCCGGAGGGCGGGAGGACCACCGCGGCGCGGTCCTTCACAGTACCGGACGCTTCGCGAGAGGTGGACGGCCACCCCGATCTGTCAAGACCCAGCGCAGATGCGGACCGCCGCGGGGCACCGGTCCCGACCGGACCGGCGCATCAGCGGACGCGGGGCCGGCGCCGGGCCACACCGACGGGCCGGATGTTCACCTGAGCGGGCAGGTCGGGGCGGCCGAGGGCGCGCCGGGCCCGTCCCAGCACCGGGCCGCAGACCTCCCCGACCACGCCGGGCACGTCGGTGCCCCGGGTCACTCTGACCGCGATGTCCAGCGACGGTTCACGCCTGCCCCGCAGCTCGGCCCGCGCGCCCTCGACGCCCGCGATCGCGGCCACGTCGTCCGCGACGGCGTCGGTCAGCGCGGCCGCCGGCAGGTGCACGTCGCCGAGGGCATCGTGGGTCACGTCCAGCCCCGGGGACCTGTCGGTACGCGCCTGCTGGGCCAACCAGGCCAGTGCCAGCAGGGCGACCAGCCCACTGGCGACACCGACAACCGGCCAGAACCAGCCGTGCCCCGCGGCGAAGCCACGGACGGTCGGGTCGAGAACGGGCTGGTCCGACCGGCTGTCACCGAAGACGCCGACCCCGACGAGAAGCGCCACCACGCCGGCCGCCGTGAGCAGCACCCCCAGAGCGGCAAGGATGACCCGGTTGCGCCGGTCGGTCGGCGGCACGCGCGGCCCAGGCCTGGTCACGGCGCCTCGCCTCCCCGCCGCGCCGCGGCACCCACCCGGCGGGTGCCGTCCGGTCCGGTCCCGACCGCCCGCCGTGACCCGTCCGCACCACCCGACTCGTCCGCACCACCCGAGGCGGGCCGACCGTCACCTCCGGAGGGTCCGGCGTGCCCACCCGGACCGCCCCACCCGGCCGGGCCGTCATGCCTAGCCGGCCCGTCGACGGCGGCCGGTTCGTGCCGGCGCCCGGTGGAGGTCGCCCGGATCGTCAGATCGGGCGACTCGACCAACGCGAAGGCGTCGAGCTCCTCACTCAGCACGGCGGCTACCCGCCGCGGGGTGTCGCCGGCGACGCGGGGGCGCAGGCGCAGCCGGACGTCCGCGACGCGCCGGTGCACCCGGACCCGGGCCCGGTCCACTCCGTCGACGGCGAGCGCCGTGGCCCGCAGGTCCCGTGCCAGCCCGCGCCGGTCCACGAACACTCCGGCCCGCGGGCATCCCCAGCGAGTTCGCAGCCGGGCCGGCGTGCCGCTCCGAAGCGCGATCCCGATCAGCAGCAGCCCCACCAGCGCGACGAACCCGGCGGCCAGCAACGCCGGCCCCCGGGACCAGGCGGTGTCGCTCAGGCCGTTCGCCCAGCTCCGCCAGTTGATCAGGACCTGGCCTTCACCCACCGCCGCCGCGATGATCTCGACGACGGCGATCACACCGGCAACCGCGATCAGTGTGGCGAGCAGCCCCGCGACGACCCGGCGTCCCATCCGCACGATGTCCACCCCCCACCGAGTCCGCCCCCGTCTACTACTCGTGCCCACGCGCGTACGAACAGACACCGTCTCTGGTCGGTCTCGCCGCCGGAGCGAGTTGCGGTGCGTTCTGCACGGTCTGAGTCCGCAGACCGTGCGCATCGCACCGCACACGCCTCACGTGCACCGCGGAGCGGACGAGACCTGGTCGGCTCTAGAACGGTTCGCCGCCGCCCGGGCTCAGGGAGGGCACCTCGATGTCGAGATGGGCGACGCGCACACCGGCCAGCGCCGCGACCCGCTCCTGCACCTCACCCCGCACCCGCTCGGCGGTCTCGCCGACGGGGTTCGGGTAACGCACGGAGAACGTCATGGTCAGCCGCGCCGTGCTGCCCTCGAGCCGGGCATCCACCCGGGGCCGGCGGGCATGCCCGCGCCACCGAGCCCCGCCCCGGCGGGCGCCGCCGCGGCGCGAGAGCCGCCGCGGCGGCCCGGTGACCCCGGGCACCTCCGCGGCGGCCATCGCGGCGATCTTCTCCACGACCCGGTCGGCGACGCGCAGCGATCCCGCTCCCCCGCCGGCACGCCTGGTGCCGGCCGGCTCGCCCGCATCGGCGGAGGCGCCGGGCCGGGACGGCGTGGTCACCGTCGGCTCCGGCGCCGGTCCCCGCCCACGTAGCGGGTGATGTCGAGGTCACCGTCGACGACCTTGCCGACGACGAGCCCGATCGCCCCGAACACGAGGACGATCAGGAACTCGCTGAACCCGCCGAAGGCGAGCGCGAGCCCGGCGATCAGGCCGGTGATCAGACCAAGTGCTGCTGCTCGCATGGTGACGTCCCTTCCGGTCCGACCCGTCCAGTCGGGTGATACGTCCGGTGTGCCCCTCGGACGGGCCGGGAAGGGGCAAGGGGGGTGATCGTCACATGGGGTGAGGCGCCGCCACGCTCCACGCGGGCGGTGTCGGGTCACCGGACTCGAGGGCCACGCTGTGCTCTCTGGGCCTGTCGTCGGTGTACCCATCGGACACCGAGCCGACGGCCCCATCGCGCTGTGACGACCTGCCGCCGCGCCGCTCCGCGCCATCCTCGGCCGCGCTCCGCCACCCAACCGGCGAGGTGCTCGGCCACGGTGCGCCGGCGGTAGGCGGTGGGACCGGAGTCGGCCTCGGCCCACCGGCCGGTGGTCGAGCGGCCGGTGGTCGGCTGTCCCGCGCGCAGCGCCCGCAGGCCCTCGGCGAAGGCGTCGGGATCTCCACCGCGGTCCGGGTGGTGCGTCCGGACGAACGCGCGTATCTCCGCCCGGCGCCGGGCCGCGTCGGCGTCAGCCCGGGAGTCCGGACGGGCCGCGTCACCCGCCTCCTGCGGGGTCACGGTGACCAGACCCACGGCTGGTCACCATCCCCCACCTGCGCCGGACCAACCGAGCGCCGTTGATCGACCGGGGCAGGCCGGTCGACCGGGGCAGGCCGGTCGACCGAGACCAACCCGTCCGGTGGATCCAGATCGCGGATGATCACATCCACCCGGGGGCAGTCGGGTGCGGCGCGCAGCACCGCGGCCCGGACTCGGTCGGCGAGATCGGCCAGCCGCGGGCCGTAGCGGCAGTCGACCTGCACGAGGATCCGGTCGGCGCGCACTCGCACCCCCGCGACCCGGCGCCCGGGCAGATACGTCGCCACCTCCGCCACCTCGAGGCGGTCCCGCGCCGCGTCGTCCATCCCGCGATCCTCGGTCACGGCCCCCCCGCCGTAATCGGCCGCCTCCACCCCACGGTGGTCCTCGTCCGCGCCCGCCCCGCCGGAACCGATCGCGACCGCCCTGCCGGAACCGGCGGCGACCGCCGCGTCAGGCCCGTCGGGCAACGGCCCGCCCGGGCGCTCCGGGATGCGCAGGGGCGAGGGCGTCGGGGCGGCGACCAGTCGGGTCACCTCTGGACAGGCGGCCACCGCGGCCGCCACCCGGTCGGGATCCCAGCGGAACCAGGTGGTCACGTCACCCGTCCCGACCAGGTTCACTCGACCCGCCGGGTGTCTTCCTGGCCGTCGTCGCCGATGAAGACGTCGTCGATGGCGACGTTGACCTCGGTGACCTCCAGCCCGGTCATCCCCTCGACGGAGCTGACCACGTTGCGCCGGATCGACTGCGACAGGTCGACGATGGAGACGCCGTAGTCGCAGACCACGTCCAGGTCGATGGCGGCCTGCCGCTGGCCGACCTCGACCGCGACGCCCTGGGCGACGCTCGCCGACGCGCCGGGGATGCGGGCCCTCACCGAACCGACCGCCCGGGCGCCGCCGGTGCCCAGCTTGTGCACGCCGGCGACCTCGCGGGCCGCCACCCCGGCGATCTTGCGGACCACGGCATCCGCGATCGACGTGCGGCCTCGCTCGGTGGTGAGCTCCGTGGAGTGCTTCCGGTCCGGCACGGTGGTCCGGTTGGCGCCACCGGCGCCGGTCGCCGACGAATCGGCCTGGCCGGTGCTGGTCGAGGTTCCGGCACCGGTGGTCGCGGTTCCGGAGCTGGTGGTCGTGGTCATGGTGGTCCCCTTCGTGGTTTTCGGCGCCCCCCGAGTGGGCCGTGGTCGCGGGGCACCCGCCGTCAGGCCGCGGCCCGCTGGGGTCGGGTCCGACCGGGTCACCGCGGGTCAGCTGGGACGCGGCGGCGACGCACGTGCAGGCCGGACGTCAAGGAAGCCTGGGGAAGGTGTGAAGGGCCAGGTCCAACCGGGCGAGGGGGCATCACGAAGCACGTGCGGGCCCTCTCCGACGGGGTCACCCACGCCGCGAGTCGCCCGATTTCACCAGCCAGGCATCCCGACCTCTCATGTACCCCGCGGGTGGACGGTCATACGCTCCGGACCCGCGGATAGGTTGGGTTCGGCCGGTTGCCCCCGCCCGGACGGGCGGTGCCGCTCAGCACGCGTAGCAACGCTGAGCGTGTGGAACCGCCGCACGAGGACGACCAGCACGAACACGACCGCTATACGAGCCCGACCGCCACGTGAGCACGACCGTCACACGAGGACAACCGCCCGCACGAGGACAACCGCCCGCACGAGTACGACTGCCCGCACGAGTAGAGGCCGCCCGCCCGAGTAGAGCCGCCCGCACAGACCAGCCTGAGTGAGTCCGAGCGAAGGAGCATCCGCTGCCTCGATCCCACCCGGGCCCGCGCCAAGGCGCGGGAGCCGGCATCGCCGCCGTGACCGTCCGGGCCCCGGCCAAGGTCAACCTGCATCTCGGCGTCGGGCCGCTGCGGCCGGACGGCTACCACGACGTGATCACCGTGCTCCAGGCCGTCTCGTTGTTCGACGACCTGACCGCCACGACGCTCGACCCCACGACGGCCGACCCCACGGCGGCCGACCCCACGGCGGCCGACCCCACGGCGGCCGACCCCACGACGATCGACGGGGTGCCCTCCGGCGACCAGGACGGGGTCGTGGTCACCGTCGAGGTCTCCGGCGAGGGGGCCGACCCGACCGCGCGGGGCCCGGCCACGACCACCCCCGACGTGTCCATCGTCCCCACCGGCCGCGACAACATCGCCGTCCGGGCGGCGCACCTCGTCGCCGAGGCCGCGGGCATCACCTCGGAGCGGGTGCACCTGACCCTGACCAAGGGCATCCCGGTCGCCGCGGGCATGGCGGGCGGCAGCGCGGACGCGGCGGCGGCGCTGGTCGCCTTCGACGCGCTGTGGCAGGCCGGCCTCGACCGGGTCGCCCTCGCCGGCCTCGCCGCCCGGCTCGGCAGCGACGTCCCGTTCCCGCTGACCGGCGGGACCGCGCTGGGCACCGGCCGGGGCGAGCAGCTCACCGACGTCCTGGCCACCGGCGAGTACCACTGGGTGTTCGCCCTCGCCGACGGCGGCCTGTCCACTCCGGCCGTCTACGCCGAGTTCGACAAGCTGTCCGAGGGCCGGCTGCGCACGGGGCCCACCCCCGCCGACGACGTGCTGGCGGCGCTGCGCACCGGCGACCCCGCCCAGCTCGGGGCGGCCCTCGTCAACGACCTGCAGCCGGCGGCACTGCGGCTGCGGCCGGCGCTGCGCCGGGTCCTGGAGACCGGCCGCGAGCTCGGCGCCGTCGGGGCCATCGTGAGCGGTTCCGGGCCGACCTGCGCCTTCCTCGCCGCCGGGGCGACCGAGAGCGTCGAGCTGGCCGCGAGCCTGGCCGGCATGGGCGTCGCCCGGGCCGTGCGCCGGGCGTCCGGGCCGGCGGCCGGTGCCCGGGTGCTGGAGGGGCCGGACGGCGCGGACGGGTCGGGCGGCGGACCGTGAGCCCCGTCCTGGTCAGCCTGGAGAACATCGACGCCGCCTTCGGCACCCGCACGCTGCTGGACCAGGTGAGTCTCGGCGTCGGCACCGGCGAGCGGATCGGCGTGGTCGGGCGCAACGGCGCCGGCAAGTCCACCCTGCTGCGGATCATCGCGGGCGAGGCGGAGCCGGACGCCGGCCGGGTCGTCCACGCGGGTTCGACCCGGGTGGGCTCGCTGGCGCAGGCGGACGTGCTGCCCGCCGACCGCACGGTCCGCGAGGTCGTGGTCGGCACCGGCGCGGAACACGAATGGGCGGCGGACCCGCGCCGCCGCGGTGTGCTCGCCGGCCTCGGCCTGCTGGACCGCCTCGACGACGTGCTCGGCCCGATGTCGGGTGGCGAGCGGCGGCGGGTGGCGCTGGCGCGACTGCTGGTCCAGGACCTCGACCTGCTGATTCTCGACGAACCGACGAACCATCTCGACGTCGAGGGCGTCGCCTGGCTCGCCGGCCACCTCGCCGGCTGGCGCGGCGGCCTGCTCGTCGCCACCCACGACCGCTGGTTCCTCGACGAGGTGTGCGGCCGGGTGTGGGAGGTCGTCGACGGACGGGTCGACGCCTACGAGGGGGGCTACTCCGCCTACGTCCTCGCCCGGGCCGAACGGACCAGACGGGCGGATGCGACGGAGGCCCGCCGGCAGAACCTGCTGCGCAAGGAGCTCGCCTGGCTACGCCGCGGGCCCCCCGCCCGGACCAGCAAGCCGCGGTTCCGCATCGACGCCGCCAACGCCCTGATCGCCGACGAGCCGCCGCCCCGCGACACGATGGCGCTGCGCAGCTTCGCGGCGTCCCGGCTCGGCAAGGACGTCTACGACGCCGAGAACATCACCGTCCGGATCGGGGACCGCACCCTGTTCGACGGCATCACCTGGCTGCTGGGGCCGGGGGACCGGATCGGGCTGGTCGGCGTCAACGGCGCCGGCAAGACGACGCTGCTGCGCACCCTGCTCGGCGAGGTCGTCCCGGACGGAGGGCGGGTGAAGGTGGGGGCCAGCGTCCGACCGGCGCTGCTGTCCCAGGAGGTCGCCGAGCTACCGGCGTCGCTGCGCGCGCTGGAGGCCGTCGAGCAGGTCGGCCGGGTGCTGGAGGTCGAGCGGGGTCGGGAGCGCAGCGCCGGGCAGCTGCTGGAGCAGTTCGGCCTGCCGTCGTCGCGGCAGTGGACCCGGGTCGGCGACCTCTCCGGTGGCGAGCGGCGCCGGCTGCAGCTGCTGCGCCTGCTCATGGCCCGGCCGAACGTCCTGCTCCTGGACGAGCCGACGAACGATCTCGACACGGACACGCTGACCGCGCTGGAGGACCTGCTGGACTCCTGGCCCGGCACCCTGGTCGTGGTCAGCCACGACCGGTATTTCCTCGAGCGGACCTGTGACGTGACGCTGGCTCTGCTCGGCGACGGCCACCTGAGGATGCTGCCCGGCGGCATCGAGGAGTACCTGGCCCGCCGAGCCGCCGCCGGCTCGGAGGCCGCCACCTCGGCTCCGCCGGCCCGAGCAGCCACCGCGGGCGGAACGAATGGCGCAGGTAGACGAAGTGGCACGGATGGCCGAAGTGGCACGGGTAGCCGAAGTGGCACGGGTAGCCGGAGTGCAGCGGGTGGCGCGGACGGGACCGCGCCAGGTGTCCCCGCCGCCGCCACGGCAGCGGCCGGCACGGCCGGATCCGGCACGGCAGCGGCCGCCATCGGCGCGACGACCGGACCGTCCCGATCCGGCAGCGAGCTGCGGGCCGCCCGCAAGGAGCTGACCCGCCTCGAACGTGCCCTCGATCGGCTGACCCGCCGCGAGCAGGAGCTCCACGTGGCCCTCGCCGAGGCGGCGACCGACCATGAGCGCCTGCTGGCGCTGGACGCCGAGCTGCGCGCCGTCGTCGCCGACAAGGACGCCACCGAGGAGGCCTGGCTGACCCTCGCCGCCGACCTCGAAGGCTGAGCCGACCGAGGCGGCTCAGCCTGCCGAGGCGGACCAGTCAGCCGAGGCGGCTCAGGCCGTAGCGTCGGCGGTGACGCGTTTGGTGGCGAGGCGGGCCGGGTCGGGCCAGCGCACGTCCCAGACCAGGTGGAGCGTCTCCATCAGCTTGATGATGTAGAAGCTCGTGTCGATCTGCCAGGGGCGCACGCCGTGGCGGGCCGAGGTCGGCTCGGCGTGATGCAGGTTGTGCCAGGACTCCCCCATCGACAGCAGCGCCAGCGGCCACACGTTGGCGGAGCGGTCCCGCGAGCGGTACGGCCGGGAGCCGAGCACGTGGCAGATGCTGTTCACCGACCAGGTGACGTGGTGGAGCGTGGCGACCCGGACGAGGCCCGCCCAGAAGAACGCCTGCACGGCCGCCTCGAACGAGCCGCCCCAGAGGCCGCCGATGATCGCTGGCGCGGCGAGGCTGACGAAGGCGCAGCCGGCGAACGAGCGGCTGACCTTCACGATGTCCGGGTCGTCGAGCAGGTCGGGGGCGAAGCGGCGCTGGTCGGTCTGCTCGACGTCGAACAGCCAGCCGACGTGGGCGTGGTAGAGGCCCTTCATCATCGACCATGTGCCGGGGCCGTAGCGCCACGGCGAGTGTGGGTCGCCCTCGGCGTCGCTGAAGGCGTGGTGGCGCCGGTGGTCGGCCACCCAGCGGATCACCGGGCCCTCGATCGCCATGTTTCCGGCGACGGCGAGCGCGATGCGCACCGGCCGGGACGTCTTGAATCCACGGTGGGTGAAGTAACGGTGGAATCCGACCGTCACCCCGTGCCCGCTGATGGCATAGAAGATCAGGGCAAGGACGACGTCATGCCAGGAGATCCACCGGCCCCACAGGGCGGGTATCGCGGCGACCACCGCGACAAGCGGAATGATGATCGTCGTCACCATGATGATCTGTTCGGCCCGAGCCTTCGCCATCGACCTGGGCCTGGTGGCGTTGCCCCGGTTGTTGGCGGGATCGGCGCGGCCGAGCCCCGCAGTCGTTTCCCGGTCGTCATCCGGCGCCCGATTGTTGCTCGGTGTCACCGTGTCGGTAGCGGTCATCGCCTCGTCCCGTCCATCGCGGCAGGTCCACTGCGCCGGCACTCCACCGGCCACGGTAGCCCGCCGATGTGACAACAGTCCCCATTGCCGGCGTCCACCACGCAAACGGGCCACTCGGCAGGGCGGCCCAGCCTGCCGGCCTGCCGGCATCGCTGTACATCGCTGTATGCCCACCGGCCGGCACCCGCCCGAATGGTCTACGTCTCGTGGGGGTACCCGCCCCACCGAGGTCACCACCCGGGCCACCCCGACGGGCATCCCGCAGAACGTGCTCGGACCTCGCCCGGCGACCACCACGGCACCCGACACCGCTCACCTCGGGCGGCACGCCCCGTAATGGCGCCGCGGTGGTGTGGTGCGCCCCGATCGCCGCGGGCGCCCGATGCATCGGGCTGTGCGGGGTCGGCGGGGACCGCGGCGCGGCCCGACCCGCGGGACAGTGGTCCGCGACCCTGCTTTTACCATCCGCGCCACCCCACGATGGTAGAGTTGGCATGTTTTCCCCGCGGTCCGCCGTAGTGTAATCGGCAGCACAGGAGATTTTGGTTCTCTTAGTCCACGTTCGAGTCGTGGCGGCGGAGCACTACTGGAGTACCACCAGTAATACCATCACAAAGAATCGCCGGGAAGTACCGCCGCGCCGGCCGGACCGCCATCGCGATCCTTTCTCCGCGAGCGGCCGAACGCTTCGGCGGGGACCGGTCGGGTCGTTCCCCGCCGGCCGGTCGAGGCCCTCCTCCGGTGACGGCGCCCGGCGTGTTACCGGCCGCCGTCACCTCCCCGGGCCCGGTCAGCAGGTCGCGGTAGTGTGGTGCCCGTCGCCCCATCGTCGTGCAGGCCGAAGATCCGGGAGATCGCGTGACTTCACCACGTCCGGCCGCCGTCATCATCCTGGCTGCGGGCGAGGGTCGACGGATGCGCTCGACGACACCGAAGGTGCTGCACAGTATCGCTGGGCGAACCCTGCTCGGGCACGTGCTGCACGCCGCCGGCACCCTGGCCGCGCCCCGCACCGCCGTCGTCGTGGGCCACGGCCGGGAGCAGGTCGCGGCGATGCTGGCCGAGCAGGCCCCGACGGTCGTCCCCGTCGTGCAGGACCGTCAGCACGGTACGGGCCACGCTGTTCGGGTCGCCCTGGCGGCGCTCGACGGGCTCGCCCCCGACGACTCGGTGGTCGTGCTCCCCGGCGACACCCCGCTGCTCACCGGGGAGACGCTGGCCGCCCTCACCGGCCATCACCAGGCCCAGCGCGCCGCGGCGACGGTGCTGACCGCCGTCCTCGACGACGCCACCGGTTACGGCCGGGTCGTGCGCGATGCCGCAGGTGGGGTCCAGGCGATCATCGAGCATCGCGACGCCGACGCGGCCACCGCCGCCATCCGGGAGATCAACACCGGGGTCTACGCCTTCCGTGCCGGCCCGCTCCAGGCGGCGCTGGCCCGGCTGACCAGGGAGAACGCCCAGGGCGAGGAGTACCTGACCGACGTCGTCGGGCTCCTGGTCGGCGACGGCAGCCCGGTGGCGGCGCGGGTCGTCGCCGACCCGGCCGAGGCCGCCGGGGTCAACGACCGGGTCCAGCTCGCCGCCGCCGGCCGGGCGCTGCGCGACCGGATCGTCGTCGCGGCCATGAAGGCCGGGACCACCGTCGTGGATCCGCCCACCACCTGGATCGACGCGGACGTCACCCTGGAGCCGGACACGACGATCGCCCCCCACACCTTCCTGCACGGACGCACCCACCTGGCGAGGGGCGCCACCGTCGGCCCCGAGTGCACCCTCACGGACACGATCGTCGGCGCGGAGGCGAGCGTCGTGCGGACCACGGCCGACCGCGCCGAGATCGGCGCCGGCGCCACCGTCGGCCCCTACAGCCACCTGCGCCCCGGCACCCGGCTCGGCCGAGAGGGCAAGATCGGATCCTTCGTCGAGACGAAGTCCGCCGAGTTCGGCGACCACACGAAGGTCCCCCACCTCGCCTACGTCGGCGACGCCGTCGTCGGCGAGCGGAGCAACATCGGCTGCACGACCGTCTTCGTGAACTACGACGGCGTCGCGAAGCACCGCACCGTCATCGGCTCCGACGTTCGCATCGGCAGCGACACGATGCTCGTCGCCCCGGTCACCGTCGGAGACGGTGCCTACACGGGTGCCGGGTCCGTCATCCGGGAGGACGTGCCGCCGGGCGCGCTGGCCATCCGCGAGGGGCGCCAGCGGATCATCGAGGGCTGGACGCAGCGGCGCCGGCCCGGCAGCCCCGCCGCGGCGGCCGCCGCGGCCGCCGCGGCCGCCGCCGGTGCCTCGCCGGGGCCCGCCGTCGCCGACGCGGCGACGCCGACCGACCTCCTCCCGGCCGAGTCCCGCCCAGGCGACCCCATCCCGGCCGACCCCATCCCCGCCGACTCCATCCCGGCCGACTCCATCCCCGCCGGCCCCATCCCGGCCGACTCCCTCGCAGCACAGGCGCACGGGGTCGGCACGCCCGATGCCGGCCCGCATGGTCGGGGTGACTTGACGCACACCGGCAGCGGCGAGGCCGGGATCGCTGGCGTTCCCGGAGCGGGAAGCAGAACGTAGAGGGGTCGGTCCCAACCTTCTGACCAGCGGGGGGATGCACACCGCCCCATCGGTCCGGCCGCGCCGGCAGGCCGCGCGGGGCAGCACCTCTGCGCGCGCAGGCACGCCGCCGACGGCACCCCAGCCTGATCATCCGTCCCGTCCAAGGAGAACGCGGTGGCCTACCAGACCGAGAACCGGCGCAACCTGATGCTCTTTGCGGGACGCTCGCACCCCGGCCTCGCGGCGGAGGTGGCGGCCGCACTCGACGTCGAACCCGTGCCGACGAACGCCTACGAGTTCGCCAGCGGCGAGATCTTCGTTCGCTTCTCCGAATCGGTCCGCGGCTGCGACGCCTTCGTCCTGCAGTGCCACTCGGCGCCGGTGAACACCTGGCTGATGGAACAACTGATCATGGTGGACGCCCTGAAGCGGGCGAGCGCCAAAAGGATCACGGTGGTCGCGCCGTTCTACCCGTACGCCCGCCAGGACAAGAAGCACCGCGGCCGCGAGCCGATCTCCGCCCGGCTCGTCGCCGACCTGTTCAAGACCGCCGGCGCGCACCGGCTCATGTCGGTCGACCTGCACACCGCACAGATCCAGGGCTTCTTCGACGGCCCGGTGGACCACCTGTTCGCGCTGCCGCTGCTCGCCGACTACATCGAGAACAAGCTGGACACCTCGGAGGTCACCGTCGTGGCCCCCGACTCGGGCCGGGTCCGGGTGGCGGAACGCTGGACCGACCGGCTGGGCTGCCCCCTGGCCATCATCCACAAGCGCCGCGACCCGGACGTGCCCAACCAGGTGAAGATGTTCGACGTGGTCGGCGAGGTCCGCGGCCGCACCTGCGTCATCGTCGACGACATGATCGACACTGCCGGCACCATCACGAAGGCCGCGGAGTCGCTCAAGGAGCACGGCGCGACCGACGTGATCGCGGCGGCGACGCACGGTGTGCTGTCCGGGCCGGCGGCCGACCGGCTGAAGAACTCCGAGATCAGCGAGGTCGTCCTCACCAACACGCTGCCGCTGCCCAGCGAGGCACGGATCGACAAGATCACCGAACTGTCGATCGCCCCGCTGCTCGCCGCCGCGATCAAGGCGGTCTTCGAGGACGGCTCCGTGACCGGCCTGTTCGGCGGGGACGCCTAGACAGCCCCGCCGCGACGCGCGTCCCGGTCGCGTCCCGGGCACGTCCCGGGACGCCTGGGTCCGCGCGACGCGGGTCGGCACGGCGCCGGCGGTCCGCCGCTGCGGGTCGCCTCCGTAGACTGCGCAGGCATGGCAGCGCAACAGCCGAAGGTCTCGCTGACCGGCATCAAGCCGACGGGCGAGCCGCATCTCGGGAACTACATCGGAGCGATCCGGCCCTCGCTGGAGCTCACGTCGACCTACGAGTCGATCTACTTCATCGCCGACTACCACGCCCTGACGTCGATTCGCGACCGCAGGGAGCTGGCGAGCTACACCCGGTCGGTGGCGGCCACCTGGATCACGCTCGGCCTCGACCCGGCGCGCACGGTCTTCTACCGCCAGTCCGACGTCCCCGAGATCTTCGAGCTGTCCTGGGTGCTGTCCTGCGTGACCGGCAAGGGCCTGATGAACCGGGCACACGCCTACAAGGCCGCCCGCGACCGCAACGCCGAGTCCGGCGTGGCGGATCTGGACGCCGGGATCAACATGGGCCTGTTCAACTACCCGATTCTCATGGCCGTCGACATTCTCATCATGAACACCGACGTGGTGCCCGTCGGGCAGGACCAGTCGCAGCACGTCGAATACGCCGCCGACATCGCCGGCTCGTTCAACCATCTCTTCGGCGACGTGTTCAGCCTGAGGATTCCGGAGGGAATTTACCCCGCCGGCAGCTCGGCCCGGACCCTACCCGGCACCGACGGCCGCAAGATGAGCAAGTCCTACAAGAACACGATCCCGCTGTTCGCCCCCGAGAAGCAGCTACGGAAGCTCATCCGCGGCATCGTGAGCGACAGCACACCGGTGGAGCAGCCGAAGGACCCGGACGCCTCGGCGGCGTTCGCACTGTTCGAGAACTTCGCCACCCCCGAGGCGGTCAAGGACATGCGGGCCCGTCTGGAGCAGGGCGGCACCGGCTGGGGCGAGCTGAAGAACGCCCTGTTCGAGACCGTCAACGCCTGGTTGTCGCCGCTGCGCGAGCAGTACGAGGCCCTCGTCGCCCCCGGCAGCGAGCTCGACGCGATCCTCGACGCCGGCGCCGAGCAGGCCCGCGACCGCGCCCGCCCCGTCCTCCAGGGCGTCCGCCGCGCCGTCGGCATCTCCCCCCTCTGACCGACTCCGCTGCCGCTGCCGGGGCGTCCGCATGCTTATCCAGAGGGATAAATCGGGCACGGAACCCTCTGGACAAGCAGGGAACCCGGCGCGGTCCCGACGGCGCGTCCTCGTCAGTCGGGCGGACCGGGCTCGGCGGCAGGGGCCCCGGCAAGCTGAGTAGCCGCGGCGGGCTCGGCGACGGCGGCGCGGCGGGCGGCGGCGAGGCGGCAGAAGGCCTCGACGTCGAGGGTCTCGCCGCGGGCGCCGGGATCCACCCCGGCCGCCTCCGCCAGGGCCGTCGCGGCGTCGCGCGAGCCGGCCCAGGGGACCAGGGCCGTGCGCAGCGTCTTGCGGCGTTGGGCGAAGGCGGCGTCGACGGCGGCGAAGACCTCGGCGCGCAGCTCCGCCGGCGCCGGCGGGGTCCGGCGGGTGAAGGCGACCAGCCCGGAGTCGACGTTCGGCTGCGGCCAGAAGACCGGGCGGGGCACGCCACCGGCCGGGCGGCTGCGCGCGTACCAGGCCAGTTTCACGCTGGGCGCGCCGTACACCCGGCTGCCGGGCGGCGCCGTGAGCCGGTCGGCGACCTCCGCCTGCACCATCACCAGGCCGCGGCGCAGCGACGGCAGCCGTTCGAGCACGCCCAGCAGCAGCGGCACCGCGATGTTGTAGGGCAGGTTCGCGGCGAGCACGTCCGGGGCGGGCACGCCCGCGGGCAGGTCCGCCGGTCCCAGCCGCAGCCCGTCGGCGAGCACCACGTGCAGCCGCGCCGCGGCCTCGGCGGGCAGCCGGGCGGCGACGGTCACCGGCAGGGCGGCGGCCAGCGGCGGGTCCACCTCGACGGCCACGACGGCGCCGGCGGTGCCGAGCAGCCCCAGGGTCATCGAGCCGAGACCCGGACCGATCTCCAGCACTGTGTCGTCCGGGCCGACCTCGGCCAGCCGGACCAGCCGGCGCACGGTGTTCGCGTCGACGAGGAAGTTCTGCCCGCGACGCTTCGTCGGCCGTAGGTCCAGCGCGTGCGCCAGCGCCCGCAGCTCGGCCGGCGCGAGCAGCGCATCGGTGCCTACCAGGGCCCGAACACCCGCTCGGCGTTGGCCGCGATCGACGCGCCGAGCTCGGCGACGCCCACGCCCCGGGTCTCGGCGAGCGCCCGCAGCGTCAGCGGGATCAGGTAGGGGCCGCCGGGCCGACCCCGCCAGGGCACCGGGGTGAGGAACGGCGCGTCGGTCTCGACCAGCAGCAGCTCGGCCGGCGCCACGGCGGCCGCCTCGCGCAGGTTCGCCGCGTTCTTGAAGGTCACGTTGCCGGCGAAGGACATCACGTAGCCGGCGTCGGCGCAGACCTTCGCCATCTCGGCGTCGCCCGAGAAGGCGTGGAAGACGACCGTGTCCGGAGCGCCCTCCTCGGCGAGGATGCGCAGCGTGTCCTCGTGCGCGTCCCGGTCGTGGATCATCAGCGCGCGGCCGGTCTCCTTGGCGATCGCGATGTGCCGGCGGAAACTCTCCTGCTGGGCGGCGTGCGCCTCCGGCGGGGTGCGGAAGTAGTCCAGCCCCGTCTCGCCGACGGCCCGGACCTTGTCCCGGCGGGCCAACTCGGTGACGGCGGCGAACGTCTCCTCGCTCACCCCGTGGGCGGCCTCGTTGGGATGGATGGCCACGGCGGCGTAGAGCTCCGGGTGGGCATCGGCGACGTCGGCCTGCCAGCGGCTGGTCGGCAGGTCCACGCCGACGGTGACGGCCCGGGTGACACCCACGGCGACCGCGGCCGCGATCGCGGCATCCACCTCGGTGTCCATGAGGTCGAGGTGGCAGTGGCTGTCGACGACGGCCACCGGCAGGGGATCGGGCGGCGGCGGTGGATCGCCCGCCCGGTCAGAGTTTCGCGCCACCTCACCCATCCTTCCGCGTCCGGTGAAGTCTACGGCCGACGCCGGGCGCGCCGAGGAATGCGCCCATCAAGCATGGGACGCTTATCTCGTGAGCGACTGCGAGGATTCCTGCCGATGACGACGCCGTTGACCGTTGCCCTCGTCACCCCGCTGACCGGGCCGGACGCCGCCCAGGGCCTCGCCGGTCTGCGCGGCGTCACCCTGTGGGCGCGCGACGAGCGCCTCCCCGCGCCCTGGGACGAGGTGAGCCTCACCGCGTACGACGCCTACCCCGACCCCGCGGCCGCGATGCGCGCCGCCGTCGCCGCCCGCCCGGACGCCCTGCTCGGGCCCTACGGCCACCGGGCGGCCCTGGCGGCCTGCGCGGCGACCGACCGGGTGGTGTTCAACACGGGGGCGCCGTCGACCAGGTTCGTCCGGCAGGCCTTCCCCAACATCGTCAACATCGCCGCCGCCACCTCGACCTGGCCGCGCGGGGTCCTGGCGGCGGTGCGGGCGGCCGACCGGCGGGCCCGCAAGGTCGTCCTGCTCGCCTCGGGCGACACCGCGGTCGAGATCACCTCGGTGGCCAGGGCTGCCGCCATCTCCCAGGCGTTCGAGGTCGCCTCGCACGTCTTCGCGCCGGGGAAGGCCACGCTCGCCGCGACCCGGCTGCCCCCGGGCGACGTCCTCATCGTGCATGCGAGCCCCGACGACGAGCTGGCCGCGGCGAACATCCTGCTGCGCCGGCCGTGGCGGGCGGCGGCGTTCTCCACCGCCGTCAGCGCGCAGGCCACCGCCAGCCTCGGCGACCTGCGCGAGCAGCTGCTCGCCCCGGGAAGCTGGATGCCGGAGAGCACGCAGCCGACCGCCACCGGGCCGACGGCACGCGAGTTCACCGCCGACTACACCGCCCTGCACGGCGTTGCGCCGACGGAGACGGCCGCCTGGGCCTACGTCACCGGTCTGATCCTGGGGCGGGCGATCCGGTTCTGCGGAGGCGTGCAGGACGCCTCGGTGCTCGCCGCCGCCCGCGGCATCGACACGACGACGCTGCTCGGCCGGTTCCGGCTGGACGAGGCGACCGGGCTGCAGGTCGGCCACCAGATCCCGATCGTGCAGTGGCAGGACGGCGCGTCGCGCACCGTGTGGCCACGGGAGGCCGCCCGGGCCACCTTCGCCCACCCCCGCCGGATCACCAGCCGGCCGGCCTCGGCGCCCCCGACCGCCCGGCCGACCTCCACCACCCCGTCGACGTAGGCCGACGCCGAGGTAGGACGGCGTCGGCGTAGGACGGCGTCGGCGTAGCGGCGGGTTGCGGCGGGTGCGCCCGCCCGGAGCGGGTGAGCCGTGGTTGGCTCGGGTCACGCGGTGGAACGAGGCTCCACGACGGCCACGGCGGCGTCGTGCCGCCGCGAAGGGAGGTCCATGGCGGCGGGTCCGCTCGAGCGCGCGCCGGCCGGTACATCGCGCCGCCGGGCCGTCACCATCGCCCTGGTCGGCGTCCTGGCGGTCGCGTTCACGGCGGCCACCGCACGGCTGTTCGTCTTCCCCCATCGCGACCGGCCGGCGCCGGTCGACGCGATCGTCATGTTCGCCGGCAGTCCTGGCCGGCTCGAACGGGCGGTCGCCCTGGCCCGTGCCGGTTACGCCCCGGTCCTCGCCGTCTCGACCCCGACCGCCGACGATCCCTGTCCCGGCACCATCCCCGGCGTGGAGGTGATCTGCTTCGCGCCCAGCCCCCTGACGACTCAGGGGGAGTCCCGCTGGGTGGGTGCCGCGGCGGCCCGGCGCGGCTGGCACTCCCTGATCGTGATCACCTCCACGTCGCAGAGCACCCGGGCCCGGCTACGGCTCGGCCGCTGCTATCCCGGCGAGGTCCGGATGATCGGGGTGCCGCCACCCCGCCGCATGTGGCCCTACATGATCACCTACGAGTGGGCGGCGATGGGCAAGGCCCTGCTGCTCCAGCGAGGCTGCTGACCCACGCCGCGACCCCCAGCCCCAGCCCCAGCGATCTTGGGGTTCCGCGGAACCGCGCCCCTACGACGGTCGACCTAGCGGGGGCGGTCGGTCGGGGCGGGGCGGGGCTCGCGGGCGGCGAGTTCGGCGGCGTAGACATCGTTGCGGGATACGCCGTAGTCGGCCGCGACCGCCCGACGGGCCTCCTTGCGCGGCATGCCGGCGGCGGTGCGCCGGACCACGTCGGCAGCCAGGACCCGCGCGTCCACTGTGTCGACGGATCCCACCTCGAAGGCCCCGCTCTCGGCCGCGGGGTCAGTGCCGGCAGCGGAGCCGGAACCGGGCGCAGACCCGGAAGCGACCGCGGGGTCGGCGGCAGAGCCGCCCTCGGCCGCAGAGCCGGAATGGAGGTCGGCGGCGTAGTCGGGGTCGGCGGCGTAGTCGGGGTCGGCCGCGGACCCGGAATCGAGGTTGGCCGCGGGGGCGGGGTCGGCCGCCGCCTGCGCGGGGGCGAAGTCGACGGTCACCGGGCGGCGCCCGGCGCCGCCGGCGATCACCAGGGTGAACTCCCCGCGGATCACGCGGCCGTCGGTGGCCCAGGCGAGCAGGGCCGCGAGATCGCCGCGGACGATCTCCTCGAAGGTCTTGGTCAGCTCTCGGCAGAGCACCGCGGCGCGGCCGGCACCGAAGGCGGCGATCAGGTCAGTCAGGCCCGCGGGGAGCCGGTGCGGGGACTCCAGGAACACCATCGTGCGGGTCTCGCCGCCGAGCTCGCGCAGCCGGGCACGCCGGTCGGCGCCCTTGCGCGGCAGGAAGCCCTCGAAGGTCCACCGGTCGGTGGGCAGGCCGCTGACGGCCAGGGCGGCGGTCACCGCGGACGGACCGGGCACGACGGTGACGGCCATGCCGGCGGCGGCCGCCGCGGCGACCACGCGGAAGCCGGGATCGGACACCGCCGGCATCCCGGCATCGGTGATCAGGGCGACCGTGGCCCCCTCGCGCAGGTAGTCGGTCAGGAGGGCGGCGCGGGCGCCCTCCACCGCGTCGTAGCAGGACACGATCCGGCCGGAGATGGTGACGCCGAGGGCGTGCGCCAGCCGGAGCACCCGCCGGGTGTCCTCGGCCGCGATCACATCCGCAGTGGCGAGGATCTCACCGAGACGCGGACTCGCGTCCCGGACATCACCGATCGGAGCGCCGCACAGCACCAGGGTCCCGGACACCCGCCCAGTGTGTCAGGAGCCAGGACCTACCCTGATCGGTGTGACGGCGACGACGGCCCACGTGCCCTGGAGTGCGAGCGGAGGAGGCGACACGCCGCCGGTGACCGGTCCGGACCCCCTCGGTCCACAGCGGACGCGGGCCGAGGCGTTGCGCGAGCGGCTGTGCCCGCCGATGCCGGGCTCGCCGCTGGCCGGCTGGCTGGCGACCCTGTCGGTCGCGGTCCTGGCCGGGGTGCTGCGGTTCTGGAACATCACCCAGCCGCGCGGGGTGTACTTCGACGAGGTCTACTACACCAAGGACGCCTGGGGCCTGCTCACCGCCGGTTACGAAATCAACTCGAACGACTGTTCCGGGCCGGCGTACGTCGTCCATCCGCCGTTCGGCAAGTGGCTGATGGCCGCCTCCGAGGGTCTGTTCGGGTACACGAACTGTTCGGGAGTTCCGCACGGCGACCCGGAGCTCGGCTGGCGGTTCTCCTCGGCGTTGTTCGGCACGCTGGCCGTGCTCGTCCTCGCCCGCGCCGCCCGGCGGATGTTCCGCTCGACCCTGCTGGGCTGCTTCGCCGGCCTGCTGCTCGCCATGGACGGCCTGGAGTTCGTGCAGAGCCGGATCGGGATCCTCGACATCTTCCTGATGACCGGGGTCGTCGTGGCGCTGGCCTGCCTGCTGCTCGACCGTGACGACGGCCGGGCCCGGCTTGCCGACCGCCTGAACGCGGCCCTGGCCCGCGGCTCGGGTTCACCGCCCCCGACGGCCGACGGCTCGCCGGGGGCGGCCTCGGCGCAGTCCGTCACGACGGCAGGCGCGGCGGTCACCGCAAGCACCGCGGTCACCGCAAGCACGGCGGCCGCAAGCGGGGCGGTCTCTCCGGCCACGGCGGCCACGGCGGGCTCCGAGGCCTCGACGGCCACGGCCGGCCGGCAGGATCGGCTGCGCGAACTCTACGGGCCCCGGCTGGGCTTTCGCCGGTGGCGCCTGGCCTGCGGGGTGGCGCTCGGCCTGTCGATGGGCGTGAAGTGGAGCGCGCTCTACACGATCATCGGCCTCGCGGCGCTCGCGATCGCCTGGGACATCGGTGCGCGGCGCACCGGCGGCGCGCAGCGGCCCGTGCTGGGGGCGCTGCGGCGGGACCTGCCCGCGTGGGCGGCGACGTTCGTCGTCGTCCCGATCGGGGTGTTCCTGGCCACCTGGACGGGCTGGTTCGTCACCGACGGCGGCTACTACCGGCACTTCTACGGCAACGGGTTCGGCGCGGCGTGGCACGGCTGGTGGAAGTACCAGATGGCGGTGCTGAAGTTCCACGAGGGCCTCGACCAGGGGCACGCCTTCGCCTCGCACCCGATGAGCTGGCTGGTGATGGCCCGGCCGGTGGCGTACTACTACTCGTCGCCCGCCTACGGGACGTCCGGTTGCCATGCTCCGGCCGGCTGTTCCCGGGAGGTGCTGGCGCTGGGCAACCCCGCGGTGTGGTGGGTGGGCACCGCCGGGTTGCTCGGGATGCTCGCCTGGTGGGTGACTCGGCGGGACTGGCGGGCCGCCCTGGTGCTGGTCGGGTTCGGCTCGGCGTTCCTGCCGTGGCTGCTGTTCCCGAACCGCACGATGTTCTTCTTCTACGCGCTGCCGTGCCTGCCGTTCCTCGTGCTCGGGATCACGGCGCTGGCGGGGCTCGCGCTCGGCCCGCGGGAGGCCTCTGACGCCCGCCGGCTGACCGGCGCGCTGACGGTCGGGATCTACACGATCGTCGTGGTCCTGCTGTTCGCGTACTTCTACCCGATCCTGGCCGCGCAGGTGATCCCCTACTCCTCGTGGCGGGCCAGGATGTGGTTCCCCGGCTGGATCTGAGCCGGGAGCCCCCGTGCGGGCGCACTGACCGAGCAAAGTGGGCTCGATGTGATCTCTCTCACGAGAGCCGGCCCAACTTCCCCCGCAGCCACCCAGAGCGATGCCATCCTCACAAAGGGGCGTTCCCGCCCGGATCGGCACGCAGGCACGGGGGCAAACGAAGTTGACTGATAACCCAGAGTCGGAACAGCACACCGCTAGCAGCCTCACCGGTGGAGGCGACAGGGGGGGTCACGTACGGCGCGAGATCCCGATCGGGGATGGTGGGGCGGTCACCATGCCCCGAGGCCGCACGGCAGGCAGCGCCCGTGCGGGTCTCCCTCCGACCTCCAACCACCGGAGCCGGGTGTCGGGCGGACCGAGACTGGGAGGAACCACCATGGCCGATGTGTCGGTGCGCTTCGCAATGACCGATGACAGCGAGATCGTGCTGAACCTGTCCCTCACGCAGGCGATCCGGCTCACCGAGGCGATCGCGTCGAAGGTGAGCCAGGCGATGACCGAGCAGCCGCGGGCCGGGATGAACGGCAACGCCTACGGCCCGGGCGGAGTCCGCCCCGGTCCGTACTCGACGTCCTGACCCGCCCGGCGGCGCCCGTCAGCGAGGCTCGGGCGCACCCCCGGTGAGCTGCGCGATCAGGGCCCGCAGCAGGTCGAGGTCCCGCCGACGCAGCTCGGCCGCGGAGGCGGGGTCGGGCCGCGCCGGGGTCAGCGCCGCCCTGACCCGGCGCAACTTGTCGCGCAGCGAGTCCACGACCGCGGGCGAGACCAGGCCGTCGCGCAGCACCAGCACGACGTGCCCGCCGTGCTGCACCACATCCACCGGCTCGGCCATCGGCAGGGTGACGACCCGCACGCCGACGGGGGCCTCCTGGTCGTAGACGAGGCAGAGCTGATCCTCGGCCAGCACCTCGGCGCTGCCGTCGTCCCAGAGCACCGTCGCCCGGGCGGTGACCGGCGCCGCGCTGCGGGTCGACTCGACGCGCACCGGCCCGGCCTGTTCGGCCGGCTCACGGCGCCCGGCCGCGTGCACGGCCAGCACGGTGCCGCGCCGCGACCAGATCCCGCCGCCGAGGTCGTCGACCGGGAAGACCCGGTCGCCCCGAGCGAACATCACCAGCGCGGCACGACCGTCCTCGGCGGTCGGAGGGTGGGCGGCCATGGCGTGATCGTAGGTGGCGGCCTCGGACGCCCGCGCGGCGAGACCCCCACCGGGGTGCGAACGCCGGTCCCGCCGCCGCCCGCGGCCACCGCGGACCGCCGGTGGCGACGGGGGTTCCACCCCTCCCGTGCCCTCCGTCGAGGCAGTGTGGACCCAGCGCCGACGCCTCGCCGACATCGCGAGTTCACACGGCGGGTCGGGCCCTAAATTCGGCTATCGGCGGTGATGGGCGTGGACCGCCCCGGCGGGTTACCTTCGCCTGGTTGCCATCGCTCGGGTGGCGACCGGCGGCGGCCGGGAGGACGCGAGCGGCTCGGCGTCGGGTTGTGCTCGCGCGGTGGCGTCCTCCCTGGTCCGTCCCCCGCAGAATCCCTGGTCGGACCCTCGGCCAGCCACGCCTCGCGGAGCCTACGAATGCCCGACACCGACTACCCGCCCATCGAGGAGCACGCGGTCATCGGCGACCTGCGTACCGTGGCCCTGGTCGCCACGGATGGCACGATCGACTGGTACTGCCCACAACGCTTCGATGCGCCGTCGGTCTTCGCGAGCCTGCTCGACGCCGACCGCGGCGGGTCGTTCCGCATCCACTGTCCGGACTCGCGGGCGAAGCAGCTGTACCTGCCCGACTCGAACATCCTGATGACCCGGTTCCTCACCCCGCGGGCGGTCGGCGAGGTCGTCGACTTCATGGTCCCGGTGGACAGCGACGTCGCGGAGACGCCGCACGTCGTCGTCCGCCAGGCCCGCGCCGTGCGCGGGACGGCGACGTTCCGGCTGCGCTGCGACCCGCGGTTCGACTACGGGCGGGCCGCGCACACGGTGACGCTGATCCCCGGCTCGGGGGCGGTGTTCGAATCGGTCAAGGGCACCCTCGTGCTGCGCACCTCGCTGCCGCTGCGGGTCGACGGCACCGCCGTGTTCGCGGAGTTCGACCTGCCCATGGGCGAGACCGCCGACATCGTGCTCGAATGGAACTCGACGATCCGGCCGCTGATCATCGGCGAGGCGGACACGCTGTTCACCCGGACGTTGAACTACTGGCAGGCGTGGCTGCGGCAAAGCCGTTACCACGGCCGCTGGCGGGAGATGGTCCTACGCAGCGCGCTGGTGCTGAAGCTGCTGGTCTACCGGCCCACCGGCGCACTGGTGGCGGCGCCGACCACCTCGCTGCCGGAGGAACTCGGCGGGGTGCGCAACTGGGACTACCGCTACACCTGGATCCGGGACGCGGCGTTCACCACCTACGCGCTGATGGCCCTGGGCTTCACCGACGAGGCCGCGGCGTTCATGGACTGGCTGGAGCAGCGCTGCCACGAGGCGCCGAAGGACTCCGGGCTGTACGTGCTGTACAGCGTCGACGGCAACGCCCACCTGGACGAGATCGTCCTGGAGCACCTCTCCGGCTACCGCGGCTCGAAGCCGGTGCGCATCGGCAACGCCGCCGCCGAGCAGCTCCAGCTCGACATCTACGGCGAGCTGATGGACTCGGTCTACCTGTACAACAAGAAGGTCCCGATCTCCTTCCAGCTCTGGGAGGCCCTCGGCCGCCAGCTCGACTGGCTGGCCAAGCACTGGGACACCCCGGACGAGGGGATCTGGGAGACCCGCGGCGGGCGCCAGCGCTTCACCTACTCGGCGCTGATGACCTGGGTGGCCTTCGAGCGGGCCTGCCGCATCTCGCGCCAGCGGGGCCTGCCCGGCCCGACGAACGACTGGAAGGACCTCGCCGGTCAGGCGTACCGGTTCGTCCAGAACGAGGCGTGGAACCCGACCCGCGGGGCCTACATGGAGTTCCCCGGCTCACCGCGGCTGGACGCGTCCCTGCTGTGCATGCCGCTGGTGAAGTTCTCCGGGCCCACCGATCCGCGGTTCCTCTCGACCCTGGACCGGTTCGGCGAGGACCTCGTCAGCGACAGCCTGGTGCGCCGCTACGCCGCCGACGGCAGCGACGGGCTGACCGGTGACGAGGGCACGTTCAACCTGTGCTCGTTCTGGTACGTGGAGGCACTGACCCGGGCCGGCCGGGTGAGCGAGGCCCGGATGGTCTTCGAGAAGATGCTCACCTACGCCAACCACGTGGGCCTCTACGCCGAGGAGATCGGCTCCTCCGGCGAGGCGCTCGGCAACTTCCCGCAGGCGTTCACCCACCTCGCGCTGATCAGCGCGGCGATCAACCTGGACCGCGCGCTGGCCTGACCGCCGCCCCGCCCTCGACCACCCGGCGGGCGGGTGGCGCGCCCGCGGCGCGCGCTCGCCTGTCGGGACCCGGACAACGCCGGCCACGGTAGCGGTAAGGCGGTACCAGCCGGCCCGCGGGCACGGCAGGATAGGACCGTACCGGACGGGCCGCACCGAGCGGCGAGGATGTGCCACGAGGCCGCC
The DNA here is from genome assembly GCF_000058485.1 of Frankia alni ACN14a. NCBI lineage: Bacteria > Bacillati > Actinomycetota > Actinomycetes > Frankiales > Frankiaceae > Frankia > Frankia alni. Next base: position 6,831,097 of record NC_008278.1, read on the forward strand.
GGCGGTGATGACCGGCGCGGCGCGGGGTGTGGGGACGAGGGGCGAGGTCATGGCGGGACTGGACCATTTCCGGGTGGTCGTGGAGTCCGGGCACCCGGATCGGACCGGGGTGGTCGTCCGGCTGCCCGGCGCGCTCATCGTCGCCCGTGCCGGCCGGCCCGAGACCGCCGAGATCACCAACAGGCTGCTCGGGCTGTGCGCCGAGGTGGCCGCGGAGGTGGGCACGACCGCGTCGACCATGGGTCGCCGGCTCGTGCGCCGGGTCGCCGGGCTCCTCGCCGACGCCGACCCCGACCGGGTGCCCGACTTCAGCCTGCTGACCACCGTCAACGACCGCGTCGCGGCGCTCGTCCACGGGGCGATGGACGTCGTGGCGTCCGGCACCTCCGGGGTGACGCTGTCCGGCGTGGACTCGGCCACCTGGGTCGACCGCCTGCTGCCGACGGAGATCGCCCGGATCGACGTCGGGCCGACCGGCATCGTCGGCCCGACCGGCTTCCCCGGCGGCCTCGGCGACCTCGGCTTCCCTCTCGACCTGCGGATCGGCGCGGTGCCCGGGATCGGCGCGAGCCTGTCGCTCAGCGACGCGCCCGCGCTGCCCGCCCCCAAGGCGTCGGCCGACCAGCTGCTCGCCGGCTTCGATCCGCTGCGCGACCCGATGACCGGCGCCGCGCCGATCCCCACGCCCGGTTCGCGTGCCCCCGACCCGATGTCGACCACCCCGCCGGCGCTGGCCCCGCTGCTCAGCGAGGAGGAGGAGGCCAGGCGTCGCCGGGCGGCGGCGGAGCCCACCCAGGCCGCCGACCTCGACGAACTCGACGAACTCAACGAGGACCCGCCGACCGAGCTCGCCGGGCGCGAGGCGCTCGGCCACGCCGCGGTCGACTCCGGGCCGAACGGCCATCTCCGCCAGGGGCTCGGCCCGCTCGGCGGGCACGCCGAGCCCCTGACGGACAGCCTCGGCGGCGGCCTTGGTGGCGGCCTTGGTGACGGGCTCGGCGACGACCTCACCGACGACGAGCACGACGCCATGACCCAGCTTCCCGGGCAGACCTTCACCGTCTCCGACCTCATCGAGGACGACGAGGCCCCGACGATGCTGCCCAGCGGATCCGAGCCCCAGGTCGAGGGGGTGCTGTGCGCGAACGGGCACTTCAACCACCCGCAGGCGCCCTACTGCGCCGAGTGCGGCCTGTCCCTGGCCCAGCAGAGCTCCCGCACGGTCTGGGGCCCGCGTCCGACGGTCGGGGTGCTCGTGTTCGACGACGGGCAGACGATGAACGTCGACATGGACCTGGTCATCGGCCGTCAGCCCGACCGGGACGACGCCGTCCGGGCCGGCAAGGCGCGGGCGCTGCCGGTCGAGGACGGCGAGAGCGCCGTCTCCCGGGTGCACGCCGTGATCACCCTGACCGGCTGGGACGCCGTGATCACCGACCAGGGTTCGGCCAACGGCACCTACATCGCCCCGCCCGAGGCGACCGTGTGGACTCCCCTCAACCCGCACCAGCCCGCCCCGTTGGTGCCCGGCACCCGCGTCCAGGTCGGCAAGAGGACCTTCGTCTTCAACTCCCACCTGCACGTCTGAGGCCGGCCGCCCGGCCCGGTGATCTGCGCGACGCGAGAAGTCCGGCGGGGGTGGCGCGCGAAACGTCGGCACCTACGTCAGACTTGACGGACGATGAGCGATTCAGAGCTGCGCGCCGGGGGTGGCCTGCCCGCCTCCCCCAGCGCGCCCGCAGAGGCCCCAGCCGAGCCGCGCAGGCAGGACGATCGGCCCGCACGCGACGAACCCGGCCCCGCCAGAGCCCGACCGGGCGTGGCCGCACCGGATGCGCCTTCGCCGGGCGAGGCCGACGCCCCGCGTCGGCGTCGCCGGGGCCGGGCGGCCCTGTGGTGGACCCCGGTCGTCGTGGTGCTGGTGGCCGGGCTGCTGGCCGCCGGCGCGGCGCTGGGCGACCTGCGCGACCGCCCGCCCGGCGAGAGCTCCGTCGACGTCGGCTTCGCCCGCGACATGTCCGAGCACCACGCGCAGGCCGTGCAGATGGCGATGATCGAGTTCGACCGCGGCGGGGACACGTCGACCCGCAGCGTCGCCCAGGACATCGCGTTGACCCAGCAGCGGGAGATCGGCGTCATGTCGGCGTGGCTGTCGGGCTGGGGGCGGGCCCAGAGCGCCGCCGGCGCGCCGATGCGCTGGATGGGCGGCACGGGCGCGGCGGCGGGGGGCGGCCACGACGCGCACGGCGACACCGGCTCGGCGGCCATGGCCGACATGGCGGGCATGAACGGCACCGTCGGCGGCGCCGCCTCGGCCGGCGACACCGCCCGGATGCCGGGCATGGCGACCCCGAACGAGCTGCGACGGCTCGCGACGATCCACGGCCGCGACCTCGACGTCCTGTTCCTCACCCTGATGGTGCACCACCATCGTGGGGGGCTGGCGATGGCCCAGTACGCGGCGCAGCACGCCGGGTCCGACCGCACACGCAGTCTGGCCAAGGCGATGGTGCTCAACCAGTCGATCGAGATCGACCAGATGCAGGAGGCCCTGGCCCGGCTCGGGGCGCCCCGGGCATGACCGGCCGAACCCGGCCAATGCTTCACCGAACCCGGCCATCGCTTTACCGAACCCGGCCATCGCTTTACCGAAACTGACTTTGTATCGTCAGATCCGATTAACCGGACCGTACCGCCGGTCGTGCACCCGAGGCGTGGGGAACGCCGCCCCACCGTCGTTCCCAGGGCGATGATGCCGCCACGCCGCGTTTCCCCGGGGATCCGTCGTGTCTGTCACAGGTGCGCCGTCTCCCGCTTCACGCGTCGCCGTCTGATCGATGCATCGCGGGGTGGCGACAGGCGGCGGGCGAGTAGGGGTCCGGTCCCGCCACGGCGGCTTCGGCGCTGAGCCGACGCCGCCGTCGATCCTCGAGGTCCGCTTCCATGACAGGTGTTTCCCCCCGCGAGGCCGCCGGCGTGGTGGCCGGGAGCGGTCGTGCGGTCGTCGGGGGACTGCGCCTGCCCGCGCTGGCCCGACGCTGGCCGGGCGCGCGCTACGTCCGGGTGGAGCTGCTCGCGGGCCTGGTGACGGCGCTCGCGCTGATCCCGGAGACGATCTCGTTCTCGGTGGTCGCCGGGGTCGACCCGAAGGTCGGCCTGTTCGCGTCGTTCACCATTTCGGTGATCATCGCGTTCACCGGTGGCCGACCAGCGATGATCTCCGCCGCCGCGGGCTCGATGGCCCTCGTGGCCGCGCCGCTGGTCCGCGAGCACGGGCTGAACTACCTGCTCGCGACCACAATCGGCGTCGGGTTGCTGATGGGTGTCCTCGGCGTGCTCGGGGTCGCGCGGCTGATGCGCTTCGTGCCGCGCACCGTGATGATCGGCTTCGTCAACGCGCTGGCCATCCTGATCTTCACCGCCCAGATGCCGCACGTCATCGGCGAGTCGTGGAAGGTCTACGTCCTCGTCGCGGGCGGACTGGCGATCCTGCTGACGATCCCCCGGGTCACGAAGGCGATCCCGGCGCCGCTCGTGGCGGTGGCGGTCCTCACGCTGGTCACGTGTGGTTTCCACGTCTCGGTGCCGACGGTCGGGGACGAGGGCCGGCTGCCCAGCTCGCTGCCGGTGCCCGGCCTCCCCGACGTCCCGTTGACCTGGGAGACCCTGCGGATCATCGCCCCCTACGTGGTCGCGCTGACCGCGGTGGGACTGCTGGAGACGCTGCTGACCGCCCAGATCGTCGACCGGATGACCGACACCACCCACGACCCGAACCGCGAGTCCTGGGGCCTGGGCATCGCCAACGTCGTCAACGGCTTCTTCGGGGGAATGGGCGGCTGCGCGATGATCGGCCAGACCATCGTCAACGTCAACTCCGGCGGTCGCGGCCGGCTGTCGACCTTCGCCGCGGGCGGCTTCCTGCTGATGCTGGTCGTGCCGCTGCGCGATCTCGTCCGGCACATCCCGATGTCCGCGCTGGTCGCGGTGATGGTCCTGGTCGCGGTGATGACCTTCGAGTGGCGCAGCGTCGCGCCGTCCACCCTGCGCCGGATGCCCCGCGGCGAGACCGCCGTCATGGTCGCGACGGTCGCCGTCGTGGTGCCCACCCACAACCTGGCGTACGGCGTGCTCGTCGGCGTCGTCCTGTCCGCCCTGCTGTTCACCCGCCAGGTCGCCCACCTGGCCCTGGTGACCAGCGTGCTCGACCCGGAGGGCGGTGAACGGATCTACGCCGTCCGGGGCACGCTGTTCTTCGCCTCGACGGGCGACCTGGTCAACGCCTTCGCCTACGGCCGCGACCCGGCTCGCGTCGTCATCGACCTGTCCAAGGCCGACGTCCTCGACTCCGCTGCGGTCGCCGCCCTCGACGACGTCCGCACGAAGTACCGCGAACGTGGCACGGAGGTGACCATCGTCGGGTTGAACCCGCGCAGCGCCGACCTGCTGCGGGAGCTGTCCGCCGAGCCGCCACCCGAGACGACGGCCGAGACGACGGCCGAGACGACTACCGAAGCGACCTCCAGGGCGACAGGGAGTGTCCGCAGAGTCGATTGACGCCCACCTTCACCCCTCCGTGAATACACTCCGCCATCAGATACTCACAATGAGGATGGTGGCGGCATGGGCGAGAAGGGCCTTACCGGTGGTCTGGTCGACTTCGCCCGACGCCAGCCAGCCGTGGTCGTCATCGTCGTCGTCCTCGTCGGGCTGTACCTGTCCAAGGCCAGTTCGGGCGCCGCGACCCGGGCCGTGCTCGTCCCCGGCGTCGACTTCTCGGCGCCGTCCCTGCTGACCCGCAACCGGACGACCTACGCCGTCGGCGTGGACCCACGCACCCCCGACGCGATCAGCCTGCTCTCCAGCCGGGACCGCCGGAGTTGGACCACCCTGCCCGACGCCCTGAAGACGCCGCCGGGCTGGGCCGACCCGGGCGGCGGCCTGGGACCGGCGGCGATCGGCACGTTCGACGGCTCGTACGTCCTCTACTACACGACGACCGTGCGCGGGCTCGGCATCCGCTGCATCTCGGCGGCGACCTCGGCGCACCTGGACGAACCGTTCGTGGACACGTCGCTGGCCCCGTTCGTCTGCCAGACCGACGAGGGGGGCAGCACCGACCCGAGCCCCTTCGTCGACGACGCCGGGCGCGCCTACCTGACCTGGAGCAGCCCGGGACGGTCCGGCGGCGCGGGCCCGACGCTGTGGGCCCAGCGGCTGCGCTCGGACGGACTGGTGCTCACCGGCGAGCCGGCGGTGCTGCTGCGCCCCAGCCTGCCCTGGCAGCAGAAGCGGGTGGCGAGCCCCTCGATGATCGTCGATCAGGGGAACGACCACCTGGTGTACTCGGCCGCCCCGGAGCTCAACGGACGCCAGGTGGTGGCCAGCGCCTCGTGCACCGGTCCCCTCGGGCCCTGCCACCCGGCGCCGAAGCCGATGCTGACCGGGGGCAAGGTCGGCTTCGGCCCCGGGGGCGCCCACGCCTTCACCGACTCCCGTCATCGCTGGTGGCTGGGCCTGCACAGCTGGGACGCGCCGCCAGCGGGCGCCTACCTGCCCACCGGACGATTCGTCGTGGTCCCCCTGCGGGTGCGCGACGACGAGCTGTCCGTGCAGGTCAAGTCGCTCACCCAGGGCCGGGTCCGCCCGCCCGAGCAGCACGACTCCCACCTCGGCGACCACGAGACCCGCGACGACCACGAGACCCGCGACGAAGAGACCCGTCACGAAGAGACCCGTCACCACGAGACCCGGCACCACGGGACCCGCGACCACGAGACCCGTCACCACGAGACCCGCGACCACGGCGACCACGCCCGCGAGCAGAACGCCACCGACAGCGGCGGTCACGCCGGCCCTGGGATGACCGCCGGCGGCTGACAGGCACAATGGCCCTCTCGACATCGTTGTCTGGACAACCATCAGCAACGAGTCTCAGCGACACCCGTCGCCGAGGCCGACCGCGAGGGGGACGACCTTCCGATGACCGAACCCGAGGCCCCGGCCGCGCGGTCCCGACGACGGCGGCCGCGGCTGCTCGTCGTCCTGATCGGCGCCGTCGTGGTGCTGGCGATCCTGGTCGTGGGCGGCACCGCCCTCTACATCAATGTGATCAAGAAGGACGCACCGGAGGAGTTCTCCCTGGCCCAGCCGGGCGGCGACGAGACGGTGGCGCCGACCGGCTCGCTGGCCGGCACCTGGACGATCGCGCCGGGCTCGGAGGTCGGCTACCGCGTCAAGGAGATCCTCTTCGGCCAGAACACGACGGCGGCGGGGCGGACGAAGCAGGTGTCGGGCTCGCTCACCATCGACGGCTCGCGGGCCTCGCAGGCATCCTTCAGCGTGCAGATGGCCACGGTGGCCAGCGACGAGGCCCGCCGGGACAACCAGTTCCGCGGCCGGATCATGGACACCGACACCTTCCCGACCGCCACCTTCACCCTCGCCGAACCGGTCGACATCGGCGCCGTCCCCACCGACTCGAAGACCACCCGGGCCGTCGCCGCGAAGGGCGATCTGACCCTGCGGGGCAAGACCAGGCGGGTCACGATGACGCTGCAGTCCCGCTGGGACGGCACCTCCATCCGCACCGTCGGCCAGCTCCCGGTCGTCTTCGCCGACTACGACATCCCGAACCCGAGCTTCCCCGGCATCTCCACCGAGGATCACGGGATCATGGAAGTCTCCCTGGTCTTCACCCGCTCCGCCGCGGCCCCCGCAACCACCGCCGCCAGGCCCTGATCCACACCACTGCCCACCGTCCCACCCCCCTCCCCCGCATCCCCCGCTTATCCAGAGGGATGAATCGGGCACGGAACCCTCTGGATAAACGGGGCGCACGGCGGACGGACGACCGCACCGCCGGTCGGAGTGGCTGACCGGCGGTGCGGCGGGGTGCCGAGGCGCCCGCAGGCGGCGGTTCCGGCCGCTCAGGCAGCCCAGGCGGCCCAGGCGGCCCAGGCGGCCCAGGCGGTTCAGGCGGCTCAGGCGGCTCAGGCGCCCGCGGGTGCCGAGGTCGCCGGCTTGGGGCCGGTCGCCGAGGTGCTGGGCGCGGGCGCGGTGTCCGGGGTCGGGTCCACGGCGGGCGGCTTCGTGGCGTCGGCGGCCGGCGCGACCTCCTCGGGAGCGCTGCGCCGCGTCTGCGACGGGATGCCGTGCTCCCGCTCCAGCGCGATCTCCTCGGCGTCCGGCACCCGCGGCGCGGGCCTGGTCAGCGCCCAGGCCACGCAGACCACGGTGAGGAACAGGTAGCCGAGAGCAACCTGTCCGCCACCCGCATCCCACTCGACCTTCTCCGCGTGGATCAGCCCCACGAAGGACAACACCGCGCCCAGGGCCGATGCGATCGCCGCCGAGACGAACCGCTTGTCGATGATGAACGCGACGATGGAGCCGAGCACCAGGCCGGCCAGCACCGCTCCGTCCCCGAGCAGGTGCAGGCCGTGCAGCAGCACGCTGTTGCCCTCGAGGTCGGCCTCGGTGACGTTCAGGTTGACCGCCGGGTTCATCTTCGACGCCACGCCCACGGCTGTCGTCACCGTGTTGTCGATCTGCCCGGCCGCCCAGGAGGCGATGTTCGGGATGATCGCGGCGATGACGGCGGCGCCGTGCGCCTTCGGCGAGGCCTGGAACGCCTGGGCGCCGATGAGCAGCCCGATGTAGAGCAGGATCGGCACGATCGCCGGCAGCGGTAGCACGGCATTGAGCAGGCCGAACAGGCCGAGAAAGCACAACACCGCAATGACGACGCCGGTGGCCAGGGAGTAGCCGGTGCGACCGCCGGCGGCCTTCCAGCCCGGGTGACCGATGTAGACGGCGGGCGGGAACGGCGAGCCGAGCGCCGAGCCGATGATGGCGCCGAAGCCGTCGGCGAGCAGGATCGGCCGCAGGTTGTAGTTGTCCCCGGCGGACGCGGCGCTCTCCACGTTGGACATGCCCTCGGTGAAGTTGTAGACGCCGAGCGGGATCGCCGTGGCCAGCAGCGGCGAGATGTCGGACAGGCCGTGGAACAACTTGTCGAAGTGGAAGGTCGGCAGCGACACCGCGATGTCCTTGGCCGCCTCCGACACCGCCGGGGTGTCCATGAACCCACCGATCCAGCCGATGGCGGTGCCCAGCGCCAGCGCGACCGCGCCGATCGGCAGGTTCCACGGCAGCTTCAGGTCGGTGAGCAGGCCGACGAGCAGCAGGCCGAAGACGGGCAGCGCGATCCAGGCGGCGTCCCACATCTGCGCGGCGGGCCGCATCGAGATGAACGCGATCGAGATGCCGGCCAGCGTGCCGAGCATGGCCGCCCGCGGCGCGTACTTGCGGATCATCGGCCCGACGAACGCGCCGATCACGACGATGATGCCGATGATGAACGCCCAGGCGAGGCCGGCCTGCCACGCCTCGACCGGGTTCTTCGTCTTCAGGTAGATCGGCAGCATGATGACGAACACGACGATGAACATGTGCGGGACGCTCGGCCCGTACGGCATCGCCGTGACGTCGTCCCGGCCCTCCTTCGCCGCCAGCCGGCGACCCAGGTAGGCGTAGAACAGGTTGCCGAGCAGCATCGCGATCCCGAGCGCGGGCAGGATCGCACCGAAGACGTCGTCCTTGGGAATGTTGACGACGAACAGGCACAGCGAGCTCAGGACGATGACGTTGACCAGCACGTTGACGCCCAGGCCGAAGAAGGCGTTGGTGTCGCCCTTCGTCCAGTAGGGCAGGGCCGGCGCGGACGACGCCGGTCGATTCCCGATCTTGACCATGGTGGGACCCGTCCTCTTTCAGGAGGCCGTGACGGCGGGTGCGGGCAGGGTGGAGTCGGCCGCGGGGGTCGAGGCGGCGAGCGCGGCGAGGAAGTCGGCGGAGGGGGCGACCCAGCCGAAGATCCCGCCCTGGGCGGCGACCATCTCCAGCGCCACCCGCTGGAACTCGGGAAAGTAGGAGCCCACGCAGTCGCTGAGCACCAGGCACTCGAAGCCGCGGTCGTTGGCCTCGCGCACGGTCGTGTGCACGCAGACCTCGGTCGTCACCCCGGCGACGACGAGGCTGGTGATCCCCTTCTCGGCGAGGACGTCACCGAAGGCGGTGGCGTAGAAGGCGCCCTTGCCGGGCTTGTCGATGACGTACTCGCCGTCGACCGGCGCGAGCTCGTCGATGATGTCCTGCCCGTACTCGCCCCGGATGAGGATGCGGCCCTTGGGACCGAGGTCGCCGATGCGCAGCGCGGCGTCGCCGCGGTGCAGCTTCGCCGGCGGAAGGTCGGACAGGTCGGGCAGGTGGCCCTCGCGGGTGTGGATGACGGTCAGTCCCGCGGCCCGCACGGCCGCCAGCACGGCCTGCAGCGGTTCGATCGTGCTCCGCAGCTGGCTGACGTCGTTGCCGAGACTCTCCCCGAAGCCACCCGGTTCGAGGAAGTCGCGCTGCATGTCGATGACGACGAGCGCGGTGGTTGCGGGGTCGAAGGTGAAGTCGTACGGTCGGGCGCTCACGGTCAGGGGCGCGGTCGGGGTCGGGGTCGGGGTCGTTGCGGTTTCGCTCATGCCAGCTCTCGCCATCGGAGTCCACAGGTTTTGGATCCGCGCAGGGTCGGATCCGCGCGTCTGGAGTGCGTCGAGGGAGCTCGCCACGCCCGGCCCGATCGTCCGGTGCCTCCCCCGCCTTGTCTGGAGACGAGGGTCAGGGCACGTCGTTTCAGATCACCGCCCGGTACGTAACACGGCGATGAACTCTGTATCCCAGCTCGTATCCGGGCCCGTATACAGATCATGAGAGTGATCGACGCGGAGAATTGCGGCATTTGTGCTGGTCGGCGACTCTGGGGGACGTGGCATACGCCACTGCAAGGCGCCCACAGCGCCGAACGGGTCGATATTGGCCCGCGGGGCTCCGCGCCGGGCGGAGTCGTGATCCACGCGCGACGGACCGCCGGCAGGCGCGGCGACCGGTCACCTGCCCGCGCCGAGCCGCGGCGCGGAGCGATCGCGTCCCTCGCGGCCCTGCCCACCGGCCGTCGCAGAAGAGGGGTGCGATGTGGGTGGACGGTCCGTGGAGACCATCGATCCCCAGCGGGACGGTTCGCCGTCCGCACGGCCCGATCCGCTGGTACCGGTCAACGCCCAGGCGCCTGGCGTGTTTACGCTGAGCGATCTGCTGGCGGTGCTGGACCTGGACGGGGACGTCCCGCCGGTGCCGGCCCGATGTCTGGTGAGCGCACACGGCGGGATCCTGGGCGCGCAGCTGCTCGGTCAGCAGATCGTCCTCGCGGAGCGCCTGGCGCCGGGCAAGACGGTGCACTCGCTGCACACGATCTTCTCTCGCCCCGGGGACTGCCGGCAGCCGCTCTGGGTCGACGTCGAACGTCTCGCGCACGGCGGTTCGATCGACGCGCTGGCGCTGTCCTTCCGGCAGGGCTCGCTGCACATCTGCCGGGCGGACGTGATGCTGCGGGCCGCGGAGGCCGACTTCCTCAGCGTGCAGGCGAGCCGGGTGGACCTGCCGGGGCCGGAGGCGGGGGTGCCACGCCCGGACCGACCGATGATGCCGTGGGAGGTCAGGGTGCTGCCGCGGGCGGAGCCGCACCGGCTCGACCAGTGGCAGCGGATCCCCGATGCCGGCGCGGATCCGACAGTCTGGCGGGCCCTGCTGGCCCATTCCTGCGAGTTGCTACCGCTGGCCGATCTGCTCGCGGCCGCGGGGATCCCGCCCCTGCCCGGCGAACGACCGCAGGTCGCCGCGGCGGTGCTGTCCCAGACCGTCACGTTCCTCGATGACCTGGACGTCCGGGACTGGCACCTGTTCCAGGTCCGCACGGTGCACGCCGGCCACGGCCGCGCGGTCGGCCGCATCGAGGTCTTCGGCCCGGACGGGGTGCAGCGGGCCGCTGCCGAGGTCGTCGGGCTGCTGCGCCCGGCCCGCCCCTGACCTCACCTCCGGCCGGCCACCCATCCCGCCGACCTCGTTTCCCCGATCTCATCCCGCCGGCCCCGAGGCCGCCGTGGGACGTTCCTTGTCTTTCCAGAGGGCGGTGAGTGGCTTTTTGTCCCTCTGGAAAGACAAGGCCGGCGCCGAGGTCAGACCTCGGCGGTGCGGGCGACTGCCTGCTCGTCGTCGCTGTCGGCGGTAACGGTGTCGGCGGTAACGGTGTCGGCGGTGGCGGTGGCGCTCTCAGCGGTGAGCTGCGCCGACGGCGACGACCCAGCGGCGGCCGGCTCGGGCCGGCGCAGCCGTGGCAGGAGGAACGCCACCGGGACCCCCACGGCGAAGACGCAGCCGCCGATGAACAGGCCTAGCGCGTACCCGGAGGTCAGGGCCTCGGGCTGCCCGATCCCATGGCGAAGCCGACCCTCGGTGTGGTGCGTGGCGATCGTCGTCACGGCGGCGAGGCCGACGGCCGCCCCGATCTGCCGCCCGGTGTTGATGAGCCCGGAGGCGAGGCCGGCGAGCCGGATCGGCACCCCGGCGGTGGCCGCGGAGACCATCGAGACCATCGTGGTTCCCATGCCGAAGCCCATCACCGCGAGCGGGCCGAACACGTGCGTCCAGTACGAGCCGCCCGGCGTGATCGCCGACAGCCACAGCAGGCCCGACGAGCCCACGGCGGCGCCGAACATGACGATCGGTCGCGCGCCGAGCCGACCGATCGTCCGCGTGACGAGCTGCGACGCCACGATGATCATCAGTGGCATCGGCAGCATCGACAGCCCCGCCCGCAGCGGGCTGTAGTTCTCCACCCGTTGCAGGAACAGGGTGAGGAAGAAGAACACCGCGAACATCGCCGCACCGAGAAGCGCCGCGACCACGTTGGCGACCGCAATTCCCGGATAGCGGAAGATGTTCAGCGGCACCAGCGGATTGGCCGTGGTGGCCTCGATCGCGACGAAGGCGCCGAGGAGCACGACCGCAGCGGCCAGCAACCCGATCGTCAGCGGCGAGCTCCAGGACGAGGTCTCCGTGCGGACGATGGCGTAGACCAGCAGGACCAGGCCGCCCGTCACGGTCAGCGTGCCCGGCAGGTCGAGGTCGCGCACGCGGCTGACCTGCCCCCGCGACTCCACGAGCACCACGCGCGCCGCGACGACGAGCGCCACCCCGATCGGCACGTTGACGAACAGCACCCACCGCCAGTCGGCGACGTCGGTGAGAATGCCGCCGACGACCGTTCCGAAGGCGCCGCCGCTGGCCGCCGTGGCGCCCCAGGCGCCGAGCGCCCTGGTCCGCTCCCGGCCCTCCGCGAACGAGGTCATCAGCAGGCTCAGCGTCGCCGGGGCCAGCACGGCGCCGCCGAGGCCCTGCACCGCCCGGGCGATGATGAGCTGCGTCTCGGACTGGGCGAGGCCGCCGGCGAGGCTTGCCAGCGTGAACAGCACCAGCCCGAACACGAAGACCCGGCGCCGACCGAACAGGTCCGCCGCCCGGCCACCGAACAGCAGCAGCCCGGCGAAGGCCAGGGTGTAGGCGTTCACCACCCACTGCAGACCACTGGCCGACATCCCGAGATCGGTCTGCATCGCCGGCAACGCGACGTTCACGATCGAGATGTCGAGCACCACCATGAACTGGGCCAGGCAGCACACTGCCAGCACGGCCCACTTCGCCCGGGGGGCAGACGGCGCCGTGCCGACCGCGCCCCGCCCACCCTCGACGGAGGCCTCGACGGACACGGTGCCCCCGGACACCCCCGCCGCCTGATCGGGACCGCCGACGCCGCCTGCGCCCGTTCCCTCCGAATGTGCCATTCCCAACATCCCCTCCTAGCAGCCGTCGTACACCGTACGAGGACTAGGGGCCACCCTACGCCGTACGATGTACCAACGGCAAAAACTGCTGTTCGGCAGCGTGTTCGGAGGTGACGAGGTCATGGCCGCGCCGACGGAACCGGCCGTCGGGCCGGGCGGGAGGCGCCGGGCGGGGCAGGCTCCCCCACCCGGGTGCCGAACCAGCCTGAGCCCCGAGCGGCTCGCGCTGGCGGCCATCGCACTCGCCGACGCCGAGGGGTTGGCGGCGGTGTCGATGCGCCGCCTCGCCGCGAGCCTGGGCGTCGGGACGATGACGCTCTACTACCACGTGCGCGACAAGGACGAGCTGCTCGATCTGATGTGGAACGAGTTCCTCGGCGGGCACCTGCTCGACGACATCCCCGCTGACTGGCGCACGGCGCTGACCGAGATCGCCCGGCGGATCCGGCAGTCCTTCCAGCGTCATCCGTGGGCGCTGGGCGTCGCGGTCCGCCCCGCCCTCGGCCCCAACAAGCTGCGCTACCTCGAGCAGTACCTCACCGTCGCATCGCGCATCACCGACGATCCGGACGAACAGCTGCGCATCATCCACTCCGTGAGTGACCTGGTCGTCGGCTGCACGCTGCGCGAACTCGGCGGCCAGGCCTACCGCGACCCGGACGAGCCCGCGGGCGAGCATGCCGATGGTCCTGCGCCGCTGCTGGAACCGCAACCGGGTTTCGACGCGATCGTCGCCGCCGAGGAGCTGCCGCGGCTGCGGTCGCTGCAGACCGCCGGGTGCCGGCTGCTGACGCCCCGCTTCGAGCAGGCCCTGGGCTGGCTGCTCGACGGGATCGAGGCCGCCCATCCGGGGGCCCGGCAGGCCAGCCCGCGTTCCGTCGAGGCGGCCACACCGGCCCCGGACCTCGTGGGCACGGCGGCCACGACCCGGATGCTTCCGAAGAAGGGGGCGTAGCAGCCTTCACGGACACGACCTGAGTAGCTACCGTCGGAGAGGTCGCACGCCGCCGGCCATCCGCGAGTCGCATTCGGGGCACCCACCATGACCGCTCGACTACCTCGCCACGTCGCACCGCTCGCCGCCGGCGAATCCTCGGCGCTCGGGCCCTACCCGCTGCTCGGCCGTCTCGACGCGGGCATCACGGGCATCGTCTACCTGGGCCGCGCGCCGGGCGGCGCACAGGTGGCGATCCGTGCGCTGCACCCGGGCGACGCCCTGCGTGCCGACATGCGGGCCCGCTTCGCGGCGGCTGTCGACCGGGCCGGCGTGCTGTCCGGCCCGCATACCTGCGGTGTGCTCGACGCCGCGCCCGACACGGACCGCCCGTACGTGGTCACCGAGTTCGTCGGCGGGCCGACTCTGGCACGCGAGCTCACCGAGCGGGGGCCGCTGTCCGCCGACGAGATCGACCGGCTCGCCCGCACCCTGCTCGAAACCATCGACGCGGCCCACCACACGGTCGGCGCGCTGGGCGACCTGACGGCCACGGACGTGGTTCTGTCGGTCGTCGGCCCCCGCCTGGTCGACCTGGGGATCGCCGCCGCCCTGCGCCCGCTGCTGCTGTCCACGGCCGCCGCCGGGCACGGGGCCTCGGCCGGACCCGCGGCCGGCGGCGGCTACGTGCCCGGGTACGGCTACGGGCCGGCGGCGGGCGGCTGGGACGGCCCGGCCGCGGACATCGTGGCCTGGGCCGGCATCGTCGACCTGGCCGCCACGGGCAAGGCGTCCGGCTCGGTGGAGCCGGCGGGCCGCGGCGGCTGGCGGCGCGGACAACGGCCCGAGCAAAACGACCCGACCAGCCCCGGGGTGGCTCGCGCGCTGGCCCGGGTGCGGCAGGCCGACGGCGCCTCCTTGCCCGACGTCTCCGAACTGCTGGCCCTGCTTGCCGGCACACGCCCGCGCTCGGGCCGCGCCGGGCGCGATCGCTCCCGCGCGCTCCCCCGCCAGCAGCCCGTCGCACCCGAGCCCCGACGGGGGGTGCGTGGGGACAGGCTCGTGGGTGGGGTCGCCGGGGGCCCGGCGACGGCCCCGTCCCGATCCGGCGGTGGGAGCGGGGAGGCCAGGCCGGCCGGTGGTCGCCACAGCGTGGCCCGCGCGACCAGCCTAGAGGGCGCGCCGGACCGGCGCGGCCCGCAGATCCGGGGTGGTCGGCGAGGCGACACCAGACCCCGCGGCGATGTCGGACCACGCGGCGATGTCGGACCACGAGGGGAGGCTGCCAGGGGCGGCCTACCGGACCTGCCCGGACTTTCCGAGGCCAGCCTCGCGCTGCCCCCGTTGCCGACTCTGCCGCCGCCGCCGGTGCTCCCCCCGTCCCCGTCCCCGTCTCCGGTGCCGGTGCCGTCACCGGCGCAGCGGCCGGCGGGGCGTGGTCCCCGCCGGTTCGCCGCGGCCGACGGCTCGGAGCCGAGTACCGGCCGCAGGCACCCGACGCTGACTCTCCCGCCCGTCCCGGACGCCGCGGCGGGCGGCGACCCCACCCCGTCCGCACGTCCGGCGGCCACGGCGGGAGTGCGGCGGTTGCCACCGAACTCGCCGGGCCCGCAGGAGCAGCGCCGACGCCGTCCGCGGGTCCGCCCGGTCGCCGCGCTCGCGGTGGCGGCGGCGGCCGCGGTCGCGGCGGCGGCGACCGCGGCCGGGCTGGGCGCTTCCAGCGACGACGTGACCACCGGCGCGCAGGCGCCCCTGCACGAGAATCGCTCCGGGGATGGCTCGGCCGGGAGTCGGTCCGCCGACCGGGTCCCGCCCGCGCACCCGCCCGCCGCGCCCGCTCCGGCGGACCCCGCCGACTCCACCGACCCCGTCGCCCCTGCCGATCCCGCAGGCGCTGCCGATCCCGATGGCGCCACCGACCGCGGTGCCCCCGTCGATCCCGCCGGGACGGGCACCGGCGCTGCGACCGGACCCGACGGCGCGGCGGTGCTCGCCCCGACCGAGTACGAGCAGCAGGAGGATCTCGCCGCCGAGGACTTCGCGCTGCACACGTTGCGGCTCGCCGCGGCCGGCCGCGCCGGGGCCGCCGACGTGCCCGGGGCTCCGTCGGCCTCGGCCGGTCGCCAACCCGCGCAGGGCGCCGGGCAGGCCCCGGGCAGCGCCCCGGGCCCTTCCGTCCAGCTGCCCGAGGGGCTCCTCGTCACTCCCCTCACGCCGACCGGACGGCCTGCCGCTCAGCCTCCGGCGTCTCGGGAGACCGCACCGACGGGGCAGCCCGGCGCGACCACGCCGGGCACGGCCGGCACGGACCGCGTCCCGGCGGTCCCGGTGGCCGCCGCGGCGGCACTGCCGGTAGCCGCGGCGGCCCTGCCGGCCGCGAGCGGCGGCGCGGCCCCGGCCGCCCAGCCGCAAGCCCGGAAGCCGGCCCGGCCGCAGGGTCAGAGCCAGGCCCAGACCCGGGCACAGGGCCAGCCCCAGGCACAGACCCAGACCCAGACCCAGACCCAGACGCCGACCCAGACTCAGGCGCAGACTCAGGCGCAGACCCCAGCGCAGCCCCAGACGCAGCCACCGGGCCAGCCGCCCGCCGCCGGTACCTCCTCGGCTGCGCCCAGGAGCGGTCTCACCCCGGTCCAGGTGGGCATCGTCCCGCTCACCCCCCGCTGACGGTGCCGCCGGCCGGGCGGCGAGATCAGTCCTCGGCGCCGGGCTTCGGCGTACGACGCACGGCACCGGCCGGCCAGATGATCTCTACGGCTCGGCGCCGCCGCCGGGCGTAGTCGACGACGTCGGCCGTGCCCCCGTAGCCGCGGGCCGGCCGACCGTCCCAGACCGCGATGAGCCGGTCTGAGGCGTCGACGAGCATCCGGCTCGCCGCCATCAGGCTGGCCAGGTCCGGGGTCGGGCGGTCCTGTCGACGGATCTCGGCGGAGCAGCGCAGCAGCCGGTCGAAGTCCCGGCGGTGCGCGGCGGGTTGGAAGTCGCGGTACCCGTCCGCCGGGATCACGGAGATCAGCCGGCCGCCGAGGGCCAGGATCACGTCGGCGACGATGGTGTCCGCTCCCTCGGCGAGGCAGGTGATCCCGGCGAAGCCCGCGTCGGCGAGAGGCGTGAGCAGCCTGCGCGCCTGCGCGGCCACGTAGCGGGCCTGATCCCCGGTGAGCCCCCGGTGGCCCGTCACGCCGACGACGACCACGCTCAGCCGGCCGCGCCCAGGGCAGCGACCGCCCGGGTCAGTGCGGGGGCCAACGTCCCGTTCGCGACGACCTCGATGCGGTCGAGGCCCAGCCAGCCGGCGAGCGCGGCGAGTTCGGCGGCGAGTTCGGCGGCGACCGCCGCCGGACTGCTCGGATCGGGACCGTCCGACGCGGAGCCGCCAGGATCCGCACCCTCCAGCTCCGCACCCTCCAGCTCCGCACCGCCCAGCTCCCGATCGGCCAACTCCCGATCGGCCAGATCGACACCCTCCGGATCCGCACCGGCGAGCACTCGATCGGCCGCGACGTCCGACGGCCGACCTGCCCGACCTGCCCGACCGGGCCGCCCCGGACGGCGCGGGGCCGGGATGTCCGAGCCGGGATCGGGTTCGTGCCAGGCGGCCGCGACCCGCAGGACCCTCGCCGCCCGGTCCGCCTTGAGGTCGACCCGGGCCGCGAGCCGATCCCCGAGCAGGAAGGGCAGCACGTAGTAGCCGTAGCGCCGCTTCGGCGCGGGCGTGTAAAGCTCCAGGACGACATCCATCCCGAACAGGCGACGGGTGCGGGCACGCTCCCAGACCAGCGGGTCGAAGGGGGACAGCAGGGCACGACCGGCGGCCCGACGGGCGACGGTGAGCCCCGGGCGGGCGTACGCCCGCGCGGACCAGCCGACCACCCCCACCTCCACCAGCTCCCCGTTCTCCACCAGCTCGGCGAGGCGGGGCCTGGCCACCGCGGCGGGCAGCCGGAAGTAGTCGGCGAGGTCACCCGCGGTTGCCACCCCGAGGCGGTCGGCGGCGTGGCCGAGCAGGATCCGGACGGCGTCGTGCGGGTCGGGGGTCGGCAGGCCGAGAACGGCCGGTGGGATCACCCGCTCCGGCAGGTCGTAGAGGCGCTCGAAGGAGGGGCGGCGGCCGGCGACGCAGAGCTGCCCCGTCCACATGAGGTACTCCATGGCCCGCTTGCCGTCCGCCCATCCCCACCAGCCACCACCACCGCGGCCGGGTTCGGCCAGGTCGGCGGCGGCGAGCGGCCCGCGGTCACGGACCTGGGCCAGCGCGTCGGCCACGTAGTCGGCGCGCTCCCGACCGAACGCGGCGATCCCCCGCCACATGCCGTCGCCGGCCAGCGCCGCCGCCGCCCGCCAGCGCAACAGCGGTTCCCAGGCGACCGGGACGAGGGAGGCCTCGTGCGCCCAGTACTCGTAGGCGTACCGCTCGACCCGAACGAGCCGATCGAACATCTCCCGGGAGTACGGTCCCAGCCGCGACCAGCCGGGCAGGTAGTGCGCCCGGGCCAGAACGTTCACCGAGTCGATCTGCACGACCCCGACCTGGGCGAACAGGGCTCGCAGGTGCCGACGATCGAGCCGGCCGGTCGGCCGCGGACGGGCCAGCCCCTGGGCCGCGAGGGCCGCTCGGCGCGCCTGGGATCCGGTCAGCAGCGCCAGCGCGTCGCCCTTCCTCCGCACCGCCATCCACGCCACCCTACGACCCCCGCCCCCCCTGCCGAGGCCCCTGCGGAGATCACCGCGTGGTCCGGGAAGCGGGCCCGATCCCCCGGCGCAGACCAGGAGGCACGATCCGCGGACGCGGGCCGGGAGGCACGGGCCGGGACGCACGGTGCGGCGGGTTTCAGGGGAGCAGGACGACCTTGCCCGTCGTCGCGCGGCCTTCCAGGGCCGCATGTGCCGCGGCGGCCTCGGCCAGCGGGAAGGTCTGCACGGCTGGTACCAGGGTGCCGGCGGCCGCCGCGGCGAGCGCGGCCTCCTCCAGCGCCGCCAGCCCGCCTGGCCGGCGGAACATCCGTGGGCCGAGGACGGAGGCGACGAGCAGTCCACGCTCCGTCACGTCCTCGGTGGTGATGGTGGTGGGCGACCCGGCCGCCCAGCCGAACGTGTAGTAGCGGCCGGCCGGTCCGATCAGTTCCAGGGCGGCGCGGCCGGCGGGGCCGCCCACCCCGTCCAGGGTGACGGTCACGGTGCGGCCGTCGAGGGCGGCCCGGACGGCGTCCGGCCAGTCGGCGAGGGTGTAGTCGACGGCGAGGTCGGCGCCGAGGCGGCGCGCCGCGGCGACCTTCACGGCTCCCCCGGCGATGGCGACGACGGTCGCTCCGACGCCGCGGGCCGCCTGGACGAGCAGGCTGCCGATGCCGCCGGCCGCGGCGGTGATCAGGACGACGTCCTCGGCGGTCAGTTCGGCGACGTCGAGGATGCCGATCGCGGTGCGACCGGTACCGATCATCGCCACGGCGGCGGGGGCGTCGAGGGTGGGCGGGATGGGATGGACGTTGTCCACCTCGCGGACGGCGAGCTGGGCGTACCCCTGGCCGGCCTGGCCGAGATGGGCGACGACCCGCCGGCCGAGCCACCCGTCGTCGACACCCGGCCCGACGGCGTCGACCGTGCCGGCGACCTCCCGCCCCGGGATGGTCGGCAGCTCGGGGCGCTGGAACGGGCCGCCGGCCCAGCCCTGCCGCAGAGTGGTGTCGACCAGGTGCACGCCGGCCGCGGCCACCGCGATGCGCACCTGGCCGGCCGCCGGCACCGGATCGTCGACCTGCTCGTGGCGGAGATTGCTCGCCGGGCCGAACTCGTGCAGCCGGACTGCGTACATGTTCCGTCCTCCAGGTCGCGGTCGGGGCGAGGTGCCCACGGGCTGCCGCCGATGCACCCACGAGGCGGCGCCGGCCCGTCACCGAACGCTAGAACCTGAACTCGGATTGAGGTCAATGACGCTTCCCCGCCAATCCCGCCCGGCGGTCAGCGCTCGCTCGCCCCGTACCAGGCCGGTCGGGCGTGCAGCAGCCACTCGGGGATGAGTTGACGCAGGGTGGCCGGGCGCAGGTCCAGGTCGGGGAGGCTCACGAGGGACGCCGAGACGATGTCGAGGTCGTCGAGCCTGGTGCCGAACTCGCCGGCCCAGGACCGGTCGGCCGCGAAGACGACGTCGAGCACCCCGACCCGCTCGCCGTGCTCGATCGTGGTGCCCTCGAGACAGCCGGCGAACGTGACGTGGTCCAGCTCGATGCCGGCCTGTTCGTCGAGCAGGCGGCGCAAGGCCCCCTGCACCGTCTCCCCGGCCTCGACCCGACCACCGAGCAGGTGGAACCACGTCTGACCGCGTTCGTTGGCGAGCAGGATCCGGTCACCCTCGACGAGCAGCGCGCGGACGTTGATCCGCACCGGCGCCGCGACCGGATCCGTGGGGTCGACGGCCGGACCACCGGCGGTGCTGGTGGCGGTGGCGAACGGGCGAGCGGACGGTGTCACGGGCGCTCCAGGTACGGTGATCGGCGGACGGGGCGACCTTCGCATGGTGCCCCGTCGGGGCGGATGCTTGGGCGCCAACCGGTCATCCCGCCGGGGACGGGTCGGCCGAGGCCACGAACGGGCCGACCCCGCCGCACCGCAGGAGCTCCGCGTAAACGGAAGAAACGCCGCCGAAATCACCGCAAATTCGGGTTGTGCACGTCGAACTCGCCGAAGCTACCGGGCTACCATCACAAGCATGCCGAGATTCCGGATCAGTGAGGCGGCAGCGCTGCTCGGTGTCAGCGACGACACCATCCGCCGATGGGCGGACAGCGGCAGACTGCCAACCGTCCTGGACGACGCCGGTCGCCGAGCGATCGAGGGCGCCAACCTGGCCGAGTTCGCCAAGGATATGGCAGGAGACCAGGGCAGTACAGCGACGCCCGTCGTCGCCGAGTCCGCCCGCAACCGATTTCCCGGGATCATCACCCGGGTCACCCGGGACACGGTGATGGCCCAGGTCGAGATCCAGGCCGGGCCGCACCGGCTGGTCTCCCTGATGAGCCGGGAGGCCGCCGACGAACTCGGGCTCGAACCCGGCGTCCTCGCGGTCGGCGCGGTGAAGTCGACCAACGTCGTCATCGAGATGCCCGACCGCCGCTGACCGCCCGGCGGGCCCGGTCACCCGCTTCGCCACCGTCACCGATGTCACCAGCGAGAGGGGGCCGCGCCGGCGATGACGAGTCCAGGTGACACCTCGGCCCCATGGGCCGTCCCGGACCACGCTCCGGACCGGCGACCCCGCCTGTGGACGCCGGGCCGCACCGCCCGCCGGGAGACCCGCCGCCGGGCGCCGTGGGCGCTGTGGGTGCCCGGGGCGATCGCCGCGTTGTTCCTGCTCCTGCCGCTCGTCGGCCTGCTCGTCCGGGCCCCCTGGTCCGGCCTGCCCGATCTGATCACCAAGCACAGCGTCCGCGAGGCGCTGCTGCTGTCGTTGGAGACCGCCACCGCGGCGACGGCGCTGTCGCTGGTGTTCGGCATTCCGCTTGCCTGGCTGCTGGCCCGGACCAGGTTCCCGGGCCGTTCCCTGCTACGGGCGCTGGTCACGCTGCCGCTGGTGCTGCCGCCCGTCGTCGGCGGGGTGGCGCTGCTGCTGGCGCTCGGCCGGCGCGGCATCGTCGGCCAGCGCCTGGACGACTGGTTCGGGATCACTCTGCCCTTCACCACCGCCGGCGTGGTGGTCGCGCAGACCTTCGTGGCCATGCCCTTCCTCATCGTCTCGGTCGAGGGCGCGCTGAACAGCGCCGATCGCCGCTTCGAGGACGCCGCCGCCACTCTCGGCGCGGACCCCTGGACGACGTTCCGCCGGGTGACCGTCCCGCTGGTCGCGCCCGCCGTCGCCGCCGGAGCCGCGCTGTGCTGGGCCCGCGCCCTCGGCGAGTTCGGCGCGACGATCACCTTCGCCGGCAATTTCCCCGGGACCACCACGACGATGCCGCTGGCCGTCTACCTGGCACTGGAGACGGACACCGACGCCGCCATCGCACTGTCCCTCGTCCTGCTCGCCGTCTGCGTCGCGGTGCTGGTGGCGCTGCGCGCGCGGTGGTTCCCGGGCGCCCGGCGGCTGCTGCGGGGCCGGGCGTCCCGCCCGACACCGGTGACCGTCGGCCCCGAGGGCGGCCTCGGGTGACCGCCGGCACACCGAGGACCGCGGACCTGGGGCCGTCCGAGGGTGGGCCCGAGCCGGCGTCGAAGGCGGGCGGCCTCGATGCCCGGGTGACGGTGCGCCGCGGCCAGTTCGTCCTCGCCGTCGACGTCCAGGTCGCCCGGGGGGAGACGGTCGCCGTCCTCGGCCGCAGCGGAGCCGGCAAGAGCACTCTGCTGCGCACGCTGGCCGGGCTGCTCCCGCTCGACGAGGGCCGAATCACGCTGGCCGGGCAGGTCCTCGATGACCCCGCGCAGCACCGCTTCGTCCCGTCCGAGCGCCGCCCGGTGGGTGTCGTGTTCCAGGACTACCTGCTGTTCCCGCACCTGCGCGCCCGCGACAACGTGGCGTTCGGTCTGCGGGCCCGTCTCGGCCAGAGCCGCCGGCACGCCCGCGACCGGGCGGACTCCTGGCTGGAACGGTTCGGGATCGGCGAACTCGGCGACCGCCGCCCCGGCGCGCTGTCCGGCGGCCAGAGCCAGCGGGTGGCGCTGGCCCGCGCGCTGGCCACGGAGCCCCGCCTGCTGCTGCTCGACGAGCCGCTGGCCGCGCTGGACAGCACCACGCGGGGGGAGGTTCGCACCTTCCTGCGCACGGTCCTGCCGACGTTGTCCGCACCCGTGCTGATCGTCACGCACGACCCGACCGACGCCGAGGTCCTCGCCGACCGCACGATCGCCTTCGAGGCCGGCCACGTGGTGGCGGCCGGAGCCTGACCCCGGCGGTTCGGACACACTCGTCTAGCGGACGCGATCCGCGACCGGCTTCGCACCGCTGCGGCGGACCTCGGCGTCCGGGCCCGGGTACACGAAGCTGACGTGCCCCGTGTCGGACCAACGCACGGCGAACGGCGGGTCGCCCGCGTCCGTCCGCGCCTCGCAGATCTCCCCGAGCCGGTCCGGCGCCCGCGGAATGTGGCTGTGGACCACCAGGGTGTCGCCGGGGTGGGCGTGCAGCGGGGTACGCCGGTGGGCGGGCGCGGCGAAGCCATCCATGCGGACGGCGACCGTCGTGCCCCCGCTTCCGGTGGCCCCGCCCGTCATGGCCGTCGCCGCCGCCATGCCCGTCGCGGTCATGACTGTTGTCGCCGTCATGGCTGCTGTCGCCGTCATGGCGCTCGTCTGCTCCGTCACGACCGGCGCCGCCGCCTCGCGGTGCGGGGCGAACGTCTCCTCGCACAGCGGATGCACCAGATCGGCGATCTCCCGCTCGCTGCGGATCAGCAGATCGTCGACGGAGACCAGACCGACGATGCGCCGGCCGTCCAGCACTGGTAGCCGGCGAATCGCATGATCCCGGAAGATCTCGTAGGCCCGTTCGACGCCCATCCCGGCGGGCACGGTGATGACCTCCGTGGTCATCAGCGCGTCGATCCGGCCGTCCGGCCCGATCCCCCGTGCGACCCCGCGCAGGACGATGTCCCGGTCGGTCACGATGCCGACCAACCGATCCCCGGGGGTCTGCCGATCATCGGCCCGCCGATCCCCGGCCTGTCGATCATCGGCCTGCGGCTCCCCGACCAGCCGGTCCCCGACTTGCCGATCCCCGACTTGCCGATCACTGGCCTGCCGGTCCCTGAGCTGCTGTTCGTCGGTCTGCCGATCATCGTCGACGACGAGCAGGGCGCCGACGCCCGTTCGCCCCATCTTCCGGGCCGCCTCGCTGATCGTCGTGGCTCTCGCCACGGTCACCGGCGGCCCGCTGACCACCGAACCTATGTAGGCCATGCCTGCCCCTCTCGCCCGGCGCCCCGCCCGGGTGGGCCATGCGCTCCCCCTGACGTCGTTCCCCCATTTCGAGGAGCACGCACCCGATTACGCACAGATGCTTGACGAACGAGACAGGTCAGGCCCGGTGTGCATGCCCCAGCAGGGTGAGGTGGTCGACGAACCAGTCCCGGGCGAGCGCGGCCACCCGCTCCAGCGCACCCGGCTCGCCGAAGAGATGCGTCGCGCCCGGCACGATCTCCAGGCGACTCACGCAGCCGGTGAGCCGCTCCCGCGCCCGCCGGTTCAGTTCGAGGACCTGCCCGTCGAGCCCGCCGACGACGAGCAGGGTCGGCGCCCGCACGGCCGGCAGCGCATCCCAGGCCAGGTCCGGCCGCCCGCCCCGGGAGACGACGGCGGCGATGTCGAGGGCCGGGTGCCCGGCGGCCTTGGCCAGGGCCGCGGCCGACAGAGCCGCCGCGGCGCCGGTGCTCGCGCCGAAGTAGCCCAGCGGGAGGGCGGCGGTCGCGGGCACCTCCCGCAGCCACGCGGTCGCGGCAAGCAGGCGCCGGGCGAGCAGGACGATGTCGAACACGTTCCCGACGTCGTGCTCCTCGTCCGGGGTCAGCAGATCGAACAGCAGCGTGGCCAGCCCCGCGGACGCCAGGGTGTCGGCGACGAAGCGGTTGCGCGGGCTGCTGCGGCTGCTGCCGCTGCCGTGCGCGAAGACGACCACCCCGCCCGGCCGGGGGGGCACGCTCAGCCGGCCGGCGAGCCGCACCAGATCGGCGGGAATCGACACCTCCACGACCCGGCCCGCCCCGGGGCCCCCACCGTCGCTGGCACCCTCCGAACGGGCAGCCGCCGAACGGGCAGCCACCGAACGGGCAGCCACCGAACCGTCAGCCTCAGCACGGGCAGCCACCGGGCCTCCCGCCACCGAACCGACACCCTCCGAACGGGCGGCCACCGAACCGGCGCCCTCCGCCTGGACACCCGCCGAGCGGGCACCCTCCTCGCGGGCGGGCTCCTCGCGGACACCCTCCGTGCAGGCTGGCTCCTCGCGGACGGGCTCCGCCGACTCGGTGGCGCGAGGCCCGGCCGCACCCTCCAACCTGCGGGTGGCGGCCCGGCGCAGCAGATCGGTGACCTCCTCGTCCGGTGTCTGATCGAAGTCGGCGTAGAACTCGCCGATCCCGAAGAAGCTCGCCGGCTCCTGGACGCAGATCACCTCGTCGGCCTGCCGGCGCAGCCAGTCGACGCGGTCACGGGCGGCGACAGGGGTGGCGAGCACGACCCGCTGCGCCCCCTGGGCCCGGACGACCTGGCAGGCGGCCAGCGCCGTCGAACCGGTCGCGATCCCGTCGTCGACGATGACCACGGTGCGACCGGCGAGGGGTATCCGCGGCCGACCGTCCCGGAAGCGCCGGGCGCGCCGCTCCAGCTCGGCGGCCTCCCGCGCCTCGACCTCGGCGAACGCTTCCGGACCGACGTCGGCCAGCCGCCGGGTTTCCTCGTTGACGACCCGCACCCCGCCCTCGGCGATCGCGCCCATGGCGAGCTCGGGCTGGAACGGAACACCGATCTTGCGGACGAGGACCACGTCCAGTGGCGCGGCCAGGGCCCGCGCCACCTCATACCCGACGGGGACCCCGCCGCGGGGCAGCCCCACGACGACGACGTCCTGGCCACGCAGGTGGGCCAGCCGGTCGCCGAGCTGCCGGCCCGCGTCCACACGAGTGTTGAAGATCACGGCGCTCTCACCGTCCCCCGATCGGACTGGACGTCTGTGTCGTCGTGATTCCCGGGAAGGCCAGGTTCGATCCGTCCCTGGGCCACATCCGCACCACCCGATCGGGCCCCACCGAGTCCGACGCCCGCGGGGCGGCGCCACCAACCCGGTATCCCCCGGTCGGACCCCCAGCGCCGATCGGCGCTCCTCCCACCGAGCGAGGTGATCCCCGACCCGGTGCCAAACGCCAGCCGCCTTGCCAGGCTGGCATGGGGGTCCCCGCCCGCGAGACGGCCGCACGATCGGCCGTACCTGCTCCAACACGGTCGGCGACGAGGCCCGGTCCGCCCTGGCCCCCTGCCGCAGCCGGCCCGCCGGGCGCCGACCGCTGACCGCCCGCCGGCGGGCAGTCGACCGAGCGTCGGCCGGCGGGGGCCACGGCACCCGCCGGAACTGCGCGGACGGGCACGGCCGCGGAGTCCTCGCCGCCGGGTCCGGAAACCGCCGGGCCGACGGGATGCCCCACCGGAACCGTTACGGGAGGACCGCCGGGAGACGCCCGGCACGGCCGCCCGAGCACCCCGCCCGGCCTCGTCCCGGTCAGCCCCGAACCGCCCACCGGGTGTCCGCGAGCCGGCGCCCGAATCGGCCCCCATGCATAATGGAGAGGTGACGCTCCGTTTGCAGCACAGCGCCGCCCCTCACTGGGCGTGGCGAGTGGTCTGTCGTCCCGGGAGCTGTCCGTGTTGTCCCAGCCCTCGCGCCCACTAAGGCTCGCCGCCAGCGTGACGAGCCGGTCGGCCCGCTAGTTTCAGGGCCGGCCCGGGTGCGAGGGGCCTCGGAGTTCGGTGCATCGAACCTGGGCGCAGGACCATTCTGACCGGCGGGCCGATTCCCGCTGATCGTCCGCCGTCCCGGTCACCGGCCCCGCAACGAGCCGGCCGCGCCCCTGACCGCCACCTCCGGTCGAGATGGCGAGAGGCACCGCTCCGCCATCTCCCACCGAACGCGGGCATCCGGCGTTCGCCGAGGTCCCCAAGGATCCGCGACGCACTGCAGGCGACGTCGACCGATCAGTCTTCGGATCGGCTCAACGGTGGCCTGCCGCGCGCGATGTCCCGGCCCAGGTCCGGCCGGCAGCTCGCCGATCCTCCGGTGGGAGTCCCCCGACGTGCGTATCGATCAGGAAGGCAGCATCCGCCGTGTCCTTCGAGGCGTGGATGGCCCGTCTGCGGGACGAGGGATACCTCGTCTGCCCGGGCAGCTCCGCGGTACCGGTCGAGATACGAGGCGTCCACCCGGACGGAGTCGGCCTGCACTTCCGTTGCCGGGGCACGTCCGTCCGGCTCGCCGTGTACCGGCCCGGTCGGGCGGCGTGGCAGGTAGCCGTCCGCGATGAGGGATGGTGCCCCGAGGAGGCCCTGCAACTGTGGGCCCACCGTCCCCTCGACGGTTCACCGCCGCCCGCCGACGCGCGGCTGGCCTTCCCCGGCGGCGCCGGGCCGGACCAGGAACTCGTCGTCGACGGCGCCCGCGCCTGGGGCTGGTCCCGCCACGAGGCGGGCCTGCTGCGACCGACCGCCGCCGCTTACCTGTTCGACCACCTCCTCGCGACCCTCCTCGGCTCCGGGGCACAGCAGGCCCCCGGCATTCGCGACCATCGCGGCTGGGCCAGCCCCGATCGTCCCGTCGGCCCCGGCGCGACGCCCGCCCGCACAGGCTCCCCGGCGCGGCGTCCAGGCGCCCCGCTCCGGGCCGGCACCACTGTCCCGGCGGGCGCGGCTGTCCCGGCAGCCGCGGCTGTCCCGATTGGCGCCGCGGAGCACCCCGGCCGCCGAGCGGACTTCACCGAGGTGGCCCTCCCCGCCGCCCGCTCCAAGGCGCGCTCCGAGTCCGGCAGCGAGGCCCGTTCCGAGGCCCACAGCGACCGCACGGTCCCGATCGGCTGACCCGCGCTCCGGACCGGCAGATGGACGGCGAGGCACTCCGACCGGGGGTGGTCGTCACATGGTCCTCGCCGTCCTGTAAGCTTCAGTTACTTCCAGGGGGTGTAGCTCAGCCTGGTAGAGCGCCTCCCTCGCACGGAGGAGGCCAGGGGTTCGAGTCCCCTCACCTCCACAGATACTCGCAGGTCAGGGCCTTGATCGGGACAATCCGATCAGGGCTTTTGATCATTTGTCCGCCATTCGTCCGTGGGACTGGACGTCACCCGGCGGCAGCCAACGGCACGGAACAACTGTGATCTACCACACAGAAGATGCCAGTCGCTGCGGTCTGCCCGCCGCAGGCTCGGGCGTGCCGCCAGTCAGCCGGTCACGGGCTACCGGGTTGACGAAGCGGCGAGGCGCCTCGACATCCAGCCCCACCTGGCACTTCCCGGAAACAGAGGCGGTCACCGGTGCGGGCCGGTAAGACTGATCCCGACGCGAACCGCGGGGGTTGGCAACCGGGTGAGGGGGCGGCCAGATGGGTATCGGTGAAGAGATTCGGGCACGTCGCCTCGGCGGCGCCCGCATCTCCGCGCAGCGGATATTCACCGACCGGCTTTCCGAGGCGGAGGCGTTCGCCGGCAAGGTCGACCAGTTGCGGCAACTGCGGGCAGAGCATCCGGACGTGACCCTGGATTTCGGCGCTGCCCGTCGCAACGTCCTCGCCTTCTACGGCGACGGGGGGATAGGGAAGACGAGCCTGAGCCGTGAGCTGGAGCGTCGATTCCTCGCCGCCGACCGGAAGAACCGCCAGGCCGTCCGCATCGACTTTTCCGAGCCGGCCGCCCGCGATCCCGAACTCTACATTCTGCACCTGCGGGCCGGCCTCGCTCCACTCAAGGACTTCCCGGCGTTCGACACCGGCCTGGCCCTGTACTGGGCGCGCCAGAATCCTGGGGTCGCGCTCGCCGACTTTATCGCGCACCAGTCGTCGCTGGGGACGGCCGCCCAGCGGCAGCGTTTCGCCCGCGAGCTGTCGGAATTCACACAGAGCGTCCTCGACAACGCGGGCCTGGTCGTCGGGGGCGCCAGCCGGGCGGCACGGTTCGCCTGGCGGCAGATCCAGAACTCACGGGTTGTGCGGGATCTGCGGAAGAACTGCCCGTTCTTCGAGGCCTGCGCGACCGAGCAGGACACCGAACAGCTGCGCCTACACCTCCCGCTGCTGCTGGCCTGGGACCTCATGCGCATCCAAGCCAAGCACAGCACCGGCATAGCGATCTTCCTCGACACGTTCGAGCATGTGTCGGGCCAGCGGCGTTCGGCTCGGCTCGGTGATCTCGAAGACAGCGTGGTCCGCAGCGCCTTCTTCCTGCCGACGTCGATGTTCGTCATCACCTCCCGTCGCCGGCTGGACTGGGCCGCCGACATCCGCTCACCGTCGTTGGAGTTCTGCGGGCCGACGGTGTGGCCCGGACTGACCGACGGTCCCGCATCCGACCAGCATCGCGTCGGGATGCTCAGCGCCGAGGACAGCGCGGACTACCTCGAGCACTGCCTGGCCGACGACGCCGGGGAGCCGGTCATTCCCGCCGCGCTACGACGCGAGGTCGCCCGGCTGTCCGAAGGCATGCCGCTCTATCTCGACGTCGCCTGCAACCACTACCTGGCGCTGCTCGGCCGCGGGCACACACCGGCCGTCAGCGACTTCGCCGGCGGGCTGCCCCAGATCGTGATGCGCCTGATGGAGGACCTCGACGATCCGCAGTCCGATCTGCTGCGCGCCGCCGCGTTGCTGCGCGTCTTCGACCGGCGCACGCTGCGCGTCGCGCTACCCGAGCTCCGCTCCTCCGCGGTCGAACACTTCCTCGACCGCAGCTTCGTCCTGCACCGCGAGGACGACATCTTCTCCATCCACGAACTGCTGCAGGCCTCCGTCCGACTGCAGGACTCCTTCACCGCCAACCCGTGGTCCGCCGAGGAATGGGCCGCTGTCGCCGGCCGCCTGGTCGCCTACTGGTCCGCGCTGTTCGACGATCCCGACTCCGCGCTCTGGCAGGACCGCCGGACGCAGGCCCTGGCCTTCTGGCAGCTCGTCGGGCTGTACAGCACGCTCGGGACCAGCATCCCCGAGCTGGCGTACATCATCATGCAGGTCCAGCTCCGCGGAGTCTGGGCCACTATCGACGCCGGCCGCGACCAACCCGAGGCTCTGCTCACCGAGCCCGGCCGGAGCCTGCTCACCCTGCTCGACGGGATGATGGAACGCCAGATCGGCGACCTCCAGCGCACCATCGACCTTCTCGCACCGTTCAGCACCGACTCGCCGCAGCCGATCGAGAACAACCTGCGGCGCCTGGCCCTGTACTACCTCGGCGAGACCTACGACCTGCGTGGCGGTGGTGATGCCGCCGCCACTTTCCAGACCCTCGCCACCGGGCACGACGACCGCCTCGCCCACGAAGCCCTCATCGCCCTGGCCCACTCCCGATCACGCGACGGCGACAACGTGGCCGCGCTCGCCCTCGCGCAGCGCTTCGACCCGGACCTCCGCGACGGGGAACTGCGCTACCGCCTCCACGAACTCCTCGGCCACATCTGGTGGTGCGCCGGCGCGTTCGACCGCGCGGCCCACCACTTCGCCCTCACCCGGCAGACGGCCGAGGAGCAGGACTCACCGTTGCTGCTCGCGCTCGCCCGGCGCCACCTGGCCCTCGCCCAGTGCTGGAGCAATCCCATGCTCGTCCTCGCCGAGATCGACGAAACCGAGCAGCTCAACCGCGACCTCGGCCTGCCTCCCGGCATCGCGCAGTGCCAGATGTCCCGCGCCACGGCCCTCATCGGCCAGGCTCCGCTCGCGACCGTTGACGAGCTCCTTGGCGCCGCCACCGACACCTTCACCGCCGGGGGCTACCTGGACGACGCCATCGGCCCGGTTGCCATCGGAGTGTTCGCCGCCGCCGCCCACGGCGATCTCGAGCTCGCCAATGCCCGCAAGGCCGTGCTGTTCGAGCGGGCCGAAGGCCGCCGCGTCCGCCACTGGCTCGCCGCCGCCGACATCTGGACCCTCGGCGCGGACCCCCACGGCCGAGTCACCTGGCCCGAGGGGACAGAAGTCAGTGTCGCCGCCTGGACGGCGCCACTGCTCGCCCGGCGACGGTGAGACGCCACCGCTACCGGGTGCGGTCCCGTTCGGCTGCCGCGCTGCCATACAGGTGGTGCAGCCAGTTGTAGTGGAACAACCCGCCATCGACCCGAACATCCGTCCCGGTCACATAACCGGCCTGCTCTGAACACAACCAGGCGATGACCTTCGCGACGTCCTCCGGCTCACCCACCCGCCCCAGCGCCACCAGCGCCGCGCTGCGCTCCCGGTGGGCCTGCGCCTCCTCAGTCGGAACCTGGCCCGTGTCGATCGCCCCCGGCGACACCGCATTCACCCGGATCCCGGCCGGACCGAGCTCCACCGCCAGCTCCTGCATCAACATCGCCAGCGCCGCCTTGCTCATCGAATAGTCCGGACACATCCGCACCCGCGACGCATGCAGCGACAAATTGAACACGATCGACCCGCGCACGCTCCGGGCCAGCATGTGATCCACCACCGCGCGGGTCACCGCCCACGACCCGACGATGTTCGTCTGCAGCACCCGAGCGGCATCGGCCACCGGCAGTTCCAGAAACGACCGGCCGTCCATGACCCCGACGTTGTTCACCAACACCCCGACACGAACATCTTCGGGGAGCGTCGCGAGGACGTCGGAGTTCACGGCGGCGAGGTCGTGCTCCACAAGCAGCGAGCCCGCAGGCAGATCCGCCGCTTCCAACGCGCCGCGGTCCCGGTCGACCGCCACGATCTTGTAGCCGTCGGCGGCGAGCGCCTGCGCCGTCGCCAGGCCGATCCCATGACCCGCGCCGGTCACCACCGCGGCAGACACTGAAGCATCATCGATGGACACAGGTGCCGATCCTAGAAGTACCACTCGGTGCGAGACGGTAGCCCTACGGCTCCACCCCGACAAACCTCGCCAGCTCCGCCAGCCCCGATTGCTTCGCCCGCCGCACACTTGTCGCGTCCAGCAGGTCCGTGAGGATGTGGTGGGCCAGCTTCTGGTGCTTCAGCCACTCCGGCGTCAGCTGGCGGATGTCCTGTACCGCCCGGATCGCCCCCGGGTAGTCCCGGGTCGCCGTCCGGGCTTCCGCCACTGCCAGCACGTGCCGGGTCCAGGTTGCCAGCGGCAGGTTCTCGTCCCGCGCTACCCCCTGGGCCAGTCGCAGCGCCTGGGGTGCGTCGCCTGCCGTCATAGCGTTCTCCACCGCCATCGCGTCCACGCTCACCGGGCTGAAAGCCGCCCAGTACCGCGCGAAGTCCAGGCGCTCATCCGCCACCCGGACCGCCGAGGCCCGGGCAATCGACAGCAGCTCCTTGGCCCGGGCCGGGCGGTTGTTGCGCGCCGCCGCTGCTGATGCCCCCTTCAGCAGCCGCCCCCAGACCGCCAGGTGCGTGGGCGACGCCGAGGCAATCGACGGCTCAATCGCTTCCGCCGCCCGCACACAGATGTCTTCCGCATCCCCGAACCGGCCCTGACGGATGAACGCCCAGCGGTAGCGATCTACCGCGCTCGCCGCCAGCACCGGGTCGCCCGCGGCCTCCGCCGCCTGGGTCGCCTGCCGCACCGCCTCGCAGGCCAAGTCCTCGTGCCGCAGCTGCATCAACACCGAGGCCGTCATCATCAAAGCCTGGGCCAGATACTGCCGGGCCGTCGCCTGCTCCTCGTTCGCGTACATGCCGGCCGCCGCAGTGAGGTCCGAGACCAGCTCCGGCAGCGCCTGCACCGCCTCCAGGTACCGCGCCTGGTGGTAGGCCCGCGTCACCGCCAGCACCCGCCCCCGTAGCGACGCAAGCAGCAGACTCGGCCCCTCCGCCCGGCTCGCCGCCGGACCCGGCACCAACATCCGCCGCAGCGGCAGCACCGCCAGGTCTCCCGCGTCCATGACCGGACCCTCCCGCGCCTCCAGGAACGTGGCCGTCGGCACCGCCAAGGCCCGAGCCAAAGCGTGCAGCGAACTCAGCCGTACCCCATCTTTGGAGCCTGCCTCCAGTTTGCAGACTAAATCCACCGATACGCCAGCCGCTTCCGCCAGCTCCGCCTGCGTCAGCGACCGGCGCCGCCGGACCTGCGCCACCCGCGATCCCAGCGCCCAGCTCTCCATTCCCGTGGCCACCGCCAAATCCTGGACGTTCCGTCATGGTAGCTACGCACAGTAACCCCATCATATGGCGCCACGTCCGTTCCGGGGCCATTCGACCCGTCCCAAGCTTTCCCCATGCGCGGAACAGAGGCCATGCCGTGGCATCGGCCCCAAAACGCCACAAACCACCGCGCGGGATGGGGTAACCAGATGACAACTGCCCGGTCAGCCGCCTTCGGCTACATCGCCGTCCAACACGCCGATGAAGCCGAGATCGAGCAGTTCCATGACGAGCTCATGGCCTACGCCAAAGACCACACCCTCGCCATCGTCGAAATCTACGTCGACCGCCGCATCATTCCCGGCAGCCTCCTGCGCCCCGGCCTCGACATCCTCATTAGCAGCCTGAAGGAATACGACAGCGCCCGCGTGCTCGTCCCCACCGCCGACCATCTCTCGCCCGCCGATAGCGTCCGCACCGCCATCCTCGCCCACCTCACCGCCCTCAGAGCCGTCGTGGTGGTGACGGCGTGACCATCTCCGGCCCGTCTCACCCGTCTACTCCCGACCCGAACCGCCACCCCCTGGCCCAGATCCGGGCCGCCCGCGGCTGGAGCTACCAGCAGCTCGCCCGCCTCATCGCCGCCCGCGCCCGTACCCAAGGCATCGGCATGGCCGCCGAACGACAGAAAGTCTGGCGCTGGGAACACCGGGGCGTCACCCCCGACCGCGCCACCCAACGCATCCTCGCCGAAATCCTCGGAGTGCCGCCCGAGCAGCGCGCCGCCCGCCCCTGGCCCGCCTGGCTCCCCACCGTCCAACCCGCCCCCTGCGCCTGCGACAACGCCGAGCTGCGGCGGGAGCTGGCGGAGGCCCGCGTCCGCCTTGCCGAGCTCACCTGCCAGGCCCAGCAGCGGCCGGCGTGCCGCACGTTGCAGCGGCAGAGGTAGCAGAGGAGACCGGATGATGTGCTGGCAGCAGAGCTGGACCCCGGCGAGCTGGTCATCGTACTGGTGCCAGCCGGCGTAGTCATCGCGCGTCAGGTAGCCGTGCCAGCCGGCGAGTACTCCGGTGGCCTCGATCGCCTCCGACGAGTGTGAGCTGATCGCCGCGTACCACATCAGCCCGGGTGTCGGGGTGCGGACCACCAGCAGGTGCGGGCTGCCCGACGGGACCGTGCCGGTGGCCTCGTCGAGGATCCGGCGTAGCACGTTGACCGGCGACTCGTCGCCGCACAGCACCGCCTCGGCGCGCAGCGCTGCCTTCATCGCCTCGTCGAACCCGGCGGCCGCGAGGTCCCGGGCGAGCCGCTCGTCCGCGCGGGCGACGAACCCGGCCGAGACCGGCACCCCGAGCAGCGCACAGACCACCATCGCGGCCCGCTCGCCGGGCATGTTGCGTCGGACGCGAGCAGCACCGCCGCCGCGTGCAACCGCGGCCCGTAGGACACCGTGCCCACCGCCGCGTTCCGGACCCCCGGTACCGACCCGGCCCTGACCTCCCGACAGCAGCCACAGCGCCGCCGCGGCAGCGCCCACTCGACCTTTTTCAGCACCGGGTCGAGCAGGTACCAGACCTGCGCCCACCTGTCCGCGAGCACCTCGGCGCCAGCCAGGTCCGCCCGGCACGACGAGCACTCGGCCGGCGGGTCCGTCGGTAACGACC
Organism: Frankia alni ACN14a; assembly: GCF_000058485.1. Classification (NCBI taxonomy): domain Bacteria; kingdom Bacillati; phylum Actinomycetota; class Actinomycetes; order Frankiales; family Frankiaceae; genus Frankia; species Frankia alni. The sequence continues at coordinate 6,865,138 of NC_008278.1, forward strand.
GGTCCGGCTTCGCCTCTCGGCGCAGCCCCGACCCCTTGCGCCCCCGCTACCCGCCCGGCTTCTTCTCCTTCGAACGGACCCGCTCCGAAGCCTGCCGCCGCCCGGCCTTCCGCTTCTCCTTCGCGCCGATCGGCTCCTTTGACGGAGGCGTCGAGGAGTTCGCACTGTCCATCGACACCCGCCGTCGCAGCTCGGCGACCTCCAGCTCAAGATCGCCGATCAAGTAACTACCGCGACGTGTCCCCTCAACACAAACCCCAAGGTCAGCGACCTACGGCCGCTCACCCCTCAATGGACACTTGACTATGTGTCGACTGAAATAAATATTCGACTCTAATAGAGACCACTTCACAGCCGCCCTTGAGAGAGAGTTGAGCGTGGCACATAAGCCGTGGCTTCGTAGCAATATCTATCTCCTTCGGCGCGAATCAGGGCAGTCACTCACAGATCTTGTCGAGCTTGACGAAAACCCTGATAAGCGGATCGACAGGTACAATCTACGCATTGATGATCAACCGGCACTCCTGGTTCACGCCTCCGTCTCTCGAAGCCAGGCTCGCTGGTCAAAGTCCCTAACCGCATTGACTGGGGCAGAAATAGCAACGGGCAGCAGCAACCCCTCCGCCGTACTCCTGATAGATCTCGACGGACCCGTGTTCGCGCTCTGCTATGGCACGACCGGCATACATATGCTCAGCCAGCACGCAATTGAACAGGGGTTCGGGCTTCGAATCGCAATACGCGTACTCGAAGCAGAGAAGATTCGCCAGCTTACGCGTCTCTCGCTCGATAGCCGGGCACGCGTTGACCGCAGTTCAGTAGCTGGTGGGCAGGAGGTAGGTGGATTCGGCGTCGAGACATTCGCCGAGATTGTCAACCGCATCGCGGGCAGGACAAGTTCCCTGAATATCAGCTATGCGCGGGAGCGAGCCGTTTCGTTCTCCCTTGAAGGAGCGGACGGCCTTCGCCTCTATCTTCCCACCGATCCGCTTGCACTGATCGATGACCTCCGTGGGCTGCTCGATGTTCTTCGGCAGCCACCAGCCGAGGGACTCGAATTTATCGAGAAGGTGGAGCGGCTCCGTCGCAAGGACCGCCGTATTCCCGGGCTGGATCGCCGCCTCGCCGAGGCTCTCGACGCTCCGGGCCAGCGTGCTGTCGGCCTCAGTGTGCCCGGTCCGTATCTCGATGAGCAGGAGGAGATACAATCATACGAGCTCAAATTAGGGCGTAATCGCCGAGTAAGTGAGGAAGTAGAGCTTGAACAAATTCTGGGGTTAGTCGCTAAGATCAATCCGGAAGGGCGCCGAGCAGCTCTTCGCCGAGGTCGCATTGTGGGCTGCACCGACCGCGATGGCATGGAGCCCTGCGGACAGCCCACCGCAGCCGAGTTATGGGTTACGGCAGAGCTCCCTGGAGAGACGCCCGAGGACCCGCATCGCTACGTATTTCAGCAAGGTCACTGGTACGAAGTCCACGGGCAGGAGTACCTGGACTTCCTTCGACGCGAAGTGGAAAATATCCTCGATGCTCGCCTCCCTTGGAGCCTCCCGCCTTGGCCTATGGACCGCAAGACGGGGCGTCGGATTCACGAAGGTTGCTACAATCGCAAAGTCGCCGAAGCCGATGAGAGATTTGTCCTTCTCGACAAAAATTTGATTCGCTCGCCGACGCATCCAACCGGATTTGAAACATGCGATCTTCTTGGCCCGGACGGCGAACTCATACATGTCAAGAAGGCTGACTCGTCAGCCCCTCTCAGTCATCTTTTCAGCCAAGGATTGATCTCCGCCGACACACTCTGCATCGATCGTGTCGCAGTCGACCAATTAAAGGCAAAGATCTCTGCTGTAAGCCCGAATCACGCGCACCTCGTGGAGCGCCCTCGCGCCGTTGTCTATGCGATTCATCTAGCGGGCGGGATGCTGACACCCGAGTCACTCTTCACCTTCGCCACTATAGCACTCGTTCGAGCCTACCGCCACATTTACAGCAGGCTTGGGATTCCTACCTATGCGATCGGAATTCCATCGACTCCCTGAGTCTGATACTGTCCCCGATGCTTTCATCCAGGAGTTACTCGCTTCGCAACAATGGTAGATCTCCCGCTACGCAATGACTCCTCTATCGCATCGGCAACGATTTGAGTTCCGGTCCCGCGTGAGCCGATCCATCCGTCCGCCATAAGCTGCGTGAAGATGGTATTATTCAAGTATCGTGGAATGTTCTTCAGGGCCAATCTTCGACCTCCGCGTGGACCCTTCATTGAATCGTCGTCGAGGAGCTCCTTAAAATCTTTTTGCGGCAGATAGAACCCTGGAGAAAGATCTCCCGACCTGGGGCTGAACGGCGTTGGCGTACAGAGTTTAATAAGACACGGAGTGGCGAGAAGACGTGGATCGGCAGCGACGTCCTCCGAGCATTTTTTGTCGACCTCGGCCATCCGATCGAGCTGTTTTTCAATGTGATTATCGGGGCGATATATCCATTGCCCACCATCCTCACCGCCTTCCATTCTCTTGTATTGCACAAGAACAAAACAGCGATGGTTCTCGTGGTAGTAAATAAAATCGACGCCGAGAGTTTCCTCTACAGGAGTTCTATTGGCAGAGTACACGTATAGCCGATGATCTCCTTCGGGGCCCGGCCTCCGTAGCATGCCCCACCCATAATGGAGTGTCGGCTCTTGGATTGAATCAGCGAAATTCATCAGGTCGTGCTGGATCAGCTGATCCTCGATCAGCCAGCCCGACATTCCGCTTAAAAATGGAACTGAAACCTGCGGATCGACGGGCGGTCGCCATGAAGAAAGCAATTCGCGTCGCTTAAAACCTGCAATGTCTAGAGCTATGCCAAAGGCATCTCGCTCCATCTCAAGAATCTCTCCAGCGTTACCCGGAGGGCCCTTTTCGGCGAGAAGATTAAACAGCTCTGCGATCACAGTAATGAGACCGGGACGTTCCTCTACAACGGCTTCTTGAAGACGCTCGGATTGATTTTCTGTAAGGGGGCCGTCGTCGTCGAGAAAGGCATGCGGTCCGCGCAAGGACTCGCGGATATCCTCGATGCGAAGCGGGGGATTTATTTGTCTAAACTCATCAACCTCAATTTTGCGTTCATAATCCGTCACCCGACGCCCCGGGTCGACAAGACCAATGCCCAACAGCTCGCCGGGTTGGGTAGAGCCCGAGACAAAGAATGCAACGCACCAACGTCGTGGGCTCCACTCTCGGTGCGGATACGCGAAGGTACGGCTGGCCGCAGGTAGACTCGCGCCGGTGAGCACCGAACGGATGATGTCATTGCAGCGCACCAGCGCAGTCACAGCCACAAGAGACATATTATTGGACTTAGCGAGCTGCGGCCACTACTTGAAGATCGCTGATGCGAGAGCAACCTCCACCGCAAATGAATTGGCTGAGTGTCGGGCTTCCCAGCGAGCCGCGGAACCACCCAAAGCATCAGTGGCTTATATCCATCCCCGTTGCCGAGCCAGGTTGAGGACCCGGCCGTCGCCGACGGCGAGCCCACCACATGTTCTCCGTCACGCATTGTCCGGAGCCGATGGCAGGAAGGGCGATTGGCGGCCGGTCCAGGTGATCCGGAGGTGTTCGCGGGCGCGGGAGCCGGCTACGTAGGCGAGGCATCGTTCCTGGGCCAGGCGCCGTTCGAGTTCCTCGGCGTCGTCGACGTCGCTGACGGGGAACGGCAGGATGTCCTCCTCGAAGCCGATCAGGGCTACCGCGCGGAATTCCAGGCCCTTGACCCGGTGCATGGTCACCAGCCGCACGCCCGGCCGCACGGCGTCGTCCGGTGAGTCGGAGGCGAGCACGAGCACGTCGAGCCCGGCGCCCCGCAGTGCCTTCTCCGCTTCCTCGACCAGTTGCCGCGTCCGCGCGACCACACCGATCTCGTTCGGCGAGATCCCACCGTCGATCCACTCCTGGACCGCCGACGCCAGAGCGGACAGTTCGTCCTCGCGCCGAACAAAGCCGCGGGTTCTCGGCGGCGGTCCCGTGAACTCCGAACGCGCACCGGCCAGAGTGTCCGCCGTGTCCTCCAGGTCGTCGACGGTCATGCCCGCGATCACGCCCATGCACCAGCGGAGGATCTCCCGGGAGGTGCGGTAGTTGACCGTCAACCGGCGGGAACGTCCCCGCGTCTCGATGCCGAGCGCCGACAAGGTGACCTTGTAGGCGTAGATCCGCTGGTGCGCGTCGCCGACCAGGAAGATGTCGTCCGGTCCACTCGGCACCACGTGGCGAAGCAGCCGCCAGTGGGCCGGATGCAGGTCCTGCGCCTCGTCGACGACGGCGTGCCGGTACACGACCCCGCTGGTCGGCACCTGCGCGGCCCGGCTCGCGATCTGGGTGAAGGTCGTCCGCTCGTGCGCGTCCAGGAGCAGGGCGAACCGCTCGAAGATCTGCCACAGGGCGGCCCGGTCGATCCGGCTGAGGCGCCGGCCCCGGCCGGCCCGGGTGGCCTTGAGGTAGGTGGCTCGGTCGGTGATGCCCTGGGCGAGGACGACGGTCGACCATTCCGCGATGAGGAAATCGACGGACCAGGCGGTCGAGGCGGCGTTCCCGGCGCTGGCGGTGCTCGCGGCGGCCTGTTCCCACAGGTCGCGGATCTTCTGATCGGTGTCACCGAGGACGGTGACCTTGCGGATCTTCTCGCGGTCCGTGTCGGTCGCCGCGAGCACCCGGCGGGCCAGGCCGTCGACGGTCAGCACGTCGACGGTCTGCAGGATCGCCGGCCCGGCCAGCTTGACCAGGTTCTCCTTGATCGACTGGGCGAGCGTCCGGGTGAAGGTCGTGAACAGGATCTTGTCATTCGGGTAGGCGCCCGCCAGGTGCACCGCCCGGTGCAGAGCGGTGACCGTCTTCCCGGTGCCGGCCCCGCCGGTGACGCGGAACGGGCCGCCGTAGCCGTGCCGGTAGGCGATCCGGCGCTGCAGCGGATGCAGCCACACCCGCCACTTCTCGAACGAACCTTCCAGGACCGCCCGCAGATCCGCCTCGCTGGCAGGGTTGGAGAAACTCAGCCGCGACAACGGCCGTTCCAGCGCGACCAGCACGTCGTCGGTGGCGGTGGCTGGTTCGCCGGCTTCGTCACCGACGAGGTCTGCCCAGACCTCGTCGACGCTGCGACCGGCCGCGAGGTCGAGCACGGCGTCCGCCTGGGCGCGGGGCAGCTTGCTGGCGACGTCGAGCAGGCGGTCCTCGTCGGCGATGCGCAGCAGGTCGCCGGCGACCGTGCTGTCGATTCCGAGCCGGACCAGGTCGCGTTCGCGCAGCGACCCGAGGATCGGCGGCTTGCCGGCCGGGACGGGATGCGCCACGGCCGTCGCGGTCGCCTCGCTCAGGGCCAGGGTGTCGGTCAGTTCGAGCGCGCCGGTGACCTCGTTGATGCCGAACCGGACGTGGCTGGCGAAGGTGTAGGCGTCATCGTGCGGTTTGACCGCGGCGAGGACGAACCCGGCCGACTTGGGCAGCTCAAGCAGCACGGCCCGGAAGTTGTCGTTGACCCGCGCTGTGCGCACCCGCCGGTCGATGGCGCCCTTCGGCTGTTTGAGGTCGAGCCCGGGTGTGTCGGGGGCGCGCTGGAGCTTCATCAGGAAGTCCATGACACGGGTCTTGATGCTGCCGTCCAGAGCGTCGTACGACGCCTGGAACAGGTCCGACAGGATGACGCTGACGGTCACCGGGCCTCCGCCTCCAGGTCGTTGCCTTCATTGGGCCGGCCACCCAGCCGGTCGATGATCTGGGCCGCTGCCGGTCCCGGATCGGTTCCTTCCTGCCATGTCACGATCAGCCAGCCGCCGGCGTCCAGCCACGCGTCCCGGGCCGGCTCGGCGTCCAGGACCACGGCCACCCGGTCGTCGGGCCAGGCGAGTTCGAGCTGCCAGGCCGCGTTGTCCGGTCCGACCTCCCAACCAGGCTCGGGCACGGAAAGATCCGGCCGACCGCGAACGAGGACGAGCGCGAGCGGCCGCAGCGTCGGGTCGACCAGGTCCAGCACCGGTTCCCAACCGGCGGGCAGCACCGCCAGACCGGGCTCGCTGCGGGGAGCCACCGCCAGCGGATGCAGCGACGGATCGTAGGTGTCGGCTTCCCGGACGGTGACGAAGTCCGCGAACTGCCGCGAGGCCACACTGTCCGAGCGGGGGCGGGGCAGGAACTGGGCGAGGTTGGCCCACCGCAGCCAGTCGATCCACGCGGCGCGATGTTCGGTGCCACCGACGACCTCGTCCCGATCGTCGAGAACGCCCACCAGCCCGACCGTACCGGCCACGTCGCCGCGCTCGGCCATCACGTACAACGGGCAGCCCCGGCGCGAGGTCCGAGCCGCCCACACCATCGATCCGGTGCCAGCCGCGCCAGGGGCGCCAGGGGCGCCGACCCCCGGCGTGCTGCCAGCACCGGCAGCCGGCGGCGAGGGGTCACCGCGCCCCGCGGCGGCCAGGTGGCTCACCAGGCCGGCCCGGGTCAGCACCGAGGGCAACGTGGTGCTCGACGCGACGAGGGCCAGGGCTGCCGCCACCGCCGCCTCCGCCCACAGCGCGGCCTCCGGATCGGTCAGGTAGGTGACCAGCATCGTCATCGGGTTCCCCCAGACGACCGGCAGCCGCGGGTCAGCCACCCGCTCCCGGATCCGGTTCTGCGTCACGACGTCGACCAGGTTGTCGTCGACGTCCGCGCCCGCGCCGAGGTCGTCGAGCATCCGTGCGAAGCCTTCGACGTCGTCCCACGTCAGCGACCAGACCCGGTAGCCGGCGGCCCGCAGGGAGCGCCGTTGCCGGGCGTCGCGGTCGGTGAGGTTGTGCTCGACGGAGGCGTGGTAGCGCCGGCCGTCGAGGTAGACGGCGATCGGCAGGCTCTGCGCGTCCTGCCGGGTGAACAGGAAGTCGGGGATGGTGCGCCCGGCGGGCAGGTCGACCGGCACCTGGGCCTGCATCCGCCACCGGATGGCGCCGCCGTCGAGCAGCCGCAGCCGCAGGTCGAGCTCGGGGCGCCCGGCCGGCCCGGCCAGCGCCGTCGCGGAGCTGTCGGCGCCGGCCTGCTCGGCTACCCAGCGGCGGACGAGCTCGGCGAAGCGCAGCTCGATCTCGGTCAGTTCGACCTGGTCGATGTTGATGTCGGCGACGCTGGTGATCTCGTCGATGTCCCAGTGGTCGAGCACCTGGCCGAGCAGGTCGAGCGCGACGGCCCGGTCGGCGTACTCGACGTCGCGGGATTCGACGACGCCGAGCAGGCAGCGGTGGCAGGCCGCCCGGCCCTCGAGCCGGCACGGGCAGTCGGTGAGATGGGTGCGCGCCGCGGTCAGCAGGGCGCGCAGCCGCTCCGGATCGCCGACGCGGTCCAGGTAGCCGGTGCCGCCGGGCACCATGTCGTGCAGGACCAGGTAGCGCCGGGTGCCGCCCTGCCGGTCGGGCATGCTGACCGCGACCACCCGCAGGTGCTGCGGGTCACCGCCGAAGTCGTGGCGGAGCCCGAGCAGCAGCGCGCCGGTGAACGACACCAGCCGTTCGGACACCCGCAGGGTGGAGACCGGCAGCAGCAACCGGACCGCCTGGGTGGCGAGATCGTGGTGCAGCAGCAGGTCCTCCCACCGCTCGGCGGTGCCCCCGCGGGTCGCGCACCAGCCGCGGTGCCGGGTGGTGCCGCGCGGATTGTCGGTCTGGCTGCCGTTGACGACCCCGCAGTAGACGCAGGTCGGGAACCGCGGTACCTGCACCTCCTCGCCGGCGATGGACAGCCGCTGCCCGAACCGGCCCCGCGGCCCGACGTTGATCCGGCGGACCACCGCGCGGCGCACATACTCCGCGCCGAAGGCGACACCGCTCAGCCGCCAGGCCCGCGTGACGTGCTCCGGGTCGACGTCGACGCTGGACACCAGGGTGAACGGCACCCGCTCCCGGTCGTCCGCGTCATCGTCGATGACGGAGTCGTCCCGGCTGTGCAGCGCG